>JAUIBR010000009.1 GCA_030427705.1 bacterium | reverse complement strand
GTCAGATAGGTCCAATGCAACGATTTGTGTGATAGTCTTCTTCATGGTCGGCCTCTGGTCATGGGTCTGTAGCTATGACTACGTGTGTAAACCCATGATAAAGGGGTCGGCCTTCTCAAGACATCTCGCGTTTCAGCTCGCTCCGTTCGCGTTTCAGCGCGCTGCGCTCGCGTTTCAGCACCGAATAGGGCACGACACCAGCGCGAAGCGCGACCCCAGCGAGGTGAAACGAGCGACGCCAGCGAAGCGACGCCAGCGAAGCGACGCCAGCGCGAAGCGCGACCCCAGCGAGTGAAACGAGCGACGCCAGCGAAGCGACGCCAGCCCGCAGGGCGACGCCAGCGCGAAGCGCGTAAAGTGGATAACCGAATTTCCACTTGCCATGACATGGAAGTCCGAGTTGCCACCTATGGCATGGTTCTGACGCGTTGAGAATTTCCTCACAGGAACTTGTAACATGTTGAACTTAATGGGTTAGCAAGTTTTTTGGTTCGGTTTTGACGATCTTGGCACAACCCATGCTCTATAAGAAATCGCTACGATGGAGACCAACTGAATGGTTGGCTAAATGAAACGGTCTTCATACGAAGCAAAAGACATAACGTTCAATTTCGTGTCGGGTGTGTGTGTGTGTGTGTGGATTGAACGTTTTAGAAAGCGCCGGAAGATCCAAGCTGTTTATGATTGGATGGGATTTTCCGGCGCTTTCGTTTCTTGCCCCCTAGCCCTCAGCCCCAATGGTTGATAGCTTTCTTGAAACAAACATGTCTATGTGATAGTTTAAGCATATGACTAGCGACGCGAGCAGCCATCGCTCGCGCTCGGCTCGGTGATAAACACCTTGAGCCGGCTGGAGACCAACGGGATGGTCCAGCGCAGCTTTAGAGAGTCTTAGTCGCTCACAACAAAACCAAGGGAAGTATATGATTTTGCTAGGTATTGCAGTGACCGTAACCTTCTCAATTCTTCTTCTTGCGCTCGCTTGGCGCACACGCGAGGCCCATCGTGATTGGATTTTGGAGCGTCCTCGCCTTATCGAAGGCCGCATTCGACGCTTCATTCCCATCGGACGCCGCCACGGATTTCCGTACGGGAACCTGGTCGTTGAGCTCGATGATGAAACCGTCGTCGAAAAGGAGTGCATCGCACCCGAAGATATCGATGATATTGCCGGAGCGCGTGTATTCATGCGCGATATGGCATCAAACCGTCGGGATCTCGGGTTTTTGAAGACCTATCAATGGAACTCCAACCCTCGTGCGATTGCGCACGAAGTTAGTCAAGAGTTCGACACGGACGCCATTCCATATCGCCGATACGTTTCGATTCCGACCTTCGAAGGACCCGGTGAAATCCGGGTGTTTGAGTCAGGCATTGTCGAGATGGAGATCGTGACCGGATCTCAAGCCGTTGCGACCGAAAGGGTCATCGACTTCGCCCGCGAAGTTGATGGTGACATTCAGATCCGACCAGGCTCCATCCTTGTATCGTTTGAGTTGCCACTGCTCACGTCAGACCTCGTTGTCTCGCTGTACGAAGACCTGGCTGAGACCGCTGTCGCCGCGTAACCGCGAGCGATTCGCTATCTCGACCCGTTTTCTAGCAGCATAAGAGACACATGTTTGACCGCATCAAGAACGTATTTGAAGACTTCTGGATATCATCGCTCGATTTACTTCCGGACCTCGCTATCGCCTCAGTTGTATTAATTTCTGCATGGATTTTGGCGAAGGGGGTTCGATGGGTGATTCGCTCACTCACAAACCGTTGGGATATTGATCCCAACCTGCAAAACCTGTTTTCCGCACTTGGTTATTCGGCAACATTGGCCGGTGGTCTGTTTTCAGCCTCCGCCGTCCTGTTCCCGGGTTTGACCGCTGGTGACATCGTTGGCGTGCTTGGCCTGGGTGGTGTCGCTGTGGGTTTTGCGTTCAAGGACATCTTCCAGAACTTTCTGGCGGGTGTGCTGATATTGGGTCGCCGACCGTTTCGGCTTGGCGACTATATCGACGCCGATGGGCTGCAAGGTTTTGTTGAGGACATTTCGTTTCGAAACACAATCTTGCAGACCATCACCGGCGAAGAATTCGTCGTCCCTAACTCCCGTTTGTTCACTTCGGCTGTTCGCGTGCAGACCGCGCGCGACGAGATGATGTCTCAGTTCTACACAGGCATCGCTTACGACGAAGATATCGAAGAAGCGCGAAACGTCTTGGCCGACGCCGTGATGAAATCAGAAGGCGTGTTGCAGGAACCCGAACCCAAAATCTTGGTTTCGGAACACGACGCGAGCTCGGTCAACTTCGAGATTCGATACTGGACCAAGTCCCAACCCATTGATGTGCGGTTGGCGCTCGACAGCGTCGCCAGCAATACCAAGAAAGCGTTGGATGACGCCGGAATCGAAATCCCATTCCCACAACGTGTGGTCCATTTCCGCACGGAAGGTGAGGTAGAGTTAAAGCAAGCAGCTTAGGTTTGACCATCCCGTACTACATTGGTCAAAGGTCGGCCCCAGCGCGTGAAGCCTGGGGCTTTCCTTATGCATCGGTGAGCGAAGCGAACCAAATCGGTGAGCAACGCGAACCAAACCGGTGAGCAACGCGAACCAAATCGGTGAGCAACGCGAACCAAACCGGTGAGCAAAGCGAACCTAGTCTAGGTAGTCGCCGGCGTGGCTGCGTTTGTAGCCGCGCCCATCATCCTGCTTGCTCTTGCACTTCACACAGAATTGCGCCCAAGGCATCAGCTCCAGGCGCTTGATCGGAATCTCATCCCCACAATCTTCGCAATATCCGAAGTCCTCGGGGTCCTCGTGAATCGCGCGAATTGCGCGTGTGATGCCGGCGAGCTCGTCAGCTCGTTGTTTGTTTCGTCGGGATGCAATGACCTGATTCATCTCGTTGAGCGGCTGCTCGTCCTCGTCTGGAAGCGTGGTCGCGTCGGTGCGATTAGGCTCCACCTTGAAGTCACCCTCGTCCAATAGCGCCGTCCGGCGCTCCTTTAACTTCTCTAAGAACGTTTGAAGCTCTTCAGATGTCATCGATACGAACCCGTGTTTCCATGTGCGTCCGTCACATCCACACCAATCGTGCGGTTGCCGGGTAGATTTCCGATCTCAACTGTAATCCGAGTCACCGGAATATCGCGACCGTTAATCATCTCGTTGGCGGTCGTCAGCTGAATATCTTGGGCGTCGAACGTTGAGATATAGTTGCCACTGCCATTCATGAGCGTCCCCACGGTGATGTCATTGACCGTGATATCCTCAACCGGTGTCGGCCAACCGCTTGGCACACGGGGGTGACGCATTCGATAGCCGCCTTGGACCAACCCCTGATCCTCATCCGTTCCAATGAATTGCAAAGGCGCAACTGCGGGATAGGTCAGGCGAGCGGTGAACGTTGTTCCCTGGATTTGCGCGTCTTCGACGGTGATGGACTGGGGAACTACATCGAACGCGTTGGACACGACCTGATACGCGGTTCGCTCGTTTGTGTCGGCATCCAGATAATGCCCGTCAACTCGGAATCGATAGGTACCTGTCGGGAAATTTGGGAGCTCCTCCCAGTACACAAGCCACTCATGTTCGTCTCCGGCGGGCCGAAGGCGGGTCATCATCAGTGGTTCCGAGTTGTCGTACGTGCGAAGGCTCGGCGCAATGACGTCCGTCCAAGTCCCGTTGTCATCACGCTCCAACGTGACCAATGGGGATTGTGGCGCTTCTGCACCGGGATCACCGCCGATCCACGCAAACTCGACCACATCACCACGAGTCACAGGCCCAGCGACGTCAATAGTCGCGACGCCCGCGCGGTTGGCTTCAGTGGTCTCGATCGTAAACGGATCAAACGGCCGGGGCGTCATTTGCAACGGCAGGTAGCGCTCCTGCGGGCCGTTCAATAGACCATCGATAGCCTCCTCGGCCTTGGCCACCATGAAATCGCCAAACTTGTAGCCCCAGAGCGACAGGCCGGGCTCGTATCCACCCTGAAGATGCGAAAACGCAAATGGCGGGTGGGCCTCAGGTCCTTCTTCGATGCCGGGGAAAAACGGTTTCTCGTCCGACTGAAGATGTGTTGGCGTGATGTAAAGCTGGTGGTCGTTGGCGTAACCCCACACAAAGGCTTTGCGCCAGTCGATATCAAAATTCTCAAACATCGCACGTACCACCTGGAATCCGACCTCCATCGAGTTCTCTCCCGGCATCGTCACGACCGTGAGGTCACCCAGCTGCAACGCGGTGATCATCGACCGGTTGGCAAAGGTGACAGGGCGATTGTTGTTCACCACGTGCACCGGCAGGCAGAAGTAGTCAAACGGCTCGGAATACGTCGAGAAATCATCGTCGACCTCAGGCACGCAGTTCAGTCCACCATGCCAGAACGTCTTGTCCACGGTGCGACTGCCGGAAGTGCCCCATTCGCCGGGCTCGTAGCCGATATCCGTGTACCAAATCGGGAATCGGTGCGTGTAACCTTCCAGCTCGACGTCGGAAGAGGTCTGAATGGCCACGAAGTCTCCAAACATGCGGCCTGCAAACTGCTCACCGATAGCCTCGAACTTATGTGCGTCGGAGTGCCCATAGCGCCCGCCGCGCGGCGACATCGTGCCGCCGTTCTCATTGAAGAACATCACCGGAGTGAAGCGTCCGAATTCCTCGGCCAAGGCGAGCTCAAATCCTCTCTCGATACCGCCAGCACTGTCTCCGGTCATATATGTCGTCTCGAACCAGGTGGAGTGCATGCCGAACGAAAGCATCACGGCCAGCGGCTCGTCGTCCATGTCGTCGACCCGCATCATCAGTACGCGGTTATCGTCAAATCGTGGTGTGGTGCTCCAACGGTCGCTGGCGATGAGGTCGTCGTTGTCGAATGCCTCGACGATGGTCCAACCAAACTTCGCCGGCTGCTTGGCTTCGAGCGCCGCTTTTGCGACTTCGAACGTCGATTCCACCAACCAGTCGTGAATCTGCTGTGAGTATGAATCTGTGCCCAACATTCCGACCGGCAGCGTGGTGTCCTCGGGCAGTGGCCAATGTCGGCCAGGGCCAGAGTGCGTGTGCGTCCCCGAAATCACCAGGCTGTCGCGCCAGTCTTTGCCGGTCAGTTCTTGGAGCTTGCGTGCGACCTCTTCATGTTGGATCGCAGTCGGAAAGACGATCGGTTGGCGAATGAGCATGATCTCGCGCTCGCCGTTGTCGAGCACGACTGCTCGGCTGAACAGCGTGTGGAACTGCCCTGCCGAGTTATAGAGCACATCGGCATACTGACTCAGCGAACGGTCGCTACGGCTTCCATAACCCGCGGCTGAAACGCCGATCGGGAAGTACATCGGCACATTCGCAACGCCCGCCTGCAGTGGTGCCCGTGCGTCGCCACCGGGGTGGTCGCCGGTCACTTCACCGGTGAACGGTACGCATTTGCCGAAGTCGGTGCAGGTCTCACCATCGGCGCACTCAGAGTCGTAGATGCAGGCAACCTGGCAGTGGGTTCCATTACAAACCGCGCGGATTCCAAGCTCCCGGTCCATTTCGGCCAGGGCTTCCGCGCATGGCAGCCACGCGACGATCGAGGTGCACTCAGGGGCTGGAACGCATGCGTTGTCGTGGCAAATCTCGTCGTCCGCGCATTCGTTTTGATAGTCACAACCGCCACCACCGACATCGTCCATCATGTCGGAGGTCGCATCGTTCCCCATGTCCGTCGTCTTGGAGTTTGGATTCGAGTCCGGCTCGGAATCGGAACATCCGGCGAGCGCCAAGACGACAAAAAGGGTGAATACAAGATGCTTCATACATTGCTCCAATACTGCTGGCGGTGAGATGCTAAGCAATTGTTCGGGCTTCGTCCATGAATCGAATCGAGCGGCTCGACAGATCCTGAGACACGGGTAAAACTACGCCACCTGACAAACTACTGGAGGCACTATGTCAGACCTACAATCTCAATTCGAACAGGCAGCAGAAGACGTTCAAAGTCTTAGCGACAAACCCAGCAATGACACGCTCTTGAAGCTGTATTCGTTGTACAAGCAGGGCACGCAGGGTGACGTTTCCGGCAAGCGTCCGGGCTTCACGAATCCAGTCGGCCGCGCAAAATACGATGCTTGGGCCGAGCTCAAGGGCACGTCGAAAGACGACGCTCAGCAGCAATACGTTGATCTCGTTTCGTCGCTGACCTAAGTGGGTGTCGTCCTGGACATCATGATCGCCGAGAACCACGGCGATCCGACACGATCTGTCGAATCCGTAGAAGCTGTCGAGGGCAAAGGCCTAACTGGGGACCGCTACTTCTCGTCGGGAAAGCCGCACAAAGCGGTGACTCTGATTTCGAAGGAGGCGCTAGACGGACTTTCCGAGCATGACGGGATCGATCTCAACGCGCTTCAGACGGGGCGCAATATCCTGACGGAAGGCATCGATCTCAACGAATTCGTCGGAAAGCGACTTCGCATCGGTGACGCAATAATTGAAGGGTTTGAACTTTGCGAACCTTGCCGCGGACTTGAGCGACGTACGTTTCCGGGGGTGCTCAAAGGCCTTGTTCATAAAGGCGGTCTGCGTGGCAGTGTCATTGAGTCCGGGGCGATTCACGTTGGCGACACGATCGAGGAAGCCTAGATGATTGGTGTCATCTTTTTCTGCGCATCTCTTGTTGGCTTGGGCGCGTTCGCGTTTGAAGTTGGCAGAGACAAGCCGATCGCAGGCATTGCGGTTGGATTGCTCGGCTTAGGCTGCACATTTTTGGTTCCGTTCGCGCTCTATATCATCCCGTTTCTCACCGTGATTGGCGTGCAGAAGCTGCGAACGCGGCGGATGATCATGCTGGCAGAAGGCGGGTTGGACGACGAAGAGAAGATTCTGGACGTGTTTGACTGATGACACACGTAGGCTACGCGGCGCTCACCGCACAATTAAAGGTCGGGGAAGAGCTCGATGGGTCGGCCATCTTGGTCAGCACGAATGCCACCGAAGCGTTGTTGAACGACGGACTTTGGCCCGGCGGCACCCCTTCGCTCTTGCATCAACTGAGCACAGAAGATGGTGTTACCAGCGTGGACGGACGCGCCCGAGCGGACCGTTGGACCGTGTCGTCCTTGCTGCGGGTGAACGACCCACTCGAAGAATTGTCGGAGTTGTTTGTCGACTTCGAGTCCGAGATGTTCGACGAGCAATTGGCATGGCGCGAGGCCTTGAAACGGTCCGGCGATGATCCCAATGCAGTCGAGGATGCGCTTCGGACCATGATGCGAGCCCGGGGGTTGAACTTCTGGAAGCTCGAGCGCGTTGGATCCAAGGCGCGATTGCGGCAAACGCCGTCGGACGGGCGCGCTATGTACACTTGGAGCACGCACGCAACCGCCCAAGCATGGAACGCCTGGGAGAGCGAGGCCGACGAAGATCCGGTCTATCTAGACGCCTTGAAGGCGGGCTGGCGCCTCTGGTATCGACGCGAACTCTGGAACTCTGACGAGGCATTTGCTGAGGGAATGGATGATGTCGCCCCCGAGGTTTGGGACGCATGGACTGGGCTTCTGGTCTACTATGCGTCCGAACAAGGTTGGATCGAACTTCCAAGCGAATCCTTCACGACAGGGCTGCGCGAGGCATACGCGCATGGCTTAGCCCTGGTAAAACCCACTGAACAAGGCGTTCTGCAATGGGCCATGAACTAAAGATTATTCTCGGTGCGTCGGCGTTTCTGATGGCCTGCGGACCCACCGCAAAGCCCACTCCTGACTTGAATCCCACAGCAGGCGGGGTGTGCCAAATTGAGGTTCAACACCCGGATGGCGCAGCTGCCGTCGCGAAGATTGAACGCCCGTCTCCCACAAAGCGGGTCGAGACCTGGGTGCGGTCAACCGCAGATGGCACGACAACCACGGAAATCGTGGAAGAAGCGCTGAAGGACGGTGTAGTCATCACGATCGCTAAGTCCGTCGACGGCAACGCGACCGAAAACATCACGCTCACCTACCAGGGAGGCGAACTGGTTAAGAAGGAGCGCGACTACCTAAACAGCGGCGTTCCTGGTGTCGATGGAGAGGTGGATGAAGTGTCGACCTACCAGAAATCGGACAACGAATTGGTCGAGTCCATCGATCGTGCCGGTCCCAACGCTGGCGTCGACGGGCAAGCCGATATCACTGTGCGTTCCGTCCTGAACGATGGTCGTGTCAGCGAGCAAATCCGCTCCCATGGCGAACGTGAGGTCGAGCGCCTGGTCTTCGGATACGGGGACGGGCGACTGGAGACTAAGAAGCTGATGGTGCCGGGCATCGACGAGCCGGAGGCCGTCACAACCTACAGCTACGACGACCAAAACCGAGTCAAAACTGAAACCGAGACGTCTCCACTCGGCGAGACGAAGACGGCGTACACCTACTGCGATTGAGCCATGCGCATCATCTTCCACATGGACATGGATGCGTTCTATGCAGCAGTCGAACAGCGCGACAATCCTGAACTTCAAGGACTCCCGGTCATAATTGGGGGCCCTTCAAAACGCGGTGTTGTGTCGACCGCGAGCTACGAAGCCCGACCGTTTGGTGTGCACAGCGCGCAGCCCATGGCGCAAGCGTTGCGGCGTTGTCCGGAGGCGGTTGTCGTGAAACCCAGGATGAGCGTTTATGTCGAGGTTTCTCGGCAGATCATGGAGGTGCTGCACACGTTCATCCCAGTCATTGAGCCATTAAGCCTGGATGAGGCTTTCATGGACATGACAGGGACCGAAAATCTGTTCGGCCCGCCGGTCGAAGCGGCGATGGCAATCAAAGACGCGATTCGCGCAAAGACCGAGCTGAGCTGCTCAATCGGTATCGGGTCCAACAAGTTTTTGGCAAAACTGGCCAGCGATCTGGATAAGCCAGACGGGATTACGTTGGTGCCTTTCGGCAACGAAAGGGAATTCATCGCGGGGTTGCCGATCCGAAAGTTGTGGGGCGTGGGTCCCAAATCCGCGGAGCGACTTGAGAACCTCGATTTGATGACAATTGGTGACATCGCTGAGGCCGATATCTCGTGGCTGCGGGAGCGGCTCGGGAAGTCGTACGCCGACCATATTCACGCCCTCGCCAATGCGCAGGACGCGCGTTCTGTGAACCCATCGCGAGGCAGGAAGTCGGTCGGCTCTGAGACAACTCTATTCGATGACATCCAAGGTGTCGAAGCCGTGAAAAAAGTGTTTCGGGAGCAATGCGAATCCGTGGCTCGCTCGCTTCGGAAGAAGAATCTGCGGGCCAGTGGGGTTCGATTGAAGGTCCGATACAGCGACACATTTAAGTTGAGTACCCGGCAGGGCCCGCTGCCAGAGCCAAGTAGTGATTCGATGGCACTCTACGAAGCGGGCTGCGCGCTCATGGACACGATTGACCTCGAGAGCCCGATCCGCCTGGTCGGCGCGGCCGCGTTCGACCTGAACGACGGTGACGAACCCGCACAAATTGACATGTTTACTACGCAAGACCGCAGAAAAACCGAGACGTTAGAGAAGACACTCGACGCGATCGAAGAGAAATTTGGTCGGAAGGTGTTGCGGGCCTCGTCCGTTCGCAAGAAGGACTGATTCTACCTCGCGGACAACCACGAAGTGAGCATTGACCAAAGCGCAAGAATAAGTAACCTCCAACAACAAGCTGCCTCCGTTTGTCTGGAGGGGTGCATCGTCTGTTACAGGCCTGATTCTATGATCCGCAATCTGCGAAACCACAAACTTGGCTTTCTCCTTAGTCTCGCCCTTCTTCTGTCGGTGGGCTGTGGCGAGAAGCCGACTGTGAGCACCGTTGGTACGGCGGCCACGGCTGGTGGTGTCGAGTTTAGCGTAGGCGATTACACCGTGAAGTACCTCGAGGTATCCGACGGTGAAGACACCTACGAATATCCTCGGCCAGTCCTCGCGATTCCGATCACGGTCAAGAACCTGGGACCTGACAAGAACATCTACAGCCCGACGCACTCCACACAACAGATGACCGAGGCAACGACCCCGCTCTTGTACGTCGATCCCGGTGCAGAAGCTGATCTTCCGCCCGACAAGAAGGTGCCGGTCAATGGCGTCTATCTCGAAAAGGGTTCGGCGCAGGGTCAGGTCACGGTCACCACGACGATGGAGAAGGACGATGTCATCAACGACGTCTTCTTCTTCGAGGTTCCAGACTCATCGCAGGATTTGGTGCTGAGCCTTCCACCTGCGATGCACCGCGGCAAAATGCCAGTCCTCTTCCGCTTCAACTTCCAGCCGATGGAAGCTAAAGGGCCGAAGTACAGCAAGATTGGCAACGCCACGACCTTCAATGGCGTGAAGTTCACCCTTGATTCCTCGGACATCGAATACGTGCAAATTGATGACACGGTTCAAGGAAAAGGTTTCAGCGCGGACCCGCTTCTGAAGATCTCGTACACGGTCGAGAACGGTTCGAAAGAGGCTATTACGTTTAGCCCTGGTCATAAAACAAGCGGCCAGCGTGGCGCAGCGCTCTATGCGGGCGATGACACGATGAAGCGCATCAAATTTGCAGCGACCAGCCGCGTCGTCGACCAGCTCGACAAATCGAAGACCCTCAAACCTGGTGAGAGCGTGAAGGACTTTGTGCTCTTTGAGCGCCCACCAGAAGACGCCAAGACGCTCCGCCTGGAGTATCCTGCTTCGACGTTTGAGCAGCAGGGGCTGGCACGTTACTCGATCGATTACGAGTACAAGAATCCCGACAAACCCAAAGAGCTCAAGCAATAGAGCGAACGGGTTCGGGGCTTTCATCTATCTCCGGACATATTCATGAGTGTTTCAACCAAGCCGGCTAGCGGATTTCGCGATTTCCTTCCTCAGGACATGCGACGCCGAAACCATGTCGCGGACGTAATCACTCAGGTCTTCGAGTCTTATGGCTTTCAGCCTTTGGGAACACCCTGCGTCGAGCGGCTCGACGCGCTTCTAGGTAAGTACGGGGAAGAGGGCGACCAGCTCATCTTCCGTATCCTGAAACGCGGCGAGAAACTCCAACGTGTCATCGATTCGGGTGAAGGGACCGATGTGTCGCTCGCCGATGCAGGGCTTCGATATGACCTGACCGTGCCGCTGGCGCGTGTGTTTGCTGAGTATCGAAACGACCTGCCATCAGTGTTTAAGCGCTACCAGATTGCACCCGTTTGGCGAGCGGACCGACCACAACGTGGGCGCTTTCGTGAGTTCTTTCAGTGTGACGTAGACGTCGTGGGCTCAACGTCGATGGTCGTTGAAGCCGAGGTGACTGCAGCGCTTGCGGATATCCTCAAGCGTCTTGAGTTCAAGGGATTCCGAATCCACGTCAATCACCGTCAGCTTTTGCGTGCACTCATGGAGGTTTCCGGTATTCCAGAACACATGGAATCCGACGCGCTCATCGCTATCGATAAGCTCGACAAGATTGGGCGCGATGGCGTGGTGACCGAGCTTTTGGGGCGAGGAATCAATCCAGATGCGGTCGACAAGCTGATGCCGATTTTGGATGACGCCGATTCGCCCGAGACCGAAGGGTTTTCGAATCAGGCAGTGCTCGAGCACTTGGAGTCCGCGATCGGTGAGGTCGAAAGCGGCCGAACCGCGCTGGATGAGCTCAAGCAGTTGCTTGATTTCGCAAGCGGAAGCCCGGCTGCCGACAAGCTTTATATCGACCCATATTTGGCGCGTGGTTTGTCGTACTACACCGGCCCAATCTTCGAGATTCGCTCAGATGACTTCCCTGGCAGTATCGGAGGTGGTGGTCGCTATGACGGTCTCATCGGCATGTTCTCAAAGCAGGACGTGCCGGCATGCGGCTTCTCGCTTGGATTCGAGCGTATCCTGGTTCTGATGGAAGAGCGGGGAATGTTCGATGACGCCGATTCAGGTGTGGATGCCCTGGTGACAGTGTTCAATGAAGCGACGGCATCAAACGCCATCAACCTCACGCACGAGCTTCGCGCAGCCGGACTGAATGTCGATGTCTACACGACGCCTGGCAAGTACAAGCGACAGTTCAAGTACGCGGACGAGCGCAATATTCCGTTTGTCTGCTTGCTTGGCCCTGATGAGGTCGCCAACGGTACGGTCGCCATCAAGAACATGAAAACCGGCGACCAAGTTTCGGTCAGCCGGTCTGATGCCGCGAAAAAACTGATTGAGATGCGCGCCTAGAGCGCGAGCACATCGTAGGCGAAGGTTACGCCGAACCCCAGATATCCAGTTTCCAATGCCGGGTTGAGGAAGACTCGCGCTTCCGCGCCAATATTCATCTTATTGTCGCGGTAGAAGCTACCGCCAAGTCCGATGACATAGGTGAAATCGAGGTTTGATGAGCTGGCCTCATCACCCTCGACGGACACCGAATTCAGCATCAGCGTTGAGCCAAATCCAAGGCGAGCACGCAGGTACCAGACATCCAACAAAATTCCGAAATGGTTGCCGAACGCAGCCAACGAACTGTCGGTATCGACGAAGACACCATCGTCAATTTCGGCACGGGTTTCCGACGCTCCCATCATCGTGTAGCCCGTCTCAAAGAAGAGGCTAAACACCCAGTCCAGACGCCAGATGACCGAGAGCGCGCCGGAGAACCCAAACGGAGAACCGCCTGTGTCCTCAGCATGAACCGGTACTTCCTGGCGGGCGATCGACAGGCCAGCGAACATCTGAAGCTCAAGCGTGTCGCGGGTTAGGCGATAGTTGAGCAGCGTCCATTCCTCGCCACCATAACTCCATTTGGCCTTTTCCTTTGGCTCCTCTGCAGGAATCAGGACGAAGCGCATCTTGCCATCGCCGGCGCCATTTACCTGGTCCTCAGAGGCGTCCTCGTCTTCTGCCATCGCCTCAGAATCGTCCTCCGCCACTGCAGTGTCTTCTGCTGCGGCTTCGGTGTTATCGCCTTCAGCTACTGCCGCTTCGGCTTCTGCTTGTGGTTCAGCCGGAGCCGCTTCCGCAGGTTGGTCTTGTGCCCATGCAACGCCGCTGACCAGAAGGCTTGCGAAACAAAGGAGCGCGGCGAATCTACTCTTCGTCGTCTGCATAGAGCCTCCCTTCGTACGCAAGTGCTTGGTAGCGTTGCATCACCAGATGCACACGGTCAGACAGAATGCCTCGAGGCGCTGACTCGGTGAGCATCACATCGATGTCCTGCTGCCGATTGACGGTCCAATAATATGTGCCGATGCCGTCATCTTCGAGGTCTCGAATATTCTTCTGCTGCGGTCCCAGCGTGAAGCGTGGTCCCCAGATATTGCAGTCGACATCTCGAACCTGGTCGGGCTCAAGCTCAACGAGGCACGGGACGTCGAAATCAGGGTCTTCTGCTCGGCGCTGTTTCAGGCGTTTTTGAAACTCTTCGTAAACGCTCTCGGTCGGGAGACCGAGACCGACAACGAGGTTTCGTCCCTCCTGCTGGGCAATTTCGTTAAACCGAATCGAGGTGTCGATGGCGACATCCACAACATCTGGTGTTTTGGTGTCCAGCCAAACCCGTTGAAGCTGCGTGTCATAGACGACTGCTTCAAGCGCGCCCTCTAGCGTTGGGATCGCCTCGCCATATTCAAGCCGACATACACCCTGAATCTGTTCGTAGGTGTAATCCGCAACCGCGCCGACGCAGTGACTGCCTTGGACCAAGCGACTCGTGAAGGCCGCATCATGGTAGAGGATTGGGACGCCATCTTTGGTGATGATAATGTCGACTTCGGTTCCGGTTGCGCCGAATTTCTCTGCATTTAGCAGGTTTTCGACGCTGTTCTCGGAATAGCCGCATTCATCGATGGTCCGGCATCCCCCGCGGTGCGAAAGGATTTGGAAATCCGACTCGAACAACGGCGCGACGTAGGAAAAATCGGCGCGTTGGTCCAATGACTCTTCGCCAAACTTTCCGACCAAGCGTACGTCTTCGTATGCTTCGAGCTCGAAGTTCTCTCCGTTGCAGATGGCTGTGGCCAATTCAGTGGGGAGCAGCTCCAATCGGATGAGCCCAGTCGTCGTGTTTGTGGCCTGGCGCGAGATGCCTTCCATGATAAGGCGATTATCCAAACAGCCAGCATCCAAACGGGCGTACGCTGAATTGACGTCACCAAAGAGGGACACGCCAAAGCGTGTTCCATGCATGACCACCGGAAAGCCGAACCCAAGGTTCTCGGCTTCCAGCAGGCCGTCGATTTTTTGGAGCGACTCTGGGGGAATCGGTCGCGCGTCTTTGACGATGCCGCCATCCGGAAACTCCGGAAACTCGGTCAAAGGCCGCGTGTCGCACGCAAGCGTGAATCCCACCAACAGCGCTACGATGAGTACTTTAGAATTCATAGGCCAAGAGGAATCTAGGGTAGAGCAAGCGTTGCTGTTCGTCGGATACGATTTGCCAGAGCACATAGTTGGGGTCAGCCAAGATTGCGCCCATCGCGAACCAAATGATGTTGCCGTTAGAGAGGTACGACTCAAACGTGAGTGACAACTGGGTCGCCGCCACTTGGAAGCCCTCAGGGTCGCGCGTGACCGAGTCGCCGATCGCCGTGTATTCGTTCAGGTAGAACCAACTCTCGAGCATCAGGGTCATGTTCAGGTCGCCCCAACAGTAGCCGCCTCTGACGTACGAGCGCAGCAAACTTCCGTACACGGTGGTGTCGAAGCCCAGCTGCCCCATTGTTCCGAAGTAGCCACCCACATTGGTGCCAATGAGGAACGACCATTCGTCCCAAACTTCGAAAACCGCCATGCCAATCGAGAGCTCGTTCTGCACGACCTGGGTGGCGAATGACCCGATAAATCCAAAGTTCTCGGTGATGTCGTACCGGGCGTCGAACGTGAATCGCGGAATGGTTGGGGGGGCTGCCTCCAACACCTGCGATGGAACGACCTCGATGAATCCGCCCACGGCGAATCGCCAGTTTCCGACACCGGGCCCCTCAGGGTGAATCAGCGGTCCGATATAGTTGCCATGCGGTCCGACCTCTTCGGCGGACTCTGTCGTCGTGGCATCCTCTTCGGGTGTCGGAGGCTCGGCGGCGATTGCGACTTGAGCGCTCAAGATCACAAGCAGTGCTGCCAAATACGTCAATTTCACGATAAACCTCGTATGCTTGAGGATTCGGAATAGCCCGAACCCCGCAAATCGGCAACCAAATGTCTAAGGTCTGCTCGGTTTTTGCTGCGTATTTTCTAAGATCCAAACGGAACCCTACACGTTAAAGTATGTCAGACAGAGACACGCTGCCGGCTAAGCATATGAAAAAACTCATCTCTCTAACTATCTTCCTGGTCCTTTCATCTGTCGCGACATCCGCGTTCGCGATTGGCCTCTTGATACCGAATCAAGACGGTGTGCGGCCCTTTGACGTCGAGAGCCACCGGGCAACCGTGACCATCACGAACAACGCCGCAGTGACCAAGGTCGAGCAAGTGTTCCGCAATCACACGAACCGCCCGATGGAGGCTGTCTTCGTGTTTCCAATTCCGGAAGGCGGCACGGTCAGCGATTTTTCGCTTTGGATTAACGGCAAGAAGACCAAAGGCGCGGTGCTCGAGAAGAAGGAAGCACGCCGAATCTATGAGTCTATCGTTCGACGTGTCGAAGACCCCGGTCTGGTCGAATACATGGACGGAAAATTGTTCCGTGCCTCCATCTTCCCGATCCCACCGAAGGGCACGCAGAAGCTTGAGCTGAAGTTTGGCCAAGTTCTCAAACCGCGTGGCGATGTCTATCAATACAAATACCCACTTTCGGCGGGGTCGCAGTACGTCACGGCCAAAACGGCTGCCGACTTCACGCTGACCGCGAACATCAATTCCGCCATTCCGATTACCACTGTCTACTCACCGACGCATACGATTGGGACGCAGCGCAAGAGTGACGGAAAAGTCCTGGTCGGGACCGAAGAAATGCACGTCGCTCTCGACCGGGACTTTGAGCTCTTCTTGGGCTACTCCAAAAAGGACATCGGGGTCAGCCTGATGACTTACGATATCGACGGTGATGGGGGTGATCATGGCTACTTCATGATGGCCCTGGCTCCACGATTCGAGGCACCAGCGCACGACGAAATCGGGCAGACCTTCACGTTTGTTATGGACACAAGCGGTTCCATGGCCGGCCCCAAAATCGAACAGGCGCGAAAGACCATCGCGTATTGCGTGAAGCGACTGAAGCCACAAGATCATTTCAATATCGTGCGTTTCTCAACCGGGGTTGAGGCGCTCTTCACGGGGCCCCAGAAGGCGGTCCAGGCGAACAAGACCGAGGGGATTCAGTTCGCCAACGAGCTATCGCCTGCAGGCGGTACGGCGATTGATGCTGCCCTCCAGATGGCGCTCACGCAGAAGACGCCAAAGTACCAACCACACCAGATCATCTTTGTGACCGACGGCAAACCGACCGTTGGAGACACCAATCCAACCAATATCATCCGCAATGCCCGCAGCCATTTGAAGCCTAACTCACGCCTGTTCACGTTCGGTATCGGCTATGAACTGAACTCCGTCCTGCTCGACGGCCTGGCGACCGAAGGGCGAGGACGCGCGGATTACGTGAAGCCCAATCAGCGGCTTGAAACCTCGGTCGCTGCGTTGTTTAGCCGCATTTCTTCCCCAGTATTGAGCAATCTCAACGTCAGCTTCGGCGGCGCACGAGTCTACGACGTTTACCCGAATCCGCTCCCAGACCTGTTCCGTGGTGACCAAATCGTCTTGTTTGGTCGCTATCGCACGATGTTCAACAAACCTGTTGTCGTCTCAGGCATGGTCGGGAAGACGACCAAGAAATTCACGTTTGGTGGCGGGAAATCAGGTGCAAAGGCGCTCGCTATGGACGCATCGTCCGAGGCCCCGCTGGAGTTCATTCCAAAGCTCTGGGCGACGCGAAAGGTGGGCTTCTTGCTCGACCAAATCCGGCGCAACGGGGAACAGCATGAGCTGAAAAACGAAGTCATCCGCTTGGCGAAGAAGTTCGGTCTTGTGACTCCCTACACTTCCTACCTGGCCGTCGACGATAGCGAGTTCAACAACAACCGCCCGCGACCTCAGCCAGAGCCAGTAGATCTTGCTCAACGCGAGCCACGCGGAGATTTCGACGGTCGCGGGGCTGATTCACTACTCAACAAGGTAGAGCGGCGACCGGCCAAGAAAGGTAAGGACGCTTCGGCTCCAAGACCAAGCGCGGCACCGATGGAGGCCGAAGAGGCCTTCGGAGGATTCGGCGCAAGTAGTGGCGAAAGCGCGGTTCGAGCGTCCGAGCAGACGCGCCAGTACAAGGAGAGCCAGAAGGTTCAGACCGAGGACTTCAACACGCGGCGCTTCGTCGCGGGCCGCACCTTCCAGTGGAAGAATCGAATCTGGGTGCAGGATGGGCTATCTGTGAAGAGCAAAGGCAAGACGATCAAGATGTTCTCGAACGAGTACTTCGCGCTCGCCAAGAAGCACAAGTCGCTCAAGCAAATCTCAAAGCTTGGCGGCACGATCATCGTGAAGCTGGGTAAGACGATCTATCACATCAAACCGTGACGCCAGTTGTGCATTGATGTCGCGTGTTTGCGGGTGCAAGATGCAAGTATCCCGAACACGGAAGGACAGTATGAAGACGCTCGCCATCGCATTGTTGTCAGTATTCACCCTCGTTGCCTGTGAACAGCAGCCGAAAGCCGACCCGAATGCCCCCAAATCTGCCGAATGGGAAGCGTGCATCGCGAAGGTAGAACAGTACGCAGATTGCACTGCGAAGGAAGCCAGCCAACTCCCCGGTGGAGCCGGCAACCGCGTTACGAAGCAGATGGAAGGCAAGAAGAACAAGGCCAATAATAGCGAGTCGATGTGTAACGCGATTCTGACCAAGATTCCTGCCGACGATGGATGCGCTCCATAACGGCGAATATCCTTGCAGACGACAGTTACGTTCGCTAAACCCTCAACTCGGATAATGTCTTGTTTTGACCGCCCGAAAGAGGGTTTAGATGCGATACTTGTTGAATGTCCTCCTCATCGCCGCAATCACGGCGTTCGCCGCTTCAGCTAACGCTCAAGAGCCAACGGTCGCGCCGGTAAAGCCGGTTGAGCCACCGACAGAAACCTCAACCGCGGGTAAGAAGAAGCTCTCGTTGGGAGTCGGTCTGAAAGGCGGCCTGAATGGCAGCTTGGTCAGCGGTGTCCCCGAAAATGAGCCGATTGACGGTACAAACCGCATCGACCCAAATGTCTATCCCATGTTTGGGCTGGGAGGTGGCGTCGGTCTTTCGCTTGAAGCTCGATATGAGAATTTCATTGGCTTCGAAACGGGAATTCACATCTCGTTCGACAATGGCAGTGGCTTCGAGGACATCAACAACATTCAGGGCGCGAACCTTTTGCGTCGCAACCAAGATCAGTCAACAACCGCATATCACATCCCGCTGCTGCTCAAGTTCATCGTTCCTGGTGAATTGGTTCAGCCAGTCTTCGGCCTGGGAATGGAGATCGTCGTCCAGGCGAACTCGGAGCTCACATTTGATCCCGAGAATGTCTATCCCGACGAATACGCCATTGAAACCGAGACCTATGCACTTCTTGCCGCAACGCTAGGCTTGGAGTTCAAGGTCGGCGTTGTACGCGTCCCATTAGAACTGCGCCTTGGTTATAATGTAGGGTTTAGCAACAACGCGTCCGACCGCGTTGACTACGATGGCTCAACCATCACGTACTTCGGCGCCTACCAGGGCCACTTCGGCCTATTCACTGGTATCGCTTACGACTACGACCTCTTCCTCTAAGACCCGATTCAACCTTTGGTCACACGACAACAAGAGCCGCAACCCGAGACGCTAGCGGCGCTCGATCTGGGGTCCAACAGCTTTCACATGGTCATCGCCCGTGTGGTGGACGGTGAGCTGCAGGTTGTCGACCGCATCAAAGATATGGTTCGGTTGGCCGCAGGCCTGGGTAAGGACAAGAAACTCGATGACGAGTCGCGTGAGCGTGCTCTACGTGCGCTCAGCATCTTCGGCGAGCGATTACGCGGGCTGCCGCAGGGAAGCGTGCGTGCCGTCGGTACGAACACGCTACGGAAAGCCCACGATAGCAAGGCATTCTTGAAAGAGGCTGAGGACACCTTGGGACATCCCATCGAGGTCATCTCAGGCTCCGAGGAAGCGCGTCTGGTGTACTTGGGCGTGGTGCACACGCTTGGTGCCGCAAACCACAATCGATTGGTTATGGATATCGGTGGGGGCTCGACGGAGTTCATCATCGGTCGCGGCTTTGAACCGCTCGCACGCGAGTCCAAGTACATGGGCTGCGTTAGCTATTCGAACAGGTACTTCCCTGATGGCGTGATCACGCGAGAGAGCTTCGACAATGCAGTGATCGCCGCACGCGCTGAACTTGAGAGCAGCGAGCATCGATTCATCCAGATGGGTTGGAAGAACTCCGTCGGTTCATCGGGAACGATCCGAGCGATTCACGACATCATCGTGACCCATGGCCTGGAAAAGGCTGGCATCACGTATCCCGCGCTCAAGCAGTTGCGCAGCATGATTGTTGATGCCGGTTCTATCGGGGCGCTGGAAGGAATCGAAGGCATGCCATCCAACCGTGCGCCGGTGTTCGCGGGCGGATTGGCGATCCTGATGGGCGCCTTCAAGAGTTTGAGCATCGAACAGATGGTCGTCAGTGACGGGGCGCTCCGTGAAGGCGTGCTCTACGACCTGCTTGGCCGCTTCAGCGACTCTGACATTCGTGAGCAGACCATCCACCATTTGGCAGAGCACAATCAGGTCGATTACGACCACGCATTGCGTGTCGCCGATACTGCTCAGTCTTTGTTGGATCAGGTCGCTGGCATCTGGGAACTCTACGAGCCTCCCTTCAAGCAGATTCTGCGCTGGGCCGCACTGATTCACGAGATCGGACTATCCATCTCGCACAGTCGCTACCACATTCACGGTAGCTACCTCGTCGAGAACTCCGATCTGCCAGGATTCTCGCGTGAAGATCAGAAAGTCCTCTGGGCTTTGGTTAGAAGCCACCGTCGACGCTTCAAACCGCACCGCTTCGAAGACTTACATGCCCCGTACGACGTGAAGGGTATGCGTTTGGCCATGATCTTGCGGCTAGCCGTTTTGCTGAATCGCAGTCGCCGCGAAGCCGTCCCGAACGTCGAAGTGAAGATCAAATCACAGCCCCACAAGATTCGATTGAAGTTCCCCGAAGGTTGGTTGGATGCAAATCCACTGACGCGCGCCGGTTTGGAACAAGAGCGCGACTACGTCTCAAGCGCGTTTTCTCTCAAGGCTAAATGAAAAAGGCGAGCACTTGTGCTCGCCTTCTTAAGTTTTTTCGACCCTTAGGTCCTTAGGAATCACTTGGTCTTCTTGAGTTCCATCAGAATCATTTTGACCACTGACTTGAGCGTTTCGAAGACGCCTGGTCCGTCAGGAGCGACCGCGCAAGCTTCGAACTCGGGGTACTTGCTCTCAGCGTTGAGGTCTTCGCGAAGCTCATCCACCGGCATTGCGGTTGGGAGGTCGCGCTTGTTGTACTGGATGACAAACGGGATCTTGTCGATGTCATATCCGTAGGCGAGCAAGTTCTCTTTGAGGTCTTCCATCGAGATGATGTTTGCCTCTTTACGAGCGCGCTGTGAGTCCGCCACGAAGATAACGCCATCGGCGCCTTTCATGATGAGCTTACGGCTTGCGCTGTAGAAGAGCTGCCCCGGCACCGAGTAAAGGTGCAAGCGCGTCTTGAAGCCGCGGATCGCGGGAAGGCTCAGCGGAAGGAAGTCGAAGAACAGGGTACGTTCCTGCTTCGTTTCCAAGCTGATGAGCTTGCCACGCGCATCGGGATTGGTTCCCGAGTAGATGAACTTAATATTGGTCGTCTTCCCACACAGACCGGGTCCGTAATAGACGATCTTTAGGATGATCTCCCGCTGTGCGTAATTGATGAAGGACATCTATCTCTTCCGGTCACCAAATGGGTTACGATTCATGGCCTCGTCGCTATATATCACGACTTAAGGGCATGTCACGCTTTTTCTAATCAACTAGTGAGAATCTTGTAGCCAGCATCCTAGTTTCCTTTGAGATGCTTGGACAACGCAATTCTTGTCATACTTTCATATCAACCGCATGACACAAAGGTCACGACAGCCGCTAAATGCCTACCTTAGAAGGCATCGTTAAACAAACTATCGATATCATCATCGGTGATTTCACCGAAGATATCGTTGGCCTGATCCTTGGCTTCAGCCGATCGGGACTTCACAGCCTGCAAGACCGTATCCATGTCGTTGTAGGCACGCTTCACACGCAGACGCACGAGTCCGAGGCTCGAACGTTCGTCGAAGATGACTAGCAGGATCAGGAAGTCCCCAATCAACGACACGTGGAGATTGTTGCGTTTGCCTTCGTGGAAGTGCACGGGGAATTCTTCTTCTCCGAGCATCTGGGCCAAACCGCCTGTTGCAGCGGTCGAACCCGCAGCAAGCGATGCCAGTCCGGTGGTATCGATACCCGACGTTTCTCCCGTCGCGGTGATCAACTGACCATCCGAATCCACGATAAAGATGGCTTTGGCGAGGGCGTCGCGGACCAAACGTTCACAAATCTGTGTAAACGCGGTCTGCTCCTCCTCGAATATCGCCATCTGACTTGCCATATCCGATCTCCTGGCTCGCCTGCGACAGGCAAAAAGAACAAGGTGTTGAGCTAAACTTCGTCGAAAACGGTATCATAGTCTTTAATAGCCGTGCAATCGACAATGCACCAGAAAGCTGTGCTCTAAATCTCGCGACGCTGAGTAAGTGCGCGGGATAATGTCACTCTATCGGCGTACTCAAGCTCTCCGCCGATCGGGATGCCCGAGGCGATCCGTGTCACCTTTACCCCGATCGGTTTTAACAGTCTGGAAAGGTAAAGTGCCGTTGCCTCGCCATCCACCGAGGGGCTCGTGGCAATGATGATCTCCGAAACTTCCTCGTCTTCGTCCGTCGTTTGGAGGCGAGTCAGAAGCTCTTTGACGTGAATATCGTCAGGCCCGATCCCTTCCAGCGGCGAAATCAATCCGTGCAATACATGATAACGCCCACGAAATTCACCGGTGCGCTCAATTGCACGTAGATCGGTTGGACCCTCCACCACACAGATCGATGCCGCGTCCCGTTTCGGGTCCACGCAGATGCGGCACAGCTCGCCTTGGGTCAGGTTGCAGCATTTCGCACACAGCCCCACCTCGCTCTTGACGCGGACAAGTGCCTCGGCCAGCTCTGTTGCCAGATCCTCTGGCTGGTTCAGAACAAAGAACGCCAGACGGCTCGCCGTGCGCTCGCCGATGCCCGGCAGACGCGAAAAGGCGTTTATGAGGTTTGTGATGGGATCGTCAGTTTGCAACGAATTGACCTAGAACAAGCCTGGAAGGTTGAGGCCGCCGGTGACCTTCTCGATCTCCGAGTTCATCATGTCGGATGCGGTCTTGAGCGCTTGGTTAACGGCACCAACGACCATCTCTTCGAGCATCTCGACATCTTCTTTGTTCACGACGTCAGGATTGATCTTCACCTGCACGACTTCGCTGTTGCCGTTGACGACAGCGGTGACCATGCCACCACCGGTCGAGGCTTCGACGTGCTTTTCGCCAATCTCTTCTTGGATCTTTTCGATCTGCGACTGCATGCGCTGAGCTTGGCGCACGATATTGTTCATTTGACCTTTCATGTCCGGTCCTCCGGTAATCGGTTTGCGGCACAACTTATAGGGCGGATGCGGATCTCGATGCAACCGATAGCACGCCCATTTGGCAGTTTTTTGGAACAATCCTGACAGAGGCTTGTCACTACTTCGAACACAGCGCGCTGCAATTAATCACAACGAAGCAATAGGATAGGAGCTCGTCATGAGACAGCTGCGCGCATTGGCGTACATTATCGCAATTTCATCCCTCGCCTCACTCGGGTGCGAGGACTCGCCCAAGCAACAACCCGTCGAACAATCGACAGCCGTCTCAAAGAAGGTCGTGGTTTCAGCACCCGTCGAAGCGCCGGATGAGCCCGAACCTGTTGAGGAAGAGGAAGCTCCAGCGGCCACGATTACGGGTGAAACCCAAGCCTCCGCAGATGTCGCCAAGAACGCAGGCGTTCTTGCGAACAAGCAAGTCGACGGAGTGCTTGCGCTGAAGTCGCTTGAAGGCGGTGAGGTTGGTGGAAAGGTATCCACAAGCCAGTCTGGTTTGGCGGGCTTGGGGATCAAGGGCGGCGGCCGCGGTGGCGGTGGCGCCATCGGCTATGGAAAGGGCACCGGAAATCTTGGCACCATCGGGTCAGGTGTAGGCTATGGTCGGGGCGCAAAACTTGGCGCGCGAGGAAAGTCCGTTCCACGAGTACGCGTGGGTAGTGCCACCGTACGAGGTTCCTACGGCCGAGGTGCGGCCGCGTACGGGAGTTCTAGCTCCGCTGTGACCGGCCGCTATGTCCCGGAAGTCAATGGAACAGAACAGTACACAGACTACGGAACAAACCAAGCCACCGACCCATCGAAAGACGCGTTGTCGACATTCGCAATCGACGTGGACACAGGCGCCTACACGATCGCTCGACGCAAACTCAATAACGGTGGCCTGCCACCAAAGTCTTCTGTTCGCGTCGAAGAATTCATCAACTACTTCAAATACAACTACCCATCTCCCGATGCTGGTGCATTTGGGGTGAATCTCGAAGCCGCCCCAAGCCCGTTCAGCGCGGATAAGAACACCTACGTGATGCGGGTCGGCGTTCAAGGAAAGAAGATTGCCCAGAAGAACCGAAAGCCAGTTCACCTGACGTTCTTGGTTGATGTCAGCGGCTCAATGCAACGGCCTGACAAGATTGGATATGCCAAGGACTCGCTGAAACTTCTCACCAAAAATCTCCAACCGCAGGACACAGTTGCAATCGCGACGTATGCCGGGCGCGTGGCAGAAATCCTTCCCCCAACGACGGTCGCCAACCAGGGGCGCATCCTGAGTGCGATCGACAATCTCTCCGCCGGTGGTTCGACCGCCATGAACGACGGCCTGAAACTCGCCTACAAATTGGCGCTCACGAACTTCAAGAAGTCGCACGTCAATCGTGTCATCGTCCTTTCAGACGGCGATGCCAACGTCGGACCGTCGTCGCACGAGCAGATTCTGATGCAGATTCGCTCGTATGTGGAAGAGGGCGTGACCCTCTCCACGATCGGCTTCGGGATGGGGAACTATAAAGACACGATGATGGAGCAGTTGGCCAATAAAGGTAACGGCAACTACTACTACATCGACTCGATGAAAGAGGCTCGGCGCGTGTTTGGTGAGCAGGTCGACGGCACCCTGCAGGTCATCGCGAAGGACGTGAAGATTCAGGTCGAGTTTAATCCAGCACAGGTCAAGACCTACCGCCTGATTGGCTACGAAAACCGCGATATCGCAGACAAGGACTTCCGCAACGACGCTGTGGATGCCGGCGAAATCGGGGCAGGGCACTCGGTCACTGCTCTCTACGAGGTCAAACTCAAGGGTGAGCAGCCAACCGACACGATCGCCACGGTGCGCGTTCGTCACAAAAAGCCTGACGGCTTCAAAGCATCAGAAGCCGAGTTCCGCTTCACCAACCGCGACATCCGCACGACGGTCAGCAAAGCCAGCAAGGACTTCCAATTCGCGACCGCAGTTGCGGGCTTCGCAGAAGTCTTGCGTGGAAGCCCCTACGCCAAGAACTTGTCGTATGATCTGGTATTGGAGGTCGCCGAATCGTCGACCAATGGCCGCAAGGACCGGAAGGAATTCGTGAAGCTGGTCAAACAGGCCAAGCGCCTGTCCGGTGGTTCCTAGAGAAGGTGGCCAGACTTGGCCTTCTTTGTATCCAGGTATTCCTCGTTGTAAGGATTCGGCATCATTTGAATCGGGAGTCGTTCGGAAACAGCGACTCCCGAAGTTTTTAGGCCTTTGACCTTCTTTGGATTGTTGGTCATCAGCTGAATGCTCTCCGGACCGATCAGCTCGATCATGCCAGCTGCGACGTCATACTCACGCATGTCATCATCGAATCCCAGATGCAGGTTTGCCTCGACGGTGTCGAAACCCTGATCCTGCAGGCTGTACGCTTTGACCTTGTTTGCTAGCCCGATGCCGCGACCTTCCTGGCGCATGTAGAGCAGGATGCCCGCCTCGGCCGATGCGATTTGCTGGAGCGCATGCTCTAGCTGCTCTCCACAGTCGCACTTGAGTGAGCCAAAGACGTCGCCGGTCACGCATTCGCTGTGAACACGCGTCAGGACATCTTCTTTGCCTGTGGGGTCTCCCGAAACGATCGCAACGTGGTCTTTGCCATCCCGGTTGTTTTTGAACGCCCAGATTTTGAACTGGCCGAACTTGGATGGGAGCTTTGCCGTCGCGAAGTGCTCTACCACGAGGTCTTGCTTGCGTACGACCAATCCCGAGTCGGTCTCTTCGAAGCCAGTATCAAATTTAAACATCACGTCCCTCTTACTGCGTTTCGCGGTATCCGTGGGGCGCACATGCTTAGCGCGCACCGTGTCTGGCGTCCAGCACGCCGCAAATTCGGAATGCCTTAAACCGTTGTTACCGCTTTGTAATCTGGAGATGCACATCCAAGCTCACGCTTTGCACTCGATGAGGAATCCTGTTCGGAGCATCGAGAGTGAGTTGGGTGGAGCTTTGACCGCTCCTTACACCTTCCACTTACTATAATGCACAAGAAAGGCGGTTTGATTCAACAAACCGCCAAAATTTCTCAAAAAGCGAGAATTGGGAAGGGGAAGATCTTACTCAGCGTATGCGACTTCGGGCTTCGCTGGTGGCATCTGGCGAGCGAACTCATCAGCTGCGGAGAGCGTTGCGCTAAGCGCGTCAACAAGCACTGGCACGAGGTCAGTGCGGTGTCCGTCGAGGGCGCTGAAGTAATGGTGCCGGTCCATCTGGTGGATAATCGCAGGTGGGTATCCCGCACGGATCAACATGTAGTTCATGACCAGGCGGCCAACGATCCCTGACTTCTCGTCAAATGGGAACAACTTCATGAATTCGTGGTGCGCGATGGCCGCGGCTCGAATTGGGTGTGCGTCCTTGAGCTCTTCGTTGCACAGCTCAAGGAACTTGCGGAAGTAGTAGGAGATACTGCCGTTTGGAACGATGTTCAGGTTGTAAACCCCAGGAGACGTATCGCGCTTGCGGTATCGGCCGCCTGCTTCGTCACCTTCATCGCAAAGGCGGATATGGAGGTCTTTAATGAACTCCATGGTGATTTCTTCGTCGCGCTGAGCGCATTCGAAGAGGTGCGCAGCGATAGACTGCATGCGTGTTAGCGACTTTTGCACCAGCCCATCACAATAGTTGCGGACGGGTTGACCACTGAGAGCACGCTTCATGTCTGCATGAGACAAAACAACGCCTTCAAGAGCGTGGTCGTGGTACATCCACGAGAGCACAAGCCGCTCCATAAAGGCGCTTCGCGCTTCCCCAGTGAGCGAGTCGTAACCCGCACGTTTGTGGTCAACTTCAAGATACGTCAGATTCATTTCGCAGCCTCCATTCCATTCACGAGAAGCCGGTTCCCCAACCGTCCAGAGCGCTTCCTTCGAGAATGTCGTAGGGCATTGAATGCCTGACTCTCCTAAAGCTACGGACACCCCCACTGCGTTTCAAGCGATTTTTTTACGACACACCAAAGATAGCCCGCCGGACCAGTTCTAGTCCGCGTAGGCTGTGGATGTCGGTGCTGAAGAATGGAACCCGCACAACTGGAATTTTGGCCGTTCCGGCATCCAATCGTTCCACCGTCGCCTTGTCCATATGCGACAGGACTCCGAATTCTTGCGCGTTTTCAAGCATGCGCTCCGCAAGGTCACGAAGCGCCTTGGGATCAAGATGATCAAACCCCGCCTCACTCAGCGCAGAAACGACTCCGACAACCGGGCGCGAGAGATCTTCGGCGTCCACCCACTCGGTGTGCACACGGTTCACGACAAACCCGCCGACCTTCACGCCTTCTTCTCGCAGACGCTCATTCACAAACAAGGCTTCATCAATCGTCAGCGGGTCGGGCGCCGTAATGACCACGAATGAGCTCTTGGCGCTCGTCAGCAATTTCCGAACCTTTACGCCGCGCTCCTTCAAACCCTCAAACAGGACCGAGAACGAACGCAGGAACACCGAAAATTCATCAAGTAGCTCGGCGCCCGTGAAACGGCTGAGCGTTTTCAACACATAGGCTGTGCCCATGCTGAACACGCCTAGGCCGCGTTTGCCCGCAAGAACACTGGGTTTGTAGATCCACTGGAGTGCCTTGTTGTCGATCGCATCACCCAGGCGTTTGGGGGCGTTCAGGAAGTCCAAAGCATGCGTCGACGGCGGGGTGTCCAGCACAATCAGGTCAAACTCGCCGCTCTGGTGGAGCGCAAACAGGCGTTCGCCCGCGGCGTACTCCTGCGTTCCTGCGAGGCTGGTCGAGAAATACTTGTAGATGCGGTTGTTGAGGATTTCCTCCCGCTCTTTTGGGGGGGCGTATTGCTCGACGACGTGATCGAAGCTCTGCTTCATATCCAGCATCATCGCCCACAACTCCCCTTTGGGTTCCAGACCGATATCCTTGAAACGCTCAATGGGAATGCGGGTCACATCGTTGTCCAATGCGTCGACGCCCAGCGAATTTGCAAGTCGTTTCGCTGGGTCGATGGTGAGCACCAGCACCTTGCGGCCCCGAATCGCCTCGTGGAGCGCGATCACGGCGCTCGTGGTGGTCTTGCCCACACCTCCAGATCCAACACAGACAATGACCTGCTTCTCACGAAGCAGTTTCGCGAACGCCTCCGCCATCACTCGCCTCCCATCTGCTCGGCGAGGGAAGCGCCTATGCTGTCAATCGTTGGGAAGTCCACGTGATCGACGAAATGGAAATCGACGTGCGCGGCAGGTAGGTCGATACGCTCGTGCACTTGCTCGACATATCCCTGCTGCATCTGATGGCGCATGTTACGGAATTGCGCGGCATCGATGAGATTCGCGACCAGATCGCCGGCCTCAAGATCAGGCCGGTTTTCATCCATCATCTTGAGCTCTTCCTCGCTGAAAAGCTGGGGATAGAGCGCGTTGATGATCACATAACCGAGCGGCATCTTCAGCTCATCGCGCACGGATTCCAGTAACATCTCGGTCTCGTTGACCGGCATTTCTTCGGGGAGCGTTACCAGATTTATCGCGGTGAGTTTGGGATCCTGCATCACGTTCAAGATGCGCTCGGCCTCTTCATAGAGGTGTCCCGAGCCAAGTATCGATGTGATGACCGATGGGATTTGAAGCAGGAAGATGCCATGACCCGTCGCTGGAGCGTCGACCACGATCTTGTCCCATGTGGGCGTGCCATCGTCGTTCTCTTCGATGACGTGGTAGTACGCTTTTCCCAGCATCACGAGCTCGTTGAGGCCGGGAATCGCCTTGAGGAAAGCCCGCATGATCTTGTTTTCAAAGACTGCGCGGTAGACGACACGCAGCTTGAGGATCATGACCGCATATTCTTCCTGGGCGGCATCGGGTGTGACGTTGACGGCAAAGAGATTGTCTTCGATCTCTCGGATTTCGGGGCCGACATGACCGGCGCCGAACATCAAGCTTACTTTGTCTTTGGTATTGAGCTCCATAAGGAGCGTGCGTTCGCCGCGGCGGGCGCAGCTGAGCGCGAAGGCAGAGGCAATGGTCGTCTTCCCGACGCCACCTTTGCCCGAGAATAGAACTAATTTTCGTTGGTAGATATTGAGGGAGTCCAACAGCTGACCGCGACTTAGAGATTACGGTCGGAGACTACTTCTCGAGAACTTCGACGAGCACGACAGTTACGTTGTCATTTCCGCCGCCGTCGTTTGCAGCTTGGATCAGGTCTTCGCAGCCTTTCTCAAGATCTTCGCGGTTCTCGATCATGATTCGACGAATATCTTCGTCCGTGATCATGCCGTTGAGTCCATCGGAGCAGAGTAGGTAGAGATCACCAGGCTCCGGTTCTTCGTGCTGAACGTCGACCTGCACCGTTTCCTTCATCCCAAGCGCGCGAACGATCACGTTCTTGTGTGGGAAGTTCTCGATCTCTTGTTCGGTGAGGTCTTTCATCTTGATGTAGTCATTCAGGAGCGAGTGGTCCTCGGTCACCTGTGTGAGCTCATCGCCGCGAAGGCGGTAGATGCGGCTATCGCCGACATGGCCGAGATACGCCGTATCGCCAGCGAATGTGATGGCGACCAAGGTCGTTCCCATCCCGCGCTGCGATGCGTTCTGAGCAGCCGTCTCGAAGATGCGCAAGTTCGCTAGTTTGATACCAGCGGCGAGCCGGTTCTCTTCGTAGCGTTTGCCCTTCTCCATTTTGTATGGCCACGTGACGTCTTCATCGGAGGAAGTCTCCTGGAAGAAGTCCGCGACTGTACTGACTGCCATTTCGGATGCGACCTCGCCACTGGCGTGGCCACCCATCCCGTCGGCTACCATGTAGAGATTCTCGTCTTGGAGAACCAACAGGTTGTCCTCGTTGTGTGAGCGTTTCATGCCCACGTGAGTATTGCCTGCATATTTGAGTTTCAGCGCCACCGATCCACACCTATCTCAGAGTCGACATTCTTCGGCTGATTGCTATTGGAGAATTTTTAGCACATAAACGCCACGAGCGGCAAGATATGCGGTCTTTACACTGCCTAACCCCGTTCCTATACTCCGCATGCCTGTCAGCAACGGTTTTTAGGCAGTATTTCCCCATGAATAGATTACCCAATTTTCTGGGCGTTTTAGCACTCTTTTTGGGGGTTTTGTGGGCACCGATGGCCACTGCCCAAGAGACGATCAGTGCCGCCGTATTGAATCTCGAGGCTGAGGGTGTCAGCAACGATCTGACCAATACTTTGACGTCAGTTGTGCGAAATGAAGCCCAACAGATCGATAATTATGAGGTCGTCAACAAGGTCGCCATCAACTTTCAGGACATTCTTTTGGTCTTGGGCTGCAGCGCCGACAGCACCGTTTGCTTGAAGCGCGCTGCCGCGGAATTGAAGGCCAGAATGCTGATCTTCGGCCGGGTCACAAAAAAGGGTCCGCGCACGTTCCAGATTCGGCTCAACATTTTTGATGCCCAACAAGGAAAGATGGTCAACAAGTTGGCCAAAACTGTGAAAACCGATGATCCCGTCGTTGCGTTCCAGAAGGAGATTGAGACCTTCTTCCGCCGAGAGTCCGGAGATAGCGAAACGTTGTTGCGAATTGGCTCGAACGTTCAGGAAGCCAAAGTCTTTATTGAAAACATCTTCGTGGGTTCGGTCCCGCTGGAGCGAAAGGGGCTTCCGCCCGGCCGTTACGCAGTAGCGGTTGAAGCTGACGGATATGACCGCTGGGAAACGGTCCTCGAGCTCAAGACCGGAGCGGACCTCGAGATTTGGGCGCCGCTCAAAGAAAAGAAAGTCGCAGCGGCCGTCGTTGTCCCAGAACAGAATCAACAAAGCGATGCAAAGGTCACTGATCTAAAAGCAGACGCCAAACTCGAAGATCGCGAGATCAAAAAGACGAACTGGGCTGCATGGAGTGCGGTTGGTGTCGGCGGCTTGGCACTGGTCGGTTCGGCTGTCTTTGCGCTGCTAATGCTGGATGTTGAGTCCACGATCGATGAAGAAAACGCCAACGGAACCCTCACTCAGCGGCGCTACGACGAGCTTGTAGACCGCGGGGAAAGCCACGAACTGACCCATCGAATCTTGCTTGGTGTCGGTGCTGCCAGCGTCATTGGCGGCACGATCTGGCTGTTGGTAGACTCAAGTTCAGAATCGAGCGCAAGCTTGGAAATCGGTACACGCGGGACAAGCGTGGAAGCCACTCTCCGCTGGTAGGCGGAACAACGTCAGGGATGACATGAAAATCTATGCTCTCATCGCCTTTGCGGCGTTGACGCTCCTCGCGCCAGCGACACTCACTGCGCAAACTCAGTTGTCGTCAAACGACCGTTTGGCGCTCCTATACGCACCAAAACTCAACTTCACGCGGGGCGGGGACCCCTTGATTCGAGTTGGAATCGTCGAGGGTCGCAAGACTGTGACGTTCAAACCCGATATGCCGATCCGAGTGCTCCCAAGCGGAGAGGACGGACCCGAGATCGAGCTGCCAGGAAATATTGAGTATACGGTTTCTGCATCCGAACCTCAGAAAGGTAAATACAAGCACTACGTGGTCGTCAATCGCCTGCCCGTAGCCAATCGTGGGCGAGTCAATGCCCTCAAAGACACCTGGCTCAAACGTGGATTCATCCCCGAGATTATTGAGGTCGGTGGATTATTCGCTGTGCACGGAAAAGTCTTCGATTCGCGAACGGTTCTGATTGCGGTTGGGGGCACGAACAGCCGAGCCAAAGCGCGAAAGATCAAGCAACAGCTCGAGTCCAAATACGGCATCGAAGGCGCTATCCACTCCGAAGTGACGCGCCGGCCGTCGGCTTTGTTGACGCTCTCCTCAAACGGCATCGACGTGAAGGTAAAGGCGCGTGACGTCCTCCAAATTAGCCCGCCACGCGGTCGCGAAAACACGATCGCGTATACCGTTCCAAAGATTGAAAAATCCTACGGCAAGGGCTTTGAGACCCGGCGATACACTGGCTCATTGATCTTCGCCCCCGATAACGATGGTACGGTGGTGGCGATGGTTAGCCTCGGCGCAGAACGTTTGCTCAAAGGCGTCGTGCCCGCTGAGACCTACAAGACTGCTCCTGCAGCTGCGTTGCAGGCTCAGGCGGTCGCCGCTCGAAACGAAATCTTCAGTGCAATCGGGGTCCGAAACCTCGCGGAACCTTATATGTTGCGAGGCGATGTGATGGATCAGGTCTATGGCGGTGTCGGAGTCGAACATCCCAAAACCAACAAGGCCGTCGACGACACACGTGGGCAGGTCATGTTCTATGGAAAGAAGATCATCGAGGCGACCTATTCATCGAATGCTGCGGGCTTCACCGAGAGCAACGAGTACGTCTGGGATATGGAGCCACGCCCCTGGCTACGCGGTAAACTCGATACGACCGCAAACGTTCCAGCGAAGTACAAGGACGGAATCTCCGAGGCCGAGTTGGATGGGTTCCTGCGCAGCAATTTCAATACGAACAGTCGTTCGGCCCCGGTTTCGTCTGCGAAAAACTACCGTTGGGAAAAGACCGTTCCGGTCTCAAAGCCAGAAGCTTGGCTCGCCCAAAACAATCGCTCCGTGGGTCGTATCAAGGACGTGAAGATCGCTCAGCGTGGCTTCAGCGGTCGCGTCGTTCGGCTTGAGATCGTTGGCACAAAGGGCAAAACAGTCGTCGAGCGTGAGTTAAACGCCCGCCGTCTGTTTGGTGGGCTACGCAGCGGATTGTTCCTGATGAAAATCAACCGCGACGCCAATGGACTTGCGACGAGCTTTGAGTTTCGCGGCGGTGGCTTTGGACACGGCGTTGGCATGTGCCAGACAGGCGCGATTGGAATGGCGAGCCAGGGAAAGAACTACAAGACCATCCTGAAGCATTACTACTCAGGCATCGAAGTCGAGCGGTTGTACTGAACTAGAGTTGGTTCTTGGACGCTGGTGCGTCTGCGAAGACTGAGTTCTTCGTGGAGTTGGCCTTCACCAAGACTTCATTGCGTGCGTCCCAGAAGAGGTCTGCGCGCTTCTTGTCAGCTTTGGTTGGGTCTGGGAACAGAATCTGTGCGACGACGTCTGGCTTAAGCGAGCTCAACGCGAAGAGCTCATAGCCGTTGTATCGATCGAGCTTCTTGTACGCCTTGCTCAATCGACGTGGTCGTTTGGTCGGGAAAACGCTGTTGTGGCTCAACGAGCGCAGTTTCCCATTCGCAAGGCTGACCGTCTCTCCCCAATCCCTTCGCTTCTTCTCGAAGCGGTCAGCGTTGTGCGTGAGGGTATCAAACAACAGCATCGAGCTGATCTGGTGAGCGATCTCACGCGTTGTCGTTGTGCCGACATGTTCGGTGAATTGAATGCGAAGGTCCGGATCCAATCGGTCCCAAGGCAACAGGAACGTTGCGATTCGTTTGTCCAAGTCAGCAGCGCGTTTCGGGTTCAACCACGAATCCCAAACCGCAGTAGCCTCGATAGGGAACTGCGTTTGTTTGGCGTCGTCTGCATCAATCAATGCTGCCGAGACGTATTGCTTTTGCGTCACTCGGTCCTTCTTCCACGCCAGTCGACGAAGGCGCTTGGCCTTGCGTTTGCCCAACATCGTCGTCAGCTGCTCACGCTCAATCAGAACCGGTTTGGCTTTCGGAAGGTCGAACTTGCAGTCCAGCATCGTGCACAAGCGCGTCGCGGCTACGAAGCGGTCAGCACGTGCACGGTCTCCGCGTTGAGCAAACTCAAGGACGGCCACGCTCTTCTCTGCAAGTGTCAGTCGGACCGAAACTCGGCCCGAGCGCTCATCTGTAGCTGCGTCTGCGATGCTATTCAGGTCGAGGCGCTGAGCTTCTTGCTTCAGCTCGGGGTCTTGCCGAACCGACTCGAGAAAAATGGTCTCTGCCGCGCTGAGGTCAGCACCGAGCTTACGAGCAGCAAAAGCCGTTTTGCGTGCTTGCTCAAATTTGCCGGACTTCAACTGCCACTCGGCCAGGGTCAGTGCGTCTTCAGCGGTAGGGTGATTCGATTGCGCAACGCCTGCGATCTTGATGGCCTGCTCGTGGTCACCCGCCAAGAACAAGTCTTGAGAGACACGCCGTTGAAGGCCAGGGTCGTCGGTCGGGACCATGGTCGCGATGCCCAGTTGCGTGGATGCTGCACCAACAGCGGTAACCATGGGGTCAATCTTCTGAACCGTAATCTCTTTGACTGGCTTCGGAGCGACACCCAGGTCAATCAATCCGGTCTCAACCGCAGCAAGGCCGGCCGTCAGGACGAGCGCAGCAAGGCCCGCAGCCAGTGGAATCGTCGAGCGTCGCTTGCGGCGCCGACGTACCAGCTTGGGCACCGGCACATTCATAATCGGCTGCGTATCTTTTCGGCCCTTCAGTTTCTTCGCTTCACGCTCGGCCGCCTCAATATCTCGCAGGATTTTCGGCCCACTCGGCTCAGGCTCCGGATTGCGCACAATCTCTGCCGTCATCTCAGCAGCAGCTGCAGGCCGGACCTCTACCGGTACGATCTGGCTCTCGCGCAGACGAACCGAAGGTGGGAGCGGGAAGTGCTCGTTGGTCTCAGCATCCGGAAGCATCCCCTTCGCCATGGGCGTATCGGCTTGCGTCCCTTCTTCTGCTGCCTCGGCCTTGAGCGCAGGAATATCGCTGTAGCTGCGAATCTCGGGCCCCAGGATGATCTCGTCAATCTCTTCGAAAATTCCCGAGAACGGCCAACTGTCGCTATTCGAGTTGTGCTCGAACTGCATGGTCGGAGGCTCGTCTTCGTGCATGAACACAGCAGAATCATCGATATCGAGCTCTTCAAAGAGCTCTTGCTCAAAAATATTGGTGCGCTCTTCGATGTCTTCCGAAAACCCGTTGTGCTCAACGACATTCGTCGCGTCTCGGCTTGCCAGTTCGAGGACTTCGGTTCGCTCTTCGTCGTCAATATCGTCAGGAACGACGATGCCGCCGTTGGGACGGGTCACTTCGCTGTCAGATTTTGCGACAATTCGATCGATTTCCTGAGCGACCACGCGCCGCACGTCCGCAAAGTCAGGATGCGTCGTGACAGGAATCCAACGACCATCAACCGAAATATACGCAGCGAGCAGCACACCACGCCGGAAGAGATGGAGGAGCGTCTCTTTGGACACCGAGGAGTAGATCGTATCTAGATACTTCAGCTCGTACGGCCCGTTCGGCATCAGGTCATGGACCTCTTCCTTTGGACGGCTGAAGATTCCGCTCAGCACCGGTGAATCGCGTTGAACGATCTCAATTGGTGCGGTGATGACAAGAGACGGGTCCCGAATCGGTTTCGTTTCTTCGGTGGGAACGGTCGACTCAGCCGTGTCCTCAAGAACTTCAGACTCTTTCGTCTCTTCCAGGACTTCCATCATCGGCTGGGTAATGGGCTGAGGTGCCAGACTTTCCTTGTCCGGCATCGACCGTTCCTTGGTCATGTCCTCATCCATTTTGATCGGATACGCATCCGGGGGCGCCACGGCTGTGGGCGACTTGAAGTCATGCGCACTGACAAATTCTTCGTCGAAGATTGTCTCGCGCAGCGCCTGATGTTCGCGTGTATTAAGGGTTGCCTTCCAAATTGGCTCAATGCGTTGGGTAGAGCGTTGTGATTTTTTCAGCGCGTCATCGACACACTGATAGACCTTCTGCGGCAAGTTCCCAAACTTTAATAGTCTTTCGATGCGGGCGAGGTCGGTCGCGTCAGGCGAGTTGTTGTGCAACTCGTCAACGAGGCGCCAAAGACTGGCTTCAGTCGTTTTGGCCTCTTCAATGCGCTGCCAATCAAGGGGCATCAGTCACTCGCAGCAGGTCCGCTTTACCCAGCGGAGGGATCCATCCACACATTATCCCACGAACACCTACATTTGTAACAACCGCAGATCGAAACTTCAAGGGGTTCGCTTTCGCTCACCGATTTGGTTCGCTTTCGCTCACCGATTTGGTTCGCTTTCGCTCACCGATTTGGTTTGCTTTCGCTCACCGATTTGGTTCGCTTTCGCTCACCGATTTGGTTCGCTTTCGCTCACCGATTTGGTTCGCTTTCGCTCACCGATTTGGTTAACTGCGCGCGGCTTCGCCGTGCTCGTTGACAAGTCTGTAGTTCTTCAACTCCACGGACTGACGTCCGTTCCGTCTTGAACAACTACAGCCGTGTTTGCTTTCGCTCACCGATTAGCGGCGAGACACGGAGATGTTAAGCGGCGAGGTTGGGCGCCAGGTCACGGCTGGCTGCTTCGTGAGCGGGATCGACAGGTCCATGTCGAGCTCCACATGCTGAGTCATCGTCGCAACAACCAGAATCGCTTCCATCATCGCGAAGTGATTTCCGATGCAAACACGCGGACCACCGCCGAACGGCATGTACACGTGGCGCGGCAGTGACTTTTCGAACTCAGGGTCCAGCCAACGCTCGGGCCGGAACTGCGTGGGTTCGACGAAATACTTTGGCAGCATTTGGAGCACGGATTGGCACATGAGGACTTGTGCCCCCTTTGGAATCAAGTACGGCCCAATCTCTACGTCTTCCGTCGGTTCGCGACCGATGATCCACGCAGGTGGGTGAATCCGCAGCGATTCTTTGATGATTGCCTCGGTATACTTGAGCTTACGTACGTCATCGACGGTCGCAGGCTTGCCGCCAAGGATGTCGTCGACCTCTTGATACAAGCGTCGGGCGACATCGGGGTTCTCGGCCAGAAGTCGCCACGTGTAGCTGATGGTCAACGCGGTTGTCTCATGACCGGCGAGGAACATGGTGATGGCTTCGTCTCGCAGCTGCGCGTCCGTCATATGATTGCCGTCCTCGTCGGTGGCAAGGATGAGACGGTGGAGAAGGTCATCGCCTTCTTCGTCACTATTTCTGCGGTCTTCGATGAGCTTGTAGATGACCGAATTCAACATCTCGATCGCGGCGTAGAAGTCATCGCGCGCTTTCATTGGCAGCGCCTCCGGCATAAAGCGCCACAGTGTGTGGGTGTTCAGGTGAAAGAAGTGCATCGCTTTTTCGATGCTCTCTTCGACGGCCGCAACTTCCTCACCTGGGTCCAAGTTGAAGAGCGTCTTCACGACAATCGCCATCGTTAGCTGCATCATGTCGTGATGAAGTTCGGTCTGATGTCCCTGCTTCCATGCGTCCATGTGCTTGGCGGTGAGGCTGACCATGGTGTCCGCGTAGCTCGCAATCTGCTTTCGCTTCAGCGCCGGCGCCGCGATCTTTCGATTTCGTCGCCAATACTCGCCTTCGGCGGTCAGAAGTCCTTGGCCAAGGAGCTCCTCGAGGTCGTGTGTAATGGCGTCCTTCTTGAAGACCTTTGATTTGCCGATCAGCACCTCATGGATCATTTCGGGGTCTGAGATGAGGTAGTTGTTGAAGGTGCCCAGCCGAAAATTAACAAAGTCACCATACTCGCGCTGCATTTTGCGCATGAATGGGACCTGCTCTCCACCCATGAATTCATAGGTCGCCTTCAGGTGACCAAGCCCCTTTGGACCGGGAGGAACGGGGTGTTTCGGAGATGACTTTTGCCACGGCAATTCGATGAGTGGGGCCGACATGAAGAACCTCTGCTCTTGCTGTTGTATCGCTAGACGCTAAACTAAAACTGAATAACTGCTCACATTTCAAAAATATGAGCAACTACTCACATTCTCAACTCGCATTCGAAAAAAACATGTCAGATACCCGGATCAGCCCAAGAAAACTGCCCCAGCAAGACCGTGCTCGTGCGACCGTGGAGGCTATTCTTGATGCAACTGCTCAGCTTTTGGTCGAGGAGGGCTACCACAAAACCAGCACCAACAAGATTGCGAAGCGCGCTGGCGTGAGTGTCGGTTCGCTCTACCAGTACTTCCCAAACAAAGAGGCGGTTGTCGCTGGGGTCGTTGAGGCATTCGCCGATGACCAGATGGCGTTTCTAGGCGAGCGTTTGATGGAGCTTCAGGGACTGCCGCTTGAAGAGTCGGTGCACGCATTGGTCGTTGCCCTTCTGGAAGCGAAGCAATTGAACCCCGATCTGCACCAGGTGCTTTTCGAGCACTTGCCACCGATTGGTCAGATTGACGTCCTAAAGGATTGGACGGACCAAGCCGTGGCATTGGTCACATTGGCGCTACAATCGCGCGATGAATTGGAGATTGAGAACCCGCAGCTCACGGCGTTTGTGCTGATCAGCGCATGCCACGGGATCATCCACACGGCTGTAGTGAACAGCCCGCATTTGCTTGCAGATGAGAATTTCTCGAGGGAAGTAGCCAAGCTGATACTTAGCTACATCAAGTAGAACGGGGTGCTCTACTTCTTATTGAAGGTATTGCCGCCTTTGTCGTTCAGCTCAACGACGCCCTGGCGCTTAACTTTGCCGTAGAAGTCAGTATCGGTGGTGTTGATTTTCACCGTTCCTTGAGCATTGACGGCGCCCTTCTTGCCGCGCACGACAGAATTGATGAGGGTCAACACGACCGTACCCTGCACGCTGATGCCCCAGGTACCGCCTTGGATTTCGGAGTCTTCCAACGTGATGTGGCATGTACCCTGACCTTTGACGGCGACTTTGTCCGACTTGATCTTAACACCCTTCAGGTGGATTTTTTGGGTGCCTTTGCAGTTGATGGTCTTGTGGGTCTTGTACTTACGACCATCTTTGCTGGTCTTTTTGACCTTCTTACCCTTTTTGCCCTTCTTACCCTTGACGCTCGTTCCGTCTTTTCCGGTTTGGACTTCCGAGCCCTCGGTGTTGACCTTCGAGCCATCCTTTCCGGTCTCAACTTTTGTGTTCCCAGTTTCGACGGAAGCACTGCCGTCTTTGCCGGTTTTGATTTTCACGCCACCGTATTGTGCAAATGCTTGAGTCGAAAACAGCAGCACAACAGAAAGAACAATAAGGCCTGCGAGATTCTTCATCATGAACTCCTTTCAAGCGCCCAGCTTTTATTGAGTGAGTAGCGACGATAGTGCGAAATCTGTCACTTTTCCAATTGGAAAATTCGGGGCCGGCTCGGCGCTGCATCGAGCGCAAAATCCGGGATTTGGATGGTCAGCGCGAAGACGCCATCGGGGATGTCGTTGGGAACAAACACCATTTCGGTGATGGTGTGGGGAAGCCCAACATTGACCAAATCGTGTGTGCCCATCGGCACTTCCCAGAAAATATGATGGTTTGGAAGCACCCCGCCATCTTCCTCGCGGTCCACGCTGGGGAAATCCACCAGCAGATGTTTGACGTTCAGCTGGCGGATGTACGTCATCGCGTCGGTTGTGAAGAACACTGGATTATTGCCGCTAAACGTCTGATAGCGCTTGTCTTCGGAGTTTGGGAGCGTTCGCACGATCATCGCGTCCACCCCCTCGGTGTTGTGCCAGGCTGCAACAAGGGCAGCCTTGGTCACCACGTGGTCCTCCGGTTTGTGTGGCGCATCGTAGGACTCGCCGCACTCACCGAGGGTTTCGGGCGTAACGCTCACAATCTGGGCCAAGTTCAGCGTGTCTTCAAGGACATCGCTGACCCGCACACGTTCATTGACGATATGTCCCACACATTCGGTGTGCGTGCCGTTTCCATGTGGATTGAGGGTGACCGTTTCACAGTTCACACTGCCGCCCTCCCGTGTGTCGCCCACAAACGGGCCGGCTTGAAACGCTTCTGCAGTTGCGCGTGGTAGGCCAAAGGCGTTTGCCTGCGAGCCGTGAAACTCAAGCGTGGTCGAGATGTCGCGACCTGTCGAAAGGTCGACCACTACGTCGCCATGAGGCATGTGCAGGGTCGCTTTCATCAGACGTCCTCGATGTGTGACCCGAGGTCGATGGAGTGCTTGCGGCTAGCTTCCGTTTCAAAATCTGCGCGATTGAGGCCAAGCCATTCCAGCGCGGTGCCACTGAGCATGCGCTCTTTGAGTCCTGGCAACATCGTCATGTTTTCGATTAGCCGGCCGGGCCGATGCTCGCCAAGGGGGAAGGGGTAGTCCGTGCCCAACGCGATACGGTCATAACCCACCGTTTCCATCAGGTAGCGCATTGCGCGTTCGTCATGCACGAGCGCATCGAAGTAGACATGGCTTACGAAATCGCTGGGTGGGGTAGACGTCTCGATTTGGCAGAGGTCGGGTCGGACTTCGAAGCCATGATTGATGCGGCCAAGCGTTGCGGGGAATGAGCCGCCGCCATGTGCAAACGCAAACTTCACGCCGGGGTAGCGTTCCAACACGCCACCCATCATCAGCGAACACAACGCACGCGAGGTTTCGGCAGGCATGGAGACGAGCCAGGGCATCCAGTATTTACGCAAGGCCTCCATTCCCATCATGTCCCATGGGTGCACGAAGATCGCCGCGCCGGTCTTTTCCGCCGTCTCCCAAATCGGGTCAAAACGTCGGTCGTCCAGATTGATGTTATTGACGTGGGTGCCGATCTCGATGCCGCGCAGCCCGAGCTCATTCATGCAGCGCTCAAGCTCTTTGGCGGCCAGTTCCGGAGCCTGCATTGGCACCGTGCCCAATCCGACAAATCGCTTCGGGTGCTTTTCCACGACCGAACACATGTGGTCGTTCAGAAAGCGCGAGAGGTCGAGGCAATCTTCCGGATCGGCCCAGTACGAGAACATGACCGGCACGGTGCTCAACACCTGGACGTCCACGCGGTCAGCGTCACATTCGCGAATACGGGTCTCGGGGTCCCAGAGATTCGGATCGACAATTCGGAAGAGCTCGCCCTCCTTCATCATCTTGCCGCAATCTGCCTCGACTTCGAGTTGGATGAATCCGCCATAGCCGTAGCGCTCGCGCAGATCAGGCCAACCATCCGGGAGAATGTGGGCGTGGATATCGATTTTCACAGTGTGCTCCGCACCAGAGGCGAATTTGGGACCTAGACTTCGAGGTAAGCGCCGCAGTTATTGCAGGTGCGCAACTCATCGCTGGCGTTGAAGTCTTGAATCGCTTGCTTGAGCTGACCGACGATATCGACGAGCTGGAAGCTCTCTTCGTGGAGAACTTCTCCGCATTCGTCGCAGTACCAGCGCAGTCCGTCGTGCTGACCTTCGTCGCGCTTGTACTCGATGACGAGCCCGACGGTGTTGGCCTCACGCTGTGGTGAGTGCGGGATATTGCCTTTGAGGAGGTAGATTTCACCCTCCCGAATCGGAATGTCTTTGTGCTCTCCGTTGTCCACAACCTTCAGCGTCATGTCGCCTTCGATCATGTAGAAGAACTCTTCCTTCGGGTTGATGTGGTAGTCTTTGCGCTGATTTGGGCCGCCGACGATGAACACGTCCATTTCGGTGTCCGTCCAGATCTTCTTGTTGCCAACAGGTGGTTTCAGAAGTTCGCGGTTCTCTTCAATCCACGCCTTAAAGTTGATGGGTGCTGCTATCATGATGCCTCCGATTCATGTTCACGGCGGTCAATAAAGCGCTCAACGCCATCTATGTCAATTGTCACCGGCTAGAATCGCCAGAACAGGTCAAAATCGACCAGTGGCATGCGGTTGGCGGCCATCAGGTTGAGGCCAGGCAACGAAAGCGACCCCCATCCCCCGCCGACCCGAAGGTTGAAGGTCTCCCAGCGGAAAAGAACATATGCGATGGCTGAAAATGCGTGGTCGTATGCTTGGGGGTCGACCGCACCGGCTGCCTGAATGTCGGCTCGCGTGGTGGGGTCGATTTGCACCGTGGTGTCGCCTTCGCCCACGAGCTCTGCGAACGGGGAGTATTTCATATGCAATCCGACGAGATAACGCTGCGAAAACTCCCATTCTACTGTGAGCGGCAGGATCAGCTGTTGCGCGGCGGCCAACCCCTGCGTGGTGTCGCCATCGACTTGGCCTTCACCGCGCGCAAGCGTCACGTCCACACCAAACGTCAGAAAGAGTTGGTCGCTTGCGGCAATCGTGGTTCGAAACTCGATCGGAATGAGCAACGCCCAGAACGCGCTCGCTTCGTCGCCGTAAAGCCACAGAAAGTCAGAATCGAGATAGAAAGCATCCACGTTCAGTGACACGGCGTGCTTGTCGTTCTCCCAGAACGCATGCCGGATGAAAGCGTTTGGCATGCCCAGAGCCAGATAGAGTTGATACGTCCCGACATCGAGTGATTCAAGCAAGCCGTATTGCGTTCGCCAGAGTCCAACCAGCCATTCATTCTGGGCCAGTGTGCGCGCGGTCCGTTGGGTGGGGAGTGGTGCGGTTCTGGACGTTGATTCAGCGGCAATCGCTGGTGTTTGCGCCCAGATGGTTGTGGGGAAAACTGTGCTCAGGACCACCAAGAGTGTGATGAATCTCACCATCGCAGCTCCTCGCCGCTTTCTGTGGTGCAGACTTTTTCGTTGAAGCGGCACTCGTACAGTGAGTCGAATGTTCGGAACCCCATGCCCTCGGGAGTGATGTAATAGAGAATGCCTCCGCCGTTGCTCGGAAGGAGCACCTCGATGGATTCGTCTTCGTAGTTGCGCCGTAACGCGCCTATTGCGTGTTGGGGTTCGGCCCCAAAGCCTTCGTACACAGCATCGAGCACGATGATCATTTGTTGTTCCGCGCCGCCTCCTGGTGCCGAGTCTTCCACATCGACCACGACGTTTCCGTCGATCGTGATGCCTCCGAGCGGGCTAGTCGTGTACTGGCAGCGGTCGAAACTGCCCCAAACCGTGCGGTCGAGGCCGCCGTTTGTGAATCCCGCATTCACAGAAAGCGTTCCGTTTTCTGGATTGGTGCGGTCTCCCGAACCATAGCCTGGGCACGTCTTGGAAAAACTCCCGAAACCCTCAGACCGTTTCACTTTGGTTTTTGCGGGGGCAGCAGACGGCGGCGGCTCAACCCCTTCGGGCAAGTCGTCTTCGCTGCCTTTGTCGGAAAAATAGATGGCAATCCCGACAAGGTCGTCCACCAATTGAATCAAATCGCACCGAACGATTGCGCAGGATTCGGGGCTATCGCACAGCGGTCCTGTTTCATTAGAATCCCAACCGCACACAGGGCCCCAGGTCGCGACAAGCACATCGACTGCTTCATCGGCAACCGAGCTGGTCAATTGGCCGGGAGGATTACGAAAGTCCCCGACCGTCGCGGTAACTTCTGGAGGTTGTGGTTTATCGAGCGTGCCATCGACGCATCCCGTGGCGAGGACCGCCAACATTACCACCCAAAGGCGCATCAAAACCCCTTCGCCACCGCAATCATCAGCGCGACCCAACCCACGATCATCGCTGTTCCTCCAATAGGTGTGATTGCTCCAAGCCATTTCGTCCCGGTCAACACCATCACATAAAGGGACCCGGAGAAGATAAGCGTTCCGGCAACAAAGCTCCAACCGGCAACGGTCGCGCCCGTGTGTTGGGTCTGTTGCATGACCCACCCAACCGCAAAGAGCGCCAATGCGTGATACATCTGATAGCGCGCCGCCGTTTCCCAGATCTCAATCATCCGGGGTTCGACTCGTTCCTGCAGGCCGTGGGCGCCGAACGCACCAAGGGCGACGCTCAGTAAGCCGAAGACGCACCCGATGACGACAAAGACTTTCATGAGAACAGCTTCTGGATAGCAGCTGAGTCACCCAGCGCTTCTTTCTGCAGTTTGGTCAGCTCATCGATGCCTTCTCCGGCAAGCTCCAGGAGCATGTTCAGTTCTTCACGGCTGTAGGTTGCTTCCTCGCCGGTGCCCTGAACTTCGATGAATCGACCTTTTCCGGTCATGACCACATTCATATCGACCGCGGCCGCCACGTCCTCGACGTACGGAAGGTCAAGCAGCGCCTTGCCATCCACGATTCCGCAGCTGACCGCAGCGACGGTCGCCGTGACCGGAATCCGGTCGATGATTCCGATATCGACGAGCTTGTCGCAGGCCTGAGCAAGCGCCACGAATGCGCCCGTGATCGAGGTTGTGCGTGTGCCACCATCTGCCTGCAGCACTTCGCAATCCAGGTTGATCGTGCGTGGTCCCAGCGCATCAAGGTCGGCTACCGCCCGCAAGCTGCGTCCGATGAGACGCTGAATCTCCATAGTGCGCCCGCCCACATTGCGCCGCCGTCCCTCGCGGCTTGAGCGTGGCGACGTTGAGGCTGGCGCCATGTTGTATTCAGCGGTGATCCAGCCCTTCTGCGAATCACGGTCCATCCAGCGTGGTTGCTTCTCTTCGACGCTCGCAGCACACCACACGATGGTGTTGCCACAGCGAATCAGAACGGAGCTTTCCGGTTGGTCCGTAAAGTCGGTCTGGATGGAGATTGGCCGAAGTTCATTAGGTTGACGTCCGTCGTGTCGCATGTGGATTCCTGGAAAAAAGAAAAGGTGCCGAGCGGCACCTTGCGATTTGAACCCACATTCGTCAAGGCTTGAGCGCCTTGGCGTCTTAAGGAGTCACGCAGACTCCAGTCGCGCCGATATTGGCGCAGACTTGCCCGTTCGGACACGTCGATTGCGGAGGGTTCGTGGCTGGATCACAGCGTTGGACCGGCGCACACGCACCCACGGTCGGCATCGCCATGTCTGGCACACACGTCAGGCCAGTCGAGCATGTGCTCGTGGGCGGGTTGTTTGCTGGGTCACAGAGGTCCAAGCAAATCTCTGCGCGACCGGTGTCCTGGCAGGTTCGTCCAGACCCGGGGAATCCGCAATCGTTTGGCATCGTTGGATTCGGCGAGTTCGCACCGCAGAAATCGAACCACATCCCAACGTCTTGGCCAGGGGCGAGTGCGTAGATTCGCTCAGGAACAAGCTGCCACTGGTTGTTCTGGTCTTTAATCGTACCCAATCCAAGGAAGTCTTGCCGCACGTCACCGTTGGTATCGAAGTCGACTTCTCCGGAAACACCGAGGTAGTCGATGTTTCTGCCCGCCGCGAGCTCAGCAATACCTTGCGCGATGAACGTCGGGTTCTGGTAGCTGACGCGGGTTCCGTCTTTGTCGGCGAGGCGAGCCATGTTGGTCGCGATTTTGTCGCCAGTGATTTCTTCGCTTTCGTCGACTGCTGCCATCCCCAAGAGGGTCGTGATGGTCGCATCGTACGTGATGGTCGAGATGGTCAGCGGCGGCTCGTTCGGGAACGCCACATTGAACCGTTGCTGATAGATCGGGAAGTTCGTCGGGTCGAAGATGTTCTGACCGATGCCTTTTGCGAATGGCTCAAGAGCTTCGTTTTGCGTTGGAATCGAAGGCAGGGTCGTCGAACCGCCGTGGCTGAACAATGACGCTGTCGGGGAAACGTTCGAGTAGTAGCCGAGCGCAATATTCGCCGTTTCATCGGTTCCAAGGAAGATAAGAAGGTTTGGATTGTGTGCAGCAGCCTCACCCACAACTCGTGTCACTTCCGCGGCGTCAAAGTTGCCGCTAGCCGGGTCGGCGTAGAGGATTGCTTTGATGTTTGCACCGCCAACGATGGCTTGCAGGCTTGGGTTCAACTGAGCATAAAGCCCGTTTCCGTACGCATCGTTCTTGATGAAGACGACAGGGCGCTGTGCCCCGCCTGCTTGCAGCTCTTGAATTCGGCCCGCAAACGCGTTTGCTTGGATTCGGTCAGGTGCAATCGTCCGCCACGCCAGATTGTCGTCTTGAAGCGTAGTAATCGAGTCCGCGGTCGCCGACGGCGTGATCGTGAACACGTTGGCGTCGCGGCTGACATCCGTGACCACCCCGATGAATGCTGACGAGAACAACGGTCCAATGATGGCTGGCGAGTTCAAGTTGTACGCAAGGTGTGACGCCGCTCGAGCGGCGAGGGTACGGTCGCCCTGGTCGTTACAGTTGACCCAGATGATCCGTCGTCCGCCCGGAAGTCCATTATTGTCACGGGTGATTTCGTCGATTGCGAGCTGGATCGAGTTCGATAGTGGCGGTCCAATCGAAGGGATGGACATCGGCAGGATCGTTCCCAAAACCACATAGTCGTCAATTCCGCGGATATCTTCGTCGCCGCCTGCGTATGGCCACTCAATGTTTGGCCGATTGACGTCGGTCATTGTGCATTCATCGCTGTTTGCGTTGACACACACACCATCAACACAAAGCTCGGAGCCTGTGCAGGCGCCGTTGTCGTTGCAGCTGGTGCCTGTCTCGCAAATGCCGGCAACACACACGTCTCCTGCAGGACAGTCGGCGCGTGTCGAACACATCGTCGACATATCATTCATATCCGAATCCATGTCCGACATGTTCATGTCGTTCATGTTGTTCGTTCCCATGTCGTTGTTGTTGTTCGTGTTATTCGCGTTCGGGTCGACGCACATATTGGCTTCACACGACGTGTTCGGAGCCTCGGTACAATCCTCATCCGTCTCGCACTCTGGTTCGACCGTGCCGGGCTGACAGGATTCGGACTGACAGGTGTAGGTCACCGTATCGGTGTTGAATTGCCGACAATCTGCGTCCGATTCACATTCCGTGAAATCAAAGCGCAGACTGCAGCCCGAGAGAAGCAGCAGACCAATGGCCAACGTTGTATATGCAGTACGTTTCATCATTCTAAAATCCAAACGAAAGGCCCATTCCGACGCGATCTGTTCCGATAATCGGCGTCAGTGCCACGCCGCTATCCGATTCGATTGGCGATGCTGTGAAGAAGAACACAGTGCCAAGTGCGCCGAGTACGACGCCTGTAATCAACAGGCTGTCCGAAACGATGCTCAATGTTTCGCCTGAGCTAGCGGCGTCCCGTCGTTCCTCGATCGTGGTGGCATCCTCAAACTTGGAATGCTGGTCGCTCGCCAAAATGCCAAAGACCAACGAGCCGACAAGCGATGCCGCACCGGTACCCCAAAGGATATACGCCAACGTGTAGTCGTACTCCGGTTCTGCGGGCTTCACAGGTTCGGCGACCTCTTCGTTCGTCTCTTCCTTTTTGTCGCCCTCTTCAAGCGCCAAAACCTCTTTGAGCGTCTTGATCCGCTCCAAGGCGTCTTCGCGGTTCTCTTTGGCGACATTCGGTGACTTCACGAACTTCTGGTAGTACTCAAGCGCACTGTTCATGTTGCCAGCTTGCTCGTAGATCCGCGCCACGTTGTAGAGGATGTTCGAGACCGGTTTGATCTCGTACGCCTGAATGAACAACGTTGCCGCAGCATCGTAGTTCTTAGCCTTGAACTCCTCTTGGGCCTTACCCGTCAGCTGTTTGAATTCCTGCGCTTGATCTTCGGAAAGTTCCTGAGCAAACACGGATTGCGCCGGGCCGAACACCAGAGCGGTCGCAAGTAAGATAGACAGAAATCTGCGAGCAATTTGCCGCATGATATCCTCGTTACAGTTAAGTGGCAGAACTGTTGAAATTTTTGCAATTTGTGTGATCCAACCCTATCGCAAGACCGACCGCGTTGGCAACAAGCGTCAGTCTTTTGACGCCCCGATTATCCCCCAATTGCGCCGCTTTCCAAATAGTTTGCTAAATTGCTGAGATCCAAATGGATCACATCAGCTTTCGTCAGAATCGCCAGTGTCGACGTTGGTCAATTCAACCAAGAAATCTGGGAATGAAGCACGATGAAAGCCCTGGTACGGCTTCGAATTGTCGTGGGCCGGAATCTCAATCGTCGCGGGGTAGAGCGGGGCCGCGCCGTCCACCTTTATCGTCTCGCCACTAATGAACGCCGCCGCCGGAGACAGAAGAAACGCGATGGTCGCACTCACCTCGTCTTCCAAGCCCAGGCGTTTTAGTGGCACGTGGTCACGCAGATTTGGGATCGTGGCCTTGATGAAATCTGGGTACGTGTCCATTCCGCTAGACGCGATCCAACCCGGTGCGATCGCGTTCACACGCACACCGCTTGCCGCCCACTCGACTGCTGCGGTTTGGGTGAAGTTAATCATCCCCGCACGCGCCGCGCCCGAGTGACCCATGCCCGGCATTCCGCGCCACATGTCGGCAACGATGTTCACAATCGCGCCACCGTTATCGTTCATCCATTGGTTGTAGACCTCGCGCGCCATCAAGAAGCCACCGGTCAAGTTGGTGCCGACAACCGCGTCCCAGCCCTTCTTGTTAATCATGGCGAGCGGCGAAGGAAACTGACCTCCGGCGTTGTTGACCAGTCCATCGATCCGCTCGTGTTGTTGGCGAATCGCTTCCACCACCTCAATCACCCGGTCTTCATCGCGGATGTCGCAAGTGTGGAAAGTGGCTGAGCCATCGTCTTCTATGATCTCGGATGCAACGACCTCAAGCTTCTCCAATTTGCGACCGATGAGAACCACGTGCGCACCAAGGGATGCGAGCTCGTGAGCTGTGCACCGACCGATGCCACTACCACCTCCGGTAACGATGATGATTTGCCCGGCGAAGAGATCGTCTCGAAAAACTGATGCGTACCTACTCATGCCAACTCCGTCAGTAGTCATCGGGGTTTTAGCCGTTATGGCTCGATCGATCCACGCCCGATTTGGAGACCAGGCCATGAAACTGGAGACATTTTTGTCCGAAGTCGGATGATTCATTCACCGGTTTTGGTCGGCTGCCCGTATGATACAGTAGCAATCACCATTCATTACACGGCCAAGTGCTTGATAAAGCGCGCGATCAGCGAAAGGAACCATTTGCTGGCACGGCGTGTGCAGTGTGATTGGCCGGTAAACGATTTGGAGATTGGTCGGTGGATAAACGAATAATCTTGATAGCAATTGGATGCTTGGCGTGCGTTGCCTGCGGCGATAGCGAGTCTTTTGATGGCGTATCTGGCGCGGACTCGGACTTCAACAACCAGTCTGGGGTCAACAACGTCAACAACGTCAATAACGCCAACAATGTCAACAACGTCAATAACTCGAACAACGTGTTCATCCCAGAGGTTGAGGAGTTCGTCGTGCAGCAAGTTGCGACGACGGACGCCTACGTGTTTGTGCCCAACTCTACGGAAGAGAGCACCACGGTCGCGTTGATTGATGGACGAGACCTCAGCGTGAAACCGGTGCGTGTCGGGCTCGACCCCGTTGAAGTGGTTGCGGCGGACAGCGAAGACCGTGGACCTGTCGCGTATGTTCTATGCGAAGGCTCAAGTTCAGTTGCGGTGATTCACGCCGAAGAAACGGCCAACGATGGCCGCGGAAACGGGTTCGTGAAACTGTTGAATGTCCCGCCAGTCTTGAACGCCATCACAATCGCGCCCGACGGCAAACATGCCTTGGCGTACATCGACCCCAAGCGTCCGTTTGAAACCCAAGCGGTGTCGTCGCTTCAGGTCATGTCGCTTATCCGAGCAGGGGAAGAAGCTGGCGAAGAACAAGCGTTTCAGCTCACCGTGACGCGACTTATTCGTGACATCGAGTTCACCAACACAGGCGACGTGTTCCTGGTTGGAAACGAGGGCGTCCAGCGATTCAAGCTGGATGAGATTGAGTCGGACGCGTTGATTCGCCCGATGAACCTCAACCTAAATGACGGTCTCTATCCATTGACCGACCTGGAGGTCGAGGTTGCCGACGATGCCTCGTTCATGGTTGTGCGCAGCTCGAACGGCAAAAACATCACCATTTATGAGCTCCCCGAATCAGGCATCGAGGTTGGCGAAAGCCGCGAAGTTGCATTGGACGATATTCCAACGGACGTGGACCTGCTGGTCGACGGAGATACTCGACGCGCAGTGGTTGCCATCCGCGATTCTGCGCAAGTCGCGCTCTTGGATATCGACGCGATCTTGGCGACGCCAATCGACCAAGAGCCAGTCGTTCAGATCGTTGACGTGGATTCCAAAGAGGCAGGCCTGATTCAGCTAACGCCGGATCGACAACAAGCCCTTCTTTACTCGACCCTCCCTCAGATCCCGAGCCTCGCCGTCTACGACATCATGACGGATAGCCTGCGAAGCTACACGCTGCGCAACCAAATCCGCTCGGTCGCGGTCTCGCCGGATTCAACATCTGCGGTTGTGGTCCATAAACGACAGGAAGCTCTGGCCGGTAGTCCCACTGACCCGAACTATGTGTTCCGTTCAAATCACGGGGTAACGCTCTTTGATATGGCGAGCGGTTTCACGCGACCCGTTGCGCTGCAGGGAGAACCGATTGATTTCGTGATGACCCCGAACAGCGATGACCAAACTCAGCTTTACGTTTTGATCGAGAATACGGGCACGCAGATTCAGGGCTTGATGCACCTGAACATGGCGACGTTCCGGAGTGACTTCGTACGGCTTCCACGCAAACCAGAACAGCTTGGCGTTGTGGCTGGAAAGGTATTCGTGGCTCAAGAAGATTCGGCAGGTCGTATCACGTTCTTCGACGTGGACACGCAATCACAACGCACGATTAGTGGTTACGAATTGAATGCAGGGATCGACTGATGAAACGATTACTTGTGATTGGATGTGTATTGGCGTTGGCAGCGTGTTCGTCGGATCAGGCGAAGAGTGCAAACAACGCGAACAATGCCAACAACGTTAACAACTTGAACAACAATGAGAACAACCGGAACAGCGGTGGCAATAATGCCAACAGTGTTAACCCGCCGGTCGTGGAGCGAGAGTTCGATTTCTCGCGTCCTGCCACGGTTGGCCGCCAGCTGTTTGTTGCCAACGCCACGCTGAACTCGGTTGCCGTGATTGACGCAGAATCCCTGGGGATTCAGACCGTTCCGGTGGGATTCAACCCGACCAAGACAGTTGGCCCGACCATCGACACGGTCGAGGATTCTCGGGTGTTTGTATTGAATCAGGGCAGCAGCACCGTCTCGGTCATCGAGCCGGAATCGTTGTCTGTTGAGAGTTTCGGCGCGATGCGCCACGTCAACCAGATCGCGAGCAACCCGACATCAACGGTCGCTGTGGCTTGGTTTGATCCCGAGGAAGTCGATGTCGCGCCGCCCGATGCTGATATCTCGGCGGTGAGCGTGATTACCAAAGACTTCGAAGCTCAGATCGCGGTTGGGTTCCGGGTTCGACAGGTTCTGTTTTCGGACGACGGCGCATACGTCATCGTCGTTACCGATGATGGCATCTCACGCTTGGAAGTCGCCGGGATTACGGGCGATGCATTTGCGCCGCCTTTGGCCGTCACAGGTCAAGGAATATCGTCGCCAAGCATTCAAGACTTACTGGTTGACCCGACTGGGCGCTACGTCGTTTCACGCGTGGCCGGGTTTCCGGGGCTCGTCTTCCAGGACTTGGAATTGCGTGAAAGTCGCACGGTCTACTTGAAGTCGATTCCATTCGATGTCGACTGGGTCTACGGCGCTGAGCTCGCGGTTTTGGTCACCCAGCCGATGGACCAGCAAGTGCTGACGATCACAGTCCCCGGGGGGCTGATCAATCTCGATGGCGTTTTCGATGACCTTCACCAGGGCACGATGATGATGCCGGACATGGGTATGTCCGACATGGGCGCTGCGGATATGGGCGACATGGGCACTGCAGACATGGACGATATGGATATGGGCATGGCCGACATGGCCGAGCCAGACATGGATGAACCTGATATGCCGGTCGTTCCAGACCCTGTCGTCGATGGTGTGACGTTCATCAACGTTGAGCTGACCCGTCAAAACATCGCCGAGATTTCGCCAGACGGCATCACCGCGATGTTGTTTGATGGAGCCGGCTTGAGCGCTCGCGCGACATTGGTTGATGACCTTTCGACGGCGCCGACCACACGCGTGATTCGCTTTGAAAAGCCGCTCTATTCCGCCAAGTCGGACCCCGCGGGTCAGACGTTCGTGGCGATTCACACGAAAGAAGAAGGCCAGATCCCACCCGGTTTGGGACCGGCAGACCCTGAGTTCATCGCGAAGAGCTGGGCTATCTCACTGGTTGACGTGAAATCAGCGTTCCAACAATTGGTACTGACCGCCCACGAGACCAATGAACTCTCTATCTACACCGACGAGTCGCAGCGTGTGCTGTACGTGACGTTCGTCGAAGGCCTTGGTGACCGCGACGTGCTCGTGGCGAACCTCGGGACCTTCTCGACCTCTAGCTTTAGATTGGCGTCATCGGCCGATGGAATCGGGCCGATCGCTGGGCAACACTTGATTTATGTAAGCCAGGACCATCCGCAAGGGCGGCTCTCGTTTGTGGATACGCAAACGCAAGAGCGCCGCACTGTTACTGGCTATGAGCTTAACGCGGGGATTGACTAATGAAGATGAAATTGATTTGCCTTCTGCTCCTGGCGTCGTCGCTGGGCGCATGTGTGGACGATGCTTCCAATGCTTGGAATGAGCCGCTCTCTGTCGAGGGACCATTCGAGGCCCAAGACCGCGTTGTCTATCTGAACAAGACCACCGAGAAACTGGTGATCTTGGAGCCCACCCAAGCCAACGATATCTCGTTGGACGTCAAAACCGTCTCGTTGTCGAAAGACCCGGGCCGTGTGGCGATCTCCGCAGATGGGTTGAGCGCGTATGTCGTCGAGGAGGACGCCGAGCAACTGCGCATCGTCGACCTTGAAACAGGGTCCTCTCAGGTTGTGGAGTTGGCTGCAGCATACGACCGAATTGCCGTTGACCCGCATGGCGAGTTTGTTGTGTTGAGTTTTGACGGCTCGGCACGAAGCAACGTGGTTGCTCGAAACCTGAACGAAGTCGGTGTCGTGGACTTGACGGGGTCGTCTCCGGAGACCTACTTCGTGACGCTTTCCACCTTCGCCAACACCTTCATCTTCGCGGACCCGTTCGAGATGGACGGTCAGCGCCAACGCCTAATGGCGGTGTTGTCTAACAACGAGGTTACGGTTTTCGACCTGCTGGCCGCGGATGACGACGACCGCCTGCGTGAGGTGCCACTCAGTATCTCTGAAGCCGAAGAAGTGCGGGTCCCAAATCGGGCTGTCTTTGATGTCTCGCAAGAGAATCAAGCGACGCTGTACCTGACGTCCTCGAGTCAACCGGACGTCAGCCGCGTCAATATTCAGATGGCGGTGCAGGGGCAGCGAAAGCTCGCTTTGTCGACGGATAAACTGACCGCCGAGACGCCAGCGGATATCGAGATTCTAAACTTGCCCAATGGCACACGCCTGGTGAGCGCGAGCCGCATTCGGGCAGAGTTTACGGTGGTCGACGTCGTATCTGACGTGTCGGTGACATTCCAACTTCCCATGCAAGTGCCTGCTGAAGAGTTGATTCCGTTCACCACGGTTATCGAGGATGGCGGAGAGCAGCGCGAAGAGACACGTGTTCTGGCGTATTCTTCTGCGTCGACTTTGGTTGCTGTGATTCGCCCCGAGACCATCGCCATCGAAGGTGATGAGCCCATCTTGGGCCGAAGCGTCGAGGCGATCCGATTGAACCAAACCCCGAGTCGTATCAGCTTGTCACCTGGCCAATCTGACCAGGCCATTGTGTTCCACCCCGGAATCGGTGCGGGTTTCTCGCTGCTGAATCTGGCGAAGAACAACGATATCCCGATTCAGGGTGGCTCGCTGCGAGACGTCTTGTTTGACGGATTGTTCACCTACGTCGTCTATCGTGGGCTTCCGAACCTGACGATTTTTGCCGACGACGGGCACCCCACAAACTTCGACCTTCCCAATCCTGGAAAGGAGGTCTTTTTGGACCGCGATGAGGCGCTCGTGCTGGTTGAGCACGAATCGGTGACTGGCAAATTTACTGTATTGGATGCGAATGACCCGACGCCAAAGAACGCTCGCCATTACGAGGCGGTCTTCTTGGACGGGATCTTTGAGGAGGGCCTGTAATCATGAAACGAATCACACTTATTGGCCTTGCCATCTTGTTGATTTCCTCGCCGGCGATGGCTCAGGATGCCCCTCCGGCAGAACCTGCGCCCGAGGCGAAACCGGAGCCGAAGCCCGAGGCTAAACCTGAGGGTGACCCGACTCCAGAAGCTGAACAGCCAGCTCCAGACGCTGAACAGCCTGAGGCTGAAGCAAAACCGGAAGAACCGGCCGCTGAACCTGAGGCGGCAAAGACTGAACCGGAGCCAAAGCCTGATGTTGAGCAGGTGCAGCCGGCCCCAGCGCCTGCATCGAGCTCGTTTGGAGATCGACCTGCGGATGTGCAACAGACGGCCCCCCCAGCACGCGCTGAGGACTACCACTACGACCTGATCGTCGACCTGCGGATGCAGTCGCACTACCTGAATGACGACAGTATCTTTGCGGTCAAAGACAACGATGTGGTGGGTTACAGCCACCTTTCAGTCGGACACGCGCTTGATAGCGTGCTGCCTGGGCTTCGGGTGTACTTCAGCTTCGAAACGGCACTGACCGAAGAGGTCAACCGGCTTGGTGGTTCGCTGACCAGCGATTGGGGTCACTGGAACTTCATGCTTTCGGCAGACTATGGGATGGACCTGTGGGGATGGTTGCGCCCGTCCGTGCGTGCCGGTGCCGGCTACGCCTTGCAATCTCTCACGTTGACACGCTCAGGTGATGATCCGCTTGAGGACTACGCGCATGATTTCGCCTACACCGGCAGTGTTGGACTTGAGGCACTGTGGCGCGTTACGGAACCTAGCGCAGGCGGCTTCACGTTGGCGTTCATGACCCAGTTTGGCTACTTCGGTCAGACGGAAGCCGAGTTCGATGAGCTCTCGCGATCAGACGACGACACGCCGGACGACGGATTTGCCCGGGAAGACGTGGCCGTGGGTAGCATCGATACCAGCGGCTTGTTCTGGGATATCGGAATTGGGATACGGCTGGATTTCTAGCCGTTGTGGTAGGCGGTGATAGCCGCCTCATAGACCTTATTGAACGAGACGTCGTGTTTGCGGGCAGCCGCCACGACGTCTTCGTACTCTGGCGCCGCCTTAAGCGGAGCATCGTCAACCAACGCAATCTTCATCCGAATCGGACCGTATGGTGTTGGGACTTGGTCGACACGACGTGGCAGGATGAATCGAGAGATTTCCTCGACGCGAACCCCAAACGTCGACGTTTCACGCAGGAGACACCAGACGATCTGCTCGACCTTGCTTGGCTTCGCCAGCACCGTGAGTCGAACGCCAATTCGTCCCTTCTTCATATGCGCTGCGACGCGCGAGACATCCAACGCACCAAGGGCGAACAGGCGTTCTTCTACGTAACCCAAGGTCTCAGGGTTCATATCGTCAATCTCGCATTCCATGCGGGTAACGATGTCTTTTTGTAAACCAAACTCTTCCTGAACCTCACTGGCTGGGCTGTTTAGCCCCGCCGGCTCAGCAACTTGTTTGCCTTCGTAGACCATGAATCGGACGACGTTGGAGAGTTCACCAAGTTCCTTGGTTCCCGCACCGTAGCCAATCTTCGAGACGACGCCATCTGGCTGCCCTTGAACGTGCAAGCCGCGCAGGACCGCAGCGCCAGTAGGGGTAACGAGCTCAGCCTCGACATCACGTTGAACCGCAGCGACGCCTTGAAGAAGATCAGCGGTTGCTGGTGCTGGAACGGGAATCGTGCCGTGGGCGGTCTCGATCGACCCCTGGCCCATCGGGACTGGGCCATGCGACCACGTCGCACCGGTGGTTTCCAAGATGTACGCTGCGCTGCAGAAGTCCAAGATGGAGTCGACCGCGCCAACTTCATGGAAGTGGACCCGTTCCATTGGCATGTCGTGGACCTTTGCTTCTGATTCACCGAGCCGACGAAAAAGACTTGTCGCCGTGGCCTTAACTCGATCGTCCATGCCGCTTTCGGCGATCATTTTCTCGATCGTGCTCAAGTGCCGGTGGTCGGAATCGGCGTCGGGATCCCAGCCTTCAAAACGGATATGTGTGCCTGATAATGCGCCGCGTCGCACGCGTTCGGGGACGATGCGAATGCCCTCTCCAAGCCCAAGCGTTCTTAGCTGTGCCTCGAGCTCGGACTGATCGATTAGTTTCGCATCAAGGGCGGCCGCCAGGAACATGTCACCGGCCAAACCACCAATCATATCGACGTGAATATGCATCTTCAGGGTACTCTGTGGAATCTAAGTAGGAAATGTCGGTCTAGGCGTTGAAGCCTATCGATCGACGCACTATCATGGAAGATGACATAAGAGCTAGACATGTTCTGTAGTGTTCGTGAGAGCAGCAATTTTAATCCCCGTACGTTAATCTACGGGCGCTGTCACTGACCCCTATAAGATCAGGCGCTTGCGTCCCATAGCGAAGATCGTCGAGAGGTTATTTACGGTTCCCACCTGGTGAATCCAGGGATTAAACGTCGCATCAACACCGGCACCAACGGTTCATGTCACACCAAGCGGCCCTTGATTGGCCGCTTTGGTGTTTCTTGAACAATCTGTTAGCTTCGCAATTCGGACACATGAATGCGGTGAGTAGAAGTTATGAAAAAGTATTGTGTATTTGTATTGCTGGCCTGCGCAGCTTTGTCCTGCAGCGATGATACGGCCACCGCCGAGAACAATCGCGCGAACAATCAAAACAACGTCAACAATCAGAACAATCAGAACAACATCGTCGACAGCGATGGTGATGGTGTTTCTGACGAAGATGAGATTGCGAATGGCACAGACCCAAACAATCCAGACTCGGATAGTGACGGCCTGACGGACGGCGAAGAACGTGATCTGGGAACCGACCCCAACAGCAATGACAGCGACGGTGACGGCTACCTTGACGGAAGCGAAGTCGTCGCGGGTTCGAATCCAAATGTGGCTGACGAAGCCTGTGGATTCGACCGATACACCGCAAGTCTAGAAGAGAAGCCGGTCGACATCATCTTTGTGATCGACAACTCGGGCTCGATGACCCAGGAAATTGAAGCGGTTCAGGACAATATCAATTCTTCATTTGCCGATATCATTCGCGACAGCGGTTTGGATTTCCGGGTCATCATGATTTCAAGTCATGGACAGTCCGGAAATCAGGATATCTGTGTATCTTCGCCGCTTAGCGGCACGAACTGCAGCCCCGTTCCGGGGCAGCCGGTCAACACCGCAAACTTCTTTCACTATGACCTTGGCATCGGAAGCCACAACTCACTTGAGCGATTCATCGAATCGTATACCGAGGCGGACCGAAACAACTTTGCCCCAAATGGTTGGCAGGATTGGCTTCGCATGGAGTCGTTCAAGGTCATCGTTGAAATCACAGACGACGATCCAACGGGCGATCTGCCCAATGGTGATGATGCTAACGCCGAGAATTTCGACGCGTATTTGCTAAGCCTGACCCCAGCGCAGTTTGGAAGTCCTGGCGATCGTAACTACATCTTCCACAGTATCATTGGGTTGGCTGATAACGGCCCAGACGCTTGGATGCCTACCGACCCGATCGTCAACGATGAATGCCCAACAGGCGTCGATTCCGCGCCGGAGTACCAGAAGCTGAGCATCGTTACCGGTGGGCTTCGCTACCCGGTCTGCAACACCAATAGCTACGACGTGGTCTTCCAAGAGGTGGCACAGGGAATCATTGAGCAGGCCAAGATTGGCTGCGAGATTGGGCTTCCTGACGCGCCGGAAGGATTGGAGATCGTTGAGACGAATATCGCGTTGGAGTGGATTCCGACCCCAGGCGCAGCTGTCGAGCGTGTGACCCTTGGCGACGTGAATGCCTGTGGCGATCGTGAGTTCTATGTCGAGAACTCAACCATCAAGCTTTGCCCCATCCTATGTGCGGAAGTTGAAGCGTCGACAGTTGGTGAGCTCAATATCTTGGCCGCTTGCGGTACGCCGATGGAAGAGTGTGTGCCGACCGCTGCATTCGAAACAAACTGCGACGACAATATCGACAACGATTGTGACGGTTTTGTCGACCAGCAAGATATTGAGTGTTTGCAGTAGGCTCGTTTAGCTCGCGCCGTGTTTGGTTTTGAACCGCACGGTTAGCCACTCGATGAAGCCAACCTGAACGACGATTGACTGCGCAAATGCCGCAAGTGCCCACCAGTCGTTGTCGGCACTATGTCCTAACACATCCAACACGCAGAACGTGCCGCTGAGCACCAGTGCGCCCAGCACCCAGCTTAGCCCCGAATACCAGAACATTCGCAGCCAACCCAACATCTTGCGGTGCGCGACCACCATGTAGATGAGCGTGATGGTTGATCCGATCCACGTCACAAACAGGGAGATAAAGGCGTAGAGCGGAAAACACTCCACCCCATCACACATCGGGCCGCATGCCCACGCCATTGAAGGCGCAGCGACCAGTGCGAGTGTGGCGAGCATCGCGGGAACATTTCGTTTCAACATAGAGTTTCTCGTTCTTGGCGAATCGTTCTCGGGACAATTCGCGTCTGTATGGTATCGATTCTGCCGCTAGGTAGTGCAGGCCGCGTGCCAGATCAGCGGCGAACAATTGAATTGAATGAGTAACTCGATGACAAGCGCTCCCCATTCCCAACTTGTGGATCGAATACGACAGATTGCGGTGGTCACGACGTGCATTCTTTGTACGTTCGGTGTTCAAACCGCGGCGGTTGCCCAGGGCGTGACCCTTGACGCCGCGCTCGACGAAGCACTCAAGTCCAATGAAGACTATCAGATCGTCGAAGCGAGGATCCGCCGAAGCGCAGCGTTGCGCCGCGAGGCCCTTGCCGGGCTTCTTCCGCAGTTGTCGGCGCAGGGGAATCTGACCATGAACGCCGAAGAGGTGCAGTTTGGCGACAATGACCCCGTTGTACCTCGCTTTGATTGGGGGGCGTCAGCCAGGGCTTCGATCGTCTTGTTCGATGGCTCCCTGTACCCAGGATATTCAGCCGCCAAACGCGTCGAGGAATCTCGATTCGAAGAAGGCAAATGGGTGCGACACGGGCTCAAATACGAGGTGGAGCAAGCGTTCTTCTCTTTGATTGCTGCCCAGAGCGAACTTGAGGTGGCCGAGCGAACGATCGAGCTACGAAGCGCATACTACGAGCGCGCTGATGCCCTGGCGAAACAGGGCATTGCCCTACCGTTGGACGCGGCACGGGCCCGTACTCAGTTGCTTGAGGCGCAGCAGGGGAAGATCGTCGCGACTGCCCGCCTGCAAAACGCCGCAGATTCACTGGCCGTGCTTCTTGGCCGGACGACTGATGGAACTTTGCGTGCATCCTCTAGTGAGACTATGCGATCAGCGCCACCGGGCTCGGTCGCGCAACAATATCGCCCCGATTTGGCCGCGGAAGGTTTGCTGATTGAAGCCGTCGAATCCCGTGAGTCCGCGGTCTGGTGGTCACTCGCGCCTGCGTTGGAACTCGTTGGGAACGCGCGGTTTGGACCGGCTTCGTTCTCGGCTCCAGATGGCGTCGCTGCTTCGATTTCCCTGCAGTTGAGTTGGTTGCTATACGACGGTGGAGCGCGCTACGCGCGCGCAGAAGCCCTGAATGCCGAGGCTGACGAGCTTGATTGGGCGTTGAAGCGTTTAAAACGAGACGCCACGGCGGAGCAGACGCGTACATTGCGCAATTGGAAAGCGGCCTATGAGGCAATCGCTTTGGCTGAAGAGAAACTGAAAGTTGCCGGTGAGGCATATGAGTTAGCCAGTGGTCGTTTTGAGGCTGGTTTGGCGACGAGTATTGAAGTGACACAAGCATCCGACGACCTGGTAAATGCTGAACTTGACCTCGTTACCGCAAGGCTCGGGGCCGATCTTGCGAAATCATCGCACGCGTACGTGGTAGGAGTGCCCAAATGAGAAGAATTCTGCTTCTAGGTCTGGTTGTCGCCGCACTGGTTGCTTGCAGCAGCGAAGAAGGGCCAAAGGCAAAGGGACCCAAACGTGGCGGAATGCGGGTGAGTCCGGCCGCGACCGTGCAACCATACAACGTGAAGAGTGAGACGTTCGAGGCTCGCCGAGAGTACGGCGGCACGTTCGTGTCAGACGCGATGGCCGACATTTCGGCCGAGGTTTCTGGCACCGTGCGTGGTGTGAAAGTGCGGTTGGGCGACCGGGTCGAGAAGGGCGATGTCCTGGCCAATATCGACCCGCTCAGCTATCGCCAGCGTGTCAAAGAGCTTGAGGCTTCTGTGGCGCTTTCCAAGGCGTCTATCGCAGAGGCGGAAGCCTTGAAGATGAACCTTGAAGCCGACCTCAAGCGCAAGCGTCCATTATTGGACCGACAACTTGTAACCGAGCGAGAGATTGAGGACCTCGAATCGCAGGTCGCGATTGCGCAACAGCGCCTAGACGTTGCGCGTGCGACCCGAGACCAGAATGCTGCCCGACTGAGCGCGGGCCGCGACTCACTCAGCGATACGCGTGTTAAGGCCCCGTTTTCTGGCATTATCGCCGAGCGCTATGTCGATATTGGTAATCACGTCAACCCCGGTCAGAACCTGTTTCGACTGGTAGATGACACGGAAATCTACCTGCGTCTTCGGATCGCAGAACATGATTCTGGGCTTGTCGTCCCTGACATGCCCGTCTCGATTCGTGTGGATGCGCTTGGTGGCAAGCTTTTGACCGGCAAGATTCATCGCATCGCACCGGCGGTCGACCCCACGACGCGCACGATGCGTGTCGATGTGCAGGCGGCCAATCCTGAGGAATGGGAACGAGTCAAACCCGGCATGTACGCGCGTGCTCAGTTGATCATCGCCAACAAACCCAACGCGATCGTCGTGCCTAGCCAAGCCGTGCACAAACAGCGCGATGGTGCGCGATACGTTTGGACAGTAAAGGACGGCAAAGCCGCCAAAACGCCCGTGGTTCCAGGGGTTCGCGATCGCGACCGACAAGAACTTCTGGAGGGCCTTAGCGACGGCGATGTCATCGTCTTGCGCGGCCATGAAAAAGTGAAAGATGGCGGTGACGTACAGCTGGTCGGTGAAATCTCCGAGGGCAAGAAATGAAACTGTCCTCGTTTGCGGTACACCGTCCGGTATTAACGACGATGGTGTTCATCGCCATCTTGGTGTTGGGCGCGGTGTCGTTCACACGGCTGCAGATTGACCTGCTTCCCGAGATCGATTTCCCGTCGATTTCCGTGGTCACGACCTACGAAGGCGCAGGCCCCGAAGAAATCGAAACCATCATTACACGCCCGATGGAGCAGGCGCTTGCCACGGTCGAGGGAATCGACCGAATCGAGAGCTTCTCGACCGAAGGTCGAAGCCGCGTGGCGTTGCGATTTGTGTGGGGAACGGACCTTGATACCGCGCTAAATGACGTTCGCGCGACAGTCGAACGGGTGAAGGCACGTCTGCCGGAAGAGGTCGACAATCCTGTCGTCTACAAATTCAATATTGGTAATTTCCCGGTCATGTACGCGGGCCTAAGCGGCACGCTGGACGAGCCAACATTGCGGCTGATTGCGGACCGCGATTTGAGTCCTCGACTGGAGCGCGTCGAAGGTGTTGCGGCAGTTTCGGCCCGTGGTGGATTGAAGCGGGAAATCCACATTCTGTTGGATGGTGACCGTCTGCGGGCCCTGAGCATTGGGCCTCAACAGGTGGTCGATGCGTTGCGCCGAAACAATCGTAACGTGCCTGCCGGCCAGATCGAACAGTTCGACAAGAACGTGCTCGTGCGCTCGATGGGCGAGGCGCATGACGTAGCCGAGCTGCAGAACCTGGTGGTTGCGGTTCGGACCGAATGGGACGGCTCTTCAAACCCTATCTATCTGCGTGATGTCGCCCACGTTTCGGACACGTTCGAGGAACGTAACAACGCGGTGTACATCAATGGCCAACCGGGTATCCGTCTCAATATCAACAAACAGAGCGGCTCCAATACCGTCGCAGTCGCCAAACGCGTGCATCGCGAAATCAACAATATCAACCGCGACTATGCTGGAAAGCTGAAGCTCGACGTAATTACGGACACGTCTGAGTACATCGAAGCATCGATCTCCAATGTGCGTGATGCGGTGCTCATCGGCGCGGCATTGGCCATCTTTGTCCTGTTGTTGTTCCTTAGAAACGCACGTTCGACCATCATCATCGCCACCGGAATCCCGATCTCCATCATCGGCATGTTCACGCTGATGTATTACTTCGATATCACGCTGAATCTGGTGAGTTTTGGTGGCGTGGCGCTCGGCATCGGCATGTTGGTCGACAATGCCATTGTGATTCTCGAGAACATCTATCGAAAATACGAAGACGGCGATCCGCCGATGACCGCGGCAATACAGGGCGCAGAAGAGGTTGCGAGCGCGATCGTCGCTGCGACGACCACGACCCTGGTGGTGTTCGTTCCCGTCATCTTCCTCACCGGCTTTGCCGCGATTTTCTTTGGGCAGATGGCATTCGTGGTCGGCTTTGCTCTGGTGTGTTCATTGGCGGTGGCCTTGACCCTGATTCCAGTGCTTTCAAGCCGTTTTCTTAAACCCGGAATCAATGCCAATCCTGGCCGCGTCATGCGGTCGATGGAGGACCGGTACAGTCGGTTTGTGGACTTTGCGTTGAACTGGCGCAAATCCACGTTGGGTGCAGCGGTGCTTATCTTCGCAGCATCTTGCTTGATCATTCCACATATCGGCACTGAATTGATGCCCGAGGGTGACCAGAGCGAGGTTGTCGTCTCGATGCAGCTTCCTATCGGAACACGAATGGAGGTGACCGAGGATGCCATCAAAGAGATCGAACGCATCGTCGCTGAGGAAGTTCCTGAGATCCGCAACATGCAAACGGTCGTCGGAACCCCTGGTTTCTGGTCGACCGCGGGCGAAGAAGAAGCACGTGTCAGCATCAACCTCGTCAAGCCGCATGAGCGCACGCGCAGTAGCGAAGACATCGCCAACGCGCTTAAATCCAAGGTCGAAGGATTGATCCCAGGCGCGGACATCCGGACACGAGCCGGTGGCGGTTTGTGGATCTTGCGCATGCTTCGTGGCGGCGGCGAGCGACTTGAGGTTCAGGTGCGCGGCTACGATCTTGCCGAAGCCGACAGGCTCGCCGCAGAAGTGAAGGCGGTCTTGGAAGGGATTGAAGGGGTCGATGGGGCACGCGTCAGTCGACGTGAGGGCGGCACAGAAATCCAAATCCGCCCGGACCGCGTGAAGATTGCGGGGATGGGGCTAAGTTACGCCGATGTTGCTGAGCAGCTGCAGACCTTGATTCAGGGCACGCGTGCGACCGTCCTGCGTGACTCCGGCGATGAGTTCGACGTGATTGTTCGTCTTCGAGAGGACGAGCGAAAGGGTATTGAAGCGATGCTCGATGTGCCGGTGGTGGTACAGGGTCAAGGCACGACGCCGTTGCGAAACCTGGTCGAGGTCAATGAAACCGAAGGCCCTAAGACCATTGAACGATTCAATCAAGCGCGGGTTGTCGGCATCAACGCGATGCTCAGCGGCGAGCGCGATCTAGGCTCGATCGCCCAGGAGCTTCGCTTGCGTCTGCGCGAAGTAAAACACCCTGACAATTTCTCACTCATCGTGCGCGGTGAGACCGAAGAACAGCAGAAGACGTTCTCCAGCTTGCTCATCGGCATCTTGCTCGCCTTGGCGCTGGTCTACATGGTGATGGCCGCGCAATTTGAGAGTTTCCGACAGCCACTGTTGATCATGATGTCCATTCCGTTCGCGGCCGTGGGTGTTTTTGTGATGTTGGTCGCAACAGGAACGACGTTCAATATTCAGTCCTACATGGGTTGCATCGTGTTGACCGGCATCGTCGTAAACAACGCGATCGTGCTGATCGACTACATCAATCTGATGCGGCGCGAACACGGGATGGAGGTGCGCGAAGCGGTGACGCTCGCGGCGCGGCGCCGGCTTCGCCCGATTCTAATGACGACAGCGACGACGGTGTTGGCATTGGTCCCAGTCGCGATTGGATTTGCGGAAGGTGGCGAAGCGCAAGCCCCGCTCGCGCGTGCTGTGATTGGGGGATTAGCGTCGTCGACCATCATTTCCCTGCTTCTGATTCCAGTCCTCTACGACCTTGTCGAGGGTTGGGCGGCCCAACGCGTCTCGAAACAACAGCCTGAATAGCAGCCTTTGCGCTTGACCCTGCGCGGGGGATATACGAAAAACGAAGGCGGTATAACCGATTCTTACGTTCGAGCTACCGCTCTTAATGGAGGGCGCATGTTCAAGCAAAAGTTGACCAGAGTGGTCAACAATGTTGAGGGTGCACACGGGTGCATGCTTATTGGGTTCGATGGCATTGCCATCGATAGTGTTTTCAATGGGGACGAACTCCCGCAGTTGAGCGCCATCGCTGTGGAATTGAGTAACCTGTTGGACAAGTTCCGGCGCTTGCAGGTCTACGATGTCGGGGAGGTCAACGAAGTTAGCCTCACAACCGGCGATATCACGACACTTGCGCGGGTGGTCGCGGACGAGTATCTACTCATCCTCGCGGTGCCCAAACACGCCGATGTTGGGCGCGGGCAGACGATGTTGCGGCTGATCGCACCGTTCGTCGAACGTGAAATGGTTTAGCGCGACATCGGCGCGCAATTGGAGTGATTGATGTATTCGACAACTGATTTCCGCAAAAATCTCAAGATCGAGATCGACGGCGAACCGTTCGTCATCGTTGAAGCGAATCACGTGAAGCCCGGCAAGGGCGTCGCATTCGTGAAGACCAAATATAAGAGCCTCATTACCGGTCGCGTTCTGGAACAGAACTTCCGCTCCGGTGACAAGGTTGAGAAACCAAACCTTGAAGCGCGTGACATGCAGTATCTCTACAAAGAAGATACGCACTACGTTTTCATGGACACCACCACGTACGAACAGATTCGCTTGGATGAATCTGCGGTCGAAGAGGTGTTAGACTTTCTCAAGGACAACCTCGAGGTTGAGGTTTTGTTCCACAACGGAAAGGCGATCAGCGTCGAAGCTCCCAACTTTGTGGAGCTTGCGGTTACTCGTACCGAGCCTGGTTTTAAGGGCGACACGGCCACGGGTGCCACCAAGCCAGCAACGCTGGAGACGGGCGCGGAAATCCAAGTTCCACTCTACCTCGAAGAAGGCGAGGTCATTAAGGTGGATACTCGGACCGGCGAATACGTTGAACGAGTGAAGAAGTAATCGCATCGTGCCGGCATCAGCTTGACCCTGACTGCTCGGCATCGGTACAATCATGCGCCTCAACTCATAGGTTGTGGAGTTGGCGAGTAAACGCGACAAATTGCTAGCTTCCGCCCAGAAGCACGTAAGAAAGGGGAATTGGGAACGAGCGATCAAGGATTATCAGGGCGTCGTGGATATTGATCCCGACGACGTCCGGACAATGCTGAAGATCGCTGACCTCCACGTGAAGCTTGGGTCGTTTGAAGAAGCGCTAGTGGGCTACCAGTCGGTGGCGTACCACTACGCGCAACAGGATATCTACGACAAGGCCGTCGCCGTCTACAAACAGGCGCTGCGTGTCGAACCCGAGAATCCACGACTACATCGCGATCTCGGTGAGGCCTACTACCGACACGGACGTCTCAAAGACGCCATTCGTGCATTCCATCAAGCCCAAAAGCTGTTCCGCACCGGAGGTGATTCCGCGAACCAACGCGATGTGTTGGAGCGAATGGTCAAAATCGACCCGGATGATGTCGGTCTGAAGATTCAGCTTGCGGAACGATACGAAAAAGATGGCCTTCGTGCCGAAGCGCTGGACCACTTCCAGGAAGGTGCGGAGCGGCTCTACGAAGAAGGCCGCCTCGACGAGTATATTCAGGTCGGTGAGCGGATTATCTATCTGGAACCGTCACTGGTCGAGCTGCGCAAACGCATCGTTCGTTTGTACCTCGACCGAAACGACAATAAGCACGCCCTGAAGCACCTTCAGGTGCTGTTCAAAGAACGGCCCGATGATGTCGAGACTTTGGAATCGCTTGCCCTGACGTTCGCGCGTCTTGGCAACACGGACAAGGCCGTACTCGTCTATATGGAACTGGCGCTCGCCTTCCAGGGCAATGGTCACACGCACCGCGCTGAAGAAATCTTCCGTCGAATCCTTGAACTAAATCCAAACCATCCTGAAGCCCGGGCTGCGCTTGGCGCTCGAGCCCGCGTGGATTCTCGCCCAGGACCTCCGGATACAGCCAACATTGCACCGGAGCCCGAAGAAGAGGTCGATGCACTGGATGGCATCGAGTTCCTTGATGACGACGAGGATGACGCCGTTGAGTTCGAGCCCGCTCCAACCGCCAAGCCCGACGTGCCAGATGTACAGGCGGTCGCTGGCTCTGCGATGGGTGACGAGTTCTTGGCCTTTGCCGAAGAAGAACTCGGAGACCTCGGAAGCGATATCCTCGAGTCCCTTGACGAGAACCCAGCATCTTCCGTCGCATCGCAGCGCCGTGGTGGTGGCGATGCAATTCCAGTCGCGACAATTGAGGCCGAACCCATTGGTGATGACCTGACCGCTGCAGAAGTTCGACAGCTCTTGCAGGAGTCTGACGTCTTCTTGAAGTACGGCCTGATGGACCGCGCTTGGGATACCATTTCGCGTTGTGTCCGCGCCGCTCCAAACAACGTGCAGGCCCGCGAGCAAATGTACCGCTACTACGATAAAGCGGGCGAGCTCTCCGGCGCAGGTAACGAACTCTTCGAACTCGCGAGACTAACACGCGCAACGCCACAACGTGCCGCAGCGTACCTTCGGCGCGCCATGGATTACGTCAATCCAGCGATCGTCGTCGCGAAGTCGGAGGAACTTAACGTCTCCTTGGACACGCCTGGCGGAGACGCTCGAATCCAAGACCTCGACCACTCCTTCATCGAGGAAGTCAGCCATGGCATCGACGAGGCGAGCGAGGTCGCTGCTCCTGAGCAGCCATCCGTCGTCGAATTCCTGCCTATGGACGACGAGGACGAGGAAGAAGAAGTGGCTGAAGCCCTCAGCATCGACCCTGCCGACACCGTAGACCTGCCGTTCGATAACGACTTCTCGGTCGAACAGGAAGAAGGCATCGTCGACATGACCGATTTCATCGAAGAGGAAGGAGAGATCTCCGACCCGATCGAGATTGTCGTCGATGAAGTTGATGTCGCGTTTGACGAGCAAGAACTGAAGTTGGTCGATGAAGAAATCGGCGAGCTTGAGATCGAGTTTACATCGGATGATGCCGACCGAATGTTCGACGAGCTGTTCGGAACGTCGATGGGACGCGACGACGATTCGGGTGCACTCGGCGGCGCCGCGCTCAATGCGATGAGCGATATGGCTGAGATCGACTTCTATATCGAACAAGGCTTGTCTAGCGAGGCCGAGGACGCGCTCGAGAAGTTCGCGGCGGCCCATCCCGACCATGAAGGCTTGGAAGCGCGTGCGACCAAGATTGCCGGAATGCAAGGGGCGGCCAAAGGTGGAGTGAATCCATTTGGCGAGCGTTCACTTTCGATGAAGTTCGCCCCAGAGTTTTCGATGGCAGAGGAATCGCTGGCCATCAACAACAGCAATCTCGAGCTCGGTCACACATACCGCGACATGTCGCTGTGGCAGGAAGCTATCGATGAGTACAAGCAAGCCTTGGAAGACCCAGAGGCCTCTTCATCGGCGTTGTACAATATCGCTGTGTGCGAGCTTGAGTTGAACAACGTGGTTGAGGCCGAGAACATTCTGACGACGCTCAGTCGCGACGAGAATGCCCCTGCATCACTTCGTCAATCCGCGGAAGAGCGTCTTCAAGACCTCCGACGCGAACGCGTCAACTAGGCTACCAGGCCGCTTCGTCCGGCACATCGGGTTCCTTTACCTGCTGAATCAGCCGTCCCACCGTCAATCCCTGCACCAAGATACTCACCACGACGATGGCGTACGTCACCGTCAGGATGACATCGCGTCCTTCGAACTGCGGCAGTGAGAGCGCGAGCGCAATGGAGATACCGCCCTTGATGCCGCCCCAAATCAGGATGCGTCGGGTGCCAGGCAACATTTCTGTTACGGCTTTGAAGAGCGTCATCGGAATCATCACGGCCAGGAAACGGCCGAACAACGCCACGCCAATCAGCAAGATGGCGGCGACCAGATAAGACTTGTCGAAATCAAAGGCAACGACTTCGAGGCCCACAAGCAGGAACAACACGGCGTTCAGCGCTTCATCAATGAACGACCAGACTGTGTCGACGGCGTCCGCGGTATCCTGAGACATCGCATCTTCGCGTCCTTTGTTCCCGATAAACAAACCAGCGACAACACACGCAAGTGGTGCAGAGGCGTGCAGCGAAAACGCCAGCCCAGACACCCCCATCACCATCGCGACGGTGATAAGGGTCTCGAGATTTGGCTCGTCCAGATCCTTCAATGCCAGATACGTAATCCAACCCGCAATCAATCCAAGGCCCATGCCTCCGATGACCTCAAGCAGGATGAGCTTTACGACCTCGATGGCTTCGAGATTGGTGTCACCACCGATGGCGATGGAAACAAGCAGCGTGAACAGGACCACACCAACGCCGTCGTTGAACAGGCTTTCGCCCACAACCTTAGTTTCAACCTGCTTTGGAGCCCCCGCCGCTTTCATGATGCCCAAGACGGCAACCGGGTCGGTGGGGGAAATCAGAGCCCCAAACACCAGGCACCACAAGAACGGCACATTCAGGTCGAGCAGGATGAACGTCCCAAATGACAATACGCCGATGACCACTGTCGAGATCGCGACCCCAACGGTGGCGAGGCTGAAGATGGCCTTGGACCACTTCGCCAACACCTTCATGTCGGTATGGAGAGCGCCAGCAAACAACAGGAAGCTTAGCATCCCGCGCATCAGAGCTTCCGAGAAATCGACCTCCTGCAACGCAAACTCACGCAGCTCTTGGCCCAGCTGATAGCTCGGTAGGTAAGCGTCGAATGTCAACACAAACAGCGACGCAAGGAGGCCCGCTACCAACATGGCAATGGCGAATGGGAGCTTGAAGATTCGGAAATTCAGGTAGCCGAAGATGGACGCGGCGACGAGAAGGATTGTGACGGTCTCTAGCACGTTAAGCCCAGAAGATACGTTCGATGGTCCAGTAGACAGCAAGCGCGCCGATGACAGCGCTAATGCTAATGATTGCTTTTCTTTCCCAAGGTTTTTCGCACATCCACCGGCGAATTGGGAAGGCCAATAGCACGATGGCAATCTGACCGATTTCCACCCCAACATTGAAGGTGACTAGCGCCAGTCCTCGGCTATCAGAGGGAAGGCCGACGTCTGAGGCGAGCACGAACGCAAACCCGAATCCATGCAGCAGACCAAACAGAAACGTCGCGATGGGGAGGTACTTCGGAGTCTCCTTTCGAAGCCCTGTTTCGAGCGCAAAGGCCGCAATACTGATGGCAATCAAGGGCTCGACGATACTCGGTGAAAGCGTCACCACCTCCATCGTTGCAAGCGCGAGCGTGATGGAGTGCGCCACGGTGAAACTCGTCACGATCGCCAGCATCACCCTGAGGCGCGGCGCGAGCAAGACTAGCAGCAGCACAAACAGGACATGGTCCAGACCAATCAGAATGTGTTCAATCCCGAGGATGATAAAGGCGACGGCATCAAATTCAGTCGTCTTACCCAATTCGTAGGAAGTCTTTTGGGCATTGAAGACCGTGGTGTACACCTCGTCGTCACCCACCTGGATGCGCCCAAAGTGTGTGTATGGCTCGCCCTCCATCGCCGTGAGCTCAATTCGCAGCGTGTCCATCTGTGGGCACCGGAACGCCTTCATGTACCAATACGCATCCATCGCTTGGCCAGGTGGTCCGGCTTTAGTTTCAATCGGCTCGCACGCCGTGTCGCCCGCGAACACCTGAATGCTCTTGTCGACATATTTTGCGAGATCGCCAAGTCGTGGCAGCAGTTCAGCGGCAGAAATCTCGCCGTCCGAATCCACATCCCAACCGAGCAGCTCGGCCGCGTCCTGCCCGGGGAACGTCAGAAGCGTATCAACCTGCTGTATGTCCGGGCGAACGTGCACGACAAAGTTGCTAGCACCCGTTTGATGACCAAACGCGAGCTGAGGCAGCAGGGTGAGCAGAACAACGATTACAAGACGGAACATCGGCGTCACGGGATCGGGGCAAGGAACTGTCGAATAAAGAGCCACTCATTGATGTTCTTGTAAATAGGGATCCACGCTCATAAGCTCTTTCCGAGGAGTATGTATGGCAAAAACAGAGAAGATGGGATTCAAAGACTATATCGAGGCAAGCCGCGATTTGGGCACGAGTATCGTGCTCGTTCTACCGCTCTTTGTACTCTATCAGATTGGCGTTTTGGCCACTGGTGGCGTGCGAAACGGCGTCGATTTCGTCTCTGGTTTGATGTGGTTGGTCGCGGATGGCCAACTTCTGTCGTATCTGGGAATCAACGTCGGTGTCTTGCTCGCATTCTTGGGTGTCGTCGCCTATCTACGCAAGAAGGGCGACTTTCAACCGAAGATCTTCCCGTACGTCCTCGCCGAGAGCACACTCTACGCCATGTTGTTTGGCTCCACCGTCGTCTTGATGATGAGCACGTTGGGCCTTGATGCCCTCCTATCTACCGGACCGAAGTCATATGGCGTGTTCGATTCGCTCGTGCTCAGTATCGGGGCTGGACTGTACGAAGAAACTGTCTTTCGACTTATCGGAATGGGTGGCTTGTTCCTGATTGGGACACGGGCATTTGATATGCCGCCCTGGATGGCGGCGGTAGCTGCCGTGCTGCTATCCAGCGTGATCTTCAGTGGGATTCACTACATCGGCCCGCTTGGTGACCCGTTTGCGATGGGGTCATTTCTGTTCCGCTTTTTTGCAGGAGTCTTACTCGCTGCTATCTTCTACCTTCGAGGATTCGCGGTGGCTGTGTACACTCACGCCATCTACGACATCATCGTGATGGTATTTAACTAGCGGCTTGATTCATGGCTCCCAACTTACTCGAAATCATCGTGATCTTGATTATCGTCGCGATCGTTTTTGGTTTCGGAAAACTCAGCAAAATCAGCGCCACGGCGGCGAAGATTAAGACTAACTTTCGTGAAGGCTTGGAGACCGAAAAGGATGAGGAGCCGATTGATATCACTCCTCGCGATTCGGATGATTCGGCCAAATCTGGGCACAAGCCCGGCACCAAATCACAGCCGGTTGAAGAGGCCGAGCTCGTGGACGAAGAGGAATAGATGGGCAACCTGATTACGATGACGCTCGCATTGACCACGACGACCATTCTGGGCGTCACGATGGAGTGGACGGTTCTAAACTACTACATCTTCTCGTGCATCATTCACGCAGTCCTCATTCCGGTCGGCTTTCGTGTCATGCAGGTGGACCCAGAACATAACTCGTTCATCGGTGGCCTCATCGTCGCGGTAATTATCAATGTCGCTGCCTACTTCGTTAGGGACGCCGGCGTCTTTGGCGTGTTGATTGTGGGCGGTGTGACCTTCGGCTTGTTGGCAGCCGTCACAAGCGGCGAGGTGCTGAAGGCGCTGCTTATGTCCGGGCTAGTCGTCGGAACGTGGGGCGCATTGGGTCATGTGTTGATCCCAAAAACGCCGCTCGAAGTCGATGACGTTGCTGGATTCACGCGTGTCTTGGTCAATGGAGGGCTTGAACCCGAGCCAATCACAGAAGACGACACGGATAAGCTAACCGACCCCGATAGTTATATCAGTGAGTAGAACGCTTTACTGGTTCTCTTCGTACCACTTCTCAAGCAGTCGCTGTGCGCGTTCGCGCTCTTTGGACGCCTGGGTTGGGTGGTAGGCGAGGTCCAGCCCAGGGATGCGCTGAATCTCGTCAAACGCCTGCATTCGAACCTGTTCTGAGTTCGAGTTTAGAGCCGCAACAATCCAAGTTGAACGTGGTTGGTCTTTGGCGTCCGACCACCATTGCTTCCAGTCGTATGGCGATGTCAGCGGCTGCAGTGTGATGGTCAGCAGGGCGTTTAGCAGCACCTTATTGGTGTGGTCCCCATGCTGGCCGAGCTGGTCGATCATTGTTTGAATCGACTCTCGGTCGCGGAAATGTGCAAGCAGGTCCGCACTGCTTTCGACGCGCTTGTCTTCTTGTGCGAGCTCAATCTCCTCACGCAACACTTCCAAAATGGCGTCAAAGCCTGTCGTAAGATGGTAGGTTTTGAGGATGCCTTTCGCGACGTCTCGAATCTGAGCGTCTTTGTCGAACAACCGCTCGACTACGATCGGCAAGGCTTCTTGTGCGGGAAGCCGCGTCAAAAGGAACGTCGCGTAGAATCGGCTTTCGATGCTGGAATCGTTGAGGTGTTTGATAACCACATCGGCGGCTGCCTCACCGAGTCGCACCAATGCAGCAAGCACTGGACCGTGCTCGGAAACATCCGGCATGGAGTCGACGGTGTGTTGGTACCGGTCAATGAACAAGCGGCCAGGGAACATGGAGCCTAGGACGCTGAGAACGACCTCTCCACCACTGACGACCTCATCAACGGCACCAAACGCAATCTTCTTGTCGCGGTCATCGAGTTGATTGAACGCGTCTTCGAGATCCAAGGCGATTGGCCCAGACTCTAGAATCAATTCAAGCGCTTCCGGTGGAAGTGTGCGAGGGCTATCTTCACCGACTCCGCTGTCCGGCGGAACAACCTCGACTTCGCTTGGCTCGGGTTCCATCTGCATGGTCTGACGAGACTTTGGAATGGCGTCATCCTCAGCGGCACTGAAGTAATCTAGCCAAGCATCGTCAACGGATGGTCGTTCATCCTCGGGCTCAGGCTTCCACTGCATGCCCATCATGGTGTTGCTCGACTTCTCTTGCGAGAGAGCAACGGGGACCTCTTCGACATTGCTGGAGTCCGCTCCGGCTTGCCGTTCAGGTGGTTTCGGAGGCGCTGCGATTGGCTCTCCGGTGCCCCGCATCGTGGCATTGGGATTCTCACGCTGTGGCGGAGGCTCCGTGAAGGTCTTCGTTCGCTTCTTCTTGCGCCGAGGCTTGAGGATGAGTGCGCCTGGTATAAAGCCCGTCGACTCTTGTTCTGGTTTTTCGGAAAGGTCTGGCGCTTCGATTCCACCTTGCATCGTGGAGCCAGCTGGCGAACTCGCCTTTAGGTCCGATGAATTGATGGCGGCGCTCATGATCTCGGCCTGAGCCGCGATCCCCCCGATCAAGGTATGCGAAGCCTCGCTGGCTTCTACGATGGATGGTTCCTGAACATCGACGTCGGCGGGTTCATTCGGTCTGTCACTCACGACCACCGAAGACATCGCGCCTTCCGAGATGGGCTCGGGTTCTGAATCAGGCGCAGCCGCGAAGTCCGCAGGCGGCGCTTCCGAAGGCTCCTCGAATCCTACGGGTTCGTCGCGGTCGTCAGCCGTGCTGGACACCACGGAATCGGCCTTCAGGTCGCCAAACGGCGCGAAGCTATCGTCGGGATCGCCACCGGAAGACGTGATTGAGGGAACTGGTGCAGAATCGGAGGCATCCGGTGTGCTGTCTGATTCGTCCGCTTCGGACGCTTCAGACGCTTCAGAAGCTACTGATGGTTCAGAAGCCGCTGATGGTTCAGAAGCTACTGATGGTTCGGACGCCTCAGACGCTTCAGACGGTGCAGAAGGTTCGGACGCCTCGGATGGTTCGGGGGCCTCTTCAGGTTTGTCTTCACGTTGTACCGCCGCCTGAATGTCGCTGAAGTTCAACCCAAACATCGTGGCGTTGGCGTTGCCTTGCGGTTCCGGAGGAGGTGGATCGTCCTTGAACATATCCTCGTTGACGGGAATGCCGAACATCGTGGCACTGGAGGACGCGACTGGCGGAGCCGGGGGTTCGTCCTCTTCGTCAATTCGGTTGAGTTGCGGGGGAGCACCGATGTCTTCAGCTGCTGAAGACGCTGCTCCCATGGAGATTCGTGGTGAACCTGAGATGTCGCTCACGTCGATTTCGTCGGTCTCGCGCGGGGATTTCTCGTCAGCCCGGAACCCAGGTGGAGAGATCATTGTTTGCGGATTCGACGACTCAGCCTCGAGCCCTGAAGGTGCGTCAGACGTGGGTTCCTCTACATCGGGTAATGGAGGAATTCCTGGCGGCGAAGAAGGCTCGTCTTCGGAGTCTTCCACAAGTTCGACGTCACCCTCGCTAAGGAGTTCGGTTCCATCAACTGCCTCAGACACTTGCGAAACCTGCGAGAGTGCATCCTCGATTTCAGCCTCGAGCTCAGCATCGCTCGATTCGTCGAGCTCCTGATCGTCGAGCTCATCAAACGCAGGGCTGACGTTTTCAGCGCTCTCGTCCGCAGGCTCTGGCTCGTCGTCGTCCGTCAACGCCGAGACAATTGCGTCGTATTTGGCCTCATCAACCGGCGCGGGTTCTTGCTCTGGCTCTGGCTCTGGTTCAGGCTCAGGCTCAGATTGGCGTGCGAGCACAGACTCAGGAACCGCAGGAACCCGTTGGTCCTTTGGTGGTAGCGACCCCGACTTGGTCATCTTGATGAGGGTCTCTAGCTGCTCCGCACATTCAAACGAGACCGCCTCGAGTGGGATGACGTCAACTCCTTCACGAAGTTGTCCAAGCAGCAACACCGCGGTTCGTCGCGATATCGGTAGCGGAATCGCGCAGAACTTGTCGGTTTCCTCAATCTCAAGGTCTTCGAATAGTTGACCCAATCCCATGTCACTAGGCATGCCAGTCAGGGTCTCCTGCGCCATGACTGCGGCGTCCGCAGGCATTTCGCTGCGGTGGGTGCGCAACTCATCGATGTCGCGGTCTTCTAACTCAGGCCAGTCCGACACCATATGTGGCTGAACAGCGGCTCGCCCAACGACTAGAACCATGCGTTTGGTAAAGAACTCCGCAGCGTGTCCGAGTAAGCACTCGAGCACGATATCTCGACTAAACGTCGCTTGGATGAACTCTGTCACCTCGCTAGACGTCCAACCCAACCCAAGGTTGTTGCCGCTTTCCTGCGTCAAATTCAGTGTGTGGGGACCCCTCCTCACACCTCCAATTGGTACCGATTTCGTCTTTAGCGAGACTATCAGCAACCATTGGAAACGGTCAAAATAAACCCGCTTTCGACCGCTAAATTACAAACGTTTCGCCCTCGACACCGAGTCTGAGAATTGTGTGATTTTGATGTAGCTCATCAGGGTAGTGCACAACGACCATCTTCTCACGAAGCTCCGCTGATAAACCTTCAAGCGCGGAAAGTGGCGTGTGTGCTGGCCCATGCGCCGATTCATGGATCAATAAGTCGCAGTCTGATAGCCACGAAATCAACTCCGGATCGAACGCTGTGTCACAAGAATACGATAGTATTGCTCCCGCCGAGTCCGTGATTCGGATCGCGGATGTTGGAATGTGATGAACCGTTTTTCGAGTCGTCAGCGTAAATGGCCCGATCTCTGTCGGTGCTCCCCACTCAATTTCATGCAGCTCCCCAAACGTGCCAAAATCTGTCTTGAGGTGTTGCGTCCCATCCCAGATTGCACCCAGTGAAGGCGCTAAACGGTGAGACCACAAAAGCTGTGCAGCTTCAGGTGTCGTGTAGACTTTAAGGGGTTTCTTGCTGACAAACATCCGATAGGCCAGCGTCATTTCCAACCCATTTACATGGTCGCCGTGGAGGTGAGTGAGGTACAACGCATCCAGATCGTCGACCGTTAAGGTGCCAGATTCTGTCGTAAATCCATTGGTTTCCAGTGCCCTGCGGTAGCTGTCGGGGCAGTCGATAGCCAGCGTGAAACCCGTTGGATCCCGGAGCACAAATGACGTGCCCCAGTGCTTGGTAGAGAACGCATCACCAACCCCATTGAACATGACCTCCATCAGCTATCCTTGTCCTCAAGCTTCGCAAGACGACTTTCGAGCTTACGAAGCTTCTCGGTCAGCGAATCGACCGTTTTGGTCAGCTCCAGAACGTGCTTCTTCGGGTCGCTGATGGACTTCAGGGAGCGTGACAACGAGACCTGATCTTGGTGCGGCAACGTAGCTGCGAACGCCTCTATGGCTGCCCGCGACGAGGTCGCATGCATGGTGATGAGCCCGTCGGCGCAAGCTTTGGCGACACTCTGCTGGTCATCACGCAACCCGAGTGTCAGCCGGTCTTTCACCGCCTCTTGCGTGCTTAACTCAGCGTATTTAGCCAAGGCACCAAGCGCGACTGCGGCCGCGGCGCGAAGACGAAGTGCGCTGGTTCGGTCATCAAGCACCGCTTGAACAGTTTCAATCGCACTCGAATCCAAGGTTTGCGCCAGTCCTTGAACTGCGCCCATCTGCGCGATGCCGTGAATGCCTTTGTTCAGAGCGCCCTCATGCAAGATTGACGTGAAGTCTGAGTCGCGCTGACGTCCAAGGGCGTGTTGGCCACGTCCGACCGCCCATGGATAGGACAACCCATCTAGTTTCGAGGCAATCGCGTTGGCCAGACCTTTGTCGCGCAGCCCGATACATCGCAACATTACATCCTGTAGCGCCAGTGGGTCGGTCTCCTTTGTGACAAACTCGGCGAGCCCATCAAGAGCATCTTGCGTCGGGTTGTCCGCCAGGGACTTAGCCCATTCTGAGCGCACGCCCCAGAAACTCGCCCGGTCGAACGCGTCCCGAATCGCCTGAATGTTCTCGCGTTTCCCAGTCTTCGCGAGCTCTCGAGCCGCATAGATTTGGCCAAGTACATCTGCGTTCTGCAGCTGATGTTTGAGTTTTCCATCGCCTGGATTGAACTCAAGTTTGTGCAGCACTTTACAGTCCGGGTCGACTCGCACCATGTCGGGATCCGACTCGCAGTCGACCACAAATTCATGTTCGGCGCGGTGGATAGACACGGTTCGAGTGTGACGTTTGCCGGCGATATACCAGGCGAGGTCGAAGTCGAACTCGAAGGTATGGCCGTCTTTTGCTTGTTTCTGCTCAATGCTGAACGTGGCCTGCTTGGCCTTCGCATTCCAACTGAAGCCCACCTTGAGGTCAGGATAGCCAGCCGTTTTAAACCACTGGTCGAAGAACTGAGCCAACGACTCCCCGCTGTGCTTCTCCATGATACGACGGAAATCATCGGTCTCGACGACTTCGCCCATATAGGTGTCCAGGTAGTCGGTGACCGCCGGCCAGAATACATCGTCGCCCAATTGCGCGCGCAGCGTGTGGAGTCGGCAGGCGCCACCAGGGTACAGGTGGCGGTCGAACATATCCCACGACGAATCGAAGTGTCGGGTCACAATCGGGCGTGAATACACGCCGTCCGCCTCACTAAAATATGCGTGCGCATTTCGGTAGAAGTCGTACTTCCACTCGTCCTCGCCGCGCTTGTCCTCGAGCCAGCAGGTCTCGATATAGGTTGCCCAACTCTCTTTGAGCCAGACATGCGCGAAGTCGCGGCAGACCACAGCGTCACCGAAATACACGTGCCCCATCTCGTGGACATTGATTTGGTCCAAAAGCCAAGTCCATTCGTGCGCCAAATCTTGGTCGAGGACGAAGATCTCGTCCCAGCTGACGAGCGAGATATTCTCCATTGCACCACCAATCCCCGGGAGGGCGAACTGGTAGTACTTCGCGAATGGAAAATCGACGCCAAGACGCGCGGTCATCCATTCCAGCATCTCACCCGTTCGGCCGAACGAGCGCTCCAAATCAGCGGGGTCGGTGTAGTCGGCCGCGTAGTATTTGAGCGGCTTCCCGCGGAACTCACCATCGTCGAACTCCGCGAACCGGCCTACCGCTATGCAGACAAGGTACGACGGGCAGACGAAGTCCTCTTGTGACCACACTGTCGTCTTCAAATCACCCTGAATGTTCTCTTCAACAAAGGCGCCGTTGGCCAGAGCGGTGAGTTCGGCTTCTGCCGTGATTTCAAAGCGGACTTTGGTACGTACGTTCGGATGGTCAACACATGCCAGCCAGTGTCGGGCGCGCTCAGTTTCATGGTCGGTTGCGACCCAATATCCTTCGCGGTCGCCCCCGGTGCGGGGATGGAAGTACAGCCCGGCCCGCGGATTTATGACGTCATAGGACAATTGGATGTCGGCGGTCTCCCCTTTTTGGAGGCCATCGTCGAACGTGATGCGGATCTTCTCGCCGTCATATTGCCAGGTCAGTGGGTTGGCCGATGAAACACTCAGTGACCCAAGTGCAACCCCGTCGAGCTCGATTGACTGAGCTCCGTCGCGGCGACTCTGCACACGCAACGTGTTGTTTAACGATGCGCTTCGCTTCGGAATGTCCAGGGTCACACGAATATGAAGATGCTCTGGTTCAAGCTCTAGATGCGGCGCATAGTGGGCCGAGGCATGGGCACTTGAGAAACCTTCGATGGCATCACGATAGTTATTGTTGTCAATAATTGGCACAGTAAGTTCCTATTGTCCAAGCCGCATAATGAGCGTGTAGTCAAAGCCTGTTGCATCTTCACCAATCTGTTCAACGACCACCAACATAGGTCCGCTGAGTGGGAAGAATGCGTCGAGTTCTGGGTCCGCGCCATTAGCGTTGTCGTTGCGCATGACCCAATCTCCGGTGGTCTCGGCAATCATGTAGAGCCGGGCATCCATTGTTCCCTGCGACGTCAGTGTGATGCGAACGTCTTGATTTTCGGTGCCTGTGACCTGGTAAAGGTCCAAACCACCAATACTGCCAAGGTTGCCCGAAACACTCGATCCGTCTTGGAGCATTCCCCGAATGCGGTCGGCCATCGGAACTTCCGTGACGTGCAGTGTGTAGTCGAACCCTGCGCCACCTGTCGCTGTTCCATCGACCGTCCGCGCGTCGCGGATCGCGATGAAGTGATCGCCAGCACCCATCGCGATGAAGTCCATCTCGGCTTGAGCCAGGGCGGCCGTGCGCACGATCTTCACGTAGTCTTCGCCGGCATCGTCACCACGACGCCCGGCGTCAAAAACGGTTACGTGTGGCTGGAGATCTCCGCTGGGAACCACGGTGACGTGGTACACCGACCCGGAGTCGAATGTGAATTTGAAGACGTCTGCATCGCCAGCATCTTGAATGGAGCCCTGAATCTCGCGATCCACCTCGCCGTCATTCACCTCATCGAGCGTTGAGCCGCCATTGGGTTCCATTTCGACGATGGGCATGGGCATATCCGCGCCCATGTCGTTCATGTTGTTCTGATTGTTGCTGTTGTTGGCGTTGTTCGAATTGTTGCCGTTATTGACGTTGTTAACGTTGTTGGCATTGTTCGAATTGTTGCCGTTATTGCCGTTATCAACATTGTTGGCGTTGTTAACGTTGTTGGCGTTGTTGGAGTTGTTGCTGTCGCCGTCATCGGAGCAGGCCGTCAGCAATGAGAGCAGCAATATGGTCGTCAGAAGTTTCATGATTCGCCCTTCGGAAATTGAGGGCGAACTCTAGAACCAATTAGGGCTCAGGGGCAACTGGATCAGCGAACAGAGCCCTTCCAGGCCTGCCAATCGAGGTCGGGGAAGATATTGTTGGTCGCTTCGAGGTCCGTCAGAAACTGCTCGTCGATAGCGTCGTCTCGGAGCTGCGATGTGAGGTTCTGAAAGTTCGAGAGGTGACTTTCTACGCGCTCGATCGCGTATTCGGTGTCGACGTTCGTTCGAATGATGAAGGCCCAGTCTGAAGATTGCGCCAACATGAGTTCACGAGCGGCTTGTCGCAGCGCGCGGCTTTGCTGGCCGGACGCTCCTTCGAACTCATCGACCAGCTCACGCATCGTGAGCTCTGCGTTGTGCAGATATCGATAGAACCACGCGTTTTGCGGACCCAGCCACATCTTGAAGTAACCGTCTTCGCCCCAGGTCGAGATCGCGGGCATCGTCTGCTGCTGGATGGGCTCCTCACGCAGGAAATCGATCGGCGAGCCGAACTGCAGCTCAGGATGCTTCTGTGCGTGATGGAAGATTCCTTCCAGGAACTGCGGCCCTTCGAACCACCAATGACCGAAGAACGACGCGTCAAACGGGCAGGTAATGTGTGGAGGCCGGTCTTCCATGCGCTCGGCAGCGGCGCGAACCTGTGCGGCGCGTTCTTCAACGAAGTGGCGGGCGTGTTCCCATGCCCGCTCAGCAGCGCGTTCAGGGTTGTAGGGCAGTTTGTCATCCGGTCCGACCGTACCCGTAATCGCGTAGTACTTGAGCCCTGTGGATACCAGCGAGCCATCTTGCATCGTGAAATCGATCACCTCGTCGTCGGACAATTCCGTGACAATATCGAGATCGAAATCGCGGTAGATGGGGTCGGAACTATATCCCTCAGGATCCCAAATTTGTGATCGAACAAGCTCGTCTCGGCCAAAGAACACAACGCCTTCAGGGGTCACCAGCGGCGAATAGTTGCCATAAATTGGCGTCGATTCCGCGTGTTGGATCGCATTGCCTTCGACGAAACTGTAGAACACGCCACGTTCGGCGAGTAGCCCGTCGATACCGGGTGCAAAGGCACATTCGGCGAGCCACATGCCGCGTGGTTTATCGCCAAACAAGAGTTCAAAGTAGTCAACGGATGCCTTTACCTGAGCACGCTTCGACGACACCAAGTGCATCAAAGGCAAGAGGGCATGCGTCCCAGTCGACGTGATGAGTTCGATCCGTCCAGATTCTGCTAACCGCGAGAACTCTTGGATCAAATCGCGATCGAGGTCGTGAATGAAAAACTCTCGAACGCTGGCGATACGCCCTTTGTAGAACTCTGCAGCGTGCGCGAACTCAGGGTCATCTCGTCTGCGTCCAACCTCAGCGTCCGTGAGTTCGACAAGGCGATCAAGGTGTTCCTCCAATCGCTCAAGCAGCCGACGATCCGCCATCATCGCGAGTAGCGGTGCGCTCAGGCTGATCGTGATAGTTCCAGGAGTTTCGGCGTCATCAAGTCGCCGCAGCACCTGCAGGATCGGCAGGTACGACTCGATCATGGTTTCGTAGAACCACGTCTCTTCGAGGTGTTTGCGCCCATCGGGCTGCCGAATGAATGGCAGGTGGGCGTTGAGTACGATGCTTATGAATCCATTCGGCATGTGTATTAGGTGTCCGGAGACTTTTTGAGCGGCTTAATCTCTTGGGTTTCTCGGTCGTCGAGCTCATCGTTTGGGAGATACGGGTGGAACTGACCGACGTCAGCGACTGCATGTGTTACTGGCGTTAGCTCAATTCCACGACCGTCCAATTCGATCGACACAAACTCGGCGTCTTCTTGACCCGCGCGAGACCGTGGAGCGCGGACGATCTGGGATGTTGCCAGGGGTACAAACTCACGTCCGTTCACGACCCCAACCACAGCATCGTGTACTGCACCTAGTTCACCAAAGGGCACAAAAGTGCCATCAAGCCAACGGCTTACGCTCGCTTGAAACACGACATGGGGCTCGCCTTCGTCGTCTCGAACGCGAATTCTAAGTTCAAATTGTGGGTCGAGTGTGCGGACGCCGGATCGCGCCACGCCGTTTGCGGTGATTTCCCAGTAAACGAAAGCGGTCTCAGGGTCCCTTGGTACGATGACGATTCGATCGTGGCCCTGAGCCACAACCAAATCGTGCGGCATTACTCGGTTCCTGTCTCGTCCGCCTGGTCGTCGGAGTCCGTCTGCATACTTTCGTAAACCTCTTCACGGTAAATAGGTACTTCCCGTGGAGCCACGATTCCGATGCGGACTTGATTTCTACGAATCTCCTTCACGACGATCTCAATATCATCGCCGATTCTGATAGATTCTCCGACCTTCCTGGTGAGGGTAAGCATACGCCCCTGCTCCTTGCAGTAAAGGCCTCATTCGACCTCTACAAAACGTCCTCCATTAGACCGGCCCTCAATTGGGCATAAGCCTTGGACTTGACCCCATCATACCTAACTACCGAACGGCACGGAAATTTTTAGCCCCAAAAATCATGCCGAGGATTGACATCCTTAAGGGAATTTATCCCTGACCTGTCTTTTCCTTCGAGAATACAAGGTGTTGCAGCACGTGGGGTAAGATTAGACTGACCGCAAACAAAGCGATCGCAATCGCAAACTGGCCATTGAACAACAATGAAATGTCACCCGAACGCCACGCGGTTTGGAACGAGTTGCCCATGAAAACGAATACAAACGAACCCGGTAAGATCCCAATCAATGTTCCAATCGCGAAGTCTCGATAGCGAATCCCCGTCAATGGCGCGAAGTAGTTGAGCGCAACAAACGGAACATACACCATCCGAAGGTAGGCCACGGCGAGTATTCCGTTGTCCTCAAATCGGCGGATTGCCCCGTGGATCTTGGTGATGATGGGGTTCTCGCTACCCTCTAAAACGGATTGACTCGCCGAGCGCCCCAGCAGCCGCCCGATGAAAAAGCTAAGACTCGCGCCGGTCATCGCGCCGACGATAGTCAGCGCAAATGCGGTCGCTAGCGGAAACAAGGTTGCGCCGACCAACGTCACCAATGTGCCAGGCAGCGTCAATGTGATCAGAAGCGCGTAGATACCGATGAAGACGATGGGTGCCCAACCGCCTGCCGCCTCCATGCGTGGTTCGAGCACTTCGGCCTTCAAGATCTCTGACGACAGACCGCCCCCATGCATCGTCAACGCGGCTCCACCCACAAACACAATGAGGGCCGTGAGTTTCAACCAAGGCCACAGAGATTCAATCGGTTTCATATCCACGAAGCGCTGTCGTCAGCTACATCCATTCATGTTATACCCGCGTGCGCAAAGACAAATGAATGTTCCCGGAGGAACCATGGTTCGCAAACTAATTCTGGCAGGATGTGCAATCGCGCTCCTATCCGCTTGCGGTGTGCCCGAAGAAGAGCACAACGCTGTCCTTAAGGACCTTGAAAACACGAAGACTCAGCTCGCCGAGACACAGGCTGCGAAGCAGCAGTCCGAAGCTGAGCTCAACAAAAAGATTGAGGACCTCGACAAGAAGATTGCCGAGCTCGAGAAGACCAAGAAGTTTCTCGAAGACCAACTCGCCGAGGCCAACGCTTCGCTCTCGATGTATGAGTCGAAGACGGGTGGTCTTGAGAAAGCCCTCGCCGCTACCAAGACGGAACTCGAAGAGCTCCGAAAAGCCAAGATTCAGCAGGAGAAGCGCCTGGCTGAATACCGCAAGCTGACCGAGAAGCTGGCCGCGATGGTCAAGTCCGGAAAGCTCAAGGTTAAGGTTCGCAACGGCAATATGGTCATCGAACTCGCGAACGACATTCTTTTCCCGAGTGGTAAGACCTCAGTGAAAGATGACGGTAAGGTCGCATTGGGTGAGCTGGCAAAGGTGCTTGTCACCATTCCTGATCGCAAGTTCCTTGTCGCAGGTCACACCGACAACGTGCAGGTGTCGAAGGGCTCCAAGTTCGATTCGAACTGGGATTTGTCGACGGCCCGTGCGGTTAACGTTGTCGAGATCCTTCAAGAGGCAGGCGTCAAGCCAACTCAGCTTGCAGCAGCAGGCTATGGTGAGTTCGACCCCGTTGCTTCCAATGATTCAAAAGAGTCACGTGCGCTCAATCGTCGTATCGAGATCATCTTGATGCCGAACCTCGACGAGCTGCCCAAGCTTCCTAAGAATCTGTTCAATTGAAACGAGTCAGTGCCGCATTTGCGGCGTTACTCTTGATATCAGCGGGTCTCCTTGGGTGTTTCACATCTCAAGGCGGCCCGCCTGCGATCTCGCTGGCTGAGCAGAGTCGTGAGATCGACCTGACTACCGAGCGAGTCGGGGGCGTAGGAACCGCTCTCACGGACGATATTGGCCGGTTTCGAACGATGTTGGACCAGCTGTTGGAGTCTGACGAGTTCCGCGTCATGTTGGGTAAGCCCTACCCAATTCACCTGTTCAAACACACGGCAATCTCCTGTCTAAACGAGCCCATCGATGCAGAGCCCGAGCCAGGAACTGCGGCGTTTGAAGCCGCGCAGACCGCCAAGGTCGACTGTGTCGTTAAACCACTTCCCGTGCTTCTGAAACAGGTTCGACAGGACCTTCCCAATCGCTACGATCAGACACTCGAAGCGCTTGCGCTAATCGACCAATTGCGGGCGTTGCGGGCGCAAACGAGCGCCCAATTGCGCGATATCCCAAGGATGGTCAAACAGACACGAAACTTCATCTCCGCCCGCCGTGCGGAGTTGCGAAGAATCGAGCTCGATGTCGAGCGCAATAAACCTGAATTTACGGGTTCGAACTACGAAACGTCCAAGGACCGTGTTCGTGAGTATCGCGACAAATTGGATAAACTCGAGGCCGAGCTTCAGCGCGTTGAGAAGACCCAATCGGCGTGGTCTATTGCGCTCGGAAATGCGATTCGAGACCTCTATAAAGGCATCGCAGAGATTTAGGCTGTCCGCATTTCCATCGGCTGGTTCAAAAGCCAGATGCAGATCAACGTGACGCCCAACGCAAGCAAACATGCGGCGAAGATCATTCTTTTCGCTTGCCGTCGATTGCCAAACATCCGGTAAGAAGTTCGGCGTACAATCAGCACGCTCGCCATCAATCCCGCGAGCATCAGCACAACCTGGGCGATCCACAAAATCTCCAGCGGAATGAGCATCGAGAGTGGATTGTCACGCGTACCAAATAGGTCCCAACCCCAGCCAAATGGGTCGCTAACTAGTCGGATGAGTTTGCTGCCTTCATAGAAGAAGTGCAGTGCGTTGTGGGCGAGGTGATATCCCAGGGCCACCGGGATCAAGGCGTAGCTGTAGGCGACGAACACGTCCCGAACACGATGCGCCATACTGCCAGAAATCCACAGAGCCACCCGTGACCAAAGCGCGTACACTCCAATGCACAAGGCGAATGCCAACGCCATCATCACCGAGAACGTGGTCAGATACCCAGGGTCAGATCCAAAGGTATCGAGCCCCCAGCGCCGCAGTGGGGCGATGGTTTGCTGAGTCCAAAACGGGACCATGGCCAGCCCGTGGAAGACGGACACGATGGTTATCATCAATAGCAACCACGCCTCATCGACCCGTTTTCGGTGCGGTCCCATGAGGTCCACGAACGGTGCACGCACGTTGAGAGCAACATTGTCATGTGGGCACGTACGCACGCATTCCGTGCACATCGTGCAGTACATGTTTTCGTTCATCGCCCCCATAAACTCGTTGGTCGGGCAGGGGAGTCCGCGCTCGTTGCCGTTCAGGCAGTCTTTAGTGTCGCAGCTATGGCAAACATCGGTGTCACGCCGGCGAATCTCAAGCATCCCGGTCGTGCCGTACGCACCCGTGACACGTCCAACCGGGCAGACGTAGCGACAGAATCCCTTACGTTCGAAGAGGAACAGGCTGGTGAATGCCATCGCCACCATGCCCAAGCCCATCAAGGCCGTGAGCATTGGTCGATATGGAGCTTCGTAGGCCAGCTCAAGCCACGTTACCGCGATGAACATGAAGATGGCGGGATACAGATTCCGAGCCCACTTCGGCCAACGCGCTTTGCGTCCTAGAGGTTGGCCTTTTCTGAGCCAGCCTCCCAATCGGCTCACCCAATCGGGCATCGCCATCCACGGGCAGACCGTGCACCAGATTTCACCGGCAAAAAACGCAAAGAAGATGAGTCCCATCCACCATATATTCCAGGTCAGGACCGGTGCGATGTTCTCGCTGGCCTCCTGATTACCAAACAAACCAGCGGCAATCACCAGGATGAACATCGCGACGACCGGCACCTGCAGTGCGAACTGGAAGCCTTTCCACTTCACGAAACGCTTGAAGAAGCCCTTGGTCAGCTCAAACCTCGGATACTCCCAACGCTTCGACGTCCGTTCCATATTGCGGGTCGGCGGCCCAAACGCGAACGCCAGTAACAGCGCGAGAATCATGGCCAAGACCGCAGCCACATAGGTGTGGCTGATGTGGAGTCCTGGCATCAAGGATGTCTTGGGGCGGTCGAATTCAGCGGCGTCTTCGAGCAGTTCATCGCCAAAGAAATCGCCGTCGAGCTCGGCAGGCGGAGCTACCGGTTCGAGGTTCATGTTACAGACCGGGCAGATACCGGGTTTGTCGAAATGCAGCCCGTCACATTTCATCGGACAGACGTAGCCACCTTCGACAGGCTTCGAGGCCTCGGTTTGTGCATAGACCTGTGGCGCCCAGAAGATTGGGGTCATCAGGGCCAAGACTAGGACGAATCGATACATCAGCTCTTCGGTTGCGCACCAAGGAAGAGGATGGCTTGGATAATCAAACTGGCGACCAGAATCGAACCCAAACCGACGACAGCAGCCCAGCCCAACGATGACAACCCGTTATGATTCGTCACCAACATTGCGCCAAAGCCAATCATGCTTGTGGCAAACGCCGCAAAAACCGCGCTCGCCGTGCCGATGAAACCCGCGACGTCATCAGGAGATTCCTCGATTCTCACCATTAGGTGGAACGCAGCATCCACACCCAACCCAAGCCAAATCGGGAGGATGAGGACGTTGATGAAGTTGAACTGAACATCGAAGAGGGCGGTCATACCCAACGCGATGAAGATTGCCGTCGCGATAGTGCCTACTAGCACGGAGACTCTTCGCGGTCGCCGGAACGCGATGATGGCGCAGAGCAGAAGTCCGATGAGCGTAATCGACAGCATGAACGTGCTGTCCGAGCGCACGAAGTCGATGATATCGACCATGATTAGTGCTTCGCTCACCGCGTCATTTCGGGTCTCATTTGCGCCGGTTGGAAGTTCTCGAATCACGATGGCAAACTCCGCCATCTCCCGAGCATCATTGAGCTCGATCGCCGGGAAAATCAGCACGACAGACGACTTCGGGTCGTCGATGCGGCTGAACGGTTTGGCCAGTGACTCCGGGAGTTTTGCACGCTGAACGCCGCCGGTCTCAAGTACCGCAGAGATCTCATCATTGAACTCACGAAGTTCTTTTTGGTCCTTCATGACCCGGCTGGGAAGCTTCTCGAACTCTTCGTTCAGGTCCTGCAAAATCTGGAGTTTTTCGTCCTGCGAAGGCGGCAACAAGTCTTCGACAGTCATGACGGATTTGACCGTCTTGCCCTCCGGCAGTGCCTCCATCCGTCTTTCTATCTCCGTCCGGATCTTCGCCGCGTGCTCCGGGTTTTCTGCCAGCACGACAGCGGGAATCTGGGGCAATTCCAAGATTTCATCGACTTCCAAGTCCAGCGTCCAAGATGGCAGGTCGGTCGAGAACACCTTCTGGAAATCATACTCAAATGCGGTGTTGCCGATAAACAAGCCGGCCACGACCGCCATGACGGTGATGATTCCAAGGAGCGTCGGGCGAAGCGCGCCATTGACGTTGATATCAACGTCGATCTTCTTCGATTTGGGTTCCAGGAATGTGCCCTGAACCTTCAGAAGCAGCACGGGGAGCACAACGACATTCGCCAAGATGATGAGGCTCATCCCGCCTAGTGCGATGATCCCGTATTCGTGGAATGCCCGGAAGTGGGAGATTGCCAAACTTCCGAATGCTACGACCGTAGTGATACCCGCATAGATACTGGCTCGTCCGGCGGAGTTGAGTGTGACTGCAAGTGCTTCCTGTGGTTCATCACCCTCCCCACGTGCCTCTAAGAATCGGCTCATGATGTGGATGCCGTAATCGATACCCAGACCCAAGATAACTGCGCCCAAGAACCCCGTAAGGATGTTGAGGGTACCGAACACCAATTGTGCCCACGCGAACGCCCAAAGCGTCCCCATTAGCAGTGGGCCAACGATAAGCACCGGAATCTTAATCGAGCGGAAGTACACCAGAAGGAACAGAATCAGCAGTAGAAGGGCAACGACGGTAGCGGTGGCCAGGTCTTGCTCCAGCATCCGCGTCTGGTCGACACGCTTTTTGTATCGCCCCGTGAACTCCAAACTTACGCCATCATAAGCCTTCAACTCCTCGGTGGCCCATGTGCGGATTTCATCGATTTCGGCCGCCGATTGCGAGAGATCGCCAGGTGGGAACGTGAAGTAAACGAAGACCAGATACTTTCGATTGTCTTTGCTCTTGAAGTACTCGTCTTGCCCCAGCGAATCGTATTTTTCCTCGATATCGGAAAGGTCAACAGAAGGCGCCTTTTTGCCTGAAACGTCCACAAACAGCGGGTTTGCTCGTTTCTTCTCGAATTTGATGCGCTTGGTGATTCGCTCTGAGGCGGTCTTTAGGTCTTCAAGCTCGACATAGAGGAGTCGGTTGTCCGTGAAGAACCCGACCGGACGTCGGTATTCGGTGCGCTTTACTTTCGGGCGCTCTTTGAGCTTTTCGCCAAGATCTCGCGTTGCCGCCTTTAGTTTGGCTTCGTCGTCGCCTTCAAGGACGAGGGTGAGTCGCCCGATAGGGCCGTAGGCCTTCTTGAGCTTCTCGGTTCCTTTGACAGATGGTGCCGTCTCGGGGAGCAGGCGCTCAAGATCCGCCTCCAAACTGAGGTTCAATGCCGCCATCAGCGCGCCTGCGGTGAGGATCACCGCAGCGACTAGAATGACGGTTCCCTTTGAGGCGTAAAGCTGGACCAGCGAACGGGCGAATCTCATGACATGAACATCATGTTTGGGTAAAACATCACGCGAATTGCGTGTGCGAGCACGGGACCATAGTCAGGAAATCACGGAATCGCAATATGATGGAGATACGAGACCTCGTGGCATTGGCACGGGAGAATCCGACGGAAGCCAGCGTTCACGACCTGTGGCAAGCCGTTTTCCGGCTCCAGGCGTGGTATTTCTTGCCAGTCGAGGACGTTGAAGGCCCGTCAAATCCCGCGATGACGGAGGTAGACGGTGCGCCGTGGCTGATTGCGTTTTCAAACTTCCGGCGACTGCGCGACTTCTCACGATTGATTGGGAGGATTGCCGCCGAAGACAGTGAGATGAACATGTTGATCCTCAACCCACTCCAATCGATGACACGTTTCCGAACGGAGTCCGAGATCGCTGGTGTCATCTTCAACCCGCAATCAGACGAGACGTTCCGTGCCACACGTGAGGCGTTTCTAGCGTACGCCGACTACTTCGGAATTCACGAAGAATAGGAGTCTTAGGGGGTGAGGTCGCTGACCACTTTTGCGACCGCGCGTTCGATGAACGTCTCACCGTGGCGAGGGATTCGCGGGGTGCCGGCCGCCATCTGTACGCAATCGAAGCGATGCGGTCCGCGTAGGAACCAACCGGGAAGGTATGCAGTTGGGGTGAACCCAAGGTCGATCAACTTGGTGAACGCCTCTTCCTGGTTCACAGGCAGCGCCAGTCGAATATCTGTCACGCCTTTGGAGCGGACCTTCTCGACGAACTCATTGATAATCTCAACCGGGTAAGGGCCTGCGGAGTTTTCCAACGTGATGTAGTTGCCGCGAGAGTGGTAGGTCGGCCAGATTCGCCCAGAAATGACGACCGTGCCGGTTCCACGCGGCGCGCCAACTGGGAAGTTCTTTGGATACGGGAGGTCCGTCTCGTCACTCATCATGTCTTCAATCAGACGTTGAGCGAATGCAGTCGAGGTGATGGCGTTCTTTGGAGGCGGGACGCGCATCGCTGTCTCGCCTTCCTCGAAGAAGCCCATGATCATCTCGGCGTCGTTGATGGACTTCGACCCCGGGGTCGGCCGGAAGCCCCAGCAGCTCGCGCCGATTTCGCGACCACGACGGAAAGCACTCTCGTTTGGCGCTCGAAAGAATGCGATTCCATATCGCTTCAGGCCTAAGCGGCGCAGCGCCTCAAACAATGCCTTCGCGATATCCGTGCGTTGTGGGTGGTCCACAACGGACAACGCGCCGATCTCCAATGACTGATTCCATGTTCTGGGCCATGCCAATCCGCATCCAACCGCCGTTCCATTATCCGACGCCATGATGACCGCAACTTCCTCGTCTCGAATCAATCGAGCCGTCGTATCCGCGGACAAAAGCTCTGGATGCGGAAAGTCAGCGCCATGCAGTCGCGAATAGAAATCCGCAACGGTTTGGGCGTGTTCAGGATGGGCTAGAGCCAGTTTCATGAGGGTCCAGTAAATGGGGCAACAAGTGTTGTATTCGCCCCGTGGATTGTCAATGGTTTCGAGGCAGCGATTGGTCGATTCAATTATGCGATCAGCAATCGCGGTTGTGTTACACTCGCCCACGTGAAGATGCGTATTCCAAACGCCATACTCATGGCTCTGGGGTTTTTGATTTCCGGCTGCAATCTGCCAGGTATCCCAATCGAGCTGCAGCAAGAGCAGGCCGATGCAGGAACACCGACAGAGCCGGATGCCGATATCGTGTGCGAAGCGGACAGCCGAACCTGTCTTGCGTCCGCCGTGCGTGTGTGTTCCGCAGATGGGACAGATTTTGAGATTCGTCCCTGTGGTCTGAACGAAACGTGTGCGGGTGGCCGGTGTTTGCCATTCCAAAACACCTGTGACCGCGGTGAGCCATTTGGACTTTCCGCCTCCGAACTTGTCTACTCCATCAAGGCCGATTTCAAAGCGCAGACCCAGAGTTTGGTCGTGAACAATTGTGGTCAGGGCGTCGTGCTCTTGGACCAGGTGGTGGCTCGCGGCCCGGTTCGGCCAGATGGAACCTCCGTGTTTCGGCTCACAGACGAAACACCACGCAGCATCCGTCTCGAACAGGGACAATCCACGACGCTTGGCGTCACTTACCGCCCGGCGCCCGGGCTCTCGCAGGTCACCGGCCAATTGGATTTAGGTATCGTCACCGAGGACTATGCGCGTGTTTCCATCCCACTTCGGGCCAGCTCAATCTGCGTCGCGGCCGCTCCACAAGTAGACCTCGGCCTTATTGAATCTGACGCCGAGTCACCGACGGTCTGGACACAAAACTGCGGAACCGAACCCGTGACAGTCACCGAGATTTCCGCGCCAACTTTGGATTTGACCGTCCTTGAGAAACTGCCATTCGAACTCGGGCCAGGGCAACATCTTGGCGCCACCATTGCGATTAACCAGATTGGTGAGATTCGCGATCGTGTCACGTTTTCATTCGACGGCGTCCCCAGTGTCTCGACAACTGTGGTCGGGAGCGTGGTCGTTCCCAACGTTTGTACATTTGATGTCTCACCGGACGATCTTCAGGTCGGCACCGACGAGTCTGCGCTCATCGTCGATGATTCCCTTACCGTCACGGCGACCGTGAACGCAGCCCGGATTGTGCCACTCTCGGTCGAAGATGATGTCACTCCAGTTTTCCTGCCCACACAGCGTCCGACCAATGCCAAAGAGCCGATTTCGGTTCTGCCAGTAGCGGCAGTCTTCCGACCGGAAGTCGTCGGCACAACGTTTATCGAACACCGCGTCATCTCAACTACGGGCGAGCGTTCCTGCGATGCTCGAGAAGCTCGCATCACCGCGATTCCGCAGAGCGGGCTATGGGTTGAGCTAACCTGGGAGAACATTGGTGACCTCATCCCGAATGACAGCGGTTTTGGTCGTGGGGTGAATTTGAATCTGCACGTTTTGGCGGATGCCTCAGAATCGGAATTCTACGGACCCAACGACTGTAACCCAGATTCTGACGGGTTCTGCGCCGAGCAGCGTGGTCGGGTGATTCGACGAAGCCTTACCGGTGAACGACCAGAGATTGTGCGCTTCGAAGATCCTATGGGCGAATTCGATATCGGCGTTTACGTCTCCAACCCCTTCAACTTCTCTGGCGCCCAGGCGACAGTCCGCGTCTTTCTGGACGGGGCATTGATCGATGCACGAACACGGCTTCTGACGTATGCCAACGACTTTTGGTGGGTCGGTCGACTCACCGATGGGGAGTGGAGTGCGTTTGATTCTGTATTTGATGGCTTCCCGCGCTAGAACAACGTCTGCTGCGGATCTTCTTCTGGTTCAATCAGCGACGCATCATCATTCATCACGTTTCCAACCCGCGAATTCACGCCATGCATCGTCATCTTTGCTTCGTCGTAGGTTTGAAGCAGCGAGTCGATGGTTTCTGGTGAGGCATCCGCTTTGAGCCAATCCGACCAGTTTGTTGGGTCCAGGATCAACGGCATTCGGTCATGGAAGCTCGCGATCATCGGATTGGGTGCCACGGTAATGATGGAGCATGAGCTAACCTTCGAGCCATCCTGGCGAGTCCATTCTTCCCAGAGCCCGCCAAACGCCATCAGTTCAAAGCCATCGATTCCGATATAGAAGGGCTTTTTGACCTTCGTCTGACGCCATTCATAGAACCCGTTGGCTGGAATGAGGCATCGACGATGGCGATAAGCATTTCGGAATGCTGGCTTTTGGGCGACGGTCTCGGCTCGCGCATTGATGCAGCGATTGCCAATCGACTCGTCCTTTGCCCAGGTTGGAATCAACCCCCAACGCATCAGTGATGCTGAACGTCTCCCTGAATCACTTGTCACGACGATAACGTCCTGGGAGGGAGCTATGTTGTAGCGTGGGCTCCATTCAGGCGAGACGACCTTGAGGAGGTCATCAATCTGGTCGGATGGAGATGTGAGCGTAAATCGGCCGCACACGTGAGCCCTCTACAAACTGAAGCGGCGAGGGGTTACCTCGCCGCTGGTTAACGTGATTCGTCCACCCGCGGACGATCTCGCTTCAATCTTTGGTTTGCCTTAGCGGCAGGGTGTCTTTTTGTGCTTCGTCAGCTGCAGGCACGAGTGCTGAAGCGCTCCGATTGGAGTTGCTGCCTCGCAAAGCTCAGCGCTGTTGAAAACGTTGACCGACTTGGCTTGAGACGTTGCCGTTTTGATGAGCTTGTTAGCCGTATGACGGCGAGCCCAATCAGGCTTCGAGTCACTGGAGGACAACATCGCCATTTCGTAGTCGAGCACGCCAGCGCCCAGAACTTCAGCGATGATGTTTTCGTCGCTGGTCGAGAGGACACGTTTTTCGCATCCGTCGTATTGGTCACGAAGTCGGTCGTATCGGTTGATAGCGAACTTGCGCGTTGGTCCATTAGCCTGTGCAGCTACAGCGTATTCAACCCACAAGCCCGTGTGGATTGCTTCACAGCTCTTTGCGTCGCGCTGGAGCGAACGCGTGTAGAGGTTGCGAGCCTGACCCAACGTCATTTCACGAGGAACCCAAAGGCCTGCCCAGGCAAGGTTGTTTTCCATCGTACCGGTCGTCGGTGTGCGGACCATCTCGAGGCCGTGACGCAGGGTGTCGACCGCAGCTTCATAGCGCTTCATCTCAATCTGATGGTAACCCTTGATGTTGAAGAGGCTCTCGGACCGAGGGTACATGCGCAGACCGTGGTCAGCGATGTTGATAGCCGACTGCGAATCGTTCTTGCCGTCGTAGCAAGCGGCGACCGCGATGAAGTCGTTCTCGCTCCAGTTCATCATTTCTGGAGTGGACGCCACGTAGTTACACGCATCATAGGTCTCCACGACAACCCTATTCACCTTGACCGTTTTCTGCTGACACGAAGACGTGAGCATGAAGATCGACAGGGCGGTCATCGCGAAGAACGACAACGTAGCAACAATGAGGATGAGAGGATTCTTGAGTAGTGTTCGTGGTGTGATTGCCATGAAAAACGACCTATTTGGGCTATGCGCTTGCGCGCGGGTTACAACCTATTCAACTGCTCAACGATTGACTGAGACCAGTTTATTCCATCAGATGTCATTTGTCAGGCAGGGTTCCATTTCTGCGAAAATTGGGATCTGTCCAAGCCATTCAGGATCCTTTAGGATGCGCGGAAATACGGCGCACAAGGAAGCTCGATGTACGAAGTAACAGCAGCACAATTCAAGGCACGCAGGGATCAAGTTATCGATGCAATCGGTCCCAATTCCGTGGCCGTTCTCTTCAGCACGCCTGAGCGCAGTCGTTCAAACGACACCAACTACCCGTACCGGCCTGACAGTGACCTCATGTATCTGACGGGCTTCCGGGAACCCGATTGCATCGCAGTCCTGGCGCCCGGCCACGCGGACGGCGATTTCATCATGTTCGTTCGTGAGCGAGATCCTGAAAAGGAAGTCTGGGATGGACTACGCGCGGGAACCGATGGCGCGATGCAGTTGTTCGGCGCAGACAAGGCACATCCCATCTCGCAGGTTGAGGAAATCCTGGGCGACTATCTCGAACACCGAGACACGTTGCACTTCGCGTGGGGTGAGTATCCGGAAGAAGAAACACGGATGATGCGCATCATCGAAAAACTGCGCTCCACCCGTAAACAAGCGCCGAAGGCACCCAAGCGGCTGGCCGATATCCGCGACATCGTCCATGAAATGCGCCTGTTCAAGCGCCCTGAAGAAATTCAGCTCATGCGCCGTGCGGCGCAAATCACCTCCGATGCCCACATTCGCGCAATGAAACTGGTGAAGCCGGGCGTTCATGAATACGAACTTCAGGCCGAGATTGAGCACCACTTCAAACTGCATGGTGGAGAGTTTCCTGCCTACAGTTCCATCGTGGGAGCCGCTGCAAATGCGACGATCCTCCACTACACCGAGAATCGTGATGAGGTTCAGGACGGTGATGTCGTCCTCATCGATGCTGGGTGCGAATATCATTTCTATGCCGCAGACATCACACGAACGTTCCCTGCGAACGGGAAGTTCACGCCCGCTCAACGCGACGCTTACCAAGCCGTACTGGATTCGCAGAAGCAGTCCATCGAAGAAGCCAAAGCTGGGCTTCGCTACGACGAACTTCAACGCCTGACGGTACAGCGACTCACGCAATCACTCATCGACATGAGCGTACTGAAGGGCTCGGTCGACGAGAACGTCGAAACGGAAGCATACAAGCGCTTCTACCCGCACAATGTCGGCCACTTCTTGGGGATCGACGTTCATGATGTAGGTCGATACTTCGACGATGAAGGCGAGTGGCGCAAACTTGAACCTGGCATGGTCTTGACCATTGAACCGGGACTCTATTTCCCACACGAGGACGATGTTCCCGCCGAACTACGCGGGGTAGGCATCAGAATTGAGGATGATATACTCGTCACAAATGACGGTAACGAAAACCTAACGGCGATGTGTCCAAAAGAGGTCTCTGAGATCGAAGACATCGTCGGAACACCATAGGAAGCAATATGTCGGACGGAAACGACTGGGGAAATCCGGGCGGTCAGCCAGGTCAACCTCAACAGCCAGGACAGGCACCACAACAGCAGCCACAACAAGGCTTCGGACAACAGCCACAGCAGGCGCCACAACAGCAGATGACCCACCAGCCCGGCCCGCCGGCGAAGGTGAAGCATCAGCTTGAGCAGAACGATATCATCGCACTCATCGTCTCGTTCTTCTTCCCAGGAATCGGGCACGTCATGCTTGGCCAAACCGTGAAAGGACTGGTCATCTTCGGCGCTGTGATTCTGACCTGCGGGATTGGATATGCGTTGAATCTTCTGATTGTCGCTGATGCGTACTTCGTGGCGATGTGCAAGAAGGACCGCGCAGTCGGCGATTGGGATTTCTTCCCAGACTACAATCGCTACATCTAGTCGCCAGCGACACTTTTCCATTGAGGCGGAATCGGGACGGGGACAAGCCGTCCTTTGAGGTCGCTCACGAACTCTGCCTCCACTTTGAAGTTCACAGTCTTCCCTGACAGCTCGCCGTGATCTGGCGGGATGGTGATGTTCTCAAGCTCGATACGGATGGGTCCATTCGGGCTTGAGCTGCGGAATGCCGCGCGGATATTGCCCGATTCCACGGGCGTCTTCTGCACGCTAAGTTGGGGCCCGGTCTTGTCGTAGACGGGTTCTGCGTTGAAACGTTTCTCGAAATTCACCCGAAATGGGAACCGGTCAGGTTTCTCGAACACACGTTTCAAGCTGGCTTGAATCATGTTTTCGGGCCGGCGCTGACCGCCGCGCATCGCGAACTCAACCGTCAGGCTACGGTTCTCGGTCAACTGAATTCCGACGTAAAACAACTCATTCCCATCCCACACGGCGACCACCGGGCCTTGTTTTCCATCGGCGAGGTAGTAGCCAGTGGTATAGCAGCCCATCGGGCCCACGCCTGGCGCTGTCGCAACTGTCGTCGGTGGGCCATCAAGCGTCATCTTCATGCGCTCGACGCCCGTGGCCGCGTCGTTCAAGGAGATGACGCCTTTGACGTTGTCGAGGTCGAACGCCGATACATTCATCTTGAGAACGGTCGTTTCGATCATGGGATCGTCGTAGACGAACGCACGACCAAGCGGCACTTCGCCGAGCTGCACGTTGAAATGCGGGGTTGAAACGAGCTTGTCACCCTCTTTGTAATACCCCTGAAAGACAAATCCTGTCTGACAACGGTTTAACCCAAATCCTTCCAGAGGTTGGGGCTCGCTATCTTCGACGACGATGTTCCCGATTGGCTTGGTCTGGTCCATCCGCATCTGAAGAAGTTTATGCGGGGCGGCGATACGCACGGTGGGACCGGTCGTTGCGACAGGAGTGGGTTGGGGATTGTCATTGGGTTTCTCAGCAACTTGCCCGGCGTCCTTGGCGGGCGCTGGGTCGGGTGCCGTTTCTTTGGGCTTCGATTCACATCCCAACAGGGACACTGCGACGAGAAAAACGATGAAGCGCATCTAGTCCTCTGGCGCCAGATTCTCGAATCGAGTGTAGGCGCCAAAGAAGCGCAGATCGACTGTGCCTAGCGAACCGTTGCGGTGTTTGCCCAAGATAATCTCGGCGATGCCCTTTCGTTCGGTTTCTGGATTGTAGACTTCATCCCGGTAGATGAACGTGATGATGTCAGCATCCTGCTCGATAGCGCCGGATTCACGAAGGTCACTCATCATCGGACGTTTATCCGCACGTTGCTCGACACCACGATTCAACTGCGCGAGTGCGATGATTGGCACATCCAGTTCTTTCGCGACCGCTTTGAGGTTACGCGAAATCTCGGAAATCTCCTGTTCGCGGCTGCCGCGTGTTTGCGCGCTTCCCCGCATCAGCTGGAGGTAGTCGACAAAGATGATCCCAAGGTCGTGCTCGGCCTTGAGGCGTCGACACTTCGACCGAAACTCCATGATCGACAGCGCGGGCGTGTCGTCCAAGAAGATAGGGGCCTCGGACAGGCTTCCGGCCGCCTTGATTAGACGCGCCCACTCTTGCTCGGTCATGCGTCCGCGGCGCAGGCGACTCTGGTCGACCCGCGCTTCACTGCACAACATACGAATGGCGAGCTGTGAGTTCGACATTTCCAAGCTGAAGAATGCCGCCGGGACTTTCCGCTCAACGGCGGCATGGCTAACCATATTCAGTGTGAAACTGGTTTTACCCATGGCAGGACGAGCGGCCAAAATGATGAGGTCGGACGGTTGCCAGCCGGCCGTGATTTCATCGAGGTCCATGAAACCCGATGGGACGCCGGTGACGCTCTTGCTCTCGATGAAGAGCGCTTCGATCTGCGTGAACGTCTCCTTAATGACCTCGCGCATCGTCGCGTAGCCGCGTTTCGTACCGCGTTGGGTGATCTCGAAGATCCGGCGCTCCGCCTCGTCCATGAACGTCTCCATATCGGGGACGTCCTGGTAAGCTTCTTCAACCAGTGTATCGGCGGCTGCGATGAACGAACGCAATGCCGACTTGCGTCGAACGATCGTGGAATAGTGCTCTACGTTCGCGGTCGACGGGACGACGCCGATGAGCTTGTTGAGCTCGTCGGGTCCACCAACGCTCTCCAACGAATCACTGGCATTGAGCGAATCGCTCAGCGTAACCGGATCAATAGGCTCGCCGCGGGCGTGCATGTCGAGCATCGCGCGGTAGATATGGCGGTGGGGCTCACGATAGAAATCTTCGGGGAATAGGGTTCCTTGGATCTCGTCCAGGATCCGCTGATTGAGCATGACGGCGCCCAAAACGGAGCGCTCCGCATCATCATTATGCGGTGGAACGCGAATCCCCCCCGGTGGTGGAACGTGTGGCGAGGAGGCCATGGGGCTCCTCTACTTTGGGCTGGACTTCACGTAGTCGTTGCGGATGAGGTAGACGATGTCTTGCATCGTTTCCAAATCGGTCGCTAACGACTTATTGAGCACTGACGACACGTCCTTGTAGTTGAGGACGAGCTGAATCGTATCCAGCAGCTCAGGTGTGAGGCTTCGCAATGGTGGAATCAACGGGGTGTTGACGTCCAGGTGGTCGGAGAAGTCGGGAACATCGCCACCGAGGTTGCCGATTTCGTCCAGGATACGCATCCCTTCCATCATGAGCGCTTCGGTCGACTCATCGATTTCGTTCTCGAACGATTCGTCGGTTGGGTGCTCAAGCGAGAAGGTGCCGTGGTTCCAGCCCATGATGCGGTAGAACGCTTTGTATGCGGTCACATCAGGATCTTCGTTGATCATCGCAAAGTAGACGCGTCCTTCTCGAAGGTAGACCTTCGCGACATCGTCGTCTTTGTGGATGACAAGAACACCCGACTTCTTACTGGTTGAGAACAACTGCAGGAGGTCAGGAAGTGGAACTTCTTCGATGAGACCGGAGATTGAGCCGGTCAGGGTCGCGCCAGTGGTACGGGTTGCTGACCCTCGGTCAGGCATGACGGCTGCGCCGCGCATGTCTTGGCCTGCGCCGTCTTCGTCACTGTCGCGGTGAACGAGCTTGATAATATTGGTGCCGATGAGGATGCGGTCGCCTTCTTTCAGGCGCGCTTTGGTGATTTTCTCACCATTGACGAAGCTGCCGTTGGTACTCCCGAAATCCTCAATATAGATCTCGCCGTTGTAAGTCGTAATACGCGCATGCCGGCGAGAGACCATGTCCTCAACAAGGACCATGTCCAGCTCGCTCGAGCGACCAATTACAACTTCGCCTTCCATCTCTAGTGGGAACTCACCACCTTGGTATTTCCCTGAGATGAACTTGAGTACGTATCCGCCGTTAGCCCGCCGATTCAATTCAGCTCCTCGACTCGCCAAAAATTGGGGTGCAACCCCTTAACTACCGGTTCGATTAATCTTGATGGGTAAATTATGTTTTACCCGCCATATCGTCAAGATGGACCGGCCTCTAAATGAGCAATCACCGACATTTTCGCTAGGATTGCCGAGCGAGCAAGCTTACACATTTACCGCAATCCGCAAAGGACGATCTTCAAGAAGCTATCGAACGGCCCGATTCGCGCACTGTATATGACTGAGCGCGAACACCATTACGTAACTCCCGCAGTTCGAACTTTCCTGCTTCCCACTGCATGCGGCCCATTTCAGCGTCCGAACTTGCGATCTCTGCAACACGTTCGAGTATCGGCGAAATCTCTTCGTCGGCCGCGCCTTGGACCCGCAACGACTGCAATGTCACGAGGACGCGCCGGACCTCTGGACCAAGCCCGACTCGGCTCCCCCAGGTGCTCGATTCGATCGCGTCTAGAACCATCGAACGGGCGTACAACACGCGAAGGTCCGAATCCAGGGCGTCCGCTGCCAAGACCGGTGCAAGGAAGCTCTCCGGCAATTCCGGCTGCTGACGTGAGAGCCAAAACACGGCTGCCAGAACCAATCCCAGGCCGATGCCACCCAATACTGCAGCAATGATGTAGACCACGGTTATAGGCTAATTGCCCGCGACCATTGGTCACAAGCTCAAAAGCGCCAACCGGCGGTCACCATTATCGAATGTCGAAAGCCGTACGGGTCCAATGTGCTGTCCTCGTCCGACGAGGGAAGCGATAGAATCTCGGGTTGGTACATGACGCTGACGAGGGTCTTGTCCCACATTCCTTGTGCCCCAAGCATCAAGGACGCACCGATTCCGATCTGTTCTTCGGGGAGCGACTTTGCGGTGAGCCAAAACAAGCTCATGCCAAATCCAGCAAATGGCGTGATTGTGGAGTCTGGAAGGATGTTAATGCGCATGTCCAAGCCCAGGTCGAAGGCCCGAGGCTGGTCGAACGCGAGTGTTAGATTGAAGCTGCCTTGTTTGGCGGCCGCCCCAAGTCCGACTTGGTACGCCGGCGTATGATGCGAGAACCCTGATTCATAGCGTCCGGATAGGCCGGCGCCCACGAACACGATCGCGCCAATGTCTTCGAAAGCGTCATCGTCTTCTTCGGCGTAAACCACCTCTTCATAGGTGACCATTTCCGGCTCATCTTCCGGCTCAATGGATGCTTCGCAGGCAACCTCTTCGCTTTGCTCGGCCCACGCAGGTACGGCGAGCAGAACAGGGGCTAGTAGGAAAAGAAATCGGAAAAATTTCATCACAAAACCAGGTCAACACGTTGACGTCAGTTGTGGCGGCACCGCTCAGACTCTCGCGATCCGAGAATATTCAAAATTTGGGAAAAAAATCTGAATAGCGTTGAATCAAGTGCGTCCAACTTGTCATGGGCCGCACAAACAAATCCTCTTGGGTCACGATAGGCGCGATTTTCGCGTTCCTTTTTGCCACCTGCTTGACGACGTTTGCGCTCGAGTCTGACGCGTCCGCACAAGCGAAGTTGGTCAAACGCACGAAGCGTCAGGTCGGCCATCGGCGCGTCTACAAATCGAAAAAGAAGCGGGTCACCCACCGAACCGATGGCGACAGAAATCGGAGTTCGTCTTCATCATCGTCTTCGAGTTCGTCTGACGACGATGATGACGGTTGGGAGATTGCGGGTGAGATCTTGGGTGCCGTCATCGATGGCATCTTCAGCGGCGACGATTACGAATCCGATTCGGACTCCGACTCGGACGCGGATGCGCACTACGTGTTTGATTTCGAGAAGGGCGAGGACTACGTAGAGCCTGAGCTCTACTCCATCTTCTATGGTGGACTGGGAGTTTCGATGCGCTCCCTTGAGGGCGAGCAAGCCAGGCAGTTCCCGACGATGACCTACGAACTTGGTTACACGTTGGACATGTACGCGGCAGCCCTGGATATCTCGACCTCTTTCGATTTCGCGGACCAGCTGGGTGGAGAAGACTTCCAGATGATGGATATCGCGATGGGTATCCGATTCATGCCAATGCCGTCGTGGGAAATTCGGCCGACGATTGGGTTGGGCGGCGCTTGGTTCCAAACCTTGGGCGACGTCCATGACCAAAGCGGCCTCGGGCTGTTCCTGACTGCAGGAGCGCTCGCGAACATTGGGGCGTTTGATTTTGGATTCCATTACAAGATGGAAGTCCAATCCGTCCCAGTTTACGACCCGATTCTTGAAGAGTCGCAGCTTGAGCCTGTTGGCCTGCGAAACGTCTTCATGTTACGAACGGGTGTGCGTTTCTAGCCTTCCGCGTTTTCTGTTTAGATCCAGGGCTTTGAGCGCAAACGGTGCTAACTGCCCAAAAAAGATCAGGAAATTCTGAATATCTCGGGGTAAGGGCAGTCAAAGCTATCGAACGAGATTTAAGGAGCTTGCAATGAACCTCCAGAAACTAACAGTACTTATCGCCGCACTCGCCATGGCCCTGCCGCTGTCTTTGGGCTTTTCAATGTCGGAAGCACACGCGGTTGGAGGCGTCATTCAGTCGTCCCGCTCGGGCGGAAAACGTGTCCACAAACGGGCAGGTGCGAAGAAGTCTTCGAAATCCAAGAAGCGTAAAAAGACGACCCGCAGCCGCTCGACGGCTTCTCGTCGCACGACCCGCTCGACCGCAGGCCGTACGACGAGCTCACGTCGAGTCGTTCGCAACGGTTCTTCACGCACCCGAGTCGTCCGCACGACGCGCCGCGCTCCTGCATATCGCACGAGCCACAATCGCCGCGTTTACACGACCTCGCGTCGGCGTTCGACCCGTCATGTACATACTCGGTCGAGCTCGCGCACGGTTCACCACCACCACCACAGCGGTCACACGACGACCACGACCACGAAAAGCCAGCCTCAGAAGAGCGGTGGCAGTGGAATCGACATCTTCGTAACCGGTGGTCTTGGAACCAGTGGACTTGCGGTCAACGCCATCGCTGACGATTCGCTTCCAGGCATCGGCTGGAACGTGGGTGTCGGCGGCAAGGGCGAGTACCTCGGTCTTGAGATTGGCCTCGACGGTGGTGGATACAGCTTGGACCCAGACGTTGGCGGAACTGATATCGCTTACCTCGGCCTGTACGCAGACCTTAAGCTGCAGCCAACGTTCTCAATCTTCGAGCCATTCGCGTACCTCGGCTTGGGTGCCTACTCCCTGCAGGACGGCGTCCTGAACGAAGCGACTGGCGGCGCTGGATGGCGCGCAGGCTTCGGTGCCAACCTTCGATTCGACGACTTCGCGGTCGGTGGCAAGTATGCCTACACCGGAATGGCATTTTCTGACGAAGAAGCTCTCTATGGTGGAGACTTCTCGGCACAGGCAGAGACGGTGTCTATCAACCTGACCATCTACTTCTAAACCTTGGCGTCGCGTTCTCTTCCAAGACCAACAACACGTGACATCAAGCGCTTCGCCCGGCCCTAGTCGCCGGGCGAAGCACTTTCTTGAGCTCGCTTCGCTCGCGGCGATTGAGCTCGCTTTGCTCGCGGCTTTTGAGCTCGCTTTGCTCGCGGCAGCCGCGCCGCAAGGCGCTCGTTCGCCGCGCCGCAGGCGCTCGTTCGCCGCGCCGCAGGCGCTCCGAAAGGCGCTCATCACCATCGACTCACATCGCAAGACAGACTACATTGTCTCAAGACCCAACGATGCGGCGATTAGCGATGGAGACGCTCACAATCTACCAACTGCGAAACCAGGCCGAGCAGTTCCATGCTCTGCTTTCGCAGACACCCGAGGTGGATCGCTTCTGTTCATCGCTTGATTGGGTGCTACCCGCGCACGAAGCGTTCATCCCAGACCATCCGTTGCTCCTGATGAAGTCCGACAACGGCTTTATCCCGCTGGCGCGCGGGTTCAACCCTCGCATTGGCCGATATCTGCAACCGCTCGAGGCGAGCTGGTGTTTGGCCTGTCCGTTTGTCGGTCCCGACCCGTTTGCGCTGATGGAGGACTTTGATGAGGTTCTCAGGGCCCGCCGCGCCGAGTGGGATCTGCTCTATTTGTCTGGCATTCCGGTCGATTCACAGATCTTCCTGTCGATCGTGAAGCAGTTTCAGCGCGACTACCGAATCGGAATTGGTCATGTGACGCGTCGTTACATCGCCAGCCTCGAAGGCGGGTTTGATGGCTTCATGTCGCGTCGCTCTTCCAAGTTCCGGGCGAACCTGCGCCGAAGCGCTCGCGCTGCGGACGAAGCAGGCATCACGTATGAGACGATAGTCGCGAATGACGATGCCGAGGCGACGGCCATCTACGACCGGATTCTGGCGATTGAAGAGAAGAGCTGGAAGGGGAAGGAAGGCACGGGGATCTTGGACGGCGGTATGAATACGTTCTATCGCATCATGATTCCGCGCCTAATCCGACGCGGCGCGTTTCGTTCCATCGTGGCACGCAAAGACGGTGAAGATATCGCCTATGTGTTCGGGGCGTTGTTTGACGATACCTATCGTGGTCTTCAGCTATCGTTTGACGACCAGTACCGCCAGTTGTCGCTCGGTAATCTGATGCAACGCGCGATGATCGTCAGTCTGTGTGACGAGGGTATTCAACAATATGACCTCGGAAGCGAGCTTGAGTACAAAGCCAGCTGGGCTGAAGAGCGACTAGAATCGGTGACGGTATGGGTTTGGAAAGAGCGCTAGTCGTTCTGTGCCTGCTCTGCCTTCCGGCAGTCGCGGTCGCGCAAGACACCGACTTGGAGTTCGCTCCGGACAAAACGATCCACTACATCGTTCTGCCGCCGTTGATTGGCGCATTATCGTTCGACGCCTCATTGGTCGGACCCTTTCCTGTGTCCGGCCGATATGCCGAAGGTCTGCAGGGGCTGGGCTTCAACATCAGCGCAGGCTGGCGGCACTTCTTCACGCCACACGGCGAGTGGAGCCTGAGGATGTACGGCCTCATGGAGCGCCGACCGGATGACCCGATGCAGGCTTGGGGCGGCGGAGTCGCACTAATGCTGCGGGGATTCAACCCCCGCTTCATCTACGGTGGCGTGTCGGCTTTTTTTGAGGCAGCCCACGTCAGTTGGACAGGCATGGAAGACCGAACCGGCGGGCGAGGCTCCGTTGGTCTGGAGGCCAGTGGCGGCGCGCTCATCGGCGGTTCTTGGCCCATGTTTGTAGAGACGGGTACGAACTTCAGCCTGACGTTTGGGTCGTTGGATGGCGTGGCATATTGGGAAGTGATTGGACGTTGGATGATTCGGTTTGATATCTCATTCCGGTCCGACGAGCTGCACGAACCGCTTCCGAGCCAGTAAACATGTGGATTTTTGGCTACGGGTCGCTGATTTGGCGTCCCGATTTTCCGTACCTCGACAAATGTGATGGGTATGTCCGTGATTGGGGCCGCTACTTCTATCAAGGGTCTACCGACCATCGCGGTGTGCCGGGCGCGCCGGGCCGCGTGGTTACGCTGCTTCAGGAGCCTGGTAGCAACGTGTGGGGTAGGGCCTACAAGCTCGAGAAATCCGTGCTCGATGATATCCTCCGAAAGCTCGATCATCGCGAGAAAGACGGATACGAGCGCCACGAGGTTGAGGTTTGGCACAACGAAGAGGTGGTCATCGAATCCGCCTTGGTTTGGCTAGCTGGCCCAAGCAATCCAAGCTTCCTGGGCCCTGCAAGCCTCGAAGACATCGCCTCACAGGTACTAGCGTCCGTGGGGCCAAGCGGCCCGAACGACGAATATGTACTCAATCTCGATCGGGCCTTGCGCGAAATGGGGGTCCACGACGAACATGTGGCGAATTTGGCTGAATTAGTTCGTACCCACGACCCAGAAGACGCTTGAACATCACCACGCTACAGGCTGTTGCCGGCGGAATTTCGCTACTCCTTGTGCTGAGTATCGTGGTCATCCTGCGTGTTGTGCTCAATCGCGTGGTCCTGACCGTTCAACCGAAACCCGAGCTGCCCCCGCCTGAGCCATCGAACCTGCTCGAAGCCGAGGAAACCAAGGCGCTGCCTGGTCCCGACGACGAGAAAAGCGCATGATTCGTGATGCATCGACAGTCATGGTGCTTCGTGAATCCGACGGAACGCTTGAAGTGTTCATGGTCAAACGCCACTTCAAAATGGCGTTCATGGCCAATGCCTACGTCTATCCGGGGGGAAAGCTCGATAAAGAAGACATGGATGCAGCCGCACTTGAGCACATCACTGGGGCGAGCATTGACGAGCTGGCGGAAAACCTGCGCCTACACGACGACCCCGGGCGCGCGGCGGGCCTCTACTTGGCCGCAATCCGCGAGACGTTCGAGGAGTCCGGGTTCTTTTTGGCTCGCCGACACGGCGACGATGCGTGGGTGAATCTGATCGGCGACGATGAAGAGAGGTTCGCTGATTATCGCGCCAAACTGAACGCGTACGAGATCTCGCTGACCGAGGTAGCACGCCGAGAATCGCTGGTGTTTCCGATGGACCGACTGCGGTTTTTTGCGCATTGGATCACGCCATCATTTGAATCGCGTCGGTTCGATACGCGGTTCTTTGTGGCGCGTGCTCCTCGGCGTCAGAACCCGCTGCACGATGATAAAGAGAGTACGGATTCCGTCTGGATTTCGCCGGCCGAGGCTTTGCGCCGCGCCGACGAGGACCTCAACGCGTTCTACCTCGCCCCTCCGACCTACCGAACATTAGACCAGCTGAGTCAGTTCGCGACGATCGATGATGTGTTCGCGTTTTGTGAGGACCGCACGCCACCAAGAATCCTTCCGCATTTGGATACAAGCGGAGACACGCCAGTGTTGCTGCTTCCGGGAGACCCTGATTTTCCGGACGATCCCGAGTACAGTGTGGCCGAACCGGTTGACGATGATGTGACCCGAATGGAGATGTCCTTTGACTAAGTTGAACAAGAAGATGCCGCTCGTCCTCGCGCTGATGCTTGCGTTGGCTGCGTGCGGGGACTCGGATGAGTCTTCGAAGGCCAATAACGCCAACAACGTTAACAACGCGAATAACGTCAACAACGTCAACAATTCGAACAACGCGAACAACGCGAACAACGTCAACAACGTCAACAACGTCAACAACGTCAACAACGCGAACAATTCGAACAACGTCAACAACTCCAACAACGTCAACAACAGCCTCATGCCCGGTTGGACAGATCGCGCCGAGCTCGGCCGAGGGCCAAGGCAGGAGACTGCCGTCGTCGCATTGGACGGGAAGATCTACGTGATCGGTGGCTTCAACAGCGCCATTCAGATCGTGGGAACGGTCGAGGCCTACGACCCTGCGACCAATACCTGGTCAGATGTGGCTGACCTGCCGGTTCCAATGCATCACGCCAATGCCGTCGCGTTGGATGGCAAGATTTATGTTCTGGGCTTCTTGGTGGGCGGTTTTGCAGCCGACGGTCGCGGATTTGTTTATGATCCAGCGCAGGATACGTGGACGACGGCAGGGGAGATGCCCACCGCACGGCGACGTGGCGCGTCAGCCATCGGCGCAATCAACGGTCTGATCTATATCGCTGGTGGTTTGCGAAGTGGGGCGGTGACCGAGGTTTCGGTCTACGATCCTGAAGATCAGAGTTTCACTGCATTGGCGGACATGCCGCGGTCGATGGACCACGGCGCATTCGGCGTCATCGACGGCAAGCTCGTTGTTGCGGGCGGTCGAGACTCGTCCATCGGCGCGCACGAACCGGATGTCGATATCTTCGATCCCGTCAGCGGCGAATGGTCGTCTGGTGCGGCAATGCCTACCTCCCGCGGTGGCGTTGCAGGCGCGGTCTTGAATGGCAAGCTCTATGTGATCGGGGGCGAAGGCGCGCAAGGAAATGGCGGTGTCTTCAACCAGGTCGAGGCCTACGACCTCGCGAACAATACCTGGGAGTCACTCGATCCCATGCCGAACCCTCGGCACGGAATGGGCGCGGCGGCTGTCGGGAATGCCATCTACGTTCCGGGAGGCGCTGATGTGCAAGCGTTCGCACCCGTCGAAACGGTTGACGCGCTGGTGCCCTAACCGCCCATTGCTCCAAGGCCAATTGGGGCGTCCAACACCTTATCGGGGATTCCAAAGGCATCCACCAGATGGACGCTTTGCTCGCGAATCTCATCGACCAGAATATTGATTTCGGCTCGAATGGCACGTGCCTTAACGCCAGCGATATAGCCCTGTTCTTGGAACCAGCCGCTGTCGTCGTGGATCGCCGAAAGGACGTGCAGAGCGAACAACTGCTCAAGCTGTTGGCGGATCTCGAAGTCCTCGCATTTTTCGATGGCTTCGTAGAAGTTCTCGGCAACGATGCGCTCGACGAACGCCTCAGCGACGCTTAGCAGGTGATCTTGAACCTCGTTGAAAGCCACGAATGGCTCCAAGCCATGGTCCAAGCGGCTCTTCAGTCGAGTCGCCACACTCGCAACAAGGTCAGCCTCGCGATATCGCACTGCGCCCAAAAGGAATTCTGCGCTTCGAAGATGCTGTGAGTCTGTTTGCCGAATCACAACCGGATTCAATTCGGTGACCGCTGTTGCGGCTAGGTTTGCCGCGTAACGGACGACGCCAAAGAGCTTGGTGTCACTGAACTGCTCACGGAACTCCGTCAGCTTTGCCTTGGCTGCGAGCAGCAAGAGCACCGTGTTATCGCCTTCAAAGGTCGTGAAGATATCCGAGTCTTCCTTGAGTGAGGCGAATCGATTGACCCGCAGATAGCCTTGCCCACCGCATGCTTCGCGGCATTCTTGCACAGTGTCAGTGGCGTGCCAGGTCGCGTAAGCCTTGATGCCTGCGGCTAGCGCCTCAACTTCTCGAGAGTCCTCTTCGGACTTGCCTAGATAGCGCTCGACGAGGTTGTGCAGGGCAAACTGAATGGCGTAGGTCTTGGCCAATCGAGGGAACAGTCGCAGTTTATGTGACCGATAATCCAAGATTCGAGTTTCCGCGCCTTGCTCAGGACCGAACTGGCGGCGTTGTGCACCGTATCGTACGGCGATGGTTAGTGCTGACTTCGCCACGGTATTGGCGGCTGACGCGACCGCCACGCGGCCGCCGACGAGGGTTCCCAACATCGTGAAGAATCGCCGAGACGGACTGGCAATCGGGCTCTCGTACTTTCCATCCGGTTGAACCGTAGCATAGCGCGAAAGCAGGTTTTCCCGAGGGATGCGGACGTTGTCGAACCAGATCCGGCCGTTGTCGACGCCGTTGAGACCCATCTTGTCGCCACAATCTTCGATCGACACGCCGGGCATCGTGGTTCCGTCTGCAGCGCGAATCGGGACCAGGAACGCATGAACGCCGTAGCCGTTGTCTCCGACCTCAAGCTGCGCAAACACGGTCGCCATATGGCCGTCTAGGGCGGCATTTCCGATCCACTCCTTTCGTGCGGCTTCGCTCGGCGTGTGCACCACAAACTCATCGGTCTCGGTGTCGAACCGAGCATACGTGCCCAGGTCGCGGACGTTGGAGCCGTGGCCCAATTCGCTCATCGCGAAACAGCCTGGGAGTCGCATATCAGCGACGTCGTGCAGGTACTTTTCACGCTGTTCGTCGGAGCCCAGGAAATAAATGGAGCCACCAAACAAACCAAACTGAACGCCGTACTTGATGACCAAACTCAGGTCGAAGCTCGCCAACGCTTCAAACGTTGCAACAAAGTTGCCCATGTCTCCGCCGGTCGTCTCGGGGTAGGCGACTTTGCCGTAACCCTCGTCCGCGAGCAGTTTTAGCCAGACTAGCGTTTGCGCGCGTTGCTCCGCCTTGGTGATGTCATAGGTGTGAACAAATGCATCGTTGGCGGTGAGGAACTCCCGGACAGCCTGCTTTTGCGCGGCGAATCGCCCGTCGATGAGCTTGTTCATCGCTCCAACATTAAAGCGAGGCTGTGCTTCGTCTTTGTGGTGTTCGTAGGTCCATTGGCGCTCGATAAGGTCGCGCGTGGCATCGCCACCGACAAAGCCAAGCGCCTCCTCCATTTCGCCCAGAGCGCCAAGCAATCCGCTGCTGAACCAGGCATCTTCATCGGATTCAAGCTCCGCGATCTGGAATCCCATCTCGGCCAGGCTCAAGCGGTCCTTGTCTTCGAGCTCTTCGCAACGGGACCGAAGCTCGGTCAACAGATGCAACAAGTCCCGTGATGACGGGGGTTCGGTCGGGTTCAACCAGGCTGAGAGCGCATCTTTGCTGTCGTCATCGAGCCAATTTGAGGCCGCATTGGTGATCAGCTCTTGCTCTTGCTGTGTGAGTACGCCGTCTGCCCAGGCCACATAGATCATGGGCATCAGCGGTGTGAGGCGTTCGGTCGAAAGTAGTCGATTCAGTTCTGTTGAAGGCATAGCGTCCCTAGCTCCCTTGCTTCAGACCCTGTCAGTCATTTCCGGATAGCACTGCAGAAACGCATCGCGCCCTGGCAGGCAATTTGTCAGTTCCGCTGACCATTCGGCCGCGGTCCATATCGAGATTAGGATTAAAACCACGACTAGCGCATTAACAGCCCAGTCGCCAATGACATTTCGACGACGGGCCAGCCGGGATCCCATAAATGCCGTGACGATAGCGCCACCCAGCAGACCGCCGATATGTGCGGCGTTGTCGAATGGAATGGCGTCCAAGAATCCAATCCCGATGCTCAGCACCACCCAAGGCGCCATACCAACCGTGAAGCTGCGCGCGACTTGTGGCGGGAGTTCGGTTCTGAATTTGAAACCGACCACCGCGAGGGCACCGACCAATCCATACACCGCACCCGACGCACCTGCCGATGGCACGTCGTTAAACGCATAGCTTGCCGCTGCGCCCACGAGCCCGGCGAGCATGTAGATGATGAACGAGCGACGAGCACCGTAGAACTTCTCCAAGAGCGGTCCCAGGACGTACAGACCGTAGCCATTGAAACCGATATGCATGATGTCCATATGCACAAACATGCTCGACAGCAATCGCCACCACTGCCCGTCATCGATCAGGGAATCGACCTTGAATCCGGTGTACGACGGGATCTGATTCAGCCGGTAGAAGGTCGTCGAAAACTCTGGGTCCAAGCCCATGCCACCAAAGATATAGAAACCCGCGAAGATGAGGATATTAGCAGCCAGGAGCCACCACATGGTTGTGACTGGCTTATTCAGGATCGTCGCGAACTGCACGTCGCGCTCGATCTTGTCCAGAAGCTCTCGCTGTTGTTCTTCAATCATCATCAACCCTAATGATGACCGCGCGGCCACGTCCGATTCGCGAACGGTTGTGCAGGAGCAGGTCGTTCAGGTATCCGCGCGCCAATACGGCTGCGGTTTCAGGCTTGTGTCCGAGTGCCAATGCGGCCGCGATCGCGCTGGAAAGTTGGCATCCTGTCCCGCGCACGTCCTCGTCGATCGTCTGCAGCGCCTTGAGCTTTCGAGGCCCGTCTTCGTCGCACCAAATGTCGACGATCTCGTCGTCTTCGTTGAGTCGATGCCCGCCTTTGAGCAGGACGCTCGCTCCCACGAGCTTTTGCATCGCATCCGCTAACTCAAGAACATCCGTGTGTGGCCCAGTAAACTGCACCGCTTCTGGGATGTTTGGTGTGACGACGTGGGCCAGTTTCATCAATTGCAAATGCGCATCGAGGGTTGTGTTCGAGAGTACGACGTTTCCAGAGCCGCTCTTCAGCACTGGGTCGACAACCATAGGAACGCCGAGGCTTTCGGCAAACTCGCAGACGGCGAGCACGGCATCAGCCTCGGGTATCATTCCGACCTTTATCGCGCCGATCGCGATCCCGTCGTCTCGTAAGGCGTTGAGTTGTGCTGCGACCGAAGCGCCGGTCATGGCCGTGAACTGTTGAACTTCTTGCGTGTTTTGAGCGACGACGGCGGTGATCACCGATAGCCCATGGACACCAAAGTCACGAAAGACCTGGAGATCGACCTGGATACCCGCAGCGCCCGTGGGATCGGTGCCTGCGATGGTAAGAACGTGGGTGGTCATCCTTCGTCGAGGAGCACGTCGGTGACATCTCCCCAGAGGTTGTTGAAGTCTTCGCGGTCGAAGCGCGCACCCGATCCGAACCAGTCGGCACCGTCCTGACGGTCAAATGGACCCCGCAGATAGTGCCCGATGACATCCAGATGGTCAGCTCTGACGATCCCCCGAAACTCGCCCCAAATCTGGCTAAGCGTGGGTACGACACCGTCGCTGGTCGATTCGGTGATCGTGAACGGAATCGGACGTCGGGTTGTGAGTTCTTCCGGCCGGATGGGCGGGTGGTACGGGTAGCCGCTGTGCGCCATGGAGGTCAGCGTCCAAAGCACTGAATACAGGACCTTGTTTAAAGGTGTCAGAACATGGCGCAATTTGATGCGCTTGATGACCTCCGTCGGAGGCGGCGCGGCCGTCGCATACGACACGTAACGAATATCGGGGCTATCCAGCACGGCAGCGTTGAAGACGTCCATGCCCTCGGGTGTGATCTGAATCATCGCGCCTTGGTCTTCGACGATCGAACGCAGGAATTGCCGGGTCTCGGCCTCCGCGGCAGGATTGAAGTCCTTGAGCAGTTCGTTCGTGACCTGTTGGATCAACGTGTCATCAAGACCAAGCAGGTCGTTGATTTTGCCCACCAGGCTAACCAGGCCACCCAGGAAGGTGATGGGGCGTCGCCGCAAGCCTACAATGACAAGAAGTGTCACCATATACAGAAGGTTCTTGCCGTAGAACGTCGTGAAGAAGTTCGCCAGCGGCGTGCCGTAATGCGGGCCTGAGATGCTGACCAACGTCTTCAAGTTCTTGTGCAATGCGGCCGAACTCTCGCCCATATCCAAGAGCGTCGTGTCGCTTGCCGCCAGCCTGGCGTCCAATGCGCCGGTGGAATGCCCAATGAAGTGGACGGTCACACCGTCTTCAAGCCCACCCGAATCGCGGACGGTCATGACCAATCGACGTGCGCGGTGTTTCAACGAGGCGGTCGGCAGAGTCTTCACGCCGATGATTTCGACCTCTTCACCACGTCGTTCGAACTGGTCCAATAGCGTTTCACGCACTTGCCGGAAGTACGAGATTCCCCCGATGGACGCGAAGCCGAAGAAGCCCGGTATGAGGTAGATCTTATGCTTCACTCAGTCTGACTGCTCTTCGAGGCGTACGATTTGTTCGGCGGCGCTGTAAAGGAGGTTCCACAGCAGTTTATTGCCCAGGATTGGGTCTTCAAAGACGAGCTCTCGGAATCGGTCGGCGGGCACGACCAGTAACAGGGTATCGCCGACAGCGACGGCCTTTTGGCGGCGGGGCGCATCAAGCACCAGTGAGATTCCGCCAAAATGCTCACCTTCAGTCAGCGACCGCTCGAGCCCACCTTGGGTGAGCTGAACGCCGCCTTCGGCGACGATATAGAGGCAATCCGCTTCATTACCCGGTTCGACGATGATATCGCCGTCACTGTGCGGAACCTCATAAACCACACGCAACACGCGGATGAGCTCGCGAAGGTCGAGGTCTTCGAAGAGCGAAATCTGCCCCAGAATATCGACCTGCCGCATGGTGTCGAACGTGCTCGTCGCGCGGGTGTCCAGGCTGTCGCCTTCGACCTCGACTAACACAGCGGTGATATTGTCGGCACCGCCGCAATCCTTGGCCTCTTGGACCAGATGCTCCAAAAGCTCGTCGCCGTTGTAGCGAAGCGCGAATTCCAGAATCTGCTGTCCAGAAAGGTAATCCGTCAGCCCGTCCGAGCACATCAATACTCGGTCATCGGGCTGCAGGTGGATGAAGAGGGCGTCGATATCCACGTGTGGACGTCCGCCAATACTTCGGGTCAGAACATTGCGGAATCGCTCGACCATATCGGGGTCGTCGATCTCCTCGGCACGCAGTTGTTCTGCAAAAGTGTGGTCTTCCGTGACGCGGAAGATATTTCCACCGCGCAACAGATACACGCGGCTGTCGCCAACATGGGCGATGAATGCGACGGAATCTGCCACCAACATGACATCGCATGTCGTCGCGGATGGTGAGGTCGGATTGATCTCTTTGCCGATCCTGAAGATTTCCGAGTTCGTCTCTTGGATGACTTTCAGTAGGTCAGCGAAGACCTTCTCGCGGTGGTTTCGGTCCAGCGCGGGGTCTTTTTCCTTGAGCGTTTCAGCGAGATTTGGGGCGGCTTCAGAGAGGCTTTTGATGAACTGCTGCGATGCAACTTCGCCTGCAGGGCTGCCGCCAACACCGTCGGCGACGATGAAGAGTCGGTTTTCCGCGTCGACGAGGTAGCTGTCCTCGTTGTTCTCGCGAACATTCCCCACGTCGGTTTTTGACCAGCCGTAGACTTTCATTTCAATGCGATATTGAGCTTACGAAAGTCCAAAGAACATAGGCCAATCCGGGCGAATTGTGGAGAGCGATTTACGGTGCGTGTTCAGCGATGGCCTGTGCGATTTCATCTTGCTCGTTGCGAAGCGTCCACGCCTTCACCTTCGTGTCATTGAACAAGATGGCGTACGCAATGAGTTTCCCGCTCTTGCTGCGTAGATAACCGGCGAGTGCGGATACTTCGTTTAGGGTACCCGTCTTGCCGCGAAGTTGACCTTCGGCAGGGTTACCCTTCAGGCGTCGTCGCAACGTGCCGTCTTCACCAGCGATCGGGAGCGTGGTCATGTAGTCAGATGCGTAGCGGTGCTTGGCCATATAGACGAGAACGCCCACGATCTGTGCGGGCGTGAACTCATTTCCAGTGTACAAGCCACTGCCGTTCATCACCTTGTATTTGCCAGAAACGCCAGCCGCCGAGAGCAGCGCATCAATTGCCTCGTATGCTTGACCGATCGTGACCTGATTGTCCTTTTCGCCCAATAGACGGAAGACCATTTCAGCCATGAAGTTGTTCGACCACTTGTTCATCAACATCAGCGGGTAGATGAGCGGCATGCCTTCGTGCAACACCAACGAGCGGGTGTTCGCTGGCCGCGTAGCCTTATCGACCTTTCCTGTGACTTCGATTCCAATATCTTGCAGGGCAGTCTTGAAGACAGAACCCGCAAACAGCGACGGGTCATCGATACGCTTTCGCCATGTGCCTGGCGTCGCACTCACGCCGATTTTGCCAGTGACGCGAATCGTCGTTCCCCCGTCTGCAGAAATGGACTTCACCCCAATTCGGCGTGATTTGCCTTTGGTGGTCTTTGCCTTGTTCTCAATTTTTACGTGGTCATTCGGCGGATACAGACTCACCACCGCGGGTTTGCCGTTTTCACCCGGAGTAACGGTGACAACGACTGAATTGAAGTTCACTGATACTGCGCCGATCGGCGCTCGGTAGGAGGCGTCTTCGTTCTTTTGGTCAAACCCCGGAGGCATGTAACCAGGGTCAAATGTCGTGTCGTCGACCAGAATATCGCCCTCGACCTTGGTGATGCCTTGCCGCTTGAGACTGACGGCCCATCGCATGAAGTCTTCATATCGCAGGTATGGGTCTCCATCCCCCTTGATGTAGATGGCTTCTTTGATGGTGGAGCCTTCAATCTTCGCTGCAGAAACGCGCGTGAAGATGGAGTGGCTGGGGCCGAACTTGGTAAGGGCGGCGGCGCTCGTGATCAGCTTCATATTGCTGGCTGGGTTGAACGCTTCGTCCTGTTTAAGCGCGTAGATCGGCTTTCCTGACTCCACATCAACCGCGTAGATGCCGACCTTCGCAGTATCGACGCCTTTCTTCTTCAAAACGCGACTGATGTCTTTTCCAAGCTGCGCTTGGGCTGATGGGAGGAGAAAGAAGGAAACGAGCAAAACGCTCAGAAGTCTTAAACCAAGTGGTTTGGGGATATGCATTGGATTCATGATTGGAAGGAATGAAGCGTCAGGTCCAACTACCGCTGCTTACTATAAGCAAAAGACATGTTGGACTTGTTCCAATGGAATTTAGGCCGACGACGCTACAAAGTCGACCCTCCGTCAGCAGCGAGCAAAGCGAGCTTAATCGCCGCGAGCAAAGCGAGCTCAATCGCCGAGAGCAAAGCAAGCTCAATTACTGCGAGCAAAGCGAGCTCAATCGCCGCGAGGCAAAGCCGAGCTCAATCGCCGCGAGCAAAGCGAGCTCAAGAACACAAACACCCCGGTAGGCGTCACTTCCTACCGGGGCGTTGTCCAAGCCCCATTTCAGGGGCTCGGGCTGAGGGACTCCTGGCGTCCTAAGTTAGTTCCATTGGCAGTGGACGTGCGTGCTGTGACCGGCGTCGCCAGGTCCGAGGACCAACGAAGCGCCAAGTGCTGCGCATTGTGCTTCGAACTGGCGGGCCAACGTTGGGTTTCCGCTGACGCTGCGGCCATTGATGGTGTCCACGTCGAATGCGTGACCGTAGTAGTGCTGCGACCCTGCCGAGTGCGAGCCACCTGCGATTGAGGTCACGCGGAAGGTGTATCCGTGAACCTGATTCAGCAGGTACATGGCTTGGAGCATCTTTGGATTCAATCGCGTGCGGCCGCCCGGTGCGTTGCCGTACGAGCTGTTCGCAGCGAGGCTGCCGTTGCTAGATGCCGTCATGTTGCTGCGCGAGTCTGCACCGTCATTTCGGCCCGAGACCTGGATGTTGTAGAGGCTGATGCCGCCCATCTCGAGGATCTTCTTGGCGAGCAGCTTCTCGCTGACGACCGCGCCCTGTCCTGGATTCGGCAAGCCGCCGTCGTTGTCAGTGACGACGATGGTGATTTCATGGTTGTCCAACTCGAAGTCGCCGTTGCCGTAGCCTTTGGCTTCGATCTTGTGCTCACCGAGGCTGTTGAAGTTGTAAGCGTTGCTGAAGTTAGGGCTGCGCGTTGAGCTGCCGAGGTCGTATTGACCGTCAGCGACGTACTGGACACGGTCGATGTCGTCGTTTTCCGTGTCGACGGTGAACGTCTGGTTGGTACCTGCGTGCCAGGTCTCGTGACGGTGGCTGCTGATTTGAAGTTCACCGGTGCCGGTGCTTCCACCGACCGTGATAGCGACGGTGCCCGAGCGAGCGCCAGCTGATGCACCGACCGAACCTTGGAAGCGCTCACGCTGACCTTCATTCAGGATGTCCAACTGGAAGTTGACTGCCTGACCACCGCCGTAGTTCACAGCGTAGATTTCGTACGTTCCTTCGTTCGGAGTGCTGTTCCACTTGACCATTTCAGTGTTGGTTCCTTCATCACAGCGCGTCTGCAGGCAGCCGTCTTGCGAGAACCGACCGCCGTATGCGCCTTCGCGGTTGCGGTAGTAAAGCTCTTCGCCAGATGGCGTGATGACGTGGAGGTCGATGTCCTGCTGGACTTCCCAGACGAGCGAGATGCGCAGTGGAACCGTTGCTTCGCAGCTGCCCCCGACACATTGTCCGCCGCCGCACTGATTGTCGCTTGAGCACTCGTCACCCGCGTTTGCCGTACCATTGTCGCCCGATCCGTTGCCGTTTGGATCTGCGCCATTGGGGTCGCCAGCAACCTGGTTAGGAGCATTTGGATCTGCGCCTGCTTGGTGCACGCCATTGAGGTGGCTCGCGCCATTTGCTGCCCCATTTGAATCCAAGATTGGCGTTCCGTCACCACATCCGTTGTCCGATGAACCTTGTGTAAGGAATGCGACCACGACGAAGAATACGAGGGTTTTGATGTCGACTTTTTTCAACTGCATTTTCAACTCTACTTTCTTCATGGTCTGACTCTCTTTGCGTGCGGTTACGGTGCGTTTGGGCTTAGGCAACGATTAGAAGGTGACTTCTTTGACGACCAACTGGTCCGCGGCTGCGTACTTGCTGCTGACAGTACCGCCGAACGTCTTCACGATCGCGATGACGAAGCATGCGACGAGAACCAAGAGCACGATGTACTCAGTCGCCGTGGCGCCTGATTCGTCGTTGTGGAGTGCTTTGAGAGCTGCGAGTACGTTGTTCAGATTCGTATTCATTTCATCACGTCCGGCTACAGTGTCCTACATGGTACGACCCCTCACTACAGCAACCGGTGTGCCAAGTTTGGTTACGCACCCAAAAATGATCGATACGGGTGTAGTGAGACGCGATGAATCGTCAGTTATATCAGCGCTTTGTGGCATTGGTGGTAACTGGAGCTTCCGCATTGTGGCGGACAAGCCTCACCATGCGCCAACCTGTCACACCATGGGGGATCGAAACCGGGGGATATTGGGGTCCACAAGCATAATGTGCTGTGGATAGCCTTTATTTATTAGTGGGTTACGGCTTTTGGGGGTCTGGGGTCCGCTGACCAACTGCGTACAAGAAACCCTCACGAGAACCAACGTAGACAGTTCCGTCGGCGTCGATGGCCGGTGTGGACCGCAATCCGCTGGCTTCAGGCGTCAGTTCGGGGCACCCACCTTGGTACGCTCCTCTGGGGCGTTCCTCGCCTGCAGATTCGCTGTCTCCCAACCACATGGCCCACTCATACGTCCCCGATTGGATCTCAACTGCATGGAGGAATCCATCATCTCGTGGAACATAAACGAGGTCGGTCGCGACGACGGGAGATGCGTATTGGTGTTTTCGGCAACTTCCGGAAATGGCGCTCCATTCGATACGCCCCGTTTCCAACGATGCGGCGATGACTCGCCCCGCACCCGAGACTCCGAAGAGCGCGAAGTTCTCGGCTACCGCAGGGGACGAGACGATATCGCGCATCCCCGTGATATAACCGCGTTCGTTTCGACCTCGCCAAAGCACCTGCCCGGATTGCAGGTCGTATGAATCAAGGTGAATGCCGCCCTGGTTCTGGTCGGAAACGAATCCAATCAAGACATGTGAACCCACGATCGTCGGCGTCGCTTCTAGCGAACCTTGATGTTCCACACTCCACGCGATGGCTCCATCCGACAGGTTGAGTGCGAAGATATGACCCGTTCGGGAAACCACCACCACGCGCTCCCCATCGCTTGCCATGCCGGCTGAGACTGGCCGGCCAAGGTCGCGGGTCCATAGCGCACGGCCTTCGCTGAGCTCAAATGCCCGCACGATCCCGTGGTCGTCGACGGTCAGGAGCGTTCGCCCAAGGACGACAGGTGGCGCAAAGAATTTGGCTTCCTTGAAGGCGTGCTGCCACTTTACCTCTCCGGTGTCGGCAGCGTGCGCGCGGATGACGCCATCATTAGCGACCGAAAAGACGAGGCAGTCGGCGTAGGCCACGAACGTGGTGTCGGCGTGGGTTGGTTGAAACCAGGCGATCTTCCCAGAGGCCTTTTCCAACGCATATACCCCGTCGGAAACATCAGATTTTCCGGACAGATCGCCGGCAGAACCCACGAAGACGTAGTCACCGGCAATGATTGGGCTCTGGTATCGCGATTGAATGCCGAGGCGAGTCTTCCACTTCAGCTCGGGGTCCCGAATGGATGGCGCTGGCGTGTTTGCCCGCCGAGTCGCATCGCCTTGGAACGTTGGCCACTCACCCACAACCGGCAGTGTACAGCGGGCCTGCGTTGCATCGTTTGGGCGTGTAAGTGCAGTAGCGATCTGCTTGGGACTTGCGTCTGTCTTTTGGACCTCCGGAGTCCCGCCGCAGGCGGATAGGATGCCGCTGACGAGGAGTATTAACGCTTGGTTTCGGATGGTTGCTCCAACGATGGCTTAGACCCGTTAACGGTCATGTCTCCAATATGCTTGTCGTTGGGTGCACCAAAAAACAGGTAGGTCGTCGCCATGATGATGAGCATGATTGCTGCCACGATCTCAGTCTGAAATCGCTGCGTCATCGCTGCCTCTTGGCCGAAGAGCTTGCCCCTCGACCGGCTGCGCATCGTCTCTTCAAAGCTCTCGACGAAATCGACGGGAGCTTCGACGTTCATTCCCTGAAGGCCACCCATGAACTCGACAAACATTTCGAAGGCCTCAGCAAATTCCGGATCCTCATCAAGTCTTTGCTCAAACTCCGCGCGTTCATCGTCGCCGAGCTCGTCGTCAAAATACGCGTTGAAGAGCTCGTCTTGCGGGCTCAACTCTTGCTCGTCGGCGTCTGCTAACACGTCAGTCATGCCAACCCCCGCTAAGACTCGTAGCGTTCTTTAACATATTCCTTCAGCGCCACGCGGGCCCGAAACAGTCGGCTTTTCACCGTCCCTTCGGGCAGTTCCACGATCACGGCGATCTCCTCGTAGGACATATTTTGAACGTCTCTCAACACGATAATCGTCCGATGGATTTCGTTGAGCGACTCCAATCCGTCTTGAATAATCTGCTCAAGCTCCAGCCCGAGAGCTTTCTCCTCTGGATGGTCCACCGATCCCGAGAGAGGACTGACTTCTTTCGCGCTGTCCGGCGCATCGTCGTACTCGGTGTGTTTTTTGTGGTGGCGCCGAGCCAGATATTTGATTCGGTTTCGGGCATGGTTCGTCGCGATCCGGTAAATCCACGTCGACAGCTTCGCGTCGCCGCGAAACTTGTCGATGTGCTTAAAGATGGCCACGAAAACCTCCTGGGCAACATCTTCGGCTTCGGCTTTGTCGCCGACGATCCGGAATGTGATGTTGAAAACCTTGTGCTGATACACGCGTACGAGTTCACGAAACGCGTCTTCATCGCGCGCGCGCAAGCTTTCAATCAGCTTTGCTTCGTTGCTCGACATCAGTGACCGACGACAGGAGGACTTGGGTCCATTGGTAACGTCTAACTAGACTACGCGCTAGACTCAAAGTTCCTCTTGGTTCTTGGTTTTCAGTCCTCAGTTCTTGGTTTTGGCCCTTGCCGTGCCAAGGATTTCGAAGAGATCGATCACCGAGACGTGAAGAGAGGGGTGTCTTAACGCAGGAGCGATCTCGGCGAGTGGTGCTAGGACGAAGTGGCGGTCGGGGATGCCGGGGTGGGGGATGGTGAGGCCCTCGATGTCGATGATTTCGTCGCCATAGAACAGGATGTCGAGGTCGATGGTGCGCGGTCCGTTGGGGATTTCGCGCATGCGACCCAGCGCCCGCTCCGTCTCGAGCATCACGTTGAGCAGCGCGATTGGGCTGAGCGAAGTTTCGATCTCGGCACAGCCATTCATGAACATCGGTTGATCTTCGTAGAACGCCGGCGGGGTTTCGATGAGGGTGGAAACCTGACGAACCTCGATTCCGTCGGTCGCATCCAACCGTTCGAGTGCGGCGGAAATCGTCGCTGCACGGTCTCCCAGGTTGGAACCCAGGCCCAAATAGGCTAACACGGTATCGGACCGGTCTTGTTGAGGCTCAGATGTCATTGGCTCGATACGTTTTGGTGGTGGGGATTCTGTTTGGATTCGGATGTGAATCAGGCATTATGCCTGACCAGCGCGAAGTGGTTTACTTCACGGCGGTCGAAACGAAAACTCCGAAACCCACCCCGATCATCGACCAAGAGCCGGAGCTCACCAAGACGCAGCGGGACACCTACGATCCCATCATTGAGGGATTTCTGGAAAACTATCCAAACCTCATTGGGCGGCCCGATATTCGGCCTCAATTGGAGCAGTTGGAGACCGTCTTTGTGACCTCAGGCCGCTATCTCGAGCTCTATGAAATCTACAATGAGGACTACAAGAAGCGCGGTTTGGATTCACACACCGTGGAACGACTTGCCTGGGGCCACGTGCGTCTGGGACAGCAGAAAGCCGCGCGAGACCTCATTGATGAACTCATCAAACGCAATCCCTCGGACCCGGTGCCGCACTTTTTGAGCGGCGCTTACTACCTCCAATGGGACCCGACGAGTGATAAATCGCTCAAGGGTATCGTCGAATCTTGGGGACGTTTGTTGGAACTCGCCCCGAATTACCGAGGCTTTGAGGGTATTACGGCCAGAGATATACGGACACAACTCGACCGCGCGAAGCGCATCTTAGAGCAGCGTGGCGTCAAGGAAGAGCCCAACGGTTTGAGCGCGCTAGAGCTTGCGCGTGAGCGCGTTGGCAAAGCTCCAGCAATGGCATTGGCGACGATCGAGGCTGCAATGAAGCCGGTGGAAGAGCCTCAGGTCGTCGAATCTGAGAAAGAGCCTGAACCACCTCAAGAGCAGCCCGAACAACCAAAGACGAACAAAGAGCAGGAATACAAACTGGCTGTTGCGCGCGGGGAAATCCTGTTGGCAGAAGGCAAGGCTCGCGAGGCCGAGAATGCCTTCTTGGCAGCCAAGTCCATCAAGCCCGACGGTTTTGGGGCAGAGTTTGGTCAACTGCGGGCCGGTTGGACGATAGAGACGCAACGCCCAAAAGTCGCGCGTCGAATTCGCACACTCGCCCAACGCGAAGACCTTACCGCCCACCAGTATTATGACTTGGGATTGTTCGCGTACTCGCGGATGGATGACAAAGACTTGTCCGGAACCCTCTTCGCGAAGACGAAATCGATGGACCCTGAGCTCGCAAAGCGGCTCGGCATCGACAAACTCAAGTAATCAGCTTCTCTGTCTGGGGAGGGCGAGCTGGAAGTTAGCTCCCTCGCCAACGACGCTTTCAACGTGCACATCACCACCATGGGCCTCTGCGATCGCGCGCACCATTGCGAGTCCTAGTCCTGTTCCTCCGCCGTCATCTCGACGGGTGAAGAATCGGTCGAACACACGTTCCAGATCATCACTCGCAATCCCAGGTCCATCGTCGACGACGAAAACCGTGCATGTCTCTTCGCCACGTCTCACGCGGACTTCGACCTTCGACTCCGCAAATGACGCTGCGTTCTGAATGAGATTGCGTAACGCGGTTTCTACGTGTTCGTGGCTCGCGCTGACGTAGGCAGGCTGCGTATCCGCGACGAGCTCAATCTCTTGGAATCGGTCATCCTGTTTATAGCTTTCGACCAAGCTCTCGCAGAGTTCTGCCAGGTCAAACTCGGCGCGTTCTGCTCGCGGCAGCCCTGCCTCGGCGCGGGCGAGTTCGAGGAATCGATTGACCACGCCGTCCAGACGTTTTGCTGAGTCGGTTAAGATCCTCGAGATCCGCGCTGCGCGCTCTGGCGTCATCTCTTTTCGTTCCATCGATTCAGCGGCCGCTCGAATCGCCGCGACGGGGTTTTTCACCTCATGAGCCATGTCGGCCATAAATGACTCGGATGCCTTCTTTCGCTCGTCAAGTGCGGCCAACAGGCTATTGAACGCTTGTGCGAGCTCGGCAAACTCGTCGTCGCCGTCGACTTCAATGGGTGTCGTTGAAACCACTGGAGATGTCCGCTCGAGCACCTCTTCGCGCAACCGATTCAACGGCGTGCCGATTCGCCAACCCAGCCAGAGGCCAAGGAAGATGGCGACGACCAACACCAGGAACGTCAGGCGCGTCACCATGTACCGCTCGTCGTAGAGCGAGCTGAGCGCACGCGGCGTTCCCGTGATCAGATAGATGACGCGCTTGAACCCAAGCGCCTCGATGACCTGCGCGTACTCGCAGACCAACAGCTTCGCGTCCAACGCATATCCGCATCGCGCGTGGCGTCCGGTCTCGAACGACTTTCGATACACCAATCGCTCCGGTGGCTCGGCGATGGTGGCATCGAATTGCGCGACGGTTGGTGGGTCGTCAGGGGCAAACAAGAATCGGTCCCGCAGACCAGGCTTTTCGATGCCGTTCTGGTCGACCAAAAGTTGGCCTTTCATATCGTAGACGCGAACCCAGATGCCGAAACTACTGGCGGTCTCGAGGTAGTCGTCGTCCATGCCCTGCTTTCGAATCGCATGGGCAGCCGACGTGGCACCATTTTCCAGGGATTGTCGTAGCTCGTGTCCAACCGCGTCTTCATAGGGGCTTGCAAGCCAAACGAAGAGAACCGGGATGACGCAGACCGCGCAGACGACGGCGAGCGTTCGGGTTCTTAGGGATTTAAGCGGTTTGAAGACACGTCGCACTTAGCGCTTCCAGCGGTAGCCAGCACCCACGACAGTCTCGATCGAGTCGAAGGTGTCGTCGATGGCTTCGAATTTCCGGCGCATCCGTCGCACGTAGGTATCGATGATTCGGTCGGCGACAATCGAGTCATCGCCGCGAATCAGCTCCATGAGCCGGTCTCGGGACAGCACGATTCCTGGCCGACGAAGGAAAGCCTCAACAAGACGAAACTCCGTCACCGTGACCTTGATCTGCTCGCCTTTGAACTGAACTTCCAGACGTTGCGGATCAGCACGAACCTGGTCCAGTTCGACAACCTCGTCATTCGTGTCCGATGTCGTGGGTTCTCCGGCTCGCGCCGCCTGACGTCGAAGCAGCGCTTTGGCACGTGCAATCAAAACGCGTGTGCTGAACGGCTTGGCCACGTAGTCATCTGCTCCCAACTCCAGCCCGAGTGCCTCGTCGATATCGTTATCGCGCGATGTCAGCAGGATGAGTGGGACGTCGTTTCCACCTTCCCGAAGTCGGCGGCAGAACGAGAACCCGTCAAGATTTGGCATGTTTACGTCACTGATGATGACGTCCGGGTGTTCGTTCAATACGACCACCAGCGCCTGGTCTCCGTCAGGAGCGGTCAAGACATCGAAGCCTTCATCTTCAAAGCTCAGGGCAAGGGCATCGAGCAATGACGTGTCGTCATCAACCAAAAGGATCTTGGACATGGTTTACCTTGGTAAGCAGTGGCCCAAGTCTAGAAAGAACTCGTGGATTTGGGAAGTCACGGTGCAGCGGCTTTTCGAACCACTGGCTCAGGAAGTCGCGCGTTGTCATCGTAGTCGTAGACGTCGGCGAGGAAGTTCGCGCGACCCTTATCGTCCACACGGACCGTGTAGTACTCCACGAAAACAGGTACCTGGCGATCTAAGAAGATCGGGAGGTACTCACCCGATTTCAGGGCGGCAGGCACATTGTTCTTCTCGTACAGTCCGTCACGACGAAGCAACCATTCGGCAAGCTTCAGAGGGTCTTGAACACGCATGCATCCATGGCTGAACGCCCGGATATCGCGGCTGAATAGCGCGCGGGCGTTGGTGTCGTGCAGATAGACGTCATGCAGGTTCGGGAAGATAATCTTCACGTAACCAAGAGCGTTGTGATCTCCAGGCGTCATGCGCACGTACTCCCACTTCTTGCCAGCGTACATGACCTCGTAGTTGTTCGCTGCATACCAGCCCGGGATGTTCTCGGGGTCAGTCGTGCTCGGGTCGATCTCGCCAGTTTCAGCGTTGTAGTACGGCTTGCCAACGAACGGATTCGACGCACTCGCTACCGGCGCAACTGTGTTCGTGCCGGTATTCGCACCTGTTGGGGTCGTGGTCGTCGTAGGCGTCGTGGTCGTCGTAGGCGTCGTAGTGGTTGGCGTTGTGGTCGTTGGCGTCGTCGTGTTTGCCAGCGTGGTCGGCGGCGTGTTGATGGTCGCGCCGCTTGGTGTCTTGAACGGTGAAAGCGTCTTCGGCTTATTCGCCGCGGCTTCCTTACGATACTTCTCTTCGAGGTAAGTCTTTACCTCAGGCAGAATCTCCTCTGAGCGAATTCGAGGCGTCACGTTCCAGAACGGGTTGTAGATGACGCGGTCGATGTACGCCGCCAATGGCACGGGTGTGCGATTGGAGTGCTCCATCTCTTCCGTCTCTTCGTTTTTGACCTTCTTATTGTTTCCAACCACGACCCGGTGCCGCACAGCCCGCTTCTTGTCTTCCCAGACTTCAACCGTGAAATCAGCGACGTTGATGAACGCATACACTTCATCGGACTCGTGAAGGATGTTGGTATCGCGCCAGCGCATGACGTTGATTCGGATTTGGTCCCGGCGCTTCTCGGCTGGGATGTTCAGCGATTTCCAGAACACGATATGCGGCTCACCTGAGACCTTCATTTGATGCGTCTCTTGATAGGCGGTGATGGCGTCCTTGAGATGCTGGTCGAAGTTCTCGTCGATTGGCGCGCTGGCTGGGTAGTAGCCTTCAATCTTTAGGCGCTCTTTGAGCTCTTTGACGGTGGCGTTTTTGGAACCCATCTTGAGGCCCTTCTTGCGCTTGACCGTTGGCCATCCGCCGTTATCTGCGATCTCGCGATAACGGTGATACTCCTTCACCAAACCTTTGTATTGCGGCTGTTGCGGTGGAATCGCATCGATGACTTCGACGGGGTTTTCTGAGCTCATCGTGTCAGTGAGCGTCTTGAGGATCATCTTTCGAGAATACACCGGCTGTTGATACATCGACTCAGCGATGCGCGCAGCGCGGCGCCAGAGTTTGCCGGCTTCGTAAGAGCCTTTGGCCTCGTCAGGGCGTTTCTTTCGGATTTCTGGCTCGTTGTAGTAGTCGTCTTCACGCTTATGAATGAAGATCTTCCGGGCTCGGAAATGGCGCAACTGGTAGCTGAATCGAGCCAGGGAACGCGCTAGCAAATACTCCAATTCTCCACCGGTCGCCGCGAACTTCTCGCCCACCTTTTCGTGCGCAGCCATCGCATCTTTCAGCCGGCTTCCACTGCTTGAATTCAGAAGTTCATCAGTGAGTTTGGTATGGTTCTCTTCGGTCAACGCGAATTCGGTTGGCGTCTTCGAGGTGAGGTAGGCCACCATCTCGGCCTTCTCAGCCTCCGTCGGTTGGAGGTCCTCCGTGCTGGTCTTCTCGGTCGAAATCTCCTCGAGCTTCGTCTTCAGATCAGACACGCGGGCAATTGGATAGTCACGAGGATCCAAGACGTGGTCTTCGATCTCGGTCAGGATCTTCCAAACCGATTGCCCTGCAGGTGTGAGCTCACCCTTTTTGACAAACACCGGCTTGAACTCCCGCTTTGCGTACGCTTCCTCGACGAGCACATCATAGGGTGGCTCATCCCGCGTCGGCATATTGCGGTCTTTCTCGGCAGCGGCCTCGACCTGGGCTTTGAGTTCGCGCACGACAGGCGCGCCCTCGCTCTTTTCGAGCAGTTCAGACTCGACGGTCTGAGCCCAGGCATCCACGTACGGCTTTGCTTGTTCGGGGGCGATTGGATCTTCGCCGCAGCCGAACACAAAAACGATGAAAATAGCGACAGTTAGTGCGCGTAGTTTGGTCATAAGTGGCTCTCAAGTCACTTGGTCACCCTACTATGAGACGCTTCGGGGTCAAGTAGTCCACTTAGTAACAGCGCTTGGGAGTTGGTTGTTCCGAGTTTGGGGGGAGAAGGTCCACAGAAACACACCGATTCGACACAGATTTCGCAGATTTTTTAAAGAGGCTCAGTGATTGCTCGAAAAACTCGGCAACGCTTTGCATATGTCGTCGATAACGGGTCTAAACGCACAAGAAGGAGGTGCAAAATGAAGGAACAAGATCCGTTGACTTACTCAATAATCGGAGCGGTTTTCGAGGTAAAACGAAAGGCAGGACCGGGCCTGTTTGAAATTGCTTATGAGCGTTGTCTCGAGAAGGAACTCACGAAGCGAGGTCATGTTGTGGAGCGCCAAAAAGAGTTGATGCTGTCATATGACGGGGAGCTCATCGCGGCGTATCGTTGCGACCTGGTGGTCGACGATGCGGTGATCGTCGAGGTGAAGTGTGTCGAGCAACTCGTTGAAGAACACAAATCCCAACTTCTCAATTACATTCACCTGGCGAAACTCGACAGGGGGCTGTTGGTGAACTTCAAAGCTACGAACATGCTGAAGGGAATCCGCCGAGTGAGCACAAAGCGCCATATCATTGATTCTCTGCTCAGGCATGAGCGCGAAGAGATTTTGGAGGACTTCGGCGAAGCATAAGCCTAATCCCAAAAGAGTCTGCGCAATTCTGTGTTTAATCGGTGCTTATATGTGGACCTTAGAACCGAAGGTCTTCGGGGCCGAGGACCTCGGGCAGCGGTGAAAATGCGAGCGAGCGTTCGATGACGTTTCGCAGCTCGCGGACGTTGCCTGGCCAAGGTTGTGCCAGCAGTTTGGAAGCCGCTTCGGGTGAGAGTTTTGGGACAGACGCATCTTTCGGAGTGTACCGGTTGAGGAACTCGCGGGTTAGGGCGAGCACATCTTCGCGGCGTTCTCGCAACGGCAGGACTTCCAGGGTCACCACGGCGAGTCGATAGAAAAGGTCTTCGCGGAATGTGCCCTGACGGACCATTTCGCGCAGGTCGCGGTGCGTGGCCGCCACCACGCGGACATCCACGGTGGTCGCCTTCGTCTCGCCCAGTGGAAACACCTCGCTGTTCTCCAGGAAACGCAGCAGTTTGGGTTGCAGTTCGAGGGGCAGGTCGCCAATCTCGTCCAGCATAAGCGTCCCACCATCAGCGGCTCGAATGACACCCGGATGATTCGATGTAGCCCCGGTGAACGCGCCCTTGCGATAGCCAAACAGCTGGCCTTCGAACAGGTCGCGGGGCACCGCGGAGCAATTGAACGTCACAAACGCACGATCGCTTCGGGTCGAAAGGCGGTGCACTGCTTTCGCGACAACCTCTTTGCCCGAGCCGGACTCGCCCGTGATAAGCACGTTTGCGCGACTTTGCCCCAAACGGGAGATTTCCTGCATCAGGTGCTGAGTCGACTCGCTGGCTGCAATCACACCCGGAAGTTCCGGTACTTCATCGCTCACCGCAGACGTTGCGGGGTTGGTCAGCGCACGTAGACCCGCGACTTCTAGCGCGAGGCTTGTCACTTGACCCAGCATTTCGACTTTTGCCCGCAGGTCGGGATTGTCTGCATCACTAGCGCCGATGCGGTAGCGGCGACCAAATCCGTCACCAAACTCGTGGATAAAGATGACCTCCGAATCGCCTTGTTGATGAAGGATGTTTCGGTTCGACCCGGTCACTTCCTCGATAATCGTGGTCGTGTTCTCGCCCTGGCGTTCCGGCATCTCGATCAGTAGCGCGAAGAGCTCCGTCAGGATCTCTCGGGCGCTCATTCCGCGGACACTCAATCGATCGACCGGGATTGCAATCGCGTGCGTGCCGGCATGGCATTTGCCCGACTTCTTCTGCTGGTTGGCACGCCAGCGTTTGATAGTTTCGTCCTGATATGGCGGCGGAACGTCGATGCCCAACGACTTCATATGGGCCGCTGAACGGTCGAGCTGTTCCTGTGCGTCATCGGCGTCGGACAAATACTCAGCGATAGCGTGCAGGCGCAGGGTCAGCGCCAACTGAATCTGGTCTCCAGCGCGCGCGAACGTGCTCTGCGCTGCCGCCGAATGCTGCTCAGCGTCTTCAGGTTGCCCCCGAAGCGAGGCGTGCACGGCTTTGTACAAACGCATCAGTCCTTGCGCCCAAACGAATGGTAGGCGCTCGATCGAGCGTTCCGCGCGCCGCAGCGCACCGTCCGCGAGCGTCCGGTCTCCGCTAAGCAACGCGGCGTAATACGAAAGCGCGTAAAAATGAGTCTCCAGGGACGGAAGCGTCCCGCATTCATGAGCCAGGTCGCCGGCTCGGCGATATTGCTCACTCGCACTCGTCATATCGAGCGATACGAACGTGCTCATCGCCCGCACGGCCGAGCGCACTGTGCGGAGCCCCTGCACTTGGTGCTTGGGTGGGAAGTCATCAAAGACGTCGATCAGTTCGTCAATCGTGTCCGCTCTTCCGGTTACATATCGCAGTCGCAACATGGTCGTGCTGAGCTCAAGCGGCGCCCATTGAATGCGTTTGGAATCTTCCAATGCACGTTGCACCAGCCGTTCGGTCTCTTCGAAATTGGCACGTCGGAACGTGGTCTCTGCCTTGCAGATCGTCAGCAAAACGGTGTGTGCGCCGGGTTCAAGGCGGTTTTCGTACGCCCATTCAAACGCTCTTGACGTCAATGCGTCGATTTCGTTGACGTTCGCCGACGCGTAGAGGCTCGTGTAGGCCAGAAACGCCGTTCCGCGAACGGCCAGCAGCGGGATGTTTGCAGCGTGGGCCTCGTCGACCAATTGCTTCATGAAGCGCATGCCTTCCACGATGCAGCCGCTCAAGACTGCTCCGAGTGTCCCTGCCTCCCAGACCATCCAGAGGACCACTGCAGTGGATGCGAGCTTTGTGTCTTCTCGTGAGCGCTTACGAATTCGGTCGTGCAATGGCGCATCACCCAGATTATACGCGGCCCACATCTCAGCCACCCGGATTAGCGCTCGGTACTCGTGCTCGTTTTCGTCAGCAACGCGATTCACAACCGACACGTGGGTGTTCACTCGGCCTGCGTTGAACACCAGGCCATCTGCGGAGCTGAACAGCAATGCTGCCACCGTATGGGCCCGCACTAAGATCTCGGGTGCAAAGCCTGCATTGTCCAAGAGCGGCAAAATCGGCGCCATCACTGAGTATGCGCCCCGGACATCTCCTCTCCAGACGAGCTTCAATAGGGCGTTGGCCGATTGCGTCAGCACACGAGATGCGTCTGTGGATGCGACACCAGAAGCCAGCGCCTCCATGAGCGCTTCCTCGGCGTGTTGCCAGTTGGCATTGAGGATGTCGTCGAAGATCGGAAGCAGCGCAAACCGCTCAGCCGTGGACAGTTCCAAGGCCAGCGGGGATTCCGTGATGCGTGGTCGTGTTTTTGTGGTGGAAAGCACTGGACCGCGTTGCTGGAACTCGCGCAAGCGGCGACGAATCCGCTTCTGTGGTCGACGAGATTCATCGCGGTCCAGCGGCAATTCCCATCGATAGACCGTCAGGGGTGTCACACCGATATGCTCGGCGAATTCTGCACGCGTCAGGTCCCCGCGCAGTTCTCTAACTTCCTCTGGAGACACGAATCACGCCGTGGCTAGGGTTCATGCAGTGGCGAGCGCCCGCACGTCGAGGCCTGCAAACTTGCGAAATTGCATCTTCCAATCGACGCCCACGATCTCGCCGGGAGCCAGGTCGGTCCAAACGTTTTGGCCCTGCAATTCCTCGCTCGTGACGATGAGATGATTCACAAAGCCGTTGGTTACAGGATTCTCGCAAGAGTCCGCAAAGCTAGGGCAGAAGTCACGCTCAGGGCATTCGGTCTTGTGTGTGCTGTACTTCAGCTCTTTTCCACCCTGGTGTGCGACCATCGTCTGGCCGTTGGTGATGATGAAGGTCAGATACAGTTCGTTGTCTTCATCCGACCACTTCAACCCGGTGCACTCTTCGATCTCTTCGACGGTCTCGCGAATTGCGTCGACGAGTTCTTCGACAGGGTAGCCCGGACGGTGCAGCTCAAACCGGCGAGCCATATTGCCCAATAGCAGATAGAACAACACTTCGCTGTCCGTGGAGCCCAAGATGAAGCGTCGTTTTATCGGTGGAATCTTGTTAATGAGCGCTTCTCGAACGCCCTCGAAGTCAGGGATATTGCCGTTGTGCGCGAGCACCCATCGACCGTACTGGAAGGGGTGTGAATTGATGAGCGACAGGTGGCCATGGGTCGCTTTTCGAATGTGCGCTACCACCGTCTCGGAGGATACGACCCCGCTGACGTGGCGGAACAGGTTGTCGTCCAATGCGCCATCCGCGCTCTTCACGACATGTGGTGTTTCCGCAACATAATAGGCTACGCCCCAGCCGTCTGGATGGGACTTTGACTGCAGCATAAGCGCGTTTTCAGCGCTCACCAGACTCTGGTGAACCTGGCTTGGAATGACGGATCGGAACCCAAATAGTCGGCACATAACTCTCTCCCTTCGGATTCCTATTGTGCGCCGAGACTATAGACGATTCAAGCCATTCAGGGCGGCGACACGATAAGCCTCGGCCATCGTTGGGTAGTTGAAGGTCGTATCGGCGAAGTAGCGGATGGTGTTGGCCTTGCCACTTTGGGCCATGATGGCCTGTCCAATATGCACGATCTCGGACGCCTGATAACCGAAGCAGTGGATGCCAAGGATCTCCAGCGTTTCTCGATGGAAGAGGATCTTCAGCATGCCGACGCGGCACCGGACAATCTGTGCACGTGCGAGGCTTCGGAACAGTGCGTGGCCTACTTCGTACGGGACCTTCTTTTCCGTCAATTCACGTTCGGTCGGACCAACGCAACTAATCTCTGGGCTCGTCCAAATTCCGGATGGGATATTGTCGACCAATCGTCGGTTCATTTCACCTGTCACGAGGTGGGTCGATGCGAAACGTCCCTGATCATAAGATGCAGATGCCAGACCAGGGAACCCGACCACGTCGCCGACAGCGTAAATGTGTGAAGCTGTGGTTTGGTAGAACTCGTTGACGTCGAGCTGCTTTCGGGAATTGACCTCGATTCCGACATTCTCCAACCCAAGGCCATCGGTGTTGCCCGAGCGACCCTGCGCCCAAAGCAGATACTCACTCTTCAGAACCTTTCCGGACTTGAGGTGAAGCTCGACATGGTCGTCGAACGCCAGGACTTTGTCGTATTCCTCGTTGTGGCGGATAATCGCCCCGCGATCACGCAGATGATACGAGAGCGCGTCGATGATCTCGTCGTCCAGAAAGCTCAGAAGTTTATCGCGGGTGTTCACCAGGTTCAGCTTGCAGCCGAGGTTGCGAAAGATAGATGCGTATTCACACCCGATGACGCCAGCGCCGTAGATGGTGATGGAGTGCGGCGTTGTACCCAATTGCAGGACGCTGTTGGCGTCTAAGACCCGTGGGTGCGAGAACTCGACGTCTCGGGGGCGGTATGGGCGTGTGCCGACGGCGATGACAAACTGTTCACCCTCGATGCGCTCAACCGCACCATCGTCATTGATGGCATCCACAGTGTGTTCATCGACGAACGTTGCATGCCCATCCACGAAGCGGACGTCATTTCGCTCATAGAATCGGCGCCGCATGCCGGTTTGTCGATCGACGACACTCTTTGCGGCGTTGAGCAATTGTGGGTAGTCGATATCCAGATGCTCAGCCGCGCCTTGAAACATTGGGTTTCGAGCAACGTCGACATATTCCATCACCGAATGGCGCAGGACTTTGCTGGGGATCGTGCCCCAATGGACACACCCGCCGCCGACCTCACTGACTCGGTCGATGATCGCCACATTCTTCCCGGCTTTGGCCGCGGTCATCGCCGCGCCTTCACCGCCTGGGCCGCTTCCGATTACTACAACATCGTAACGCACATTTTTCCTTAGAAAGGGTCATGGGCAGCATAGTCGTTCAAACACTTTGCGGCAACGTATTGAGGTTGCCATTTCGGTTCACTATACTGTTGAGACGTTAACTCCATTCCACGGTATATCATGGCGATCACACCGCGAATTTTCTGGCGAAACCCGGCAGCATTGGCTGTCGCGTCCATCACAATGTTTGGCCTGAGCGTCTTCTGCTCTCACCATCTGCAGTTTGACTGCAACAAGGCCAATACACAGGCAAGCGCCAAAGTAGGCGTCTACGAGGTACCTTGTACCGAAGTGTCTGAGCGGCTTGGACCGCAGAAAAACTGGACCGAAATGCATTGGGCCGTCTACACCCAGTGTTTTCACGATCGTCAGGATTGGCGGCTCGGTGAGTCGATCGCAGGTGAGGGGCTTCTCAAGTTCCCATCCAGCGAGGCGCTCACGAATATGAAGGCGTACAGCCAGATCCGTCAGGGCGATTATCGCGATGCGATCGACACGCTGGAAACTGGCCTCGACCGCTTCACGCCAACCGACGGAACCACTGAGAACAACCTCGCCTGGGCCGGCCTTTGGGTCGAGAACTACAGCCTCGACCGCGCGCGTCGCCTTTATCAGACGTCGCTTCGCCGCGAAGCCAACGTTTGTGAGGTGATGCACACCGGAATGATGGTGGAGTTTGGAATCGCTCAGCGGACCGAAGCTTATGCTCGAGCCGAGGCGCTGCAGAACTATCAAGCCTTGCGCTGGAGATATCAGGAAGAGTGCGAGTCACGCATGAACTCAGGGACTCGCGATAACTTCGTCGAGGTCGCCGGAGCCATCGCCCTGAACCATGAAGTCGATAAGATGATGGGGATCTCGTACAACTTGCAGACCTCACGCGACCTCCGGTTGGTCGTGCGTGCGCGCGACAGTCATTTCAATGCGATGGAGTTTACCGACCTTTGTGTCGAAGCGATGCCTACTCAGCTCGATCTTCGCTCACAGTGCTCGGAAGCGTTTGAACTTCGTGCGAAGCGTTTGGCCAACGGCGAAAAGGACGCGCGTCTTTTGATCCGACGATAACGCGTAGCGCCATGGCGACTGCCATGGCATGCTCTAGACATGAGCACTCCCGCGACAACATCACGCCCTTCGACGCGGCCCACCGATGCGCCTGAGCATCTGCTGGGTCGAACGTTAGAAGGGCGTTTTCAGTTGAACGAGGTCTTAAGCGAAGGCGGGATGGGCATCGTTTATCGCGCCACGCAACTGTCCGTGAATAGGCCAGTTGCGGTGAAAGTTATTCGACCGACGTTGGCCCGGGATCCTGACCTCATGCAGCGATTCCTGCACGAGACTCAGGTCGTAGCCAAGCTTCAACACCCAAACATCGTCAATCTGATTGAGTCCGGTCGCGACATGAACGGGCTCGTCTACATCGCGATGGAATTTGTTGAAGGCAAGACGTTCCGTGAAGCACTGGAGGAGTTGAAGCTCTCGCTGCTTGAGATCCTGCACGTCTTTGTCCAGGTCTGTGACGCCCTAATTGAGGCCCATTATCACGGCATCATCCACCGCGATCTGAAGTTCGAGAACGTCCTCATCTGCCAACACCGAGACGGTCGGGTATTGGTGAAGGTCGTTGACTTTGGAGTCGCCAAGCAGCTCACGCATGACGGCGGTGTGACGCGGGCGGGCGAGGTTCCTGGCACGCCAGGGGTTATCGCGCCTGAGTTGGTCACGCTGGGGGCGCCGAGTGCGCAATCGGACCTCTATTCGCTTGGCGTGATGCTGTTCACCGCGTTGACCGGACGCCCGCCATTTGATGGGCAGAACGACTTCGAGGTGATGCAGGCGCATCTGCTAGAGGATCTTCCCAACCTCTACACTTTGGTTGGCGACCGTGTACCCGAGGTTGTTATCGAGCTCGCCGCGGAGCTTATGGAGAAAGAGCCCGACATGCGGCCACCGGATGCGAAGACGGTTCGTGACCGGCTTGAGTTGATTATTCGTCGGCTCGAACGTCAGATGATGGACCACCCGCGCTACATTCCTCCTCCCCAAGAAGGATTGAGACCGCTGCATCCTCCGATTGAAAATGCAGCGGCCCGAAGTGGTGAGTTTTTGGGTCGGACTGAAGAGAATCAAGGTCCGGTTGCACCCGCAGTTGCGCCCCTTTCCGTCGTCGGCGTTCTGCTCGCCGTCGTGATCGTCTTGTCGTTGGCGGTCATCTATCTGCTGTTCCGCCAACACACCGGCTAGGCCACGTGAAATCTGGGTTCGGGGGAGATCATCCAACCGTACCAGGCGTCCTGCTGTTGTTGCGTGAAACCACCAATCGTAAGGCGATTGAAGGCTTCGCGCTCGATCATGAACCCGCCGTCGGTGGTCCGGATGGCCGCACCAGCTGGGACCAAGACGGTATCGAGCAAGTCGATGATGGCCACGTCGGCGACCCGACGAAATGCGGCTTCCGAATCGTTCGCATCCGCCACATACACGGGCATCGACCCCGGTGGTTGACTATCACCGACGACCTCACGTGCGCACCGACACGCTTCCACGATGACAGGCACGAGCGCATCAACGGGATAGCTCTGAGTCGCGTCGAGCTCGCGCAGGCTGGCAAATACGCATGAGATTGCGCCAAAGATGGTCTTTCGAATCAACTCAAGCTGCACCTTGGGGAACATCTGCTCATGCTCTTTGGTCAGGCCGTTGCAGAATGGGCTCTTGAGGTCCTGCACCACCCGAAGACCCCACATCGGATGCAAGCCCAGACAGACGAACAGCCCGGCCGCAACCGCTGGTGGCGCCAGCCATTCGGTGAACCCACGCAAGCATTTGAGCCGGATCTCGTGCGGGTCGAGTTTCTCCAACTCATCCCGCGTGACATTTGCCCGGAATCCATCCGGCGAAACGGTCAGAAACCCAGCAGCGGTCGCTATGGAAGCGACATTTGCCCAGCCGCCCGGCGGGCGGAACCCGGTTTGCCGTTCGAGCTGCCGGCAGATCTTCGACGAGAGGGTCCAGGGAGAATCGGCGGGTAAGAGCATATCGGCGGCCGCATCCACGAGCGCCAAGATGGCCAGTTTTGCTTGAGTATTTGGTTCGATATGGGGTGCCTCCGTGCCCGAGGCCTTCAGTTGTTCGATCGCTTGTAGTCCAGACATGTTTTCCTCCTGTGTTTTAGGTTTTGTCTCAGGACACGGGCGTTATCGAACGAGGCACCGACACCGTTGCGAAAAAGTTTTGGGGTTTTGCGGCCGTGGCATCACAGCCACAGATCGTGCCAGATCGGGGCATCGAAGACCCTGTTTTGGGCTGATTTGGGCCAAAAACACCGTTTTGTAAGTTGGTATGGGTGTTGCACCTACATCATGCGACACAGCCGGAGTCAGAAGCATGGCCACAAAACACACCACTAGAATCAACCGCAAAATCACCGTGATCGGCAAAGAGGCGTTGGACGCCTCGAAGGAAATCGTCATCGATGCGATGTACATGACGACGGACTTGCTTCATGCGATTCGAAACAACCTCCCCATCGAGCTTTCCAGCGCTCAGCTGGTGGAGGACCGACGAAGCGAGGGTTCAGCGCCAAAGCGAATCTACGCGCGTCGTGGGCTGGCGTTTGTGGGTGGTTTGGTAGCGTTGGTTTTGGTTGCCGGTGCGATTGGTGGCTACGTCTACACCCAGAACATGCAGGAGCGAGAAGCGGCGGTGCAGGCCAGTCATGCCGCGCTTTGGGGCGCCTTGGCCCCCATCGATGTGAACTCGAAGGAGTTTCGTGAAGAGTCCGCTGTGTTCCTCGACGCAAATGTCGAGCCTGCGGGTGTGTTGACGTATCTCGACAAGGCGAAGTCAATCGGTCCACTGACCGTCATGGAGCGCGAAATCTACCTCTCGAATGTGGCCGAGACCAAGGACCACGCACGAATGCGCGAGCTTTCGTTGGAGCTTCTAAAGGATGCACCCGAAAATGAAATCGCGATGTCGAACTACACTCAATCCTTCGTGTTGGACCCCGTGTTTTCACCGGAACTGCAGAAACTCTCGGCTAAAGATGTTGAGCTTAAGCAGCCAGATCCCGAGAAATTTGAGTTTGAAGTGACGATCGCGGGCAAGACCTGGTCTTGGATTCCATCGACCGACGACGCTCCTGATGACTGGCAGACGCCGGTCGCCGCATATCGACTATGCCGCGTGATTGCTTGTGAGTTCGGAGTTCGTGAGGCGCGGGCGGTCTCGATAAAATGGCAAGAAGTCGCCGATCTTTTCCCTGGCCAGCCTGAGATGTTGGAGAAGTTCAACGCGCTCGCGACGAAGGACGGCGAGGTCGTTCAAGGCGCGTTGGTCACAAATAAGGAGCACTTCTCTAAGTTCCCAATTGAGCGCTATCGCGCGTGGCGTCGACTCTTGGATGCCGACAAAGAGCTCAAAGAGATGCCAGTGACCAAGGCGCTTACCCGATTGAAGAAACGCGACCCAGCGGTCCATCACAATCTTAGCCGCCGTCTGAAGGGCACCGATTCCGTCGGACTTGCTCGCCAACTGTCGAGCATGATGGTGTTCGACTACCTCGCCGGAAACTACCGACGGTTCGCACGTAAATCGGCTGAGTACGGCGAAACGGTGAGCATGCGTGACGGCCAGCTCTGGACGGAACAGGCCGTCGGCGTATTCGGAACACGTGAATCCAAGCGCGTGAAAGGACGCATGCGCTGGGTGGAGCGGTTTAGCCAGTCAAACGTGACAGCCGTGAAAGCCGCGGACTTCAACGTCTTGGGACCCCATATCTTCCCAGGAAAGACGGCAGATGAAGACTCTCAGGTTCGCCTGTTGGACCGGCAGGCCGAAAAGCTCAGCGATCGAGTTGACGCCATGCTGAACAAGCACGGCAAAGAGATCATGCTCTAGTCGTCGTTGGCACTCGTTCCAAACGGAAACTCCAATACATCAGCGGGTGGCTTCGTCGCTGGTCGCGCGAATCGTCTGACCGGCATAACCCAACGGATATCCTCGGCATCGATCCAGAATTCCATCGTGCCGTTGTCGACTTTCAGCCGGGCCTCATCAGCGTCGACAGCTACAGGAGTTACGCGGCGTTGCGGCCAGCGCTCGGTCTCGGTGTCGTAGTATTGTAGCTCAAGGTCTTGCTCGCTCTCGATGGCTTGTTGGGCAAGTGTCAGCTTGGCCTCGACATCGGCCTCACGCATCACGCGAAGCTCGGGGATCTCGATCTCTTCACCTTCGGGCGGGTACTCAAGCCATTCCAGCACGCCTTCAACTTCGGCCTTGCAATGATTTCGTACGTCCTCGGGCAACGCCTGTCCGACGTGATTTAGCATCTCTTGAAATGGCGCACTGCCAATCTTTGAACCGCCACGCTTGGCAACTTCTCGCATCACGCTGCCGGCGACAAATGCCGCGGTCAGGGCGGTCATCGAGTTCAACAATGCCGGTTCATGTGTCGTCAGTCGCAACGGGTAGAACGATTCACCGAGGTCGGTGCGGGGACCATGTTTCTTGAAGTATCGCTCACTCAAAGTTCGCTCTCCACAGCTTGGGTTGCATCTCTCATCGTCGAGAACACATAGCGCTCACGAAGCCTTCCAAAAACGTAACTGTATAGCTCACGTTTCTGGTGCCATGGCACCTTGAGGTCCGGCTGCAGGCCAACCAAATCCCCGACGCCTGTGTCGTCGGCATCCATGAAATCGATGGCATGAAACTCCAGATTCAGAATCGTGTCGTAGGTCTTCTGAAGTCCGCCCAGCGCGGCGTCGAACCCCGTCTTGCCCAACAGATGCAGGCTGGTGCCGATGACCGGAAATCGCAGCGTTGGTGTCAGACACATGGGGATCTCAATGAGCGCAGCGCTGCCACGATTCCAAGGCGCATCGACGTCTGGACGGTACGGCGCGATGGGGGCCGTCAACGTCTGAGGTAGTGTCATCGATGAGCGGCTCGGCCGCCCAGTGAGCCGCCGAGTGGTCATGATTCCGGCTTTGGCCAGATAGTACGAAGGGCATGGAAACAGCGAGGAATCATAGGTGTAGCCGCGGTCTTCGCAGATGCTCAACACGGCCGAATCGATATTATAACCTGGGACACGAAACCCCGACGGCCGGCGGCCGGAAACGCTCTCGATAGCGTCTTCACCAGCAGCAATATCGGCCTCAATCAGGTCCAAGTTCAGGCTTCGCAGGTCATACCGATGGTGGAACGTGTGGTTTCCGAGCTCGTGCCCGGATTCGTGTGCACCACGCAGAATCTCGGCATGCGCGGAGACCTCGACGTCGGAGCCAATCACAAAAAGCGTTGATGGAATCGCGGCATCCTCAAAGAACTTGAGCATTCTGGGAATGCCGATGGCGTACATCGGGTCGACGTCAAACGAGCGTTCATCCAACCCATGAATGGTGCGGTAGCAGTTGGAACCGTCCAGATCGACGGTGATGCAAGCGAAGGTCATCTATCGGTTCGTGACGCGGATGACCCAGGCCAAGCGCACCATGTTCTTTAGAACGTTGGGCACCCGTCGGAACAGGTTGATCGATGGAGGACGCTTTTCGACGACCGTGACTGGGATTTCTGTGACTCGGAAACGCATGCGCTCAGCGCGAATCACGAATTCGGATGCAAACAGGTCTTTGTCGACCACGCATTTGTCCACAACCTCCAGCAGCCGGCGTCGATTGAAGGCCTTCAATCCGTGCGTGTCCGTGCCCTTGAAGCCCACAAACACCCGCAACATGAAATTCAGCACCGAGGTCGCAGCGCGCCGGTACGCCGGACGTTTGTCTCGTGACTTATCCAGCGCTTTTGAGCCCACGACCATATCGTAGCCATTGACCTCGATTTCCTTGAGCGCCCGGACGTAGAAGTCCGTGTCGCACAGGTCGATCTCGTCACACATCACGAACTCCCCTCTGGCTTGAAGAATGCCCTTGCGCATGGCGAGCCCGTAGTTCGGCTCACCCGCACGCAGCAAACGCAGGCGGGGATAGCTCTCCATGAGTTCGTGGGCCTTCTCAACCGTGCCATCGGTTGACCCATTTTCACTGAGAATGATCTCGTACTCACGGTCCCAGCGCGGGTCGTTCTCTAGTTTTTGGGTGAGGTCTGCGACGGACGCGGACAGGATGCCTTCCTCGTTATAGACGGGGATGACGATCGAGACCGACACAGGTTTCTCAGCGTTCTTGGAATCCGACATCAAGCATCCATTCGGTTCAGCCAGCGGTGAATCAGCGCAACCATGAGTCCGTTTGCGATGAGCATCACGACGCCCGTCCCGATGAAGACGCCACGAATCATCGTGTCTTCCTCGGAGAGTGCGTAATAGAGCGGGATTACCGGCGGCAAGGCCATCAAGACGATGGCGACCGCAAGCGCTGGTTTTCCGACCCGTTTTTGATTCTCTTCTACGCTCACCGCAGACCTACTTGCGTGTCAGACGCGAACCCTTCAGAATTTACGGGAAATTCGCGTCATTCGGCGCGAGAGCATACCGAGACACCGTGTTCCGAGCAACGGCATACCAGATCTTACTAACGACCACGCTATTGGCGGCCTTCGCCAGTTTAGGGTGTTCGAGTGGGCAAAACGCCCAACCCATGCCGCAGTTCCAGCGCTGCAAGGTCAGTTCAGACTGTGGTGCCGGGGTGTCCTGTCAATCCGGCGTGTGCGTTTCGGGTGAGGGCGAGGTGTGACGGAGCCCGAAATCACAGCGGACATGGTCGAGGCGACGGCCGTACGCATTCTGGCATTGCGCGACCACTCGCGGGCAGAGCTGATTGGAAAGCTCAAGAAGCGCGACTATCCCACCAATCTTATCGATGTCGTGATCGAGAAGTGCGAAGAGTATGGTTGGCTCGACGACGTCCGATTTGCGGAGCGTCAGGCTGAAATCTTACGCGATCGAGGATGGGGTCCGGTGAAGATCGTCAAGAAGTTAGTGGCGCACGGAGTTACGCCATCGATGGCCCGGACAGCCTCGGAATCATTGGACGAGGACTGGGATGTGCGGTGTCGCGAACGTCTGGAATCGAAGTTCGGTGAAGACCTGGATTCAGATGAACGCGCCAAGGCGGTTAGACACCTGAAGAGTCGCGGGTTCTGGGAGTCGACGATTCGCCGCGTGATTCTGGACGGAAGTGGCACGTCATAGCCGCATGAATTCTGGACACCTTTTGAATACCTGTGCTAGGCTCCGATGCTAAAGTGTCGATGACCCAATACCACCCAACGAAACGAGCGTTTAGGTCGCATCGTGGGACGCGCATTCCATGACTGATCAAAATCGAAAAACACTTCGGAGCTTCTACTGCAGAGATTACCTCTGGGAGCTCTTCGAACAGATGACGACCGATTTGGGTTGTTCCATGGACTATCTGATTAACGAGTCCATGCGATCCTATGCACGCGGTCGGGACTACATCCCTGCTGAGGGTGGTGATCCAGGTGGCGGGTATGGGGCTCAACCTGCAGGTGGCGGCTACGGCCAACAACCCGCAGGCGGTTACGGCCAGCAGCCTCCACGCGCTCCGCAGCCGAGCGGCTACGGTCAGCCTCAGCTTGGCGGTGGCCAACAAGGTGGCTTCTCGCCCATGGAACATCGCACGTTTAATCAGATTCCTCCGGTGCAACAGCAACAACGTGCACCGCAGCCAGGTGGCGTACAGTTCGGTGGGCAGCAGCAACAACAGCAGCAGCGCGGACCTGGTGGTCCTCCACCGCCTCCGCCACGCCCACCAGGTGGTGGCCAACAGGCGCAACCAGGTTGGGGGCAGCAGCCTCAGCAGCAGCCGGGTGGTTACGGTCAGCAGCCCCAGGGCGGCGGCTTTAACGGCGCAGCGGGACAGCCTTCAATGGCCGGTCAAGCGCAGACGCCGATCTACCTGATCTTCAATAATAATCGATACGTCATCGACAAAGAGAAGTTCGTCATCGGTCGCGGCAGTCAGCAGACTGACCTCACGATCCGTGATGGCAATATCTCGCGGAAGCACTGCGCCATCATTTTCCGAAATGGCTCCTACTATATTAAGGACCTCGGATCGACGAACGGCGTGGAGTACCGAGGCAACCGAATCGAAAGCAAGAAGGTCGAAGAGGGCGATACATTCTACCTCTGCGATTACGAGCTTCGGTTCACCTACCGCCCGTAAGCCCAAACATTAGCGGCATCCAGATATGGTGGTGATTCACGATACCAACGGGGCCTTCGTGCGTGTGGAGCTCTCGTTCGAGAACGAATCGCTTCAAAACATAATGGGCACGTCAAACGTCTACGTGCACGCCCGACCCAATGGTCCAGCGTACCTGATCAATGGTTGCCACGAATCGCAGCTGAACGCACTGGATTCAGGCTTGTCCGAGCTGGGACTGCGCTTTGATGATATCGAACGCGTCATCTATACGTCCTGGCAGCCGCACATCACGGGCACGATCGAGGCGATGCCCAATGCCGGCCATGTGTTGTTTTCCCCTGATCTAGAGCGGCCTGGGAGTTTGAGGGACGAATGGGATGCACGACGCGCCGAGCTCGCTCAGATCATGCAGCACAACGGGCACGAGTCACAGGTAGACACGGTCTTAGCTTGTCCCGAAACGATCAGCTTTGTGCCCGTTTTGGATGGCCATCAAGTCTTCGCAGGCGCGCCTTTGAAGGTGGTCGCTGCGCCCGGACCGGATGCTGGTCATTGCATGTTGTGGGATGCGGATGCGAAGGCGCTTTTCACCGGCGAGCTGGCGTACAGCGGGGTGCCATACTGGGTCGACGAGATTCAGGGGTACCTTGTGGCCTTCGAACGCGCGCTCGCCTTTGACCCCAAACATGTCTTGCCGAATCGGGGCGCTCCGGCGTCACGGGGAACGTGGATGCTGCATCGGGCCTTGCGTTGGTCCAATAACTTCCTCACCAATGTGTCGGGACTTTTGTTTGGTGCCCCAACCCTGCGCCAGTTCGTTGAACGGGATCTGGGCCGCGACGACCTTGCCCCGCTTGAGCTCGCGTTGCGGATGGCGTCGGTTCGACCACTTCTTGAAGAGCTTGTTCGGGCGAACATGATTCAGGTTGCGGCTGAAGGTTTGGAAACTCGATATGGGGTAAATATCCAAGACCCATCGGCACATATGCGTCCGTGGGCTTAGCTCGCCAAACTTGACCTCGATCATGCTTTCCTATATTCCGACGCCCACAGAACAAACAACCAAGCGCAAGGATGCGCATGAAAGGAGTAGAAAATGGCTGCAAAGCTTAGGGTACTAGTGTGTTTGATTTTGGCTGCCACGATGTTCGTCGCCTGTGGTGATGACGACGAAGATGGCAACAACGCCAACAATGTGAACAACGTCAACAACTCGAACAATTCGAACAATGTTAACAACGTGAACAACGTCAATAACGTGAACAACGTGAACAACGTTAACAACTCGAACAACGCGAATAACTCGAACAACTCGAACAACTCGAACAACTCGAACAACTCGAACAACTCGAATAACTCGAACAACTCGAATAACTCGAACAACTCGAACAACTCGAACAACAACGCTGTTCCGTTCTCGGACGTCGTTGCCATCATCACCGCTAACTGCAACCAGTGCCATGGTGACGGCGGTGGACGTGGCAACTTCAGCTGGCAGGGTGGCGCCAACGCGACCGCAGCGCAGATTCAAACAGCAATCGACGGTGTTGCCGCAACGTCAAACCGTAATCTCATCGAGCCTGGCAGCACGATGCAGAGCGAAATCTCGCGCCGTATCAACGGTATGGGTCAGCGTATGCCACAAGGTGGTCAGCTGAGCGCGATGGATATCGCGACGATCGACACCTGGATCGAGCAAGGTGCGAACTTCCAGTAAGTTCTGCGCCAAACGCATCAAAAAGCCGCGGGAGACCGCGGCTTTTTTTGTTTCAGCTCCCTGCGGTCGCGTTTCAGCTCCCTGCGGGCGCGTTTCAGCTCGCTACGCTCGCGTTTCAGGCTTCGGCTTCGCCTCGCCGTTTCAGCTTAAATTGGCCGAGCCAATACAGCTGGCCGCAGGCCAAGACAAACGTTTGATTTTCGCGTTTCAGGTCGCTAAATAGAGCGTCTGTATTATTGTGTACGTAGGTGTAGGTATGAATCGAGTTGGATTGGCACTCTTGATCGTTGGTTTGACGGCGTGCGGCGCTTCGGGAAACAAAGTTGGTGACGGTGAGGCGAAAAACCGCGCCAACAACGTAAACAACGCAAACAACACGAACAACGCGAACAACGCGAACTCCAACAACGCGAACAATATCAACAACACGCTGCAACTCGCGGACAAATGCACAGCGGGCACGTCCTACCAGAACGGCGTAAGTCTTTTCGCTGACAAGAGCGCTGATTGGGGACTTCCAACGATCAATCCCGAGGGTGTCCGAATGTCGGCCGTCGACTTCGACGGCGACGGATTCTTGGACATCTTTGTGCGAAGAACCGGCTCGACCCCAGACGATTTTGGGCCTGACGGACATCGCTCAACTTGGCTGCTTCGCAATACGGGCAGCGGCTTTGAGGATGTGACAGAATCTTCAGGCATCGTGGCTTCACGCTTCGTTGAGGGGAATCGCCCGGCCGATGTGACGGTCTGGGGAGATGTCGATAATGATGGCGATATGGATGCATTCAGCGGATTTACGCATGACGGCTCGGTGTTGGATGCTGCGACCATCATGTTGAACAACGGTGACGGGACGTTTGGACGCTACACCGGTGCATTGGAATTCGAGGTTCGTGCGCAACCCGCAACGGTTGGTGGAGCATCGTTCGTTGACGCAAACCGCGACGGTCGCCTCGACTTGTGGGTAGGCCGAGGCACGCTCGACGGCGTCGCACAACCGGACCAGCTCTACATCCAGCAACCGAACGGCGACTTCGTCGACCAGAGTTCGGATTTCGGAATCGTCAGTCAGCCCTGGCAAAATCCGGAAGACCTCAACGCCGCCCGTGCGCACACCAACTCGTGGGGAACCACCGCGTGTGATGTCACCCAAGACGGTGTGCCTGAATTGCTGAGCGCCTCGTATGGCCGCGCACCGAATCACCTCTGGGCATCGAACGAGACCGGATTCGAAAACAAGTCGCTCGAGTCAGGCTATGCCTTCGACGGCAATCAGGATTGGACGGCGAGCCATGCGGCACGCTGCTACTGCGCAAGCAACCCGAATGACGAGGGCTGCAACCTCGCCCCCGCCCCAATCTATCAATGCCCATCGCCTCGAGGTTGGGTCCACGCTCGCGACACACAGCCTTTCCGTTTGGGCGGCAACAGTGGCACGACGGTGTGCGCCGACCTCAACAACGACGGACTTTTGGACCTGTTCACGACCGAAATCGTCCACTTCGATGTTGGGGCAAACAGCGACGCTTCCGAGGTGTTGCTCAACGACGGGACGGGCGTGTTCCAGCGACCTGGCAACGACGTCTTGGGCATTACGAAAGTGCGCGAAGGCGCTGGCTGGGACGACGGTGATATCACCGCCGCCGTCTTCGACTTCGACAACGATGGCCGAAACGACATCATGCTGGGGTCCACGGACTATCCCGGCACTCGCGCTTGGCTCTACTGGCAACAGGAAGATGGCACCTACCGTCGCCTGACCACGCAGGAGGGCATCAATCACACCTCAAGCCATGGCGTGGTAACCGGCGACTTCGACCGGGACGGAGACGTCGACTTCATCGCCGGCCACTCAGCATTCCGCTGCAGCTCCGGGTCACATTGTTATCCGGGCGGCGAGCGCCACGTTCGGTTCTTCGAGAACACCAACGCCCAAGACGGCAATTGGATTCAGATCGAGCTCGAAGGTGGCGAAGGCACCAACCGCGCTGCCATTGGCGCACAGGTCACTGTTGAAGCAGATGACCTGATCCAGATTCAGGAAGTCGGTGGCGGTCACGGCCACTACGGCCTGCAAAACGACCGCGTCCTACACTTCGGCCTGGGCACGAATTGCACAGCGGAGGTTACCATCCGCTGGCCCGACGCTTCTGGTACGACGCAGACGCTCGAACTCCAAACCGGCTATCGCTACAAACTGACGCAGGCCGGCGAGTTAACGGTTGTGAATTAGGCCCATTAATCGAAATGTACGGGAGGGGCGAATGTGTTATGAAGCTTGGCTGTTGGGTGATTGATTCGAACATAGGTTTGTCATGAACAAGTTAGTCTTTTTGAGTTTCGTCGCGGGCGGATTGATGCTCGCATCGTCTGCCTCCGCGCAGGAAATCTACGATTGGCCGAGCAAAGAAGCGCCAGTGATGGTGCACGATTCAGGCGCGGTCTACTTCATCGGTAAAGACAAGACCGTCTGGCGCACCTACAAGTGGAAAGAGGCCAAGGGCAAGAACAAGCTCGGGCTTATCACGACGGATATCGACGGTTCGGGTCAACCCAACGTCGTCGGCGCAGGCCGCCCACTCTTCGTTGTGGACCACAACACCACCCCGCAATGGCAGGAAAAGAAAGGTTGTGACCAGGTGTTGGTCGCGAACATCATCGACGCCAAGGGCAAAGAAGTCGCATGTGTGAAGGGCTCGAAAGTCTCCGTCTACTCGTTCGACGGCCAGTTCGTCTGGAGCGCATCGGTGGGTCGTGGCATCGACTTCTGCAACGCGGGCGACATCAATGGTGACTTGATGGCCGACATCGAATGCAAGCACCGCGGTGCGAAGACTTACAGCCGCTTCGACGGATCCAATGGCGAAGTTCTGGCGCAAAGCACTGACGCCAATGAGTTGGAAAGCACGGAGATGAATCTCTTCGACGCCCACAACGGCGCCGATATCCTTGCTGGTAAAGAGACCTTCGACCTCAACGGTGATGGCACCCCCGAAGAATCATTGCTCGCCGATGGCAACGCCGTTGCCGTTCGCTCTCGGAGCAAGAAGGCCGCGATGGGGCGCATCGAAACCAAGTCGGCGCCGGTCTCGGCCATCGTCAAAGACATCGATGGCGACAAGAAACTCGACATTGTTGTGATCACAAAGAAGGACATCTTCATCAGCGATGGTGCGGGCAAGAAGGTCGCATCGTTCCCATTGAAAGCCAGCAAGTACAAGCGCCAGCCGGTCGCTCGATTGGACAGCGTGTACACGAATGGTTTCGAAGATGATGCGAAGGCCAAAGATGCTGTGACAGCACTCAATGACAAGCTTGCCAAATGCTACTCCGGCCAGGTTCGCAAGAACCAATTCGCCGGTGAAGGCAAAGTCCTGTTGTCGGCAGAGGTCAACGCGAAAGGCAAAGCGAAGTCAGTGACGCTCACGCACACCGAACTTCCGGACAAGAAGGTCGTCAAGTGCGCCGAGAACACGCTTAAGAAGGCTAAGTACCCCAAGCCAGCTGGCGAGTCGGCCAGTGTAAACGTCCACTTGTTCTACACGTTCCGTGATGAATAAGCAGACCGCTACCATCGCGGCTGCCGCTGTGTTGGCAGCCTGTGAGTCAAAGAGCAGCGAGAAGGCTGAGGCTCCCAAAGCGGCCGAGGCTCCGAAAGCAGCCGCGGCCCCCGTCGGGCAGTTCTCTGTTGTTGAGGGCACGGATGCCGGCGCGATCGCAGAGCTCAATAAAGAGCGTCAGACCATCGTGAAACAGGTGCTTGAGCGTCGGAAGGCAAACACTGCTGAAGTGACTTTGGGCGAGGGTCTGAAGGTCACGGTGAAGATCGGCGAGAAGTCCGAAACCCGGCAGATTCCACCGTCGACCTTTCCAGCTGAGCTGGTCTCGAATTTCGATCACACTCTGGATCGCGTAGTCCAAGACCTGTCGAAGTAAAATGCGAGAGCTCGGGCCGGTTGACTGCGCCCCAAGTTCTGGTAAATATGCGCGCGTTGTTAGCGCCTTCTGGCGCGTTTAAAAGAGAGGTTCACCATGGGTGATTCACATCACGACGAAAAGCCGCACCAGGCACCTTGGGTTTTCTACATGACCATCGCTGTCACCATCACATTTCTCTGTTTTGTGTTGGCCGTTCGGTCGCTCTAAATCCCGTCGTCTGAATAAGACGAAAAAAAGATCATTTTCTTGGAAACAGTCGGGCGATGTCCCGCATCAGATTAATACCCTGACGCCCATCAGGGTTTGTCGACTGGTTTTCGTTTCCGGTGGCACACGAACGATAACCAGTTTGACTCCTCCTTTCGGTCGGACGCCCAGCCCTTAAATGCTGGGCGTTTCGGCTTTCTTGCTTAGTAAGGCGGGGAAGGTTTCTTAGGCGGGGAAGAACTCGAAGCCGGGAACGCGTTAGAATTGGCGCTATCATGTCGGTGGCCTACAATGGGCTCACGACCACGGATGGTTGAGATTTTGAGCGAAGACGGCAAAGAACAGCGGTCGGTTGGGGCCAGAATTGGGATTGCTGCGGCGATCTTGTCGGCGAGCATCCTGCTCAGCCGGATCTTAGGCTTCATGCGGGAGGCCGTAATTGCTTACTTCTATGGGGCTTCAAGCGCGACCGACGCGTACTACGCTGCGTTCACGCTCCCCGATTTGATGGCCTACTTCCTAGCGGGCGGCACACTATCAATCACATTCATCCCGTTGTTTTCGTCGTTCGTTGCGAAGGGTGACGAAGAGGGCGGTTGGCGATTGTTCAGCATCGTCGCGACCACGATGGGGTCCGCGTTGTTGGCGTTTACGATCTTATTCATGATCTTCGCGCCGGAGTTGGTTCCCCTGGTCTTCCCGGGCTTTGAAGACCCCGAACAGCTGCAGCTAGCCGTCGACATGACTCGCATCGTGCTTCCCGCACAAATGGCGTTCTACTTCGGCGGCCTCATTGCGGCGACGCTCTTCGTGCGCGAGGTGTTTTGGCCGTCGGCGTTGGCTCCGCTCGTTTACAATATCTGCATTATCACGGGCGGGATTGTACTGGCGTCGTTTATGGGCATCCGCGGCTTTGCTGTCGGAGTCTTGGTCGGAGCGTTTCTGGGACCGTTAGGTTTGCCGCTTTTTGCGGCCCGTAAACAAATCAAGTTCCGACCCAAATTCAGCCCCACTGACCCAGGGTTCGTCCAATTCTTCATGCTGACGCTCCCACTGATGTTGGGAGTCAGCTTAGTCACCGTCGATGAGTGGTTGTTGAAGTACTTCGGTTCGATGCACCAAGAGGGCGCAATCACGTGGCTTAATAACGGGCGAAAGTTGACGCTGATGGCGTTTGCCATCATCGGTCAGGCCGCAGGCCAGGCCGCTCTGCCCTACCTGACTCGCCTCTATCACGAGGACAAACACGATGAGATGGGACGCATGCTTGGCATCAGCCTTCAAAGGGTTGTGTTTTTGGCCTCAGTCGCGGCATGCGGCTTGGTCGCCATCGCGGCTCCTGTTGTCTACCTCATCTTCCGCCGCGGTCAGTTCACCGCAGAGGACGCGGCTTTGACCGCGCAGATGCTTACGATCTTTGCGATTGGCCTCCCAGCCTGGGCGACACAAGCGATGATTGCCCGCGGATTCTACGCACGTAAGGACACCTTCAGCCCGATGATCATCGGGTCCGTAGTTGTCGCAGTATCCGCCCCCGTCTACTTCCTCTTGAATGAAAAATACGGCGTTGTGGGACTGCCCGTCGCAACCAGCGTCGGCATCACACTCAACGCCTGTACCCTGCTCACAGTCTACAAGCTCCGGTACAAACAACTCGAGTTGATGATGCCTCTAAGCGGCCTATTGCGCGGTCTAGCGTTTGGAGCGGCCTGCGGAATCCCTGCATATCTCGCCGGTCACCACATCTACGACGCGTCATCTCAATGGATCGCAACCGGCGCACTAGCCGCGATCTTCGGCATCTTCGGAGCAATCGCCGCCGTGATCATCCTGATCAAAACCCCACCAGAGCTCGAGTTCGTCCTGAACAAGCTAAAACGCCGCCTAAACAAACGGCGAGGCGAAGCCGAAGCCTGAAACGCGACCGAAGGGAGCTGAAACGCGAAGCCCGCAGGGCGAGCTGAAACGCGACCGAAGGGAGCTGGAACGCGACCGTAGGGAGCTGAAACGCGACCGCAGGGAGCTGTAACGCGAAGCCCGCAGGGCGAGCTGGAACGCGACCGCAGGGAGCTGTAACGCGAAAAGCCAGCGCGATGGCTGGCTTTGCAGGAGTTCCGAATTGTCCGGAAATTCTTAGGTGATGTCTTTGAGCGAAAGCCCTTCCGACTTGAGGTATGCCTTGAGGCCTTTCTTCGTCACGGTGCGAAGTGCGCGCGTCGAAAGTCGAACGCGGACCCAACGATCTTCGTCTGGAAGGTAGATACGCTTCGACTGAAGATTTGGAAGCTGACGACGCTTCGTTTTGTTGTTTGCGTGCGAAACGTTGTTGGCCACATGTGGCCCTTTATTTGAAAGCTTGCAACGGCGTGCCATTTCGAACTCCTTAACTCGTTACCGCAGGCCACAAAAACCAAAATAAGCCGGCTGCGGGGACGCGGACTTTGCCAGCGTGAATATATGATGTCAAGCAATTTTGCTTGGCAGATCGGCACTTGGTCCATCAAACTTGGTTCATGTCTCACATGGACCTCCTTCGACAGCTCGCCGCTGATTCAGCGGATATAACCGAGTTCTTGCACTATGCCGAGCAGCAAGTGCCGGATGCGCGAGACCTGGGCGAGGCGTTGTGGATCCTGCTTCGGGACCATGAAATCTCGTCCAACTCCGATCCGCGGTGGGTCCATTACTTGTCACAGGCGCCCGAAGGCGCCTTCCACGCTGACGATGTCGAGAACTTCCTGAATCAGGCCAAGCACGATCCGTGGAGCATGGATTTCGAGCGGATGTTCGACAAGCTCGGGCCAGCTGCGCAGAAAGTCGTAGGCCATATGACTACGCAAGAGATGACGGCGGCGATCGCGTTCTATCAATGTCGACGCGGATTTCTACCGTGGAGCATGCTCAACGAGACGAATATCGAACGCATCGCAGAGGCGATGTTCGAAGGCAGTCTGCTTCCCTGGCTGACGCATTGGCGCACACAAGCTGGTGATGCGCAGGTTGGGCGAGCCCTTGCGGCAGTGAGCGCAAAGTCGAAGGCACCGGTCGAGAACGTTCAGCTGGCGAACTTCGTGATGCCCTTCGCGACGGATGAGGAGATCGTCCAGATCGCACTTCGCTCGACAGGGCCGATTGCCCGACGCGTCATCGGAGCACAGCCAGAGCGGTCAGAAGCGATCTTCAAGCTCTTGGAGGGCCAGAAGGTTGATACGCTGCAGCGATTTATAGGTGTGCGCCCTATCGAGGCATTGATGGGAGCCACGGGGCTCATCGGCCCGCTGGGCGCGGTTGGATTGATCTTGTCTTCGGTTGTTTACATGGTCGTGGGTCCGATCAGCCTCACGGCCTTCTTCACGCTAACCATCATGTTCTTTTTGGGGCTGCGCGGAGCATTGGTTCGGCCGACACCGGCGACTTATCCGCCGAAGCGCATCGATGCGGAAGCGCTCACTCGCGATGCCGCCGCTGAGATTGCCGGCTGGGTGAAGCGTCATGGCCAGTTTCGAAATGTGAAGCTCGACCCCGGTTGGGATCTTCTGAGTAAGCGGGAGATTACCAACGCCCCACAAGCTACGGGTGATCAGCTGTTGGCATTTGTGCCCGAAGGACTCTTCAATATCGAACCAAGCCAAGGGCTGCACCACTATCTGGACACACGATTATCTGAGATCGCCGCTGACGAGATACAGGGGCACGGATTGCGATGGGCCAGTGGCGACGCCGTGAGCGATAGTGCTGCTGGTGTTTTGTACGCGTTGCTCACCCAGGAAGCGCGGTCCCACCACCGACCACAGCTGGTGCCGATTTGTCGACACTTGGATCCCGCTAGCCGCCAGAGACTCCGGGAAGCGACCGTGAATGGAGCATGGGGATGGCCAGACGCGGCGTTGGCTACCGAGGCCCAGATCCATGAGGTTGCACTTCAGACGCCGGGGCGGCAGTTTGTAGAGATGCTGTCCAGACGTGAACTCACAGAAGCGGTCGAATACATCGCCTATTGCCTGGCAACAGGTGATCCCGAGCAGCGTTCGACTGCGTACGGTGTGCTGAAGTCGAAGTTTGACGACATCGGCGACGGCATCGAAAACGCGCTCGCGCGAGGCTATGTGCAGGGCGGCGAGGTCCGCGATCGTGTTGCAGAGACGTTTATGACGGAGTCGAAAGCAGCGCAGCGTCGTTGGCTTCCCGCTCGCTGGCGTCGGGTGTTTCAAAGCGATGCGTTTCGTGGTTTCGCGGGCCGGGTGGTCTGGGGCGTCTACGACGGATACGGCCAGCTCTCTCGCGCGTTCCGCGTCGATGAGAGCATGGAGTTGCTAGATATCGACGACGAGACGTTCACGATTCCGCCACACCACACGGTGGGGCTCGTAGCGTCGACCGACATCTCGGCAGACCAGCATCAGCAATGGACCGAACGGTTTGTCGAATACGAGATCGTTGGGATACCGGCACCTGATGACGTGTTTCATGAGCAGCTAAAATCGTGGTCCGAGTCCCACGTCACACTCAGCCAGAACGCGGTGCAACGCATCCTAAACGACGGTTGGTGGGTGAGTGATGATTCGGATGTCGAGGAATCGCTGACGTTGATGCGGCCCTTTGTTTTGGCGGGTTGCACGGTGGTGATCGAGCTCGAGCATACAGATTCTGGTTATGAAATCGACGGCGGCGCGGTCATCGATGGCGTGCATTTCCGCTATCCACTTTTGGCCAATAAGGTGGACCCCAATGATCGGCGAAACGGCCTGCAATCGTGGGCATGGATCGAGCTGCGAGAATGCGTGGAGCGGGCGTAGCATCGCGCCTTGGCATCTGGTACCTTTTAGATTGGTTGGATTTCCCAAGTTGAACGTTGAGGCTCGTTCATGAATTTGACGCCACACCTGGCGAAGGCGTGGGGCGTTCTCGCCCTTGTTGCCTGCTGCGCAGCGCTGGTTTCCTGCAAAAAAGAGTATGATTTCGAGCGTGAAGACACGCCGACCCGTTCGTTGGGTCATGAGCTCTTTGTTATCTGGAAGGACACCGCCGAGCTCTCGCCAGAGAACCCTTCGCAAAAGACGCAGATGCTCGATGACAACTACATCGAGTTTGTCGACGCGATCGACACGATCGCACCCGAGGACGACCTCGAAGCCATCGACCAGTTCTTGATCAACCTTTTGAAAGTGGTCGACGAAGGCATCTTGCCTGCGATCACCCGCAAGCTTCAGGCGGTCATTGAGAAGGCGGTGCAAGACGATGCGCTGCTTCGGGCATTGGCGACGCCAACCGGTCCCGACACAGATTCGTTTGTTGAGAACGGTGCGCCCGACAACTTCCTGGGCCACGCTTCCGGATATCCCCGCCTCCCTGAACTGCTTGGGATGGTGTCGCGAATCGCTGTGGAGAACGACGGCGTTACGGACGAGGGCGTACGCACCTTCGAAGAACCAGCTGCGATCAGTGACATGACCCGCGTCTTGGCCCGAGAACTTCGCGAAGCCACGCCATCAGACGAAGAACCGCTGGCCATCACCCTACGTGACATGGCGTTGTCTGAAGACCCCGAATACGCGGCCGATCAAGCCGTGGCCCCGATGTACGTCGTGCTCTTCGATGAGCGCGGGTATCCGCTGGCAGCGCCTGATGGTGCGGGCGGAGTCAGCTTCCCATTTGTCGATAACGACGGAGACGGTTTGGCCGACCTGAACCCAGCTGGCGAGTTTGTTTACCAGAATGGAAATTCGGGGATGCTTGAGCCATTTGCGCTGACCGACGACCCGGGTTCTCCAGTTGTGCGCGATGCGTTTGGACGTGCGACCTTGCCGGGCGGCCAGTTCGCGTTCCAGTACGTCGATATTCACAGCACCGGTTTGGGCTTCCTCGTTCGAGAATTCCAGCCGCTGTCTGCCAAAGACACGCTCTACGACATGCTGGTCGCGTTCCAAACAGTGATGGGCCCCAAAACGGTGCACACCGACGAGATTGGTGGATATGAAGGCTACGCCGCTGACCAGCCGCTCAACCAACTCACATATTCGCTGGTCCATATGATGGCGACGCCTGCGATGCCCGAGGTAATGGAAGACCTGGCGATCTTGATGGAACGACATCCGGATGCAATCGCGGCATTGATGTACGAAATGGACAACATGGTCGAGATTCTCAACAAACATAACGTTGAGATGGATGACCGGCAGACCATGGCGTACGACGCGCTGCCCTACCTGCAGGAGATTGCCGCCGACCCGCTGTTATTCGCCGATGTGATGGCAGCAATGGAGAAACCAATCTTCGTGAAGACCGGAGAGCCGCTCGCCCTGATGTTGCGCTACAAGGACTCCGATACGATTCCCGCAACCGGTGGAGCGTATGACAGTTGCTTTTTGAGCTGCGAAGCGACTCACGAAATCGGGACTCTGAATCGATACAATTGTATTCGTAACTGCCCAAATTCGGAGTTGTTTAGCGAGGCGTACGACCCCGCTGTCCCGGAGACTGAGCGCGGTCGAGCACAACTTCAGAAGTTCCTTCACCTGATCCATGACACTGCTGGGGTGCCATACTCGATGGCGATCAAAGAGGCGTCATTGAACGGTTCCCCTCTACCCGACCTCCCACCACTATTGCACTTGGAAGGCGCTGGCGAAGCATTCATGGCCTCTGTCGCGGGAAATCTAGACTTGGCGGAACAAGTGCCCGACGAAGTTTGGGCGAGCGATCTGGGTGATTTGTTGGACCTGTTGGGAGCAGATGCTGGAAGCGTTGCCTCGTTGCTGAGTACGCTTAGTCCGCTGTTTGGCACAGAGCTCGATGAACGGCCACGACCGCATCAGATCACCCGTTTGTTCAATCAGAAAGACCTTCGGTTTGAAACCGATTCGATCATTCTGGATGTGTATGATCCCGTGTGTAAGGACGGCCATGTGATGGCCAACCATCTGGCGTACGGCCTCTTTCTAGGTGAGGCTTCCGGTGCCATCGACACGATTCATCCGATGGCGGTCGCTTTCAGTGCCCACAAGAAAGAGTGGGTTTTGGCTGGCCTGTTTGGCGTATTGCACAACCACTACACAAGCGATCCATCACTCTACAAAAAGGCCAATGGAAACGACTCCGAGATGAAGGGGGGCAACCTCCGAGTCTATGAAGAGTCGCTTGAAGAGCTCATGTCCAATGAGGACTTCTTCTTGGCTTTGCACAACTTCTCGCTCGCGGTGCGTGACGTCGAGCAGAGCACTGGACGACCCGTCAAAGAGAACCTTAGACAACTGCTTGCGCACGCTCTGAAAGAGGATGGCTTCCGGAAACACAACGGAGACGATTTCATCATCATCGACGACGGCCGCACGGTTTCGAATCCAACCCGGATGCACGTCATGATCGATGCAGTGGGAGAGGCGTCCATTCGTCTCAAACAAGTACCCGAAACGCGCCGCCGACTTCGGGCCGCGGTAGGAAATCTAATCGATGTGATGGTTGGGGCCGAGAAACCTTCGGCCGGCCAGCCTCGATTCAAACGTACCGGTTCACCAGCGCTCGCCGCGGATTCGATGCGGTACATCGCCAACCTGGCGCGTGAGAAACAGGCCGCAGGGCTGTTTGTGCCGTGGTTGGAGGTGCAGGTTGCGGGAGATTTGGAGGAGTTATGGACCTCGAGATTGTTGGCGAGCTTGGTGGATCTGGCTAGCAACACGCTTGAAAACGAAGCGGATGTCGAGCTGATCGATGATTTCCTCGCCTACATGCTCGCAACGCCGCAGGGTCGCGCCCACACATTATCTGCCATCTACAAGTTGTTGGTGCAGTCAGTGAACTCGGACGTCTGGTTGCCGATCAGCCGGTTCCTGGCGGACGCCGTTGACCCAGATGCACAGTGGGAAACGGAGCCATTCCGTGAGGTGCCGATCCTCACGCTGGGCGCGCAAATGCTTAAGAAGACGCTAGAGTATGACCCACAGAACACAGGTATCTTCATGATCCATCGCGCGCTGCTTCAGCCACCTGGCAAGCGTGAGCCGTGGGATGTTTTGGTCGATATGATTGCCGCATACTTCAGCCCCGATCCGCTGGCAGAACAGCTGCAGACTCCTGAAGACTATCGGCACTTCATGCTCGAATTGAATGATTACATGGGCGACGACCTTCACGGCGTGGAACGCCTTTACGAGTTGGTGAGCCGACGCCAACGGTGAAATTCCTAAGTACTTAAGGTTTCTAAGGACCTAAGGGTTTAGTGGTGAGAGCTAAGTATATTGGTCTGTTCGTGGCGCTTGTGGCGTGCCTGACCGTGACAGATGCATTTGCTGGCGGGTTTTTTCTTCCGGGTCACGGCGTCAAGCCCAACGCACGTGCGGGAGCGTACGTCGCCTCCGGCGGGCAGGACCTGAACAGCATCTGGTTCAATCCGGCAAACCTGGCGGGAATCCAAGAGACCAAGCTACTGGTCGACCTATCGATGATCACGCTCTCGTTCGATTTTCAGCGAGCTCCGCGCACGCTCGAGAACGGGGATGTCATCAACTACAACGCTGTTTCGAATGAAGCGCCGCCCAAACCTGACCCGCAGATTATGGTTGGCGGCCGTTTTTTCAGCGACGACCTGAGCTGGGGATTTGGCATCTACGCACCGTATTTGAGCGGCCATACGTTCCCCGAGAATGGCCCGCAGCGCTATGTACTGGTCGACAACGACGGTTCCTTGCAGCTCTTCACCCACTTCGCCGTGGGTTGGAAGATTTCCGACAGCTTTCGTTTGGGCGCAGGCGTTCAATGGGTGCCAACGAACTTCAAGATCGTGAACGTCGTTTCAGGGTACACGGGCTTGTTTGGTGACGCCGAAGACCCTGAGCTGGACATCCTAAGCGAGATTACGCTGACGTCGTTCACGGCGTTCGGTGGAAACATCGGGGCGTGGTGGAAGGCCGCGCCATTCCTGGAGGCGGCGGTCTCCGTCCAGTCTCCAATCAAGTTCTCAGACGATGCGGCGAAACTGCGAACGCGGCTTCCCTCTAGCCCAGTATTCAATAACGCCCAAATCGAAGGAGATACGATTGCCGGGAGCTTGAGCTACCCCGCGGTCTTCCGGTTTGGCCTGCGGCTTGTTCAGGAGAAGTTCGATATCGAAGCGGCCGTTGTCTATGAATTGTGGAGCGTCGTCGATGCAATCGAGGCGTCACCAAACGACATCGCAGTGACCGGCGTTCCAGGGTTGGGCTCTATCCCCGTCGGTCCGCTGAACGTGCCGTTGAACTGGCAGAACACATTATCGCTTCGTCTTGGCTCCGACATTCAGCTGTCCGAGATGTTCACCCTGCGCGGCGGTTACGGATTTGAGACGGCGACCGTCCCTGACGATTACTACAGCGTCTTCCTTGCAGACGGCACCAAACACCACCTCGCCCTGGGAGCCGGTCTGAACTTCGGCTCCGTCACGCTGGACGCAACCGTGTCCTATTATCTGATTGGCACCCGAACGATCACGAACTCGCAGGTCAATCAGATCAACCCGACCGACGAAGAGAACAAGATTACGTTAGCAGTCGGAAACGGGGTGTACGATCAGGCGTACATCATTGGTGGGTTGGCGTTTAACTACCAGTTCTAGCCGCGTTACAGCTCGCTACGCTCGCGTTACAGCTCCCTTCGGTCGCGTTACAGCTCCCTTCGGTCGCGTTTCAGCTCGCCTTCGGCTTCGCGTTTCAGGCTTCGGCTTCGCCTCGCCGTTTCAGCTCGCCTTCGGCTTCGCGTTTGGCTCGTTCTTCGGGCGACGCGCTCATTGGAAGATCTATTGTCCGGTGTGGTAGGCATACCCCAATAATACTGGTGTATTATTTATCCAGTCGTGGTGAGTTTTGTCCGGACAGCACGTAATCATGGGGCGAAACATAGTTGGCATTACAATTGTATTATAAATCCGCATCGACGGAGGATGATATGAAAAATGCGATTGTTTTGATGATGACCGTGATGCTCCTCGCCCCGAATTGGGCGGTAGCGCAGAGCAGCAATAGTGACGTCTCGAAGAGCACCGGGGAATCCTATCAAGCTTGGGAACGATGGGATGGAGAAGTAGTCGGGTGGCAGGCAACCAATGGTCTAATCGGTGGCGTTCTGGGCGGCGCGGCCGGCTTGGGGGTTGGCTACCTGTTCGCATCTGGCGCAAGCAATCAGGGCGTCGCGAACGCAAGCGCACTCATCGGTGCTGGTTTGATGTTCCCGGTGGGTGCTGCCATGGGCATCTACTTCACGGGAAGCAGCTTCAATGGTGACGGGTCGTTTGGGGTCACAGCCCTTTCGGCAACGGCCCTCGGCTTGGTGACCGGACTATTTGGATTTAGCGCGTTTGGAGTGGAGTCAGTATCAGCGATCGCTGGTGGGTCGGCGTTTGCCCTGGTTGGAGTATTGGGCGGAGGACTGCTTGGTTATCAGCTTTCATCGTCATCCGAACTGAGTTTCTCCGCGTCATTCATGCCCACGGCAGGGGGCGCGCAAGCTGGAGTGGCAGTCCAATGGTAAAGCGAATACTGAATCTGATTATGGTGTGCACTGTGCTGTTCGTGACCTCAGCAGCCAACGCTCAGCAAGTTGAACCGGCTGTTCAAACGCAGGGCTCGGTCAAGGAGCACAAATGGGAGCGAGGGGATGGTGTCGTCGGCCAAGTGTTGGTCGGTGGAATCGTGGCTGGCGTGATGACGCTACCCATGATCAGCCATGCAGTGAGTCGGCAAACCTGCGATGAACCAGGGTGTTCCAACAGTATTGCCACGCCGATTGCCTTATCAGCGGCATCCGCATTGCTCACAGCTACCACTGTCTACACGATTGGTGCTGGCAGCGGCGGAGATGGGAGCTTTCTGATCACCGCATTGAGCTCGAGTTTTGGGGGGCTCATACTCTTTGCAGCATCGACGGGGGATAACGCATCGACGTTTTTGATGGGGGCCGCGTTGACGGTTGTTGGAAGCACGATTGGCTATCAGTTTTCAGCATCAGAGAGCATCCAACTGACGCCTACAATCACCCCGACAGACGGTGGGCTTCAAGCGGGCATCGGGCTGCGGTGGTAGTGCGGGCTACGCGTGGCAGCTCGGCTGTGCCTCGCGTTACAGCTCGCTACGCTCGCGTTTCAGCTCGGCTGTGCCTCGCGTTTCAGGCTTTGGCTGCGCCTCGCCGTTCTTTTTCTGCAACGGGTTAGACTTCTGCGTCGATAACCGCGTTTGGGCAATGTTGCCTAACTATGGAGATCAAGATGCAGAATTTTAGGAAACTAGAGGTGTACGAGGAGTCAATGGCGCTTGCGGTTCGGGTGCTTCGAGATGTCATGAAGTTTCAGGGCTCACTGGCGTATTCATTAGGTTCACAGATGATGCGCAGCGCGACCTCGGTGCCGTCGAATATTGCTGAGGGGGCCGGCCGAAAAAGCCAGAAGGGCAAGCTGTACTTCTGGAACGTGGCGCTCACGTCGGCCTACGAGCTGGAAGCACAACTCGAGATTTGCCAACGCTCCGATATCCCAATGAATGTCACCCATGAAGAGGTCGCCAAACTCGCCAACCGCCTCAGGCGATTGATCGAGTGCGTTCCTCAACCCAAACCAAACGGCGAGGCGAAGCCGAAGCCTGTAACGCGAAGCCCGAAGGGCAAGCTGTAACGCGAGGCGTAGCCGAGCTGAAACGCGAAGCCGAAGGCAAGCTGTAACAAAAAACCCGGGCAAGCCCGGGTTTTTGTTATGCAGTGTAGAGCTCGTTGACGAAGTCCCAGTTAATCACTTCAAAGAAGTGGTCCAGGTAGTCGCCACGTCGGTTTTGGTAGTGCAGGTAGTAAGCGTGTTCCCAGACGTCGACGCCCAGGATTGGCTTGTGACCTTGTGAGATTGGGTTGTCTTGGTTGGCGGTGCTGGTGATTTCCAGCTTGCCGGTGTTGCCGTTGACGATGAGCCAACCCCAGCCCGAACCGAATTGGCCGGTTCCAGCGGCTTTGAACTTCGCCTTGAACTCGTCGTACGAGCCGAAGGTGTCAGTGATAGCCGTACCGACGTCGTGGGTTGGTGCTCCACCACCGTCGCCCTTCATGAGTTGCCAGAAAAGCTTGTGATTGTAGAAGCCGCCACCGTTGTTGCGGACAGCCGTACGGATGTTGTCTGGAACAGCGTTCAGGTCGCCAAGGATCGATTCGATCGACTTGCCGTCGAGGTCAGTGCCTTCGATAGCTGAGTTGAGCTTGGTGGTGTAGCCGTTGTGATGCTTGCCGTGGTGGATTTCCATCGTGCGTGCGTCGATATGTGGCTCAAGTGCGTCGTAGCTATAAGGCAACTCTGGAAGTTTGAATGCCATGGGTAGTCCCTTTGGTGTGATTTCAAAAAAGTACTTTTGTGTCGGCGGGATCTTAGATCGTCAGGACAGTGCGTCAACGATGATCCCGGCCATGGGATGCGAATAGTGTGGATTCGATTCCAGAAAGATCGGATTGCCGTTACACTGCGCCGGTAACTCCGCTCCGTTTTCTGCATCGTATTATGGGAATTTGCTGCCGAGATTATTCGCAATGAGATGTTTTCGAAATCGGTTACTACTCGTCATCGCGTTCGCACTTTTGGCGACTTCGTGCGGACGTGAATTCGATCCTTACTGGCGCATACTGGATTTCCGGCTCCTGGCGGTGAAATCTTCGCTGCCTGAGCTTCGCCCCGGCCAGACCGCGGAAATCGAAGCGCTAACGTACGTCCCCCCTGGTCAGGATGTGACGTACGAATGGAGCTGGTGCCCATTCCGAACCAGCACGAGTGACGAATACGCGTGTCCATTTACTCAGGAAGATTTGGATGCTGCTGCGGCTCAGGCGCTGGGCGTTGATGAACTTCCACCTGGGATCGGGCTCGATCTGGACCTGGGGACTGAGCCGACAGCGCAGCTCCCTTATCCAGGAACGGCGGAGCTGGTCCTCGGATTCTGTAAGCAGATCCAGCAAGCATTGGCGGACTCGGGTGGAGCAGCGGTTGGCATCGTGCCCGTTAACTGCAGCCGCGGCGTCGACGCGACCATTCGGCTGAAGGTGACCGCTGGCGACAAAGAGATTATCGCGGGCAAGCGCATCAATATCTGGACGGAGTCGTTCCAAAGCAACGCAAACCCCGATGTCACCGGCATTGAACTTCGCCCTGCGAATGCGGATGCCGCACAATTCCTCATCGATCAGGGAGCCACTTGGGTCGTGGACCCGAGCACGGACAAGGACGATTGGTGGGTAGAGTTGGACAACCTCCAACCTCCCGAAGTCTGGGCTGACGTGCCGATGGAGATACGCTCGGTCGTCGACCCCGATTCGATTGAGATTTGGCAGCCACCTGCACCGCAAGGGGCCGAGGAAGAGTATCTTCCGCCGGAGAGCGAAGTGATTGTTTTCCGATGGATGACCACGGCTGGAAGTTTCGATCGCACAAGCCCGCTGTATGACGAGGAACTCAACGAACTCGACGAAGCATCGTTGAGCGAGTTCGAGATCAGGCAGGTTCGTGAAGAGGAAAATGACTACGACGCAGACGGGTTGCTCGATGACGACGATGCATGCCCATACGTTCCTGGCGAGGCGATCAACGCCAACGGGGACTGCGTCCTTCAAGTTTGGTCGATTATTCGTGATGGCCGTCTAGGCATCGACTGGGTTCAAAACACGCTCATCGTGAAGGGGCGTCGCCAGTGAAAAACACGAATTATTTAATGACATTATTTGTCGCTATTTTGCTGGCGATTGCGCCTGCCGCAGTGTTCGCCCAAGATGGTGAGCCCGACGCAGACCAAGGCGACGTGCGCATCACAAAAGCTCCAAAAATGGTGGAGCGCGTTCAAGCCGAATACACACAGGACGCGATCGACAACCGTGTCGAGGGCGTCGTGAAACTTCAGATCACCCTCGATGCAGAAGGTGTGGTCACCAAAGTCGAAGTGCTAGAAAGCTTAGGGTTTGGTCTGGATGAGGCGGCAGTCGCCGCGATCAAAGCCAGCAAGTTTGAACCAGCCGAGATCAACAACATCCCTGCCGCGGTGGTGCTGCCATTTTCTGTCAGCTTTTCCCTGCCGATTCTGCCCGGTAGTTTCGAGGGCAAGGTCGTGGACAGCGAGACCGGGCAAGGCGTTCCGGCCACAATCACGATCACATATGCTGGTGAAGAATACGATCCAAAGCCGACTGCGACGCTTCAGACCGAGGTGACCGGTGAGTTCGCTTTTGCCGATGTGCCACCCGGCCCATACGAGGTGACGCTGCAGCTTGAGGGCTATGACGACTTCAAGTCGCAGATCGAGGTGTTCAACGGACAAGCGAGCGAGTCCACGTTCAAGGTTTCGGCATCACCCGTAAACGTCGAAGGTCAGCTGCGCGAGGCAGGCACGCGTTCTCCACTAGCGGCAGCGGGTGTGAAACTTTTGGACCCGAAGACCGGCCAACCTATCCGTGATGGGTTCACCGACGCCGAAGGCATGTTCAGCTTCAGAGGTGTTCCTGCCGGCAAGTTCACGCTTCGTCTGGAAGCGGAGGGTTTCTTCACCTCCACCGCTGAGGTCGAGGTCGTGAAGGGCGAGCGCACGAGCGCAACGTTCTATATCGAGAAAGAGTTCTACGATGAATACAGCATCAACACGACGGCCAAACGCGCCAAGACGGAGGTCAACCGGCAGCGCCTCGAGATCGACGAGATTCGTCGTATCCCTGGCACCAACGGCGACGTCGTACGCGTGGTTCAAAACCTTCCCGGTGTCGCGCGTGCCCCGTTCGTCAGTGGTCTGATCATCGTGCGTGGTTCAGCACCGCAGGACACCAAGGTGTTCCTCGAAGGTGATAATATCCCGATCGTCTATCACTTCTTTGGTGGCCCCGCGGTCATCAACTCCGAGATGATCGACGCCATCGATTTCTACGCGGGTAACTTCAGCTCGCGCTATGGTCGTGCCACCGCAGGTATCATCGATATCTCAACGCGAAGCCCCAAAACGGACCGCTTCCACGGCATGATCGACGTCGACCTTCTGGACACGACGGCGATGATCGAAGGTCCAATCACCGATGACCTGAGCTTCGCGATTAGCGGTCGCCGCAGCTATATCGACGTGTTCCTGCCCTTGGTTTTGCCCGACGACGGTCCCGATCTATTCGTCGCGCCTCGCTACTACGACTACCAGTTCTGGCTGACCTACAAAGGCTTCGAGGACCACACGCTTGAGTTGTTCATCTACGGGTCGGACGACCGGATCGAGCTGATTCTCCCTGATGGTGAGCCACAGGGTAACAGCGAGGTTCAGGTTACGGGACTCGACCTTTCGAACTCATTCTTGCGCGGTCAGCTGCGTTGGGAATGGCGTCCTGACCTACCGATCGAGAACACGTTGATGATGTCATACGGCATCAACAGCGCGTTCTTCCAGGCTGCAGACAACTTCTATTTCGATATCGATTTCACGAGCTCGCAGATTCGAAACGACCTCGCCTTTACATTGTCCGAGCACGTGAAGCTGAAGATGGGTATCGACCTTCTCTACGGCTACAACGACTACTCGATCGAGACGCCACGTTTCGAAGATGACGGAAGCAGTGCGTCGGAAAGTGACGGTAATGGCGGCCGGCCAAACTTCTCGCGCGATGGTATTACGGCGAACGATTCGCTGCCGGCACTACAGCCTGCGGTCTACACCGAGCTCGAGCTTCGACCGGTGCAAGACCTGCTGCTGATTCCTGGTCTTCGTGTGGATCACTTCGGCGAGATTGGTGCGACTTCCGTTTCGCCCCGCTTCGCATTCCGCTGGGGATTCCTGGACCGCTGGACTGCAAAAGGCGGCGTCGGCCTCTTCACGCAACCCACAGCTCCAGGCACGTCCGACCCCAACTTCGGCAACCCCAACCTGACGTTCGAGAAGGCGCTACAGTACTCGTTGGGTGGTGAATATCAGCCGTTAGACTTCCTGACGATCGACGTTACAGGCTTCTATCGCGACCTGTTCGACATCCTGAGCAACTCCGAGAACTTTACCGTCGACTCCGACGGCAATACTCGCCCGGTTGTGTTCGAGAACGAGGGTGAGGGCCGCGCATACGGCATGGAGCTCTTGATTCGTCACCTGCCGCAGAATCGCTTCTTTGGCTGGTTGGCGTACACCCTCAGCAAGTCCGAACGGAAGAGCTTGGATACTGGCGAATATGTACCGTTCCAATACGACCAACGGCATATCTTTACATTGGTCGCTGGCTACAACTTGCCTTACGGCTTCGATATCTCGGCCCGATTCCGCCTGGTAACCGGCTCGCCAACAACGCCTGTCGAGGGCTCGGTGTTGAACACTGACACCGACGAGTACGAACAAGTGTTCGGCGAAACGAACTCAGCCCGTAACGCGACGTTCCACCAGTTGGACCTTCGGGTGGACAAGAAGTTCATCTTCGATGCATGGATTCTGGGCTTCTATCTGGACGTGCAGAACGTCTATAACGCCACAAACCAAGAGGGCGTGCGGTACAACTATGACTTCTCGGAATCCGAGCCGGTCATGGGGCTACCGTTTCTGCCTACGTTGGGTGTGAGCGCGCAGTTCTAGGGGTTCGCCTTTGGCTCACCGGGGTGGTTCGCTGCGCTCACCGATTTGGTTCGCTGCGCTCACCGGTTTGGTTCGCTGCGCTCACCGATTTGGTTCGCTGCGCTCACCGGTTTGGTTCGGCTTCGCCTCACCGATTTAGTTTGGCTTCGCCTTGCCGAACTTTAGATGTTGGTGAAGATGGCGGTTTCGGAGATTCCGTAGCGAAGGAGCGTTTCCGCGACGGGCTGCATTTGGTCCGGCGGACCGCAGATGAACGCACTGAATCGCGAATCCAGCCCAACGGCAACGGCGTCTGCCAGAAGCTCTGGTAGGACATATTCGACCTCGACGTTTCGCTGCATGCTAAGCGCGTCTAGTTCGTCTCGGAACGCGATGTCCTCAACGGTATTCTCGGAGTAGACAATCCGAAGTCGTCGATTGCCGTCCTGTCGAGCAAAGTGCCGCCAGACTGGTCTCATCGAGGCGATCGCGCTTCCGCTGGCGATGATCAATACAGGACCACCACGTTCGACTGGATAGCCTGTCCCTTCAGGTGCCGAAATACCAAGCACGTTGCCGGGTTGGAGCTCTTCATGGTCAAGAGAGTCGGCGACTTCGACCAAGAATTCCCAACGTTCGCCTGGGGCATTCGATAACACCAAGAAGCGTGGTTCCGTTCCAACGATCACTGAACAGTACTGCCCCGGAATGGTGTGTTCTTCGATGAACGATTCAGGAACCGTTACAGAAACAGCCAGATAACCGCCTTCGTTCTCAACGGTCTCAATCGTCGCGGACGTTCGCTCTCGTCTTTCGAATCTCCCCAACGCTGGTCTGGCTGCCAAAAGTTGAGCAGCCCTGCTCTCATATGATTTCGCCATTCTGCCTCCGCGAGTTGGATGCGCGGCACATTTGAATAGTAGCAAAACTTGCTGGAGGTTACCGCCCAATTCGAAACGCGACCGAAGGGAGCTGCAACGGCGAGGCGAAGCCGAAGCCTGCGACGGCGAGGCGAAGCCTAAGCCTGTAACGCGAGCTCAGCGAGCTGTAACGCGAGCGCCAGCGAGCTGAAACCTCCTGAAAGTTCAACCCAACCCATTGAACTCCCACCCTCCTCATGGTTGGTTGCCATCATTCAAACTGACCAACGAGGACACCATGTCAGACATCTACGGAATCCAACCCGACCAATTCGAATCCATCGTCAACCAGATCAAAAAGGCGAGCGACAGCTACGCGAAGATGGATATCTTCGACGAGTTCGATGTCGACTGGGGTGACCGCAAACCCGCATTGTGGGAGCTGATTCGTCAAGGTCACTACGACGCGTGGAACGACCCGGCAATCTGGGGCGAACTGGCGGAGTCCATCGAACTCGCTTCGGCTGAAGACCTGGTGAACTTCCTGGCCAAGGTCGAGCGGTTCGACGCGGAAGCTGCCGCCTCCAGCGACACCGACGACTCCGGAGATGATGGGTATGACGACTATGACGACGAGTACTACGAAGATGAGTACTACGACGACTACGACGGCTACGGCGGTTATGAAGAGCCACCGTTTGAGTCACAGCGTTTGGTCTCGTTCTGGCCCGTGGACTTGGATGTGATGGCGATGAATGCCTACGCCCAGGATGCCGAGCTTGTGGAATCTCGCGCAGGCGAGTTCACCGAAGATGTTCAACAGGGACTGCAGCTCGTGCGTCGGCGCTTTGGCAAGATCGAAGCTGACGCTCTGCCAGAAGGCTTCGTCGCGGAACTGGCAAAGACTCACGTTTGGAACAGCTTGCCATGGTACGCATGGGACGTGGTCGATGGCGAACTCCAGCGTCTTGAAATCGGTCGCCATGACGGCGACGGACCTGAGCTGCAGGCGAAATGGCTGGCCAACTTCGTCAGCCAAGAAGACTGGGGCAAAGCAATCTTGGAAGCGATCTTCCTTGAGGACTACGGTCCAGGATTCCAATCGTCGATGCCCGCATGGCAATACGCCGATACCGACCAACTCGCCCACCTCATCTCTGAAATCAGCATCTACAATCAGGACCGCGTCAAAGCATACGAACTCGTGCTGGCACGCGATGATTCGCCCGCAGACCTACTGAACGTTGCCAAGAAACTGGACAAGGACAGCCGGTGGCATCAGGCAGAATTTGCGGCCATCGCATCTGTATTGCGCGCAAAGGCGCTGGGCGAGTCAGCAAGTGATGAAGCGCTCCAGCTCATCAGCTTCCGGTCGTTGGATAACCCATACCGACGCTCCGAGTACTTCAGCCTGCCGATGTTGACCGAGGCTCTGCATCAGTTTGACGAGGACGCCGTGGTCAACCGCTTCATCGAAGTGTTTGACGGCGAGTACACGAAGTCTGAGCCGTTCCCAGCTGTGTCCGCTTACCCGAACAACAAGAAGCTGCTCGAGAAAGCAATCCAGACGGTCGACGTTGTTGCCAGCGGTGAGTACGCAAACTTCAGCGGCATGAACAAACCTTCGTTTGGTCTGGGCCTGCTGGGCACCAGTGCCCTGCAATTGTTGGCGGATGCGCACGATGCGGCCGAGCTCCCGCTTGCGAAGGACGCGTTCCGACGCGCGATTCTGGGAATCTTGGCGGATGCTGATGCACCACAGGACGAGGCGTACGACCGCTTCATTTCGCTGGTCGACTTCGCGGATACCACGAAGACCCGTGACCATGACCTTGGGCACTATGTTGGCGACGACTACCGCGCTGCGCTCGATAAGCTTCCTGGCGACCGAGCTGCGCTGCGTGTTGCCGCGGACCTGGAGGCTTCGAAGGCCAATTGGCACCGTGCGTTGGGTGCGCTGAAGACGATTCACAATCCAGAGCTTTTGGACAAGGCGTTTGGCATGCTTGCGTCACAAGGGCTGCCGAAGAGCGACGGCTTCGATTGGTTTGGCCAGTTGCTTTACGACTACGATCTTCGCCCAACCTTCGAACCCTTCATCGGTCCAGCGCTCGCCGCGTCGAGCAACGCTGAGTTCCATAACGCGATCAAAAACCAATTTGGTGAAGAGAAGTACGACGAAATGCTCGCCAACGCGGGTGGTCAGTCAGTGGCTGACAAGACGCCTGCCGATAAGGTTCGCCGCCTTGCGAACGAGCTCTTTGAATCCCGTGAGAACCTTGAGCGCACGGTGGTCTACATCTTCAATCGGACCGAGGAGCCTGCCGGTGACTCGATGAACCGCTTGGGAGGCCGCCCATTTGGAGTGACCGCAGAGACTTGGCCTAAAAAGGACGACGACGCGGACCTGCCGATGGAACACATCTTCACTTTGGACCTGAAGACCGTGCCTGCGCTGAAGGCTCGATTCCAAGACGATGTGCGGGCTATCTCTCTATTTCTTCGCTCTCCCGGAAACAACCAGGCGTATGGACCAGGCAATAGCTGGTCAGAAGTCAGCATCGTGACTGAGGACGACGCCGTAGAATTCGCCGGAGACCTGCTGACCGGCTCCGCGGAAGGCGTGAAATTTACCGTCGATGAAGTCGAAGTCCCGATGGCAGCGTGGGATGTGGAGTACGGAACCGACAAAGAGATGGAAGCGATGCGCAGCGCCATCTACCAACTCAATGCATGGGTTGGCGGCGGCGGTCCAATCTGGCTGCAAGGGGCTGACCATTGGAGTGTCCCGGTCATGCAGCTCGACGAGAGCTTCAGCTGGGGGCTGAACCTGGGCGATATGGGCATCATGTACGTCTTCGTCGACACCGCCTTCTGGCAGTGCCACTAGTACGCTTCGCGGCCGCTTGCTAAAGACCGGCGAATCGCTACATTGCTTCCGCATTCAAGACGGTGGTTAAAGTGAAGCGACTCGCACTATTGCTTGTTTTGGGACTGTTCGCATGCAGCGATGATGATGCGGCGAACAACGAAAACAAAGAAAACAACGCGAATAATCAGAACAACTCGAACAATCGGGCGGATACTGGATTGGATATGGCTGACATGTCCGCCGATATGCCGCCCGAACCTCGTCCTTATCCGGAGCCTGACGCGTGGCCGCCAAACGATGGCCCGGGCGCAGGCAACGCCGCGTTTACCGCCGACCAGCTCGACGAGCATTGTGCCTACCTTCAAGGCGGCGAGCAGGATCTGGATAAACACAACGCGGTTGCAATGTGGAACGGCTACCTGGTGATGCCCTGGGCCAATGACTACGGCCAGGGTGGCATGACCTTCTTTGATATCAGTGACCCTTGTGCGCCAGTTACCATCGGGTCTGGTTACGATGTCGAGACCCGCGAAACGCACGCGCTCACCTTCGCCAAACGGGACGGGAAGTCATGGATGGTCACGGCGAGCGTCGAGAACCTGCTCACCGGCGGTATCTTGTTCTGGGATATCTCGGACGAGACCGCTCCGACTGTCGTGTCTCGGCTGAATGTCGAGGGGTTCGGGTTGGGCGATGCGTATCGACGTGTCACATTTAGCCACCAATGGGCGGGCAATATCCTGTACGTGGCTTCGGCGCAGAGCGGCATCCATATTGTCGATGCGACTGATCCGGCAAATCCCGAAGTGGTCAATCAATACAAGTTTGAGCCAATCGCACAGATTGGGCAGCTGCAGGTGATCGGAAACCTCCTGGTAGCGACGTCGGCCGAGGGCACGCGCGCGATCCTGCTGGACGTTAGCGATCCGGTGAATCCCCAACCCATCGCAGGTGGGGACTTTGTGGCGATGGATTCCGAAGGCACGCCACGCGAGACCTATTTCACCACGACAACCGGCGGCTACTTGTATTTTGCGCGTAAGGACGACGGTGGCGGGCTGATCATCTACGACATCAAGGACCCAACGAACCCAACGCGCCTCGGCGGAGTGGGCGGCGATGGTTCGGGAGGCTATGTGTTCATTAAGGACGACCTTGCCTTTGTGGGCGAGGGAAGCCACGCGTCAGTGTTCGATATCAGCGACAAGGCGAACCCCACGGAAGTACGCCGTTTGAACCTCGAAGGTGACCTGGACACCGCGACGCCCATGACCAATTTCGTGGTTTTGTCGGTCGATGATGAAGCGACCCGAGACGAAGGAAGCGCCATCGTCCCGTTCTGGGAAGAGCCGGATACGAAAGCTCCAGAAGTCACCTGGGCTTGGCCTGCTGATGGCTCCCAGAACCTCGCCCTGACTTCGAAAGTTGGCGTGACGTTCAATGAGCTAATCGAGCCCGGCAGCGCCTGGGAAGGCTCGGTACGCCTGTACGAGACCGACACCGATTCCGCGATGACACGTGTGGACGGATTCATCGATGCGCAAGAGACGATCGTGAACTTCACGCCGTTCGAGCCGTTGAAGCCAGGAACGAGCTACACGCTTGAGATTCCGGTTGGCGGCGTCGCGGACTACGCCGGAAACACAATTCAGACTGCGTTCACCATCACGTTTGAAACGGTCGGGGAATGAAACGAGTTATCGTCCCGATGTTGCTCGTCCTCGCTTCCTGCGGGGGTGACAAGGCAGTAAATTCCATGCCGGATAGTGGCATGGATATGGCGGCGGACCTCCCGCGCGTCGAAGACATGGCAGATATGGCCGTCGACCAAGATGTTGTCCTGCAGGCTGCTGCAGGCGAGTCGTTTTACGCGACCGTTGGTGAGTCGGTGATGTTTGATGGCTCCGAATCAACCGGAGCCACCGCTTACACATGGAATTTTGGGGATGGCGAATCAGCTGACGAGGCCTCGCCGACGCATGCCTACACTGAAGTTGGCCGCTACCAGGCGGTGTTGACGGTCAGCGATGAGACCGGCGCTACGTCGAGTGATTCCGTGGTTGTTACGGTCACGCCCGACGCAGTGTTTGAGCCGCGCCAGTCCAGCACCGTTGCCACTGCAGTCGTCGACGATGTTGAGTTTGTGGCAGTCGTGAGCCCCGATTCGAACGAGCTGGTGGTTGTCCGACGAACAGGTGACGAGTTTGCATTGGAGTCGCGAAAGCCAACATGTGCGGAACCGCGCGCGGTCACGCGTTGGCGGGATGGTTGGGCGGTGTCTTGTTTTGCGAGCGACCAGGTTCTGTATCAACCAGATTCCGGTGCGATTGAGGTCGTCAATCTGGCCTGGGGTGCGTTGCCGTTTGGCGTGATTACGGTGGGCGGCGAGTTGTTCGTTGCGTTGCAAGGACCTGGAGAGCTGGCAAAGATTGGGACTGACGGCAGCGTTGAGACCGCGGCCGCTATCACCGACGCACGGCATCTAGCCGCGTTGACGAGCGACCGCATCGCCGTCTCACGTTGGCGTTCGGCGCCCGACAAAGGCGAGCTGGCTATTTTGAACTCTGACTTAACGCCTGTCGAAGTGGTTGAGCTGGCGTTTGACGACCAAGTCGCGACCGACACCGAGACCGGTGGTGTGCCGACCTATCTTGGCCCACTCGCCGTCGCACCGGACGGAGTGACGCAAGCGGTGGCTTCGCTTCAGGCCAATATCAATCACGGTTTGTTCTTGAACGGCGACGAGCTGACCCACGAGTTTGCGGTGCGAGCGGTCGTGTCGTTTTTGGAGGGTGCGATTCCCAGCGAGCGAACAAGCTCGCGCAAGCAGTTCGATGACCGCGGGTTTGCGAGCACGGCGTTGTTCTCGCGCCGTGGAGATTTCTTGTACGTCGTGATGCCCGGAAACCGCGTGATTGAGCGCTTTGACATGTTCAGCCGTTCGGAATCCGGGACGATCTTGGACACAGGCTTCGCCCCAGCTGGCATCGCGCTGACAGCAGATGACCAATTTCTGCTGGTCGATTCGTACCTGTCTCGTGAGCTACGCGTGTACCGAACCGCCGATTTCAACGGCATCCCGCAGCCGGTTACCACAATCCAGATTCCAAGCAGCGAGCCGCTGTCCGAAGAGGTCCTGTTGGGCAAGCGATTGTTCAACGACTCACGAGACCTACGCCTGACACAAGACGGCTATATCGCCTGCGCAAACTGCCACCTGGACGGGCTTGGTGACAACCAGACTTGGGACTTCACGGATCGCGGCGAAGGCCTGCGCAACACAACATCATTGTTGGGCAGGGCGGGGGACGGTGACGGTCCGATTCACTGGTCCGGCAACTTCGATGAGGTCCAAGACTTCGAACACGATATTCGCGGCCCGTTTGCAGGCACAGGCCTGATGGATGACGCCGATTGGAACACCGGCACGGTCAGCGAAACCCTGGGCGACAGCAAACCCGCGGAGTGGTTCGGCCTGAATCTGGCCAGGCAATACGGCATCGAAGGCA
>JAUIBR010000065.1 GCA_030427705.1 bacterium | reverse complement strand
CATCTGCCCTCGATGCAATTGGAATATCGCGAGATTGTTCGGAAGTTGCGTGCCTGTTGGCCAATAAAGTTGGGTCTTAAAGACGAGTTAGTTTCCGCGGGACCCGACAAGTTCTCTGATTCCTAAATGAAGATTGTATTTCTCGACATTGACGGCGTTCTCAACACCGAGTCGTTCGTCGCCTCAGTCAAAGAGGCAGAAGACGCCGGCCGTCCACATCCAGATGGGCGTGGCCCGCTCTCGCCGTTCCCCACAGACGGATGGTGGTCTGACATGCTTGATCGCGAAGCTGTCGACCTCCTCAATCAGGTAGCGCCGGTGGCTTCATTCGTGATCAGCTCAACGTGGCGCATCAATAAGTCGCTGGAAGACATGCAGAACATCCTCAACCTCGCGGGATTGCAGGGCAAGGTGGTCGGAATGACCGCTAGGCTTCACGGGCATGAGCGTGGGAAGGAGATCTCCGCCTTTCTGACGGAAAACCCTAATATGTCAGATTTTGTCATCTTGGATGATCGGGATGATATGGCACCCAACGAAGACAGGTTGGTAAAAACTGACTCTCGTACGGGTCTGCAACCGTCCCATGTCGACCGAATTCTGGAATTGCTGGGGGTCTAACCGGCCGTCAGCCTTTGTTTTGGGAGGTGGCCTCTTTCCCCATGAACGTATCACAAGCTTGAAACATGGACTGAGCCAGATGCTGTAGAGTCGGCCAAGACTTGGTCTCCCAGGGCTGTACGCTCAAACTGACCCATCCGTTCCTGACGGACTTGTGTTCATGCACAAGAGCGTGAATCGTTCATCGGATTCGAAGGGACTAAGTCGTGCGTTTGTCGAGCGAATGTTCATGTTTTTGAAACTGAACACCTCACTCAGCGAGCTGTTCCTTTCGCACATGAACTTCAAGTCACCAACGCGCCCCCGAAAGTTAGTATGCAGGCGGTCAGGTTTACGCATTGCAAAGCCAGACTTCGCGTCGCAGTAGAATCGCACTTCTCTGGGATCGAAACTCACAGCTATGACGGCAGAAGTATTGGGCCGACTGCCGGTCGAGCTTTTAACTGGCTTGGGCATTCTGACATCCAGGTGAAACTTGACGTCCGCGCAAATTGCAGAGAACTCAATCCAACTGTTTTTGGACCCGACGGTTTTGCGGGCCCCTTCGTTCCGGAATTTGATCGACACCTCTCCCGCTGGGTCGACCCAAGACAATATCTGCGTTTCCCCCCAAACCAAATCGTCTTGATGATCAGACTCAGTCATTTGAAACTGATGGCAATTCGAAAACTCGATGACGCCGTGACAAAACCTTTGTTCGGTTGAGTCCCAGACCTTCTTCACGACAAACAAAACCGATTGGGCAGTAAAAACTACAGTGCCATAATCCGCCTCCCACAAAGCAAACCTGTCGTAAACCGCAGATACATCACTCCAATCAAGAATCATTGTTCTACTCAACGCCATATTCGCAGCTGGTCTGCCTGACCTGCGCAACTTAGGAACCTTAGCATCTTCGCAATGCACGCCTATTCAACTTGCACGACCTGAGTGGACTGTTTCCGCATTATGGTTCGAATTCGATCGTCGCTTCTATCGCAGCCCTGAGCCAATCCCAAACGCTTGGGTAGACTGGCCCAAACTGATAACCATCACTTGCAAAGTCGTGAATGGTTATGACCGCTTCGCCTTTCGTGCGCATCCAACAAAACACATCGTCGGAATCATATCGTCGGGCAAACGGCACCACATCGATCCCTGGATACCGATGTTTTAAACCAAGCATAAGTTGTTGGGATTCGTCGACGTCCAAGATGGACCATGGGTCGAAACAAATCAGGCCCTGCTCAGTAACACGTTGGAATGATTTGGGATAACTGAACCAGCTGGGAAGAGTCTCGTCGTCCAGTTGGTACATCTTGCTCCTCGCTGATTTCATGCCTGCTCACTCCATTCATGCAACCCAGACAAAAAGTCATCGAACGTATCTGCGACTTTTCTGAGGCCGTCCATCAATGGCGTTTCGTCATCCTCCGGAAAGTCCTCATGGTCGGCAAACCACACTTCCCCGGCGTGTTTACTCCCAACCACACCAAGCACCACATAGTTCCCGCCATCATCGATGCCAATCGGGATAAACGATTCCTCGACACGGTCCCCCGTCCACAATCCCATGTTGCGTACATCGAACAGGCCACGATGAGGATACATCGGAAACAGATATTGAAGAGTTGACCCGTCTTCACCATCAGCGAACTTGAAATCTCTCGAGGTCGGCGCTCCTCCATTGAAGCGTAGCATGTGGTCTACATATGCCCGCGGCAGTTTCGCTCCCAGCCTTGACTCGAACTCCTCGATGTCTGCCTTGCTCAACGTCCGATTCGAAACCGATTCCACTCTCATCCTGGCTCCCATCTCGTCTCGATGTCGGTCGGAGCGACCGAGATCCATCAAACCTTCCCTCTAGGTATGCCCCAATCCACCGAGTTACATCCTTCTCTGTCTTGGCACCAGCAGACCCGAAGAAGAATCTGAGGAATCTGCGTTAAAATCTGCGCCCATCTGTGCCCCCCACGCCCAGATGCTACGAGGAACGCCGAACGAAGTGAGGCTGAAACGCGAGGGGACAGCCGAGCTGGAACGGCCGAAGGCGTCAGGCAAGGCCTGTAACGCGAGGCGCTAGCCGAGCTGAAACGCGAGGCGCCAGCCGAGCTGCGCGTCGGCCGTCGTCGTTGCGCATTCTGGCCGCCTCGTGCAGACTCCCGCGCATGAAATGGGAAGTCGGACAAAAACTGATTCGTGACAACAGCCCTGAGCTGGGCGTTGGCGTCATTGTCGAGATCGAAGGGCGGTTTATCGACGTGCTCTTTCCGGACAGCGACACCAAGTTGCGACTTAGTCCTGATGCGGCTGGGGTTCGTCCGATCACGATTCAGCGGGGTCAGTTGGTCCAGGACGGTGACGACGAGGTCGTGGTCGAATCGGTGACGGGACAGGTCGCGACGTTGTCGAACGGCCGAAAGGCCAGCGTGGACGAGCTTTGGCCGATTGTGCGGCCTCCGACGTTGCTAGACCGGCTCGAGAAAGGCGACCTGGACCCGCTCAACCATATTCAGAATCGCCTGGATGGGATGGAGCTTTTGAACATGCGTCGAAAGGGCGTGGTCGCAAGCCTTCTGGGTGGGCGCGTCGAACTCTTTCCCCACCAGCTAGATACCGCGGCACGCGCCATTCAAGACGACACAGTCCGCTGGCTACTCGCCGACGAGGTCGGTCTGGGTAAGACGATTGTCGCGTGCATGATTACGTCGGCGATGGTGCGGATGGGGCGCGTTGAACGCGTGCTCATCGTGGCCCCTGACACCCTCACGGTTCAGTGGCTTGGCGAGCTGTATCGCAAGTTTCATCAGGTGTTTGTGCATGTGGATGCGGAGCGAATTCAGGACGTTCGCATCGACTTTGGGCCTGAGGTTAACCCGTTCGACATCCACCCGTTGGCCATCGTTTCCTACGAACTGCTCGAGAAACAGCCCGGCGTGTTCCGGTCGCTATCCGAAGCGCCACCGCAGATGGTGGTCGTCGATGAGGCTCATCAGTTTGTAGACGCTGAAATGGCAGACATGGTGCTGCCTCTGGTGGCATCGGCACAGCATGCGCTGCTGCTGACGGCCACTCCGTTCCAAGCCGGGCGTGAGGGGTTTCAGAACTTCGTCGAAGCCCTGGACTTACCGGTCGAAGACGAAGGTGGTGTCAGCCATGTCTCGCACGTCAGCGCCGTAACTCGCGCTGATATACATGCTCTAGGCGAACGAAAACCGGAGGGCGTTGATATCGATGGCATCGGGGACCTGGGACCGAACGATCCACGCGTCGAATGGCTGGTCGATGCGGTCAAAATGTGGAAGTCCGAGGGCAAACGTGCGTTGGTCTTCGTCAACGATGCCGCACGCGCCATCAAGCTTGAAGAAACCCTGACTCGACTGCTCCAGATTCGCCTGTTTTGCTTCCACGAGGAGATGGGCACCGGCGAGCGCGATGTTGAATTGGCACGGTTTCGTTTGTCGAACAGCCCGGTTTTGGTGTCGTCCGGGGCTGGCAGCGAAGGACGCAACTTCCAGTTCTGTGACGTCCAAGTCCATGTCGACCTGCCCGATGACCCGGTCGTGCTGGAACAACGCATCGGTCGTGTCGACCGCATCGGACGCACGGCAGACATCCCAATCTTCTACTTCCGCTACGATGGTCCCGGCGCTCAGTTAGCGCGTGCCTACGAAGAGCTTGGAATCTTCGCAGACGCATCCATCGGCGCATCACCGGCAATGGCGCGACTGCGCGAGGAATTGCAGCAAGGCGAAGTCGACATTGACGAGCTCGAGGCATTGCTGGAAGACACACAAAAAATGGTCGAAAAGGAAGCAGGCTCGTGGAAGTTCGTCGACTCCCATTCAAAAGAAGACAGTGAGCGAATACTCGCCCAAATCCCCGAGGACCTTGAGCTTCTGATCGAGAAGTTCTGCTGTGAATCGGCGGACGAAATCGGTCTGGAGTACGTCGAGAAGGAAGGCCAAGCCGCCTATTTCTTCGAGTACACGAGCGCCGTCGAGATCGACAATATCCCTGGCCTGGACCACGGTGCGCGCTTTCTGGGCACATTCGACCGCGCGGAGGCCGTTCAGAACGATATGTTCGACTTCTTTGCCAACGGTCACGAGCTGGTCGAGGCACTGCTAGCCGAGCTTGAAGACAGCAAACGCGGGCGCGTCTACGCGTTCCAGTTGCCCAAAGCCGCCGCACCACACCTACGTGGGTTGTACGTTTTGGTCGTCGAGAATATCGCCAATCAGTGGCAACCCCGCATCATTCCTATCGCACACGCCGGTCGAGTTCCCGCGGAACGCCTAAACGTCAAAAAGGACGGTGAGCGGATTCTGGCAGCGATGCCGTCCGCTCCGCCACTCGCAAAAGCTCAGGCCAAGGCGTTCTACGGCAAAGCGAAAGCGCATCCAGCGTTGGCTTCGATAGACCCCGAACAGTTAGAAATGGTCGCGGTGTTTGTCGCGACTTAAGGCCCGAAGCGAACGTGTCGCAGTAGCGGAAACTCGTACACGACCTTCTGCCCACGAGACTCGGAGTCCATAAGGTCTCCCTGTAAATCCAGCACGATTTGGGATGGAATCATGGCGTCTGTTTCTACACGGCCGCTGTTTTCCACCGCTTCGCGCATCACCTTCAACATCGCCCGCCGGGACGCATAGTTTCTTTGCCGGTGGCTGACCAACGCACGGCGAATGGCAATGTACGCTGGCGCCAACAGCAATATGCAGACGAACCCGCAGGTAACCGCAATGTCGTCCATCACCGCGGCCGAGAAGACCTCGATAGACGGGAACATCAGGCCAAACCCAGCGATGGCAGGGATGATCGTGACCAACCAAACGACTGCCAATTTCTTATCCGCAGCGCGTGCTGCGTCGTCAAACAGGTCTCCGGGTTCTCGTTCTCGTTTCCAAATCGGCACGACCCCGGCGCCACGTTCGTGTTCAAAATTTGGAAACTTGAAGACGAGATCTCCGCCATCTGTGACGTCCACGTCACCTCGATAATCGAGCATCAGTTGTGTCAGCTCATCAAAGGCTCTGTTGGCACTCCAGCCATACAGAACCATCAACTCGCCGAGGGTAGTCTGCCCGTCCCCATTGCCGACCATATTCAAGAATCGCTGTTCATCCACCAACCGTCCCACATGAGCCCGTCCGAAGTTTCCGAGATCATCAATCAGCGTTCCAAACAGGGAACCGACCTTTGCCCAAGCCGTAAACGAGAGTGCGCACAACCCGACCAAGAGCACAATCGCAGGCACATAGAAAATGAGTGACGTTATGAAGGACGACAGCCCATTCAACCCAGCAAAAAACGGCGAGATAAGAATGGCGAGCAGAAAGAGTGTCAGTAGTGTGGGGAGATACGCCAGAAACGCGGCAAGCCCCAGAAGCACAACGAAGATAAACGCGTCATTTGCCCCAAAGAAACCGACGGCGAGTACACAATACGCTACGCACACCGTCCCCACGATATTCGAGAACAGGATGGTCGAGGCGAACGACCGTGCGTATCTCAGAAAACGAGTCGCGATGGTCACCGGCCGATGCGCCCAGCGTGGCGCTGTCAAAACCCAAGGTTTCTTGTCCAGATCATTGAAGCAGAACACGGGTTCGCCATCGGCATTCAACTTCACGTCGCCGCCAATCTTACCCGCCAGAAACATCAGTCCGGGCTCGATTTGGTGATGTGGCACCGCGGTCAGTTGCCCGACCTGATCGACGGTTAGATCTGCCCCAGTCAAGTTCTGCCGCTTCAGTTGGCGAAGTAGAATCTTGGCGGTTTGGACATCCGACCAACCCTTGAATTCAATGGTTACGGGCTCAGTCATGTAAGCCTTTTCATGAGCCTGTATAAAGTGGTGCGGTCGACGCCCAACGACGCTGCGGCTTTGGCCTTTTGGCCGTCTGCGGCATCGAGGGCCTCTTGGACCTTCTTGAGCGTCATTCGATCCAAAAACTCCTGCAGGGTTTCATCACCATCCGGACCAGGCGTCGACGACTCCAACATTAGGTCGTCCATTGTGATTTGCGGTCCGGGCGCGAGTACAACCGCGCGCTCGATGACGTTTTGTAGCTGTCGCACATTGCCTGGCCAATCGTGAGTCTTCAGGAAGGACTCGACCTCGTCCGTCCAGCCTTCGAATTCGACGCCCATCTCGGTTTGGAACTGCCGAAGAAACTTGTCAGCAAGTGGCAGGATATCTGCGCGGCGGTCGGCAAGTGGCGGGATTACGATAGGGATGACGGCGAGGCGGAAGTAGAGGTCCTCGCGGAAGTTGCCGGTTTCTACCTCGGCCTTCAGGTCTTTGTTGGTCGCGGCCAGAACCCGCACGTCGATGGGTACAGGATCGTCGGCGCCGACTGGCTGGACCTCACGTTCTTGAATGACCCGCAGGAGTTTGGCCTGAAAATCTAGGCCGACCTCACCGATTTCATCAAGGAACACAGTGCCGCCATGCGCCCGCTCGAACACACCCTTTCGGCGACGGTCGGCTCCCGTGAATGCGCCCTTTGCGTGCCCGAAGAGTTCGGACTCCAGCACGCCTGTCGAAAACGCTTTGCAGTTGACCGCCACAAATGGCTCGCCGACACGGTCACTGTAGAAGTGGATGGACCGGGCCAGGAGCTCCTTACCCGTGCCGCTCTGACCGCGAATCAAAACGGTCGAACGACTGCGCGCGGCGCGCTTGGCGAGGCTGTAGACCTTGGTCATTTCGGGCGAGCTGATAACGACATCGTCCAAGGCAAACTGCTCGGCGAGTTCGGCGCGCAGGTAGCGGTTTTCGCGGGACAGTTGGGTTACGTCCAGGGCGCGGCGAACGACCGCGCGGCACAGGTCGTTGTCGAAAGGCTTCTCGATGAAATCGAACGCGCCATCACGCAGCGCTTCTACGGCCGTGCGAACTGTGCCATGTGCTGTCACTATTACGACTGGCACATCAGGATGCTCTTCCTTCAGAGTTCTGAGTAGGTCCATCCCTGACATACCAGGCATTTTGAGGTCGGAGACAACCACGTCAAAGTGGTCTTCCTTCATCGCCTCCATGAGCTCAAATCCGCTGCCAAACACGTGGGTCTCGACTTCCGCACGACGCAGAATCATCGACAGAATCTCACCCATTCGCGGTTCGTCATCGACGATGGCAACGTTTGGTTTCATGCAGGCACCTCAAGCTCGAAGCATGCCCCTTTACCGTCGGGTCCCAAGCCCTGTTTCGTCAAGTAGCGCAGTGTACCTCCGTGCAATTCTGCGATCTTGGCGGCCATGGGTAATCCAAGACCAGTACCCTCGGCGCGGTCGGTAGCAAAAGGCTCAAACATCGTTTCCTTGATGTCGTCGCTGACACCAGGCCCGTCGTCCCGCACGCGAAACTGCATCACACCATCGCCTTGAATCGCGAGCACTTCGACGCGACCTGACTCGCCCACGGCATTTCGAGCATTGGCAACCATCGTCGCGAGTGCCCGCGTCACAAGGTCGAGGTCCAGTTTCACGGGTTGCTTGGGTGACTCGCCCGGCTCACACGACGCAACCTGGGCGACCCGCAGCAGGACTTCCTCGGGTTCAACTTCCATCGCATTGAGGTCGAATGGACGTGAGAAGTCTAAGAGCCGAGTGACAAAAGAATTCAGTCGGTCCACTTCGTCACAGATGAACTGCGCGGCCTTCTCTAGCTCGTCGTTGTCGAGCTCGGATTGAATCAGCGACGCACTCGAGCGAATGACGCCCAGCGGATTTCGCACTTCATGCGCAACCCCAGACGACATGCGCCCTAGCGCGGCAAGCTTCTCGACTTCGACCAGTTTTTGTTGGGCCTTCTCAAGCGCGACCAATTGGTCTTCGATGGTTTTTGAACGGTCGCGAAGCTCGTCCTTCTGGTCCCACAGCCACCCAATGAGCATGCCCAGCACGCCGAAATTGCATGCGAAGAAGAACACAACCCACCACGTGACGTCACGCTCGCCAATCGTCATGGTGACGTCGAAGAGCGTGAACAAAACGTAGTCGCTGAGGCCCAACAAAAAGGCCGCGGCCCCGCCGACCAACGCTCGTTTACTCACGCTTCCTCAAGAACCGAAAACCAAGAACCAAAAACCAAGAACCAAGAACCAACTATGATAATGCCGGGGTACTCTGCAAACCAGCGACATCCTCCTGCTCTGAATCTCGCTTCGGCTCCGCCACAAAGTACGCCAGCGGCCCGATGCTGCCGGTCGCCAACGTGACGATGGTATATGGCACAACGTTTCGGCCGTGTTTCTTGGCATCCTTGAACATCCAGGCCAGCACCATGCTGAGCGCGATCACCAAGTCGACCAATACAACCCAATGCCAAGCATTCGTGGCGGTGGTTGCGTACTCGATGAATCCACTGAGTCCGGCCGTCGAAAATGCCCAGATATTGAGGGCGGCAAAGTCAGCGAGAGCGATGAGTGCGATAATCTTCCGTTTCGTCATTTTGTCCTCCGTTGTTAAGACGCTCGGAGGTCTTTTCAAGACGAATGCCAACCCACCCCATAAACACACAAACCCATAAAAACAACCACTTACAAGTTCCTGTGAGGAATTTCACCTAACCCATGTTGCGATCCTGCAACGTCGGATGTTGTCGCTTCGCAACGCGTGCCTCTAGAATGGCGAGGTCGATGCACTGAGAGCATTTATGATCGGGAGATACGTCGAGGATCGTTTTCGAATTGAAGACGAAATCGGAGAGGGTGGGATGTCCACTGTCTACCGGGCCGAAGAGGTATATTCGGGTCACCACGTTGCACTGAAGGTGCTGAAGCGCGAGCAGGTGGACCCTTCGTATCGCGAACGTTTCCTGCGTGAGGCAAAGTCGCAAGCTGCGCTATCGAACCCCAATATTGCGCGCATCTTCCACTTTGGCCGAGATCTCGACCTTGGCGTGCTCTACATCGCGATGGAGTATGTCGCCGGAGACACACTTGGCCGTCTCCTGGACGAAGGTCGGCTTCCGCTCAACCTCGCCGTCCAGATTGGACTGCAAATCTGCAATGGGCTCGCGGCCGCGCATGAAGCCGGGATCATCCACCGGGACCTGAAGCCGGCGAACATCATGTTGCGGCCCAGGGACGGAAAGCTTCGCGTCAAGCTGCTCGACTTTGGGTTCGCCAAGCCGCTGGAGACCGATAATGACCTGACCGCACAGGGCAAAATCGCGGGAACCCTGACGTATATTACGCCGGAGCAGATTCGACAGGATGAGCTGACGCATCATGTCGACATCTACACGCTGGGGCTCGTGCTGTATGAGATGATGACCGGCAGGCCGTTGTTTCAGGGTCGGGCGCCTCAGGAAACGGCCATCATGCATTTGCGCGACCCAGCGCCGCACATCTCCGACTATGTTCCAGATGCGAACATGCCGCTGGATTTCCTGGTAAATTCGATGGTCCAGAAAGACCCAGACGACCGCCCAGAATCGATAGAAGAGGTATCAGAGGCACTCAAAGAAATCTGGGATGATGAGGAGCTCGAGGTGTTTCATCCTTCGCACACAGGGCCCAGCCAGGACGTGTTTAAGGATTGGCACGTGATCGCCCAAGGCTGATGACGGCTTGCTCCCACCTCGGGCATCGAGTATTAGTCCTTCGATGTTTGCGAAACGCTTAAAGATTGGGGTTCTTCTCTTGTCGACAGGGTTGTTTGGATGCCCTCCCGAGAAGCCGCCGCGTAACTCCAAGTCCACCAATGAAAACGATGTGTCGGACTCAGTTGCGGTGATCAACGGCGAAACCCTGTCGTACGACGAGTTCGCTCGGCGAATCTCGAGCCTGACGCCCTACGCCCGCGCTCGATACAGCACGGTCGAAGCGCGCCAGGAGTTCTTGGATACACAAATCGACTTCGAGCTGCTCGCTGACTATGCCGAGAAGCAAGGTTATGGTGACGATCCCGAGGTCGTCCACGCCATGAAACAATCGATGGTTCGCCAATACCTGCAGCAAGAACTGATGCAACGTGTGAAACGAGCAGACATCAAAGAAGAAGAGCTCAAAGACCTCTATGCGAAGCACGAATCTCGCTACATGCGGCCCGCGGCGCGACGTTCAGTATTCCTATGCTTTGCGGACCAAGCTTCTGGGACGACGTTCGTCAACCAGATTGCAGCGGCGGACGATCCACGTGCGTTTCTTCTGAAATCGCTCAAGGATATGAACGTCGGTGTGCGTCAGCCAGTACGCGGTGACATTGGCTTCCTGGAAGATCCAACCTCTAACTCATCCAAAAACACGGGTCGAAACAAGCTGCTCGCCACTAAGGTGTTCGGTCTTAAGGCGGCTGGAGAGTTTCTGGCGCCGTTTGAGTTGCAAGATGCGTGGTGTACTGGGACGTTTGTCGAGAAGCGAACTGAACAGAAGATTGCGTTCAATGAGGTGCGTGACGATATCCGAGAGAAGCTCTACCTACAGCGACGCGAAGAGGCACAAAAGGCGTTCATCGAGGAGCTGCGCGCTGACGCGAAGATTGAGATTAACAAAGAAGCGTTGGCCAAAGTGCCCGCGCCCGAGGCGCCTTCATTGCAGAAGATGAACAAGGCACTGGGCGGCGCAAACCCCGTTCGCGACTTGAAAGGCCCAACCGGTGTTAGCGAAACACCGGATAAGGATACCAAATGAATGTTCGACTGATTGCTTTATGTATCGCGCTGTTGATGGCCGTTCCGATGAACGCGGGCGCCGAGATTCTGGACCGCATCGTGGCGCGGGTGAACAACGACATCGTCACGATGTACGACGTGCGCCAAGCCGCTGTTCCGTTCCTGCTTCAGCAAGGTCAAAACCCAAGCGTGCTCGATGATCCTTCGCGTCGCGACAAGATTTTGGAAGAGGCTCTAGAGGAGCTGATCGACCGTAAGCTCCTGGTCCAAGAGGCCGAGAAGATTGACTACAAGGTCTCTGACGCTGAGCTCGACCAGTGGCTTGAGTTCACGCGCAGCCAGCAGAAAATGTCGGAAGAACAGTTCCGAAAGGTCATCGAAGGTTATGGCATGAAATACGAGACCTATCGCGAGATGGTCCGCCAAAACCTGCTCAAAGTTCGCATGATTAAAATCAAGGTCGGCAGCCAGATCACAATCACGGATGCTGACGTTGAGGCTAAATACAAAGAGAAGTTTGGCAGTACGCCGGAAAAGGCGCGCTACCTTACGATCCGACACATCTTGATTCGTCCCGAAGACGACACGCCCGAAGCCAAGCGCAAGGCCCTTGAGAAGGCGAAGTCGCTCAAAGAGCGAATCGATGCTGGCGACGAGTTCGGTCAACTAGCAATCGACAACAGCATGGGACCATCCGCGCCAAACAAGGGCTTCCTTGGAACGTTCCGACGCGGCGAGCTGGACCCTGCTTTCGAGACCGCTGCCTGGTCGCTGCAGGTCGGCGAAACCTCGGATGTCACCGAGACCAAGTTCGGGTTTCACATCATCAACGTCGTTGGTGAAGAGCTGAAAGCGAATCCAGACATCGACCAGCGCCGCGATATGATCCGCGCCGAAATGCAACAGACCGAGATGAATCGCCTGCTGAAGCAATACATCAGCCAGCTGCGCACCCGCGCATTCGTCGAGGTGTTGTATTAAGCGCCTTGGCGTCACGATTGGCGACGTTGCGGGCATTGGACCCGAAGTCGTACTGAAGGCGCTACAGAAACCGCTCGACCTACCTGTCACCGTCTTTTGTTCAAAGACGTTACTGCAGGAACAAGCCGACCGATTTGGGCTCGAGATGCCGGACGTGAAAACGGTCCGGCTGAACGCAAACAGCTATAAGTTTGGGGAGTTTTCTGAAGACGCCGCGCACCTGCAGCTCAATTCGCTTTTGACGGCTATCGCGGCCGTGAAGGCCGGGCAGATCGACGCGATTGTGACCGCGCCTTGGACCAAAGCGCTCTTCTCGACCATTGGCCAGCCAGCGTGGGGACACACGGAGATACTTGCCCGCGAATTCGAGTGTGAAGACAACCACGTCATGATGCTCGCCGGACCCCGGTTACGCGTCTCGTTGGTGACCACCCATGTCCCGCTTTCGGCGGTGCCGGAGTTGGTAACACAAGAGCGCATCGTTCAGACCACCGCGACGACCATTAAAGACCTGAAGCGCCTTTATGGAGTGGACGCGCCTAGAATCGCCATCTGTGGGCTCAATCCGCATGCAGGCGAGAAGGGAAACATGGGGTTTGAAGACATCTCCGTCATTGAACCCGCTATCGCGACGCTTCGAAAGCAGTTTTCGAACTGCAAGATTGCCGGCCCGCTGCCGGCCGATACGTTGTTCCCTCGATTCGCGAAGGGGCAACCGTACGACGCCGTCATCGCGATGTATCACGACCAGGGATTGATTCCGCTGAAGACGCTTCATTTCGGCGAATCGATTAATGTGACGCTCGGGCTGCCGACCATCCGCACGTCGGTGGATCATGGAAGCGCATACGACATCGCCGGCCAGAACAAGGCCGATGGCTCTTCGATGCGTGTGGCATTGGAAGCCGCCGTTTCAATGGTGAATAGACGCGACTAACTGAAGAGGGGACCGATGACAGTTCAGGTAGAACAAATCGACCGCATCACGATCGTGACGATTAACCGGCCCGAGGTGCGCAACGCAGTCGACAGACCTACGGCAGACCGGCTGGCGGAGGCATTTCGGGACTTCGAGGCTAATGAAGAATCCAACGTCGCAATCTTGACCGGCGCCGGCGGCCATTTTTGCGCAGGGGCCGACTTGAAGGCCGTCGCTTCTGGGGAACGACGCAATCGACTCGAGGTCGACGGGGATGGTCCCATGGGCCCATCACGTATGCTCTTATCCAAGCCAGTCATTGCCGCCATCGAAGGTTACGCAGTTGCTGGCGGACTGGAATTGGCATGTTGGTGTGACCTTCGAGTCGTCGCCAGCGATGCAAAGCTAGGTGTTTTTTGTCGGCGCTGGGGCGTACCCCTGATCGACGGCGGCACCGTCCGACTACCCCGCATTATCGGGCTAGGTCGAGCATTGGACTTAATTCTGACCGGCCGCGAGGTGCCCGCTTCTGAGGCGCTTTCGATGGGACTCGCAAACCGAGTCTGCGAACCCGGGGACGCCTTAGGGCAAGCAATAGCCTTGGCCAATCGGATCGATAGCTTTCCACAGTCATGCATGCGCGCAGATCGGATCAGTGCGTATGAGAGCTTTGACTTTCAAGAAATTTCTGAGGCACTTCGTTCAGAATTTGAACGTGGCATGACCGTCGTAGCGTCGGAGTCGATTGCCGGCGCAACCAAATTTTCTGCGGGTGAAGGAAGACACGGCAAATTTGAATAGACACGGTTCGTGTTCCGTCGGAATACAAGAACATATGTGTACTATTGAAATTGTAACGGAACTTCGTCATTCTTAGCAGGTCACATTAAATGACAACACTGGGGCGAGACGAAAGTCCGCGACGTTTGAACAGGCTGAAGTATGCGACGCGCGATTGTATTTGGTGAGCGGTCATGGAGCAGTTGGGTAACCTCCCAACTTGAAGCCCATGGGTTCGCGGTCAGCCAAGTTGAGTCGTTTGACGTCGTCTACAGCAGCCTCGAAGCCATCCCCTACGACCTTCTTGTCTATGATGTATCATTCGGGGTCGAGCACCTGCGAAGGATCCAACGTCTTCAGAAACGCATGCGCATCTTTCTGGTCGTCGAGGATTTCAGCGTGGATCCGAACGAGTTAGGCGTGGATTTCCTTCTGTACAAGCCCGTCGATCGCGACGTGCTCACGCAAGCCGTCCAGCAATACGAATTCAGCCGCGTCAAAGGTTGAAATATCAACGTTAATCGTTAGGGTGTGGGCCCGAATTTGAGCTGTTTGGAGCCCGCATGAGACGCGTTGTTTTCGTCGCCTTAGCCTTTGTACTTTCCTGTGCCGACTCGGAAGAAAATCCGGCGGCAGAACCCAGAACTTTAGATTCCACAAAGACATGCGGTGTGCTGCTCAGGGGCGACTCGTCATCTGAAGTCGTCGTGCGTGGCGAGTTCAACAACTGGCAAGACCAGGTGGTCGAAGCCAACGATGGCAAATGGACATTGCGCCTGCCTGATATCGAAGCTGGGGTCTACGCCTACGAAGTCGAAGCTGATGGGTTAGTCAATGCGATTAACCCCGCCGTCTACACCAAATGGGTTAGCGGGCAAGAGTATCAAGCTCTGCGCGTGCACGACTGCCAGAAGCCAAGTTGGAACGTTCGCTCCGTCGACCGCGAAGGCGACGATATGGTTGTCACGTTCAACTTCGTAAAGAGCGCTTCAAATGCGGACCTGGGCAACGTCTCGGTCACCGTTGCTGGCGAGCCCGTCGAGCCAACTATCGATGAAAACGAAGTTGTCGTGCGAATCCCAAAGACAACGACGGGCAAAACTACGGTCGTGATATCGGGCTCGGATGCCGATGGCGTCGCAGCCGAAAACGACCAGATGTGGCTCCCGCTGTGGCCAAATGACGATTTCGATTGGACCGAGTCCATGATGTACCTGGTTTTCACCGACCGCTTTCGCGATGCAGACCCGGCCGCCCCCGTAACCGACGGAAATGTTCCACAGATCGCCAGCTACTACGGCGGCGATTTTGATGGCGTGACCGCAGCAATCGAAGAAGGTTACTTCGAGTCGATGGGCGTCGACGTGCTTTGGCTTTCACCTGTCTACGAAAACCCAGATGTTGGGCTGCCTGGCCGCGAGTCCGAGCTCTACATGGGTTATCACGGCTACTGGCCAATCGATCCGCTCACGACGGAAGCCAACTACGGGTCCGATGCAGCACTTCAGCGCCTTATCGACACAGCACACGAAAACGGAATCCGGGTGCTCTTCGATATCGTGCTGAACCACGTGCATGAGCAGCACACCTACTGTTCTGAAAACCCGGCATGGTGTGAGACGACCTGCACTTGCGGCGACCCCGGATGCGCGTGGGAAGAAAAGCCCATCGAATGCCAATTCGCGCCGTATCTGCCCGACCTGAACTACAAGAATCACGAACTGGTCGAACGCGTAGTTGCTGACGTTCTGGCCCTAATGGAGAAGTTCGACGTCGATGGTCTTCGCATCGATGCCGCCAAACACATGGACCACGTCATTATGCGAACCCTGCGCTTGCGTCTTGAAGAGCTCGAAGCTCAAGGCGCCGCGCCATTCTATCTGGTGGGTGAGACCTTCACGGGTGACCGGGGCGAGATCATGCGCTACGTGGCCGACCACGAGCTGCATGGTCAATTCGACTTCCCGCTGTTTTACGCGGTACGCGGCGTGTTCGCATACAACGGCTCGTTCCGGGATTTGGAGAATTCGGCCTCGGACTCGGAGCGTACCTACGGTCAGTTCAACCCTTGGATGTCCCCATTCTTGGGCAATCATGATGTCGCACGAATGGCGACTGAAATCGCTGGCAACAAACTCGGTAAATTTGAAAACACCCCCGATTTGATGGCGGATGGCGTCGATGAAGTGACTCAGTGGAATATCATCAACCGCATGAGCATGGCGTTCGCATTTGTGATTACGCAGCCCGGCGTGCCGCTCATCTACTACGGCGATGAAGTCGGTCTGGCCGGCGGCGATGACCCCGACAACCGCCGTTTCATGCCCCAAGAGCTAAACGCGAACCGCCGCACCTTGCTGGGTCGCGTACAACAGCTGGGCCAGGCTCGACGGGAAATCGCGGCCCTTCGCGGTCCAACGCGCGCAGAGCTCTGGGTTGATGACAATATGTACGTCTATGCTCGCCAAAACGGCGACGACATCGCGATCGTCGCGATGAATAAAGGCGAAGATGGTCGCGCCGAAAACGTGACCATCCCAAATGCCTATGGATTGGCCAACGCGACCTTCCAAGCGTACGGGCGAGACAAAACGGTCCAGGTTATCGACGGGACCGCGCGAATCACGCTCGATCCGTGGGAGTACGTCATCCTAACCCCGCAGTAATCCGAAGTTCTTGCCTCCTCTATTCTCAGTGTTAACGTCATCACATGTATTCTGAACGTTTCGATAGAGCCCTGGTGTTCACCTCGCAGGTTCACCGCCAACAACGACGCAAAGGCGTCGATGTTCCGTACATCAACCACTTGATGGGCGTGGCATCGCTTGTCGGCGAAGCTGGCGGGACAGAAGACCAGGTCATTGGGGCGCTGTTGCACGACTCGATCGAGGACTGCATCAAGGAATACCCAGACATCGAAGAGCAGCTTGAAGTTCGATTCGGTGTCACCGTCTTGAAGATTGTGCAGGGCTGCACCGATACATGGACGCATCCCAAGCCACCGTGGCGTGAGCGTAAGGAGGACTACCTGGCTCGGCTTCGTAAGAAGCCGGCTGACGACCCTTCTGTGCTGGTTTCGTTGGCGGACAAGCTCCACAACGCCGGTTCGATTCTGGTCGACCACCACGAGATTGGTGACGAAATCTTCGAGCGCTTCCGAGGCAAGAAAGACGGCACGCTTTGGTACTATTCTGAGCTCGCCGAAATCTTCGACGAAAAGCTGCCCGACGGTCGTCTCACCAAACAATTACGCGCGGTCGTCGACCGACTAGTCAATCTCTGAGCTCGCTTTGCTCGCGGGCTTTTAGAAGCTTCGAAAGGCTACGGCGAGCGTTTCGGTGTCGTACCGCTCACCTTGAGACGTGAGCGTCAGTTTGCGACCGTCACGTACCACTCGCTGTAGTTCAATCAACAAAGCGGAAAGCCTGTCGAACTCCAGAACCGTCGTAGGTTGCGGCTCTTCTAAATCGATGCGGTGGTTCTCGCCCGTTGTGTGAGCCTCCCATTCGATGGAGGCCACCGCGAGACGTTGGAGCCATTGTCCGCGGGTCGTCGCACGATAGAAAGAGGCTACTGACCAAGCTAAGTATCGAACGACAGCAACCTCCTCGTCTGCAAGCTCTTCCATGTCAAATGGTGACATTAAATCGGGAAGTGCTTGATCGTCACTTGCGTGATCTTGCAACGCAAAATGAATCGTCTGCCCGACCCGCACAAACTCCTCGAGCCGCCTTGGTGACTCAAATCTCTGGTCGAACATCGCCACACCGCGCCCGATTTCCCCGTTCAAGAACTCCGACTCCTGAAGCAAGCTCGGATTACCCTCCAGGGCTGCTCTAACCACGTGGATGGAGTCGACCTGGCTGCGCGATGCGAACGGGCCCCAAAACGCATCCTGATAAACGTCGTGTGGTTCTCCTGTTGCAGCATCCAGGTAGGCAGGCTGACGGTCATGAGAGCGTTGTTGGACATTGTAAGGAGGCTCGTGCTCTTTGATCTGCGCGCTCTCAAGCAACACCGCCTCAAGGGCGGTTTGAGTCTCTATCGTGTCGACGTGATACACTTGGCTTAAAAGTTCCAAGGTCTTCTCGGCCTTCTTCTTGCCACGATAGTACGAGTTGACCCTGCTCTTCAGGTCTGTTGCTTTTCCGACGTAGAGAATCCGGCGGTCAGCGGCAAGGAACCTGTACACGCCTGGTGTTTCTGGAACTGCGAGTCGTACCTCTCTTGGCAGCGGAAACACGCGCTCTTTGCTCTTCGGAGCGGGTGCCGACACAAACTCCTCAACCTCATCCAATGTCCGGATTCCGCGGGCCTTAAGCATCTCAGTAAACCGATTCCAGATGCCGATTGTCGCCTCGACATGGTCGGAACTTCGCTTGGCTTCGTCGATTGGCTCACCCAAGAATCCGGAAACAGCGCGAATGCCCTTTCTTGGCAGGGTCGGCAATAAACGTTGCGCGAGTTTGTGCGTGCAAATCCAACGTGGCTCAAGGTCTTCGATGACGTCTCGAATCCAGGCTTTTTCGAACTGCGCGTAGTGGATCACGAGCACATCGGCTGACTCAACTGCGGCTCGAAGCTCTTCATGAATCTGTTCCAGCGGCACACCATCAGCCCGCGCCATCTTGGTTGTGATGCCGGTAATTCGCGTGATTCGGCGAGGCACTTCATCCACAGCGTGAATATAAGTGGTGAGCTGGTCGCCATTCTGCCAACCAATCTCCAAGAGTTCGCCCTGCGCAGGACTTGCGCCGGTGGACTGGCAGTCTAAGAACAAAATGTTGGCGTTCGACAACAGCATGGTGAACATATTTACAGTGATAATAGGCAGTGTCTAGTGCCCTCGATTATTTGGCGCATATTCACGGCTGCTGTAGATTGCAAGTATGAAGCGACTTTTACCGATAGTCTTGATGCTCGCGGCGTGTTCCGCTCCCGAGAAGAAGGAAGCGGAGGTGATTGAGAACCGTGGTTCTGTCACTGAAGCTGACCGTGAGATGCCATTACCGGGCCCTGTTCAGACCCCTCCGCCATCGCCCGACGCCGAACCCGATGAGTCAAACATCGAGGTGTTCCAGCTCAAGATGGGGGAGACCTATAACGCGATGACTGGGATTGCCGTTACCCTTGTCGACGTCCATGCGGCGCCGGGCAAGTCGACGCTTGTTGTTGATTTCTCGGACGGGGAGCACAACACCCAGGTCGAACACAGCGGAAGCCCCGCATACCTTGAGGGTGTAGTGTTTGATGCCCTTTACACCGTCTCCATCGAAGGTGAGTTGGTGATGGCGACGCTGACCCGTGACGTACCAAGTGCCCCCATCGACATTGCGACGGCAGGTGGAATCGCTGCCGAACATTTCAATGAGCGCCCAGACTGCAGTGGCGCCACAGCGATGGGCTCAAAAGGCCAACGAAACGGCACCTTGCTTGTCCTTGCAATGAACGGCGAGAACGTACTCTGCCAGGTCCAGGTAGGACTCTATACCCGCCGAGTTATCGATTAGCCTGCTAGTTGACGCTCAACACCAACTGCCCATCGTTGTTTCCAAACGAACCAAGTCCGTCGACGATGATGTAGTACGTGGTGCCGGCCGTAAGGTTGACGTTGAGTGAAGCACCGTTAAATGACCCACCAAAATCGCCTTCGAGGCAGTTGCCATTACAATCCGAAAGCACACGGATGGTGTGCGAGAACGTCGCCTGAGAAGTCGAGAACGTGTAGGTACCGCTGGTCGTCGGCGTAAACGAGAAGACCTGGTCAGGCGCGCCATCACCTCCGAAGGTTCCCTGGCACGAGCCTTGTGAGACCGAGAAGTCATCATGGAAGTTGCCTGTGTTGACCATCGTGGATGCAGGAGCAGCCATGCCTAACGATGTCGGATTTTGGCAGGTTTCTCCGGATGCCGCAGGATCCCAGCAGTCGACTCCGTCGCCGTTGAATGGGAAGTTGCAGGTGCAATCGAAGCCGCCAGTTGTATTCGAACAGGTCGCATTGGCGTCGCAGTTGTCCGCGTTTATGACGCATTCGTCGATATCCGTGCAGGTCACTCCATCCCCGACAAAGCCCGCATCACACGTGCACGTGAAGCCGGTTGGGAAATCTGTGCAGGTTGCGTTTGCATCGCAATTATCCAAGCCTGAATCGCACTCGTTGAGCTCGATGGAGATCTGGTAGGAGCCCTCTTGAACCGAGAAGTTCGAGGCACCGTCGACGATGATGTAATAGGTGACGCCCGACTGCAGATCGACTTCGAAGTCAGGGTTGAAGCTATCACCAGCCAAACACGAGTTTGCGACGTCGCCGCAGTCTGAAACGACGAACGCGACTGCATTCCAGCCATTTGCCGCTACCGATATGTTATAGGTGCCCGTCTGCGCGGGGGTGAAGATCCAAGCCTGGTCACCGGACTGCGACCCGCGCGCTCCAAACACGCCCGGACATGCGTTCGGCGGCACTTCATAGGTCAGGTTGGCCGAAGCCGTATTGCCGGCGCCGAAGAACGGCATCGAGGTCACAGGAAACGCCGCACCACATTCGTCGCCCGGGAACACGCAACTGCCGCCAACGTCGACAGCGCCGGGCGCGCATGCGCATGTGTAACTGCCAGGGGTGTTCGTGCAGACCGAGTTTGCGCCACAAAGATTGGGGTCATTGGCGCATTCGTCGATATCGGCACATGCCGCAAAACCGTTGCCGGTGTAACCCATGTCGCACTCGCAAATATTGTTCGATCCGGCTGCCACGCAGCTCGCGTTGGCGACGCACAAGCCCGGGTCCGTTGTACAATCGCCAAGAAACATGCAAGTGAAGCCATCGCCTACATAACCCGCGTCACACGTGCATCCAAAGCTACCCTCACTATCTGTGCAGGTCGCATTTGCTGCGCAAGGGTTGTTCAAACACTCGTTGACATTGACGCAGGTCTGGCCGTTCAAAACGTAGCCGGAGTTGCACTGGCAGGTGTACCCACCCACCACGTCGGTGCAGACACCGCCGGGTCCGCAGGGATTTCCGACGCAATCATCAGCGTCCATGCACCTGGTTCCGTCGCCAACAAATCCGGGCAGACACATGCAGCTGAAGCCGCCTGGTGTGTTTGCACATGTCGCATTGACGCTGCAGTTGTTGTTGCCCGAGGCACACTCATCGACGTCCGCACACATGAGGCCGTCCCCTGTATATCCGGGGTTACAGGCACACTGGAAGCCAGGCGCGGTGTTGGTGCAGGTGGCGTTCGAGTCGCAGCCGGCCTGCCCGATCGCACATTCATTGATATCGTTGCAGGTGACGCCGTTGCCTTCGAATCCGGGGGCACACGTGCACTGGTAGCGGCCGGATATCAGTTGCTCGCAGTTCGCGTTTTCCGAACACTGGTCGCACTCGGTACCGATGCAGCCGGGACCATCGCCGTAGCCGTCTCCGTCCGGGTCGTTGCAGTAGTCGTTGGGTACGCAGATTCGAGAGAAGCACGAGAACCCACCGGGACACATGTTTTGGTCATCACAAGGTTGCGTGCACACGCCCTGCCCGTTCAGGTTTCGGCACTCGCCGCCAATACAACCCTCGTCTTCTTCGCATGGCGAGCCGGTGGGAAGCTTCGGACGGCATACGCCATCGCGGCAGTAGTCCGACTGACAATCGTCGTCGATGAAGCATTCCAGATTGTCTTCGCAACGCTCACAGATCTGGCCACCGCAATCGACGTCACTCTCGCGACCGTTCTGGATCGAATCCGAACACGTCGGAGGCAGATCCGGGAACATGTCTTCTGGCATGTCCGATTGCGGCATGTCCGATACGCCATCCGCGCCCATGTCCGAGACATCCAAATCTGACGACATGTCTCCGGTCCGCGAAAAGTCAGCTTGGCCGTCGTCTGTCTGCAGCAGACCACGGTCGAAGAGGTCAGTTCTTCCGCAAGCCGATGCAAAAATCATCAACACAAGGAAGAAAATCAGACTTGAGATCCGTTCGGAAATTCGCACGTTAGTACCAACAAGGAAGAGGGGTTTTTCCACGCGAAACTCTACTCAATCCTCGATCGAATTGCACTTTCTACGTTGACGCTGAAGACAAATGGCCGAAGAAACTGCCGAAAAAACGTCTGCGCTTGACCGGCTCCAACAACGCCTCGATGAACGCTACGATTGGACCAATAAATGGCGCCGGTATCAGCGTTGGTTTCCCGCGCTGTTTTTCGTCTGTGGATTCCTGGTCGACGCCATCAATCTATCGCGAGGCGTCAAACTCCTCGACCTAATCATGGTCAGTGGATATGCGGTGATCGCGATGGTTGCGTTAGTCGGCCGCGAGAAGACCGAACGCGAAAACTGGAACCGCTGGCTTACCAACGCCTTCCAGTTCGCCATCGGCGCGATGTTCAGCGCGATGGTTGTACTCTATTTCAAGAGCGCGGGCGGCTGGCTCTCGACCTTGTTTGTTCTGGCGCTTTTTGGTGCACAGGTCGCAAACGAGTTCCTGCACAAAGACGAACGGCAACGCCGCCTGGTCTGGGCGATCTACGCCGTCAGCGTCATCATGCTGCTCAACTTCCTGATCCCACACATCGTCAAATCCGTGTCGACCTGGTGGTTTTACCTCAGCACATTGTTAGGTATCGGCGTCGTCGCTGGCCTTCGAAAAATCGTCGGGGAATCGTGGGACAACCTGAAAGCCGCTGGCGTGACGGTCGGGGTGCTGCTCTTGCTGTTTATTGGCGGCTTCATTCCGCCGGTACCGCTCGTCTTGGAGAACCAACTGCAATGCACAAACTTCACAAAGAGCGAGTATTCATGCGACGTCGACGACCCGTCCATCTTGCAAATGATCGGGCTGGGCTCGGACACCGTAACCACCGACGGCCCCGTCTACGTTCTGGCGGCGGTCTCGGCCCCACTGGATGTCGAGGTTGAGCTCCAACACGTCTGGTACCACGACACTGACGATGGCTGGAAAGAGTACGACACGATGAACTTCAACATGCGCGGAGGCCGCAAAGAAGGCTGGCGATTCTGGTCACGCAAACGCAACGCAAAGCCCGGAACCTGGCGCGTGGAAACTCGGCTGAAAGATGGTGCGGTCGTTGGGTATACAACCTTCGACGTCGTTGAGGGTGAGCGCGAGAAGGTTCGTCGGGAGCTGTAGGCTGGGGGCTAGCGGGCTAGCGGGCTAGGGGCTAGCGGGCTAGGGGTGGGCGCCTTCGCGCGTGTAGATAACGTGGTTGTTGTGGATTGCGCATTTTCCAGCTGTCAGCTGCGGCCGGGAGAACCGCAACGGATGGGCAAGATTCTAGGTAACAATGATAGTCAACGCTGAGTGGTGTCCACAGACGGCGCAGACGAAACACAGACGTGCACAGACCTTTTTTCAAGAGGGCATCAGCCAAGTCACAATTCTAGAGTTGTGAGGTGTTGAATGCTGTCGCAAAAGGAAACTTCTGTGTGATTCTGTGAACCGTCTGTGCTGTCTGTGGATTACGGTAGTTCCCTTTGGCTCCGATTCACCCAGCCAGAGCTGAAAGCTGAGTGCTGAAAGCTGGAAGCCTCTGCGGACCGCCCACATGTGCTCCCAAATTGATTCACACCCAAAGCTGAAAGCTGGAAGCCTGCGAAACGCCCGGATTGCCCAAAACCCAAAACCCAAAACCCAAAGACTAACAACCAAAGACCAAAAACCAAGAACAGTAGCTCGCAACGCATTGATGAATTGGCTATTGTGAGTCATCACGATCAAACGGAGAGTCGATGCGACGTTTCTTACCAACCTTTGTGTTGGTGATGCTGACGGCGAGTAGTGCGCATGCGCTTCCGCAAGGGCCGGGGATTGTCTGCGATAACTATTCGGAGAGTCCGTTCTGCCAAAATCAGCTTCCCCAATGCACGCTCTGCCATACGCAAGCGCCCGACCGAAACGCGTTCGGGAATGACCTTGCCGATGCACTGACCGGCGACTTTGTGTCGACGCTGCCAGCGGCATTGACTGCGATCGAAGAGGTCGACAGCGATGGCGACGGGTTTACCAACCTCCAAGAACTGCTCGCGGGAACTCGCCCGGGCGTCTTTGAACAAGAGTTTCAATGCCCGGTGCAGGGTGAATACGACCCGGTGTTTGCGTTCAAGAAAGTCAGCCTGGACTTCTGTGGCGTTCAACCGACGTTTGATGAATACAAGACGTTTCAGGAGCTCGACCAAACCCAGCAAATGGAGTCGCTACACGCGCGGCTCGACCAATGCTTGAACACCGAATATTGGCGCGGTCGCGACGGTGTTCTGTGGCAGCTCGCCCACCCGAAGATTCGGCCGGTTGGGGCGCTGCAGCCGTTTGGTGACTTCGAGATCGACTATAATATGTGGGCGTACAGCCAGATGGACGGCCGCGACTCTCGCGAGGCGTTGACTGCCGATTACTATGTCGAGCGGACGGAGGGCCCGGGCGTCGACACGCAATACACCCAGGTCACCAACACGAACCAACAAGACGTTCCGCAAGAGCGCCGTGCAGGTTTGCTGACCACGCGCTGGTTCCTGGTCTACTTCACCATGTTCACCGCGGTGCCGCGCACATCGGCGGCGCAGGCGTATCGCGCTTACCTTGGAAAGGACATCGCGCGGCTGGAAGGCCTGATGCCGGTGACCGATGAACCCATCGACTATGATGAAAAGAACGTCGAGACGCAGGAATGTGCGGTCTGTCACTCCACGCTCGACCCGCTGACGTACCCTTTCGCGTACTACTGCGGATTCCCGCAGGCGACGTACTGCGACAACCGCCCCGCAGCCTTTGCCGGCCAGTGGCCAGAGATGGTTAACCTGCCCGAGCGCGGCGTCGTGCTTGGCCAAGAGGTGAATGACCTGTTGGAGTGGGTGCAGGTCGCATCGGACTCCGACGAGTATGCCGAGGCGCGGGTCATGGACTACTGGAAGAAGTTCTTTGGCGACGTTCCTACCGAGGAGCAGCGGCCGGAATTCGAGCAGTTGGCCCAAGACCTGTCGACCGTCCACAACTACAGCATCGAGGCCATGTTGCATGACCTCATCGAGACGGAGGCCTACGGTGCAAAATAGACGACTTAGGCTTCTGATGGGGTTGGCGCTGATGGCTGCTGTTGGCTGTTCAAACGACTCGCCAGGCACAGACCGCGCGAATAATCAGAACAACCAAAACAATCAGAACAACCAGAACAATTCGAATAACGGCAACAACCAGAACAATATCGACCCGGACATGGGCGGTGATTGTGGAACGGTCGAGTTTGCCGGCACGGTGAACTTCAAACGCGGCACGCGGCTGGGTAACGACTATGCGCAGGCATTGGGCCTTCCGGCGAACGAGCTGTGCCGAGAGCTTGGGCAATTTGATTGCATTTCGTTTGTGCACCGTGTGCCCATGGGCGACCCGGAGCCGTATGTTTCGGGCATGTACGAGCCGCTCAAAGACACGTCCGTCTCGACCACATTGATTACGGAGCGCGTGGCGATGAGTGGGTGCATCCAACGTGTCGACCGAGATTTGGCGGACCCGCCGAACGCCGTGATATTCAAGGATTGGAGCGAAGCGACGATGGACCCGGCTTCGACCGAGGCTTCCGTTGCCATCAACACGCTCTACCAGCGCATGTTGCTACGCTCGCCCGAGGCCGAAGAAGTGGCAGCCATCCAAGAGTTTTACACCGAAGTTTCCGCTGAGTCCGACCAACCGGGTCGTGATTGGGCCGTCCTGAGTTGCTTCAGCGTGCTTACGAGCATGGAAGCGGTTTTCTACTAGAGGCTAAACGATGAAGAGCAAAACTATTTCAAGACGTACTGCGCTCAAGTTGCTTGCCTCATCCGCCGCTGGTGGAGCGGTGGGCATGCCACTTTTGCGGTCGCGAAATGCGCACGCACAAGACAACAAACCGTACTTCCTGATTACGCTGACCTGCACGGGCGGTGCGTCGATGATCGATGCGTTCATGCCGGTTCGTAGCAGCGAGTCAGCGAATGGGGCGACGTTGAACACGTTCGAGGATGACGAGGTCATCGAAGCCCCAACGGTGACGCCGATTAAGGCGGTTCGATTGCGTGACAGCTTGTTGAGTAACTCGAGCTTTGTAGGCGCGATCCCGTTCACGCCATACCACGCGAATCCCAATCTGATGGCCGAGTTCGCCGCACGAAACCTAGCTGACATGCAGGTGGTGACTTACACGGGGACCAGTGTCAATCACACGATTGCACAGAAACGAGCGTTAACCGGCAACGCCGCTTGGCGCGGTCGAACCCTCGCCGAGGCAGTCGCCGCGACTTACGGCGATGGGTTCACGTTGCCAAACGTGAACATGGGCTTCATGGGCTATATCGAGAACGGCAGCGACGACACGATTCCGCCACGTGCTAAGCACGAGACGGTGCAGGTGCCGTACACATATCCGCTGGCTCTTGATGGTGCACGGGGTATCCAAGGAGCGCCGTCGAAGTCGCTGGTCGATAAGGCGCGGGCGCTTCGAAACACCAAGCTGGAGGCGTCCAGCAAGTTTGTTGCGGACCGACAGATGGACGCACGAATTCAGCGGTGGATTCGCCAACGTGATGAGGCCATGGCGGTCGAAAATGCCGACCTGATTACGAAGCTGCAGTACTTGCCCGATGATGCCTCGGTGCCGCTTGGACAGTACGGTTTGCTTGAATCGCCCGAAGGGGCTGCGGTTCGTGCGGCGTTCCCCGATTGGTTGGTTGACCCTCTTGAAGGCCAAGCAGCATTGGCATTCCTGCTCTTGAAGTACCAGGTGTCCTGCGCAGTCACGATTGGCCCGAACTTCAATATCCAACTGAATTCGGCGAGCCAGTTCGTGCAGACGCCTCTGGCGTACGACAACTCGCACAGTGCGCACCGCTACACGCAAGCAGGCATGTGGCACCGAATGATCAGCATCGCCGACCGCCTGATTGCCTTGTTGAAAGCTGAGGTCTTCGACCCTGCTAGCGGCGAGACATTCTGGGACCGCTCGTTGATCTACTTTGCGACGGAGTTTGGCCGCACCAAAGAGCGACCAAGCGGCGCAACGTCATTTGGATCCAGTCATGATTTGAACAACGGCGCGCTCATTGTGTCGCCGCTGGTCAACGGCAACCAGGTCTTGGGTGGTGTCTATCCTGACACCTGTCTGACGTATGGATTCGACCGAGTCACAGGAGCTGCGGCGCCCGGAACAACCATGTCAGAAGCCGACATATTTGCTGGGTTGCTGCAGTCGCTTGGGATTGATACAAGCGGTTCGTCGTTGCCCGATATGCCCGCGATGACCGGGTAGGGTATTAGGTATGGGTTTGGATCAGTTTGTGAGCTTGTGGGCGGTCTGCAGAGGCTTCCAGCTTTCAGCACTCAGCTTTCAGCTCTGGCTGGGTGAATCGGAGCCAATGGGTACCGTATCCACCGTTGGCCATCATTTGTTACTAGAATCTTGCCCATTAGTTGCGGTTCTCCCGGCCGAAGCTGACAGCTGGAAGCTGATTGCTGGAAGCCAGTGCGAATCGCCCACAGGGTTGGATCACAAATGACACCCTTAGGTATTAGGTATTAGGTATTAGGTATTGGGCCTAAAAGGTAGTTGCGGGGACATGGGTTACACTTTTTGCGACGACATGGGTAACACATTGATAGGGACAGGGGTTGGGCCAATTTCTGTCATCTGTCCCTTATTGTCGTCTATTACGCCGATGTAGTGATCTT
>JAUIBR010000105.1 GCA_030427705.1 bacterium | reverse complement strand
CGAACTTGGATTACCGAGATTGGCGAAGACATGACCTCAACTCATCGAACCGCCCTGTGCGGACCCGCATGCAGGGTGGTGTGGGAGGGGCGCGGCTGAGAACAGCCGCCCCCTATCCCGATTTGTTTTCGGGATTGAGCTAGTAGTCGCGCAGCTCGATGCCCATGTTCTTGCAGGTGAAGATGAACACTTCGAGCTCCGTCTCGGACATCATGTCTTGCGGCAGCACCTCCCGAACTTCGGACCAATTCAAGAAACCGCGCTCAAGCCCCTTTCGGAGGAGCTCACGCTTGTTTCCATGAAAGTCTGTGATGTCTGGTGTTTCGCTGAATTCTTCTGTGTCCATGCCTGCCTCCTGCTACCTAACAGATGCGAAGCTAACCACGAAGGATTCAACGACTAGTCGAGGGTCAGTTCGTCTGGCGAAACTCCGACCGTTTCCATGACGTGACCCAACAAGTAGATGGAGCCGCAGACCAGTATTCGACCGTGCCGCGAAGCCTGGCCAAGCGCGTCTTCAACTGTATCGCAGGGAATCGCGTCGAGTACGGCCTGAATCAACTCAGGACTCGCCGCACGCTCGCTGGGATGTTGGTAGGTGTAAATGGGCAGGTTCAGCTCGGCGAGCGGGCCAAGTGAGCCTTCGAGGTCCTTGTCCTTCATCGCGATCGTGATGACCGCATCGACCTCGTCGGTGAGCGAATCAACAAGCGCCCGCATGCCTGCAGGATTGTGTGCAGCATCCAAAAACAGCTGGATTGGCTTCCCATCGAGCGTCGCATCCAACATCTGCCGGCGGCCGGGCCACCGGGTGTTGGCAACGACTTCCATCACATTGGGCGGAAGCTGACCCAGGTAGTATTGCGCAGCGGCCAGGGCAGTCCCAACATGCTGCGCTTTGATGCCTTCGAATTCGGGATGGGGGTCGGCCCAGATGGCCTTCTCGTGCGCGTCTTCAAGCACCTGTATAGCCGCAAGATGTTGCTGAGGGCCGATGATCGCACCTTTGTCGTGACGCAGCAGCGCAGCTTTCTCCCCCGCTATCTCGCCGACGGTATCCCCCAGATATTGCGTGTGGTCGATATCGATGCTGGTGATGACGGTTAGGTCCGGCTCAATGGCGTTCACAGCATCAAGCCGTCCTCCCAATCCGACTTCGTAGACCGCGACATCGACACCTTTCTCTTCGAAAAGCTTGGCCGCCATTAGGGTCGTGAGTTCAAAGAACGTCAGTTGAGGGTCGCTGCCTTCGCTTGCGTAGGACTCCATCAGTGGTTGGCCAACTCGCAGCACGTCCTCTTGAGAAACCGGGCGACCGTTGATCCGAAACCGCTCGCGGAGCTCAATAAGGTGCGGCGAGCTATAGAAGCCGACCTTTAAGCCCGTGCTTTGAAGAATGTTGGACAGGTAAGCTGCGGTTGAACCTTTCCCATTGGTCCCGCCGACAATGATGCGGCGATGGGACAATTCCGGGAGGCCTTCCAGAGCAAGGGCCCGACTGATGTTGTCGAGCCCGAGTTTGATGGCGAATTTGTTTTGGTCGAAGAGGCGTTCGCAGAACGCGTTCCAAATCTCGTTCACGAGTTCACTTAGTGGCGATACTCGAAGTGGTCGTAGAGTTCGAGGTGCTTGAGGAAGCGGTCGTAGGCGGCTGCATCAGCGATCGTGAACTGCCCTTTTTTGTCGAGGGAGATCAGTTCATCACGAATCAGGTCCCCAAGTAGGGTCTTGATTTCGCCGATTTCCAGCCCAAGCACATCAGCCAGATTGTCTGGAATGGGTGCAGCTTTGTCGAGCTTGTCCGACTTGCGTGCTGCTTCAGCGCGGAGCTGGTGCATCAACCGTGCGCGAGTGGTGCGCAGCGTGAAGTTCGCGACCCGGAACTGAGCTTCGGTGAGTCGCGCGGACATCTTGCGCATCATTCGAACGGCGATGTCGCTGTTCGATTTGATCATGTTTTCGAACTGACCAGATTCGATTTGAATCACAGTCGCGTCCTTGACCACGGTAGCTGTCGTGGGCCGCGCTTGGTCGTTGACCATCGCGATTTCGCCACAGAAATCACCAGCCCCCAAATCTTCGAGGACGATATCAGTGTCGAAAATGCGCTTTGTCATGCGCACAAGACCAGACTTGATGACGTACATCTTGGTACCGGCTTCACCTTCGCGGAAAAGGACCGTACCTGCGGGACATTGAGTTACGCCTTTGTCGTCTTTGGCTTTTGCTTTGGCCAAGTCTAACCTCTCAATCGCTTCGGAAAAGTGCGTCGTCGAACTCGACGAGCACGCTAGCAGTATTCTTCAAGGACTCGGGGCTATGATTGCACAAGACATCCAAAACGTGAAAGTGAAGTCTTTGCAAATCTTCAATTTCGTCGACGTCATACCACCACTGGCCCAAGGTCACGTCGAGGCCAGCCGACCTACATGCTTGGACAGTCTCTTGGGCGACACGCTCGGTGCTCCACGTGATTCCTTGGAACGGCGCGGCGGTCGGGGCTTTCATGGCAATCAGGTAGAATCCCCCATCGAATGAAGGCCCCAGATAAACATCGTGCTTCGACAACGCATCCAAAGCCTCATCAAAGTGAGCGGACGAGAGGGTCGGGCTATCCGAGCCGATGGTGATGACTGCATCGTGCCCTCGCTTGAACAAATCTCCGATCACGTTGGTCAGGCGAGTACCTAAGTCACCATCGCCCTGCCCCACAAAGGTCAATCCAGCGGCGCGCACCGCATCAAATCCTGGGTGGTTTGGATCACCCGCGTACGCCAGAAATCCAATGGCGTCGTAATCTGAGATGGTTTGTGCGAGGTCCGCCAGAAACGCGCCGTGCAATCGTGCCGACGCTTCGTTTCCAATCACAACTCCCAGCCGAGTCTTCACCTGACCAGGCACGGGAGCCTTCGCAAACATGACGATGGCCGGGTTCTTCACTCATCCTCCGTGTACTGCGCGAAGATGGTGTAAAGAATCTTATAACCCGCAAGAAAAGTTCCCTTCACCGTTCCGGTGATCTTGGATTTCCCGACTCGCTTGCGGTAGCTGACCGGGACCTCGACGCTCGGAATCCCTTTGCGTGCGGCCTTCACCTGCATTTCGACGGTCCAGCCGAAGTCTTCATCCCGCATGCGAATCGACTCCAGCGCGTCCCAGGTGATTGCCCGAAACGGCCCGAGATCGGTGAACGAATAGCCATACAGGAACTCAACCAACGTACAGGCCAACTTGTTGCCAGCGACGGCCTGCGGCAACAACGCGCCGCGTTGACGGGACCCGATCGTACGACTGCCGATAACCATCTCGGCGTCACCGCCAATAATCGGTTCGACCACGCGCGGCAGCTCTTCCGGATGGTCAGAAAAATCGCCATCAAGGAACACCACGATGTCCGGAGGGTCTAATGCGATATGTCGCAAGCCCGCCAAACACGCCGCGCCATAACCTTTTTGGTTTTCAAACACGACTTCGGCGCCATTATCGACCGCGACCTGCGGCGTGGCGTCTGTGCTACCGTTGTCGACGACGACAACCCGGCGCACCCAATCCCAAGGGACCGACTGCAGAACCAATGGCAGGCTTTCCTCTTCATTGAGGGCGGGAATCAGCACGTCAATCGTACAGTCTTCCGGGGCTTCAAGGGTCTTTCGGTTTGGCCACCAAACCTCGCCATTCGCCCGTATCGTCTTGGATTCTTGGCTGCTCGACATCAAACTGCCTTTCAAGTAGCTTCGCGCGCGCACCTTAGCCCCGCAGGGTGCATGCAAGCAACGCAAACTCCAAGGTTACATCGTGACTGACGACACACAGGCCTATCGCGATGCGGGCGTCGACCTCGACGCCGCTGAAGAAGTTGTTCAAGAGTATAAGGGATTGGTTTCCGCGACCCGCACACCTGGTGTGATGGGGGATGTCGGTGGTTTTGGTGGGCTATTCAGCCTCGTCGACGCCGGCTTCGGCGGCATGAAAGACCCTGTACTTGTATCTGGAACCGATGGCGTCGGGACGAAGCTAAAACTGGCTTTCCAGCTGGATAAACACGACACGATCGGCATCGACTGCGTCGCGATGTGTGTAAATGACATCGCGACCGCCGGTGCAAAGCCGCTGTTCTTCCTGGACTACCTGGCGACGGGGAAACTCGAGCCCCATCAAGCCGCAGCCGTCGTGGCCGGCATTGCCAAGGCGTGCAAGGCGACCGGCTGTGCGCTGATCGGGGGTGAAACGGCTGAGATGCCGGGGTTTTACCCGCCTGGCGAGTACGATGTCGCCGGATTTTCCGTGGGGATCGTGGAACGCTCCCAAATCCTGAATCCCGCCAACGTCAAAGGCGACGAAGTCTTGATCGGCGTTGCGTCGACGGGCTTTCATAGCAATGGTTTCAGCCTCGTTCGCAAGATCGTGAGCGACCACAACCTGGATTTAAACGAAAGCTATGGACTGGGACGGCCTCTTGGCGAGGCGCTCTTGGAGCCAACCGCATTGTACGTAGATGCGTCATTGAAGCTGGTTGAATTGGGCGCGACCGCGGTCTGCCACATCACGGGCGGTGGTTTCCCGGAAAACCTCCCGCGCGTATTACCTGAAGGCGTTGGCGCGCGTCTGCGTCCTTCGACCTGGCCAACCCCGCCCGTTATCGATTTCATCTGCGACAAAGGCCAAGTCCCAACCGCAGACCGCTATCGCGTGTTCAATATGGGGTTGGGCTTGGTCGCAGCCATTGACGCTGGGTCCGCCGATTCCACGATCGCTGCGCTTGCCGAGCTTGGCCATGATGCCTGGGTAGTCGGCGAGCTGGGCGGATCCAAAATCGAGATCGATTTCGATGCATGAACTGAAGGTACTCCTCAAGGCGCGGCGCCAAGCGTTCGCCAACCGTACGAAACACGCCGGTGGACACCGGATCGTGTTGGTTGCGGCTGTCGTGCTCGCGGCCGTGTTAGCTGCGCTAGGGTACCTGTCCGCGCCAAGCCTCTTGGAGCTTCCGGAAGATGTCATTACGCCTCGCCTTGGTGAGCGAAAGGCGGTGGTTGGTGAATCCGCGCTAGAAGCTTCATTTTGGCTAACTGCCTTGGTTTGCGCCGTTTCGTCCTTCCGTGTGATGGAGCTATTGTTCCGCCGCGAAGACGTCCGGGTGGTTGCGCTATTGCCGATC
>JAUIBR010000064.1 GCA_030427705.1 bacterium | reverse complement strand
CAGTCACGCTCGAACCTGGTGGACAGTTGGAACTCTCGGGTGGAATCAAGCGCACTGTGTTTGAAACCGAAGCCGAACTCGACGTCCACTTCCAAGAGATTGCAGAGGTCGCACCCGAATTCGTCTTCACCTGTTTTGGGATCAATCCATTCACGGAGCTCGATGAAATCGGTTGGGTGCCGAAATCGCGTTACAAAGTAATGCGCGAATATCTGGCGACCCGCGGCGGACTCGCCCACTGGATGATGAAGATGACTTGCACCATCCAGACAAACTTCGACTACACGTCGGAAAAAGACGCGACGTCATTGATACGTGGGGCATATCTGACCAGCCCGTTCATCGCGGCATTGTTTGCGAATAGCCCTATCGATCACGGAAAACCGAACGGATTCCAATCAAAGCGAAATCATATCTGGACCGACGTCGACCCCGACCGCACAGGGGTTCCTGACTTCATGCTCAGCCGGGATTGGACGTTCGACGACTACGTCGACTACGTCTTGGATGTCCCCATGTTCTTCATCCGGCGAGAGAGCGGCTATATCAACATGGCCGGGAAATCGTTCCGCAAGTTCTGGGACGAAGGTTATCAGGGTCACCGTGCGACGCTGGGCGATTTCGAGCTGCACCTCTCAACGGTGTTCCCCGAAGTTCGCATGAAGAAGTACGTAGAGGTTCGTTGTGCCGATGGTGGTCCGAAGTCCCACATGCTGGCCCTCCCCGCGATCTGGAAGGGCCTCATCTACGACACGACGGCTCGCAAAGAGACCTGCGATTTGCTTTGCCACTATTCGGCCGACCAGATCGAGAGCTACTTTGCCCGAGCGGCCAAAGACGGCATTCATGCGCAAGCTGATGACCGCCCGTTCATGGAGATTTTGGAGGAGCTGCTGCGCGTCGCTCGAAAGGCGTTGGATGCCATCGCCGAACGCGATGGACACGAAAGCGAAGCCAAGTTCTTGGAGCCGCTCGACCGCATCGTGGCCACACAAAAGAGCGCAGCAGACTTGCTCCTGGAAGACTTTGCCGCGGATCCAGAACCGTCGACGTTCCTGCAACGACACGCGCTTTTTTAAAAGATGTGGGCGCCCGTGGAAGCGGCCACCACCCACCCATCACCAATCAGTTTGGCATCGGTAACGGCCGCAGGGATAACTGCCGTTTGGTAGGGATCGAGCCCAACCGTGTTCAGCGTGAATCGCCCGGATTCAACAAACACGACCTGCGGGCCGTCTGAATTCCACTCCAGCTCACCCATTACACGGCGCCTTTCGATGCGGTACGACGGGGCCTGTACAATCCCCTCCGCTGCGTTAACGCCATCGGAATGCGCTGGTTCGAGTTTTGCGACGAGAGAGGCCTGCTCGACATGGAGCGCACGTGGTTTGCCATCCATGCCAGGTCGATTGTAATCGAAGACACGAAATGTCGTGTCGCTTGGCTCTTGAATCTCAAGCAGGCAGACACCGGCGCAGATTGCGTGAACGGTACCGGGCTCAACGCGATAGAATTCGCCGCGTTCCACCGGGACAGCCTGCAGTTTCTCTGCGATCGTGCCGTCGGACACCGCCGATTTGAAGTCGGTAGCGCTGTACTGGGCATCGAATCCGAATAGGATTTTTCCGCCCGGTTCGGCATGCAGTATGAACCAGCTCTCGTCCTTTGAAGCGGCGTCCGGATGACTTGCCACATAGTCCGCGTCAGGGTGCACCTGAATGCTGAGGTCAGCCTGCGCATCCAAGATTTTCACCAACAAGGGAAAGTGGGTGTTCCCTTGGCCGACGAGGCGTTCACCCCATGTCTGAGCCACGTCGCGCAGTGAATGCCCAGCCAGCGGGCCGTTGTCGATCCGCGACTGGCCTTCTGGCAGATCGGCAACTTCCCATGATTCGCCATAGGGCCCTTCCCCCGGAAGATGCTTGTGGAAACGTGATTCGAGTTTGCGTCCGCCCCACACCTTGGGTGTGAAATGGGGGCGCATTCGAAGTACGTATGGCTCAGTCACGTGCTCGGTCCGTTACAGGAGCTGAGTAGGATCAGGCGCCGGCTCTTCCGGCGGCTTGAGGGCTTCTTCTATCGCGCGCTGTATGGCCTCGTCACCCGAAATTTCTGCCATCAATTTTGCACGTCGAATCTCGTCACGAAACTCCTCTAGATTGTTTTCCAGCCGCGCAACGACCGCCAGCGACAAGTGCGACATGGCCGTAACATCAAACCTTGCCGTCCGAATCGAGTAATAGACTGCGCGTTGGAAAGTGACCTTGGCTTCGGCAGGTTTCTGGACGCGCAAGAGGAACGAGCCCAAAGCATGAAGCGACTCTGCCGCGCCGGCTTCATCGCCTGTTGCCAGACGGCATTGGATGTTTTGTGTAAAAATCTCCAACGCCGCCGTCAGGTAGGGGCCGGTTTTCATTTCCTCGCGTGGCGTATAGAGCCGTGTCAGCTGGAGATAGATGTCGCTGACGTCGCGATAATCTTGGAACTCCTCGGCCATCATGAGGGCAGTAAAGCCGGCCTTGAGCGCGCTATCTGGTTCGTTTCGCCGCATCTGGGCCAGCATTTCCAAGTACTTCGCACGGGACTGTCCCAGACGGTCGCCGTGAGACTCGTAGAGCCGCCCCGACTCCAGAAACGCGATGAGTGCCTGTTCAAACTCTTCACCTCGCATCGCGACGACTCCCTGAAGGAAGCGCGCCGTTGCCATGGCCGCCTCACCGTCCTTTTTGGCGTGACCGACGATCGTGTCGACGACCAGATCAATGGTGGCCTGCTCGGTTTTGGGGATAGACCAGGCGATACCGCCCAAGGCGCTGGCTAGCTGACCATCGCACCCTTCCGGGCAGGTTTTGATCAAAGCCTCAATCTCAGTTTTGGCCTTCTCCACGCGTTCGGCACCAAGGAGCATTTGGATGTACATAGATTGCGCCGAGATATAGGTGCTCGACGGTTTTTCGGCGGCGCGGGCATCGAGGTACTCCTTCGCTGAAGCCAACGCGCGCTCGGGCATCTCTAGCTGGTCATGCAAATGAATGACGGTCCCGAGTGCGTTTAGGTATGCATCTCTATCGTTCGTCGCGCGTGCCACCGCGAGGTCCTCTTCGACCAACCATTTCGCCTGACGAATATCGCCGAGAGCCACCCAACGCATCGCGAATTGGTCTCGCAAATGCCAACGAAGCGGTCCGGACAGACGTTTGTCGTCAAGGAACGACTTGATATGCACCAATGCTTCAGAAGTCTGCCCACGAAACACTAACATCGCTGACCAAACGGTACCGGCAAACGACAGCAGCCGGTCTGAAGACAGGTCGTCCAACGGCCCCATGTCGACCCCTCCTTCTGGCGGAGCGGCCACGATTCTCGGCCCGATTGGCGATCCAATCCCGGTGTAGTTGACGATCAAATGCTTCTTTCCCTTCACCTCTCGCACGCTACCAGCAACCACAACGTGGGGCCGGTTCAGGCGAACAACCGACCCTTCAATCTGATGGAAGTCCACGCGTGTGGCGTCAAACGTCTGCTCCAGCAGCTCGATATTGGCCTTCGGGGACGTCAGCGATGCCGTGTAGAGGCTGAAGACATTCGCCAACGCGGCGCGACCCGCCCCATCGATGTCGCCCTCAACAGACGCGATCTGGATGACGCCGGTGGGAGGCGCTCTTCCGAATGTATGCTCTAAAAACAGCATGCGTTGTCCGACCTCCACTGGGACTGGAGGATCCAAGAGACCGCTTGGCTTCCAAAGTCTGCATGTGGCGGCGTCCTCGATGACATCGTTCACGAGACAGACTGTCGTCACACGACGGCTAACCTGAACATCGGGAGAGGAATCTGACTCTGGAGCTCGCAAAATCGCGTAGATATCGCCGATCTCGACGCCAGCCTCTGCCCCAAGATTGAACTGCACGTCAGCTCGACCACCTGGGTTTGTGTCCGTCACATACCCAATACCCTTCCCGATTGGCTCGCCGAGAGGCTCCGACTCCCAGGTCACCTCAAGCCCTTCGGTTTTTGCGTTGGGCATGATGTAGGAGAGTGAAACGAGCGCTGTTTTTTCGTTGAAGACTTTGACCACGCGGCCGGTAGTTAGCGGTGGCCGCGGCAGATCTTCGAGCGGCCAGTCACCGCTGTATCGTCCGATGAATGTATCTCCAACCCGCACTGTGTCTGGGATTCCGCCAACAATGTAGGCAAACCCGTCGGAACCGAATCGAAGCACGGTGGCCGGCGCAGACGTGTTCAGGTCCTCCGGCGGTCCTGTTGGGAGTGTATCGACCATCGGCCACGATGTGCCTCCGGCTGACGGCGCCGTTGAACACGCCGAAAGCACCATCGCCAACAAAAGCAGCGACAGGCGGAACCTGATGTCAGAAATCATCGTATCTCCGAGAATAATCTCGTGTTCACTATAGGTTGCCCACCGCCGACGTACAATCGCAGGCGCCCTCGCATCTTGTGATTGAGGCCGGGTTGAACTAAAGCTGTCTGCGCGTCCACAAATTCCGGGCGCGCAGCGTATGTACCTGTGATTGAGTAATCTGATGTCAAACTACGAACCGGCGAAAATCGAGCCCAAGTGGCAAGAATTTTGGGAACAGAACAAAACCTTCCGTGCAGAGAACAACAGCGATCTGCCCAAGTTTTATGTCCTAGACATGTTCCCCTACCCATCCGGTTCGGGACTACACGTCGGTCACGTCGAGGGTTACACAGCGACCGATATCGTGGCTCGTTACAAGAAGGCCAAGGGCTTCAACGTCCTGCACCCCATGGGATGGGATGCATTCGGTCTGCCGGCGGAGCAATATGCGATCGAGACGGGCACCCACCCAGCCGAGACAACCGCGAAGAATATTGCGACGTTCACGAAGCAGCTGAAATCGCTGGGTTTCGCCTACGACTGGGATCGTGAGGTCAATACGACCGATCCGGAGTACTACAAGTGGACGCAGTGGATCTTCTTGAAGCTCTACGAGCGGGACTTGGCATACGTGGCTGAAGTCCCCGTCAACTGGTGCCCTGCGTTGGGCACGGTTTTGGCGAACGAAGAGGTCATCGATGGAAAGTCTGAGCGTGGCGGTTTCCCAGTCATCCGAAAGCCCATGCGGCAATGGATGCTGAAGATTACCGCGTATGCGGACCGTCTGATCGACGATTTGGATCTGCTGGATTGGCCTGAGTACCTGAAAGAAATGCAGCGCAATTGGATCGGAAAATCCAAGGGCGCCGAGGTTGATTTCAAAATCGATGCGGACACTGCTAACGGCGTGGACGGCAATATCCGTGTTTACACGACTCGCCCGGACACGTTGTTTGGCGCGACGTATATGGTTTTGTCGCCAGAGCATGCGTTGGTCGACCAGATCACATCGCCTGAACAATACGACGCAATCCAAGAGTACAAAGAAGTCGCCGCTCGCAAATCCGAGCTGCAACGAACCGACTTGGCCAAAGAAAAGACTGGCGTGTTCACAGGTGCGTACGCCATCAATCCCGTAAACGACCAGAAGGTACCCATCTGGATCGCGGACTATGTTCTGGCCTCGTACGGTACGGGCGCGATCATGGCAGTCCCTGCACACGACGAGCGTGACTGGGAATTCGCCAAAACGTTTGATCTGCCAATCATCGAGGTCGTCTCGGGCGGAAACGTCCAGGAAGAGGCGTACACGGGCGACGGCAAATTGGTGAACTCCGGGTTGATCAACGACCTGTCCGTTCCAGACGCCAAAGAGAAGATTACGGCGTGGCTTGAGGAGCAGGGACAAGGCGTCGGCGCGGTGAACTACAAGTTGCGCGACTGGTTGTTCAGCCGACAACGCTATTGGGGGGAGCCCTTCCCAATCATCCATGATGCAGATGGCAACCATCGTGCACTGCCCGAAGAGCAGCTGCCCTTGATGTTGCCCGAGTTGGACGACTTCAAACCTACCGGCACCGGTGAGCCACCACTGGCAAAAGCAACCGACTGGTTGAACATTGAACTAAATGGTCAAACGTTCACGAGGGAGACGAACACGATGCCCCAATGGGCCGGATCGTGTTGGTATTACTTGCGATACATCGACCCAGATAACCACGACGCCCCTTGGGCGCCTGAGGTTGAGCAATACTGGAAGAACGTCGACCTGTACGTGGGCGGAACCGAACATGCCGTCTTGCATCTGTTGTACGCCCGCTTCTGGCACAAGGTCCTCTACGATTGCGGTCTGGTAACGACGAAAGAGCCGTTCCAGCGCATCGTGAACCAGGGCATGATCTTGGGTGTCGCATACGAGTACTATGAGACGCCAGAAGGCAAGAAGGTCCCGTTCTACGAGAAGGACCAGTACGACGAACTGCTTCCTCGCACGGTTCATGCGGACGACATCAAGATCGAAGGCGACAAAGCGTTGCATCCTGAGGAAGGCTTCGAGCTGTTGAAGCTGACTGAAAAGATGTCGAAATCACGCGGCAATGTCGTTAATCCGGACGATGTGATCGCCGAATATGGCGCGGATACGCTTCGCTGCTACGAGATGTTCATGGGACCGCTCGAGCAGATGAAACCTTGGGATCCGCGTAGCGTGGGCGGCGTGCACAAGTTCTTGTCGCGTGTCTGGCGCCTGTTGTGTGGCGACCAAGGCCTGGGCGAAGCCGTGCAGGACAAACCGGCGAGCGAAGAGGCGCTGAAGATGTTGCACAAGACCATCAAGAAGGTCTCGGAAGACACCGAAGAGCTGCGCTTCAACACCGCGATCGCCGCGATGATGGAGTACACAAACTTCCTCTACAAAGAGGACTACGTGGCGCAAGAAACTGTCGGTCCGTTTGCACAACTTCTGGCGCCATACGCACCGCACGTTGCCGAAGAACTGTGGTCGCGTTTGGGGAACCAAGCTTCGATTTCCGACCATGATTGGCCGGCATTTGACGAGTCGCTGCTCAAGGAAGACACGTATGAGCTGGCGGTTCAGGTCATGGGCAAGGTTCGCGGTACGGTTCAGTGCCCAACCGACGCCACGCAGGAACAAGCGGTTGCCTTGGCGCAGGCCGAGGAGAGCGTCGCGAAGCACCTTGAGGGCAAGACGATCCGAAAGGTCGTCTACGTTCCGGGTCGCATCCTGAACTTCGTCGCCAACTAGGCCGTCCACGATGCTGCAAAACGACTTCCTGATGCGCGCAATCCGGCGCCTCGCTCAGGCGTTCGGGGAGTTCATTGCAGGAAAGGCGGCAGAAAATCCGCAGGCGTCCCTCTTGCAGATCGAGAACCTGCTTGCAGAGTCTCTCAACACCAGGCGGCAGTTTCTTTTCGATGAGCTAGCCGCAAAATCGGATATCGAACCACGGCTGGCCGTCGAGTACGGCCGGCTTCTAGCTTTGCACGCGAATCTGGCGGTCCAAGCAGGAAACCAAGATCTGGCTGCCCTGAGTTCACTTCAAGCGGCAGGTTTTCTGAAGCGAGGGCTTGTCCATCAAGCTACGGAATCAACGCTTGAGGCCGAACTACGGTTGGTCGAATTTCTGCGGTCTGATGCTGGTCATGTGTTGCCGCCACAGACCGTGCAAGAATCACTTAAACAACTTTTTCGATTTTCGATCGCCACGGGAAGAACCGCGAAGGCCGAGGACTATTTCTTCATGGCAGTGGACGGTGAGGCAGACGACACGTTCCGGGCCGAGGCGATCCGCGCATTCGAGAACGCTAGGGCTCGGCTCAATTCTCAGGTGGAGTTGGCCGAAGACGAGTTGAGTCTCGATGAATTGGACGCCTTACTGGCCGAGCTTCGGATTTCGGATTAGGCGTCGTTCATTTGACACGAGCCCCCGGCGCTCGCTTGCTTCCACATCTTAGCCTATCTGGGCGTGTCATGATCTCAATCTCTTCAAACACAGATTTGAGGGTCTTTTGGGTAATCGGCTCAGACTTCACGCCGGTTCGCCGGTCCCGAGCCTCCTGCGTAATGGCCAGATACTCCAATCCCTTGCCAAGCGTTAGCGCGGTTGGTTCCACAATCGAGCGCTCCCACACAACAGGACGAAACAACTCGTGCTCAACCCGCTGAATTACACGCAGGTGTTCGGTCCTGTCCGCCCGTCGCTGTTGGATGGCTGCAATTGACTTGTCGCGAGGTGCGGCGACCTCAACCGCTCCGATTCTAGCGTTTCGAAGACTCTGATACGTGTTTCCATACTTACATCGTTTCTCGAAGTGGCCCCGAGTTCGGTGAGGGTGACGACGACAGTAGTCCAAGTGGAGGTTTTGAATGGCTTCGACAACGGTCAATCCATCCCGGTGCGCGGTTTTCACTCCGGTTCGCTTGTCGCGAGCTTCTTGTATATAGCGACGCATTTGCAGCGCATGCGGAAGCGTCACCGGCTCGTCCAAGATTCGCTCATACTCCGGTGTCGGCGGAAGAGCGTAACTGACACCAACAACGTGGGCGGACGCAGGTAAACACCAGGCGAGCATCAAAATCGTCGCAATCGCGAAGCTGCCGAACTTCATGGTTTCTTCACACGCTCAGGTCGCCCGCCGCACGAAAAGACGGTGGTGCGCTCTTTCAACATATCCTTGAGGGTCAACGCACGATAGCGGGTCGTCTGCTCTCCCATGCGAAAGTCACGGGCATCCTGAAGCTCATCCTTCTTGCTGATCGCGGACCGAAATGACAACGCGGTGGTCTCGACGTGCGCTGTTTCCCACACGACCGGTCGGAACAGATTGCGTTCGACGTTCTGAATCACTCGTAGATGGTCAGTTCGCGCCGCACGACGTTTCTGAATCGCTGCGATCGAGGTGTCCGTGGGTCCCGGTATCACCGGTCCTTCGAGGATTCGCTCATACTCCGGTGCAGGCGGCAACGAGTGATTGACTCCAACCACGTGCGCAAACGCTGGCGTCGAAAGCAACAAAACGAACAGTCCGATCAAACTCTGGTGTTTCATACAGGGCCTCCTAATTCCGACAGGGACACATGGTATGTCGGATCGCGTTCGACTTTTTGTGCAGAAATCGATCCGATTCGAAAAAAAGTACAAAACATGTAGGTAAGTGTGACGAAGTGTCACAATTTTGATGACGCTAGACCGCGTCAATTGGCCCCGCCCCCCGCCCCGTAGGGCAGGCAACCAAGAATCGAATCGGTCGGAATTGGTTGACGCGATGCGTCAACAATGGCGCGCCAAAACGCTATTTCAAAGAATTGAGTCAATCTCTTTACCTGCGCATCGCCACTATGTTAGGGATTGCCTCGGCAGACCGCTCGACACGTGACGTCGGGCGCAGAATCAGACGACGAGGGCAGATCATGGCAACGAATCCAGAAGGTGGGGCTACCGTAACGGAGCTCAAGACGCACAAAGAGAAGTACAACGGGCTAACCAAAGAGGAGTTGGTCGATATTTATCGACTGATCTACACCTCGCGAAAGCTTGATGACGCCGAGATCACGTTGAAGCGTCAGCAAAAGATCTTCTTCCAGATTTCTGGAGCCGGCCACGAAGCGGTGCTTGTCGCTGCGGCAAAAGTGCTGAAACCCGCCTACGACTGGTTCTACCCATACTACCGAGACCGTGCCCTCTGCCTCGCGTTGGGTATGACCCCAACTGAGATTCTGGCGGAAGCTGTCGGCTCGTCTGAAGACCCCAATTCTGGCGGACGCCAGATGCCTGCCCACTGGGGTCACAAAGATCTGAACATCGTCTCGCAATCAAGCTGCACTGGAACGCAGAAACTCCAGGCTGTTGGCGCTGCCCAGGTCGGTCGCATCATGCAAGCGATCGATAGCCTGAAAGACAACACTGGTGAGTATAAAAACGACGAAGTCGTCTACGTCTCGATTGGTGATGGCGCCACGAGCGAAGGCGAGTTCTGGGAAGCTGTGAACACTGCCGCGACGTTCAAACTGCCTGTCCTGTTCATGGTTGAGGACAACGGATACGCCATCAGCGTACCGACCAGCGTCCAAACTGCGGGTGGCTCGATCTCCAAGGCTGTGAGCGGATTTGAAGGTCTGTTCATCACCGAATTCGATGGCTGCGATCCGGTCGAGAGCTACGGCAAAATTACCGAAGCCGTTGAGTACATTCGCGGTGGAAACGGCCCTGCCCTGTGCCACGCGCATGTGGTTCGCCCTTACAGTCACTCGATGTCCGATGACGAGTCGTTGTATCGGCCCCAAGAAGAGCGCGACGCAGATGCAGCCAAGGACCCGGTTAAAGTCTTCGCTGAGTTCCTGGTCGATGAAGGAATCCTGACCGAGGAAGGCGTTGAGGAGTTGAAGGCCAGCGCTGAAGCTGACGTTCGTGCTGCCGTCGATGAAGCCCTCAATTTGCCCACGCCACACCCTGACACGGCCCTCGACTTCGTTTACAGCCCAGATGTCGACCCGACATCGGATGACTTTAATTCGCCCGCAGTTTGGGACGAAGAAGGTGGCGAAAAGACGGTTGTCGACCTCATCAACCGCTGCATTAAAGAGGAGATGGCCCGCAACGAGCGAATCGTCGTCTTCGGTGAGGATGTGGCCGACGCAACCAAAGCTGAGTACCTCGAGCACGTCAAAGGAAAAGGCGGCGTCTTCAAGGTGACGCACGGTCTGCAGCGCGAGTACGGAAGCACGCGCGTCTTCAACAGCCCGCTCGCCGAAGCGAACATCATCGGTCGTGCCATCGGCATGGCGACACGCGGTCTGAAACCGGTCGTCGAGATTCAGTTCTTCGACTACATCTGGCCTGCATACATGCAGCTCAAGAATGAACTGTCGAACATCCGCTGGCGCTCAAACAACAATTTCAAGGCCCCTGTGGTGGTTCGCGTGCCGATTGGTGGCTATCTGAAAGGTGGCGCACCATACCACAGCCAGTCAGGTGCGACGCTGTTCACGCACATCCCGGGATTGCGCGTTGTGATGCCGTCGAACGCCGCAGACGCGAAAGGCTTGTTGCGAACGGCGATCCGCTGCGATGACCCAGTGATGTTCCTTGAACACAAGCACCTGTACCGCCAGACGTACAATAAGTCGTTGGATCCAGGGCCGGACTACATGATTCCGTTCGGAAAGGCGAATATTGCCCGTGAAGGTTCGGCGCTTACCATCATCACGTACGGCGCGCTTGTTGAGCGCTCATTGCGAGCAGTCAAGCAGACCGGCATCGATGCGGAAGTTATCGACCTTCGGACGTTGTCTCCATATGATTGGGATGCGATTTCGGAGTCGGTCAAGAAGACGAACAAAGTGGTTGTGGCATACGAAGACAACATGTCCTGGGGTTACGGAACGGAAATCGCGACGCGAATCGCTGATGAGCTGTTCGAGTGGCTCGACGGACCGGTCAAGCGCGTCGCCGCTTTGGACAGCTTCGTGGCCTACCATCCAGACTTGGAAGACCGGATTCTTCCGCAGATCGACGATATCGCCGAAGCTATCACGTGGTTGAACGAGTACTGATATGAACCGCCTTCATGGGCGCGACACAATGCTCTTTGACGGGGATTGCGGCATCTGCACCAAGACGGCGCAGTGGGGCGAAGCCCTCGACAAAAACAACGACCTCCAAATCAAAGCCTACTTCGAATTCACCGAAGAAGAGCTCGCCGAGTACGGCCTCGACTACGAGAAATGTGCCGAGTACCTGCAAGTCGTCGCATCCGACGGCGCAGTCTATTCGGGAGCGGCAGCGATTAACTATTGTGCGATGCGGCTCTTCCCGACCAGCATCCCGGCGGCCTTGCTGCAATTCATGCCGTTCATCCTTCCGTTCGAGGCATTGGTCTATCACCTCGTCGCGGTCAATCGAACGCAGATATCAATCAAGCTGGGGCTGAACGCCTGCAAGGTCGAACGTCACTAGCTGAACATTCCTGAAAGTTTGGGTCTCGCTCTTTTATCAGGGGATAGAAGTGCCTAGGGTGCGCTTATCCACAGATTGACCCAGCGGTGCGAAAATGAAATTTCTATTGATTGTGATTCTAGCAGTTGTTGTTGGCTGCGGCGGCGATACCAAAAAGCGCTTCAACCCCAACAACGACAACAACAGCAACAACGTTAACAACGCCAACAACGTTAACAACAGCAACAACGCCAACAACACAAACAACCTGAACAACACTATCGTTGGCGACTGCGGCAATGGCGTGTTGGACGGTGCGGAATCCTGCGACCCCGGTATCACGTCTGGCGAAGGCGCGTGTCCTACCGTGTGTCCAAACAGTCCGGACGCATGCGGCACCTTTGTGTTGGTGGGCGAGGCCTCTACCTGCACGGCGGCTTGTGAGTTTGAGCCGAAAGCATGCATGGATGCGGATGGTTGTTGTCCTACGGGCTGCGATTCGTCCACCGACACCGACTGCACAAATCAATGCGGAGACGGCATTGTGGAAGGCAGTGAGATTTGCGACGGCGATTGCCCCGAATCTTGCGACGATAGCGATTCCTGCACCGTGGATTCCTTCAGCGGGAGCGCGGACACGTGCAATCTTGTTTGCTCGTATGCTCCCCGTACCGTTTGCCAGGGCGGCGACGGCTGCTGCCCATCCGGATGCACCTCAAGCAACGACTCGGACTGCATGTGCCAACCCACGACGTCGTGCCAGGCACAAGGGTTCACGTGTGGAACCCTGTTCAATGGTTGCGAAAACGTGTCGTGTGGACAGTGCCCGAATGGCCAAAATTGCCAGAATAACGTGTGCCAGATGCCGGAGACTTTTGGCGTCGGAACACCTTGCACTGTCGACGCACAATGCGCTGGAGGAAAGTGCATTACCGAGGCCGAGCTAGGCTGGCCGGGCGGCTACTGCTCGAAGACCTGTTCGACCACGGCGCAATGCGGAGTGAATCAGAACTGCGAATTCAACAGCGATGGCGATGGACTCTGCGTAGAACGCTGCTCATCGGACGCGCAATGCCCGCGAAGTGGCTACCGATGTGGCGACCGCGACTTCGATGGTGTCGACGCCTGTTTCCCTGCGGGTAACGGTACGCGCCCAGTTGGCGATACTTGCACCAGCTCCGACCAGTGTTCGGGCAGTGTGCTCGCACGATGCTTTGGTAACCCAACAGAGTTCCCCAACGGATACTGCAGCCGATTGTGTGAGAATGACAGTCACTGCGGCGCAGGGGCCCATTGTGCCGATGGCGGATTCTGCCTCGAAAACTGCACGACATCTTCGCAGTGCCAATCAGGTTTGGCGTGCTACGACGAAGACGGAGACGGTCAGAAAGAGTGCTCAATCAATGCGACGGGATCTGGCGCTGTTGGCACACCATGCACCTCCATCTCCCAATGTGCGGGCGGTCAGTGGGGCAGATGTGTCGCCGAAGACGACCAAGGAAACGCTCAGGGCGGATACTGCACGATCTTCTGCGACACGGGCGAAGGCACGTGCCCTGCTGGCAGCAGTTGTTGGACTCAGAACAATTTCTGTGTCGATGAATGCGACCCCAACGGAACCAACCAGTGTCGGTCAGGCTACCAATGCTTAGACCTGGGCGAGATTTTCACGCCGCTTGACGCCTGTTGGTTCTGAGGCTTGATTTGACGCTGGCTTTGGCTATGGTGCGCAGATTCAGATACGCTGGATTTATGGATATTGTTATGAATGCCAAGACACTCGTTGCAACTCTTCTGGTTTTGTTTGTGGTCGGTTGTGGTTCGGATACTCAGAAAAAGAGTTTCTCGAACGGCAACAACGAAAACAACGGCAACAACATCAACAACGTCAACAACGTCAACAACACCAATAACGCGAACAACTCCAATAATGGCGACGCATGCGGAAATGGTCAGTTGGACGAAGGCGAACTCTGCGACAGCGGAATCGAGTTCGGCGACGGTGCGTGCCCCAATACCTGCCCAAGTCAACCAGACGCCTGCGGCACGTTCACGCTCACCGGTTCACCTAGTGATTGCTCGGCGACCTGTGTGTTTGAACCTGTCGGCTGCATGAACGGCGACGGTTGCTGCCCAGTTGGTTGTGATTCGACGACCGACAGCGAATGCACGAATGTGTGCGGCGACGGCACCGTGGACGGTAACGAAACCTGCGATGGTGACTGCCCAACCTCATGTGATGACAACGACGCCTGCACCGTCGACTCCTTTAGCGGGTCTGCCGACACATGCTCGCTCTTGTGCTCCTATGACATCAAGACGGCCTGCATCAATGGTGATGGCTGCTGCCCTGCCGGATGTACGACCGACAACGACGATGATTGCTCGGGCTCATGCGGCAACGACATGATCGACGAAAACGAAACTTGCGATGGCGACTGCCCAACCAGCTGCAACGACAACAACGTCTGCACCGCGGACGCGCTGTCAGGCAGCGCCGAGAACTGCAACGCACAATGCGTCTACTCCGCAATCACGACCTGCGCGTCTGGCGACGGCTGCTGCCCAACCGGCTGCACCGCTCAGATCGACGGTGACTGCATGTGTACGCCAACTACCTCATGTCAGGCAGTGAACTTCGACTGTGGCCAGTTCTTCGACGGCTGCCGCGACGTCAGCTGCGGAACCTGCAGCAACAACGAAATGTGTGTGAACAACCGTTGCGAAACCAACGTCACGACCGACGTCGGCAACGCGTGCACCGGAAACGGCCAATGCTCGTTGAGCGCATGCATCACGCAGGACCAATCAGGATGGTCTGGTGGATATTGCTCCGGTGCATGCCGCACCAGCGCACAATGTGGAACCGGGGCCATCTGCGGGCTGATTGACGACAATGGTGATGGACTCTGCCTCAAAGCATGCTCAAGCAATTCGGATTGCCGCACAGGCTATCAGTGCTACGACCGCGACGAAGACGGTGCGAACGAATGTGCTCCCGTCGCCAGCGGCAACCGCGCTATCGGCGACTCTTGCACACTCATCCAGCAATGTTCCGGAGGACAAGACGGAACCTGCATTCGTGAAGGAAACGACTGGCAAAACGGCTATTGCACGGAGTTCTGCACCTCCAATGCAGACTGCCCATCAGGCTCAAACTGCTTCGATGGGGTTCTGTGTGCGGACAACTGCACCTCAAACGCACAATGCCGGTCCGGCTACCTGTGCATTGACCGCGATGGCAATGGTCAACGTGAGTGCCTGCCAGGTGCCACAGGCAGCACGCCTCCTGGTGGAAGTTGCACCAACACCTGGAATTGTAACGGTGGCGAGTATGGCTTCTGTGCGAACGAAGCCGAAACCGGGTTCCCCGGCGGCTACTGCATTATCGACTGTGACCCCAACAACGGAAACTCGTGCCCGAGCGGTTCAACGTGTTGGGCTTCGCAAGACAGCGGCTTCCTATGCGTCGAGACCTGCCCGAATGGTAATGAATGCCGCAGTGGCTACCAGTGCTACAATCCTGATGGATTCGCCAACGAAGACATCTGTTGGCCATAGCGCCGTTGCGTGCTAACCATCGCCAATCAAGGTGATGGTATGTCAGACGAAGACAACGTAATCCATGTCCAATTCGGCGCTCCCGGCGAAGTTGCCGAGATTCCAGAAGACCCTGCTTCACAAGAGAAACTCCATGTGTTCTCGACCATGGTGGACGTCGGGACGGTCATGGTCACCCTTGACTCCCGTGTGGCGGGTGTGTCCGTACCTCCTCAACACAGCGATGAATTGCAGTTGAATCTCAACTTCTGCCATCAATACGGAATCCCGGATTTCTCGTACGATGAGGCGGGACTTCGCGCTTCATTGTCATTCGGGGGCGTGAACACCTTCTGCGACATTCCATGGGCGGCCGTATACATGATGCGAAGCCATGAATCTGGCGAGGCTGTTGCCTTTCCCACCTCCATCCCTGAAGAGATTCGCGCGCTGATTCCTCAGTTCCAAGCGATGTATGAAGAGGAATAGTTCGGTCTAACCGAACATTACCTCGAAGATTTTCAAATAAAACTGCGGGACACGGCGTCTACCTTGGCAAGAGAGAAACCAAGGAGACAACTCATGAGTGCAATCGCAACTGTTGGAAGTTCAATGATGTCCTGGCGAACAAGCCCACGAAGCCGCTTGTTTGCCTTACTCCTCGCATTCTTCTTTGGCGTTTTCGGTGTCCACCGATTCTACGTTGGGAAGTTCTGGACCGGGCTTTTGCTCCTGGCAACCGGCGGCGGTTTTGGCATCTGGTGGATCGTGGACTGCTTCATGATTCTGTTTGGTCACTTCCGCGACGCAGACGATCGAATCGTAAGAGATTGGTAGAACCGGGAATTTGGCGCTAAACTACACCTAAGAGTAATCCACAATTGGAGGTCCCCATGGGGGATAACAACAACACGAAACTCATCGTGGCTGGCGCCTTTGCCGCATTGGTCTTTGCCGGATTGGCAATGGGCGGTGCCGCTTGGGTCGTGCTTGGTCAATCAGACGGAAAGGCACCGAAGATGGGATTGACTGGGTCGATCGCCGATGCTGGTTCCGGCAACTACAAGCCAACAAGCCAGTGGATTGAAGACGGCCTGGATCCCGATAAGGTCGTGTTTGATATGAAATCTGGCGCCGCGGACTCGGCAAATGCGCCTGAAGTACGCGACATTGACGGCGACATCCACAACGCGGTCATGGCTCGGCAGAACGAGCTCATGCAATGCTACGCGACCGTCCTGCAGGACGAGGACGTCCAGGGCAAAGTCGATATGCAGTTTGGGATCGCGCCGGATGGGCACGTAGCGATGGTCAAAGTGACGAAGTCCACGCTTGCATCAAAGCAGGCGGAAGACTGTTTCGTAAAAACGGCCCGAGGATGGTCATTCCCATCGACGGGCCGGTCAACGCTGACGAAGTTCGACACGGACTTCGGCTTCTACTACGAGTAGACGCTACTTCTTAGCGCCCTTCTTTTTCTTGGGAGGGCTCTTCTTTTGCGCGCCCTCTCCGTGTGCCAGCGCTCCCGCATCATCAAGCCTTGGGTGGCTGTCGGCAATCGTGTCAGGTGACACGGCCTCTTTGTCGAGCAACTTTGCTGCTTCGAACACCGCATGAGACGCGGCGATGACGTCGTTGGTGTGGCCGGTCTCAGAGATGGTGTGCATATTGCGGATCGGCATGCCGATGGACACTGCAGCTGCATCGACGGACGCGAAGACGGCCGCCATTGCGTCCGTGCCGGTGTCACGTCCCTTCACAATCTTCTGGTACGGAATCCCAGCTGCCGTGGAGCTACGCTCGAACACGCCATTGACGTATTCGCTTGTGATAGATCCAACAGACAAGGCATACCCTTTGTTCATCTGAATCGGAGTAAATCGCTTGTCGCCCACGCCAGGCGCCGCCTTTAGGTCGTGCGCCACGTCAACGCCGATAACGACATCCGGCTCCAGATCTTTGACCAACACCCGACTTCCGAGTCGTCCGATCTCTTCATACGCGGCGATCGCGAACAACATCCGAACGTTCTTGAAGCCCTTTGACTTGGCGACCAGACGCGCGCACTCGGCGGCGACGAAACATCCGAGGCCGTTATCAAGATAGGCGCCGTAGAACGTATCTGGGCTGAAGCCACGGCGAATTGGACGATTTAGAATGATCGGGTCGCCGGAAGAAATCCCCAACGACTCTATCTGTTCTTTCTTGTTCTCACCGTGGATTTGAAGCTCGAGATAGAGCATCTCTTTCTTGATGCCGCGGTCGCCTGAGCGCAGTGCGTTGTCGGCAAAATGGATCGCGCCAAGAGCCTCGATCGTTCCGCCTTCGATCCGGCGGTACTTATCCGGGTTCTCTGGGTCACGGCTAAACAGGATGACCTCGTGCCCAATGAGCGTCCCCGGAAGGAACGAATCACTTTGAATCCAGATCTTGCCGTCGTCGCCGATGCTACGGACTTGCATTCGAATCTTGTCCGCATGGCCGATGACCATGAACTTCAGCATGTCGTCACGGCCAGGATGGGTATCCAGCACGATGCCTGCGTTCCCTTTGTACTGGTGGACTTTCCAATCCTTCTGGCCCAATCCTTCGAAGTAGGGTTTGAGAAGGCCGTAGGTCATCGCACCTTCCAGACCCACAGGGCTTGGTGAGGCGAGGATGTTACGCATGAATTCGAATTGTTCCGCCGGCATTGGGGCTTGCCACGCTTTAGCCATTACTACTCCTTATCAAACATCGTGACGAAGAAAGGTTGGCTAAGGTATCACAACGGCTAACGTTCACAAGGAGCCGAAATGTCCAAGCTGCAACTGGGAACTCGCGCCGTACACGCCGGCGAGTTTGGGATTGAAGGGGCGGTCACGATGCCAATCTTTCAATGCGCCACCTTCCAATATGAAGATGTCGAGTCTTACGATGCGGTGCGCTACTCGCGCCTTAACAATACACCGTCACACCTAAGCCTGGTGGAGAAGCTCTGTGCGATTTCACAAGCTGAGGCGGGATTGGTCACGTCGAGCGGCATGGCAGCGATCATGCTGGCACTCACAGGCTTGTTCGATAACGGCGACCATCTCTTGGTTCAAAAGGACTTGTACGGTGGCACCTTTGCTGCCGTTACAAACGACCTTCCCCGGTTCGGGATCGAAGTCGATTTCTTGCCAGATGACCCAAGCCTCTGGGATGGATTGATTCGGCCGAACACGCGAGGCGCCTACTTTGAGGCGATCGCGAACCCGATCATGTCTGTTCCCAACCTTCAAGCGGCGGTCGCATTTGCACAGCGCCACAATCTGATCTCGATGATCGACAACACGTTTGCCAGCCCGGTCAACTTCCGGCCGTGCGAGTTCGGCTTCGACCTGAGCCTGCATTCGGCCACCAAGTATCTAAACGGCCATTCCGACACTGTCGCCGGAGCGGTACTGGGGCGAGAGGATTTGATACGGACCCTGGGCCCAAGGCTCAACATCACCGGGGCCACATTGGATCCTCATGCGTGCTTCTTGGTGCAACGTGGACTGAAAACCTTGAGTCTGCGCGTCCACCAGCAGAATCAATCTGCCCTGGCGCTGGCACGGCTGCTGGATTCACACGCCAACGTCCGCAGTGTCTCGTACCCGGGCCTTGAGACGGATTCCAGCCATCAAAACGCGCGGGTCTTCGATGGTTATGGAGGCATGTTGGCGTTTGAAGCGATGGATGCCGCGGCTGCGAAGCATTTCTGCAGTTCGCTCGAACTTGGCATTGAAGCCCCAAGCCTGGGCGGAATCGAGACACTCGTTACCCGGCCCGCAACAACGTCACACAAAGCTATGACGCCAGAAGAGCGTCATTCGCTGGGCATCAGTGACTCGATGGTTCGCGTTTCGGTTGGGATCGAGGACACCGAAGACCTGCTCCGAGATTTCGAGCAAGCGCTAGGCTGACAATTCCCGCATGGCGGTTTTCACTGTTGGTGAGGTGCGTTACCCTTCTGTTACGCACCGATGATTGAAGGAGTTGCGGTTGTCTACCTATGAGGCCTCTCACACGATTGAAGGTCCATTCGTCAGCGAAGATCCACTTCGGGACCTAATCCAGTTCTTCGAGGCAAACGGTTACGCCCTCAAGAGCGACGTGGATGGCTCCCCGTCGCACCCTATTCTGGTCAAGGTTGTTGGCACCGAAGACGAACCGGAAGCCCAGGACGAATCGGAAGCGCAGGACGAGTCCGACGCGAACGACGAGGTGGAGTCGGAAGACGTAGAAGAATCCGACGACGAAGATGACCAAACCGAAGATGAGGACAGCGAAAAGCAGGACGAATCGGAAGTCGAAGAGGAAGAAGACGACGAAGAAGAACCCGACGACGCTGAGGACGAGTCCGACGATGAGAGCGACACGCGGTCAGTAACCCCTGAGACAGCCTGCGTGCGCGCCACGCTACAACGCGGAAAATCAGGAGCGAGTGTTTGGTCATCGAATATGACCGACCTCCTTGTAGATCTCACCCTTTCCCTGAAAGACGGCAAAGTTCGAATGGATTTCGTTGTCGAGACGACCCTCCAACACTTCACCGATGACGACAAACGCTTCTGGACCAAGGAAGCGAACCATGCCGAGAGCTTTGCGCTCGGTCGCGTCGACGCCGTCATCGATTGGCGAGAGAATGAAGCCCATCGAACTGACCAAACGCAAAGCGATATCGTTGTCATGGGCATGCAGTTGGCCGTCGCAGCCGCGTTGTTTGTGTTTGTGATCTATATGCTGTTTGTTGCCTGAGCACGATGTCCCTTCAAGTCACAATCCGCCGTGGTGATCGTTCGTATGACCTGTCGCTGGAACCCGGCGACTACTTCATTGGTCGCGCGCGAACCTCAGACGTTCGGATTCCCTTGGCTGTCGTCTCGTCGCGCCACCTACGCCTTCAGTATTCCGAAAGCGGTTGGACCCTCACTGACCTTCAAAGCACCAACGGAACCATGATCGACGGGGCGCCGCTTAGCCCGCATGAGCCAAGGGCCATTGCAAACACGGTGTCGGCGACTATCGGAGAGATCGAGATCATGTTTGCGCCCGACACCACTCCGACCGAAACGTCGATGACGCTTACCGAATCCGGAGTTTTGGCTCGTCAGCTGATTTCAGATGATGCGGCTGATGAAGACTTTGCGATGGTTCGAGTGAAGGCGGGACCGCAGAAGGGAAAGAAATTCAACGTCGAGACGTCAACGTTCTCGGTTGGAAGCGGAGCGCATGCCCTCATCAACATCGATGGACCGGAGAGCGTACTTTCCATCCATCAAGACGGTGAGTCGTTTGTGCTGCTGGTAGACATTGACCCCGAGCGCGTGAGTGTCGACGGCGAGCCATTGGCGCAGCCCCGCTTCGCGCTTGGTGCAAACGCCAAGATTTCGTACGAGGACATTCAGCTCGAGTTCACTGACCCGTTGGCCGAGATGTTGAAGGACAAGGAAGCTGCAGCCCCAGGCGTGACAACCGATGCTCCTACGCCTGCGCAGGTGCTTGAGGCGGCCGCCGAGATTGCCGACATGAAAAAGGCTGCCCTGGAATCAGAAGCAGCCAAACCAACCGCAGAGGGTCCACATTGGATCTTCCTGCTGTTGGCGTTTGGGTTGGTCGTGGCGGCGCTGGCCGGCCTTTGGTACGTGCTGACGCTCTAAACCTCGAGGATTTCGCCTTCTTTCTTCTCGAGAATCTCGTCAATCTTGGTCGTATAGGTTTCGGTGATCTGATTGATCTTCTCGAATCCCTTGTGCATGTCGTCCTCGGTGATATCCCCACCGCTCTGCAACTCCTTGATCATGTCGTTGGCATCGCGGCGTTGATTGCGCAGGGCAATCTTGTGGTCCTCACCATTTCGTCGTGCGATTTTGACGAGTTCTTGGCGGCGCTCACCAGACAATGCTGGAATGGGGACACGAATCTGAGTGCCATCATTCGACGGGTTCAACCCCAAGTCAGACTGGATAATAGCCTTCTCGATCGGGCCAATCATCGAGGCTTCCCACGGCTGCACCGTGATCAAGCGTGGGTCCGCAACTTTGAGGTTTGCGACCTGATTCAACGGAGTAGCAGAACCGTAGTAATCAACGGTCACGCCATCCAACATAGCCACGTTCGCACGACCGGTCCGGATCTTCGCAAGCTCGCGGGCCAAGCCCTTGAGCGTTGATTCATAGCCTTCTTTCAGGTCGTCAAAGACATCCTGCAACATTGGAAACTCCTCACATTTACAAATTTGCGTATTGCGGCCAGATTACAACCGATTGCGCCGCTAGCATCAACCGAAAACCTACGCCGGTCGTGGCTCGTTTCCGATCCAGGTGCCGATGTCTTCGCCGCAGATGGCACGCATCATGTTGGAATCGCCCTTCAGATTGAAGACGATGATCGGCAAGTCGTTGTCCATGCATAGACTGATAGCGGTCGAATCCATGACGCGCAGATTCTTCTGAAGCACCTCGATATAGGTGAGTTCGTCGAACATCTTGGCTTCGGGATTCTTGACTGGGTCCGAATCATAGACGCCATCCACCTTGGTAGCCTTCAGGATGACTTCGGCATGGCATTCCATGGCGCGCAGACACGCAGCAGTATCGGTCGTGAAATAGGGATTGCCTGTTCCCGCTGCGAAGATGACGACACGCTTGCGTTGCAGGTGCCGCATCGCTCGCCGCCGGATATACGACTCAGCAACTTCCTTGATCTCCAAAGCCGTTTGGACGCGTGTTTGGACGCCCAGCTTCTCGATCGCGTCTTGCAGAGCGAGGGCATTGATGACTGTAGCCAACATGCCCATGTAGTCGGCGGAAGCGCGGTCCATACCCGCGGTGCTGCCGGCAACACCGCGGAAGATGTTTCCACCGCCAATGACCACAGCGACTTCCACGCCAGCCGCCTGAATCTCGGCGATCTCTTTGGAGATTTTGTCCAGCGTGCCTGGGTCAATTCCGTAACCAGCATCGCCTTGAAGAGCTTCGCCGGACAGCTTGATGAGGACGCGTTGATAAGCAGGTTCTGCCATTATTCGTAAACCTTAGAAAACTGCAGACAAAAAAAAGGCGCCCGACTTGGGCGCCAATTCGTTAGCCCTGAAGGGCTGCCACTTCATCGGCGAGATTTGACTCTTCCTTCTCGATGCCTTCACCAACTTCGAAGCGGGTGAAGCCCGTGATTTTCACGTCACCAGTCTCGTCTTGGAACTGAGCGATGGTCAGGTCGGGGTTCTTCACGAACGCCTGATCCATCAAGCTGTTCTCGCGACGCCACTTGGCCATCTTGCCTGCGACGATCTTTGGAACGATGTTGTCTGGCTTGCCTTCTTCCTTAACCTGAGCCGTGAACAGCGCCTCTTGGGAAGCTGCTGCGTCAGCATCGATTGCGTCGGAGTTCAGGAAACCTGGGTTCATCGCTGCGATGTGCATCGATACGTCGCGTGAGAACGCTTGAGTGCGGTCAGAAGCACCTTCGCTGGACTCAACGCTGAGCAAGACACCAATCTGCGATCCTGCGTGGATATAAGTTCCGACAAGACCGTTTGGCTGGTTGTAGCGAACGAATCGACGGAACTGAATGTTCTCACCGATGGTCGAAATCGCTTCCTTCACTGCGTCCTCAACCGTTTGACCGTCGAAGTCGAGCGCGAGCGCCTCTTCTTGGGTCGTCGCCGACGAAGCGCCGATGACTGCGGTGAGGTTAGCGACGAACTCTTTGAATTGGTCGTTGCGCGACACGAAATCGGTCTCGCAGTTGACCTCAACCAGAACGCCGTCGTTGCCAGCTTCATTAATCCAGGTGTGGACCAAGCCTTCTGCAGCGACACGGCCAGCTTTCTTAGCAGCCTTTGCCATGCCTTTGATTTGAAGGAACTCAGCTGCTGCGTCGATGTCGCCGTCGGTCTCTTGAAGAGCCTTCTTGCAATCCATCATGCCAGCGCCGGTCATATCGCGGAGCTGCTTAACTAGTTGAGCACTAATAGCCATCGTTGGTCTCCATTTCTGCGGCTGTCGCCGTCAGAACTTACTCGGTTGCTTCAGCCGGCTTTTCCGCACGGCTAACTTTTTGAATCTCTGGTCCAGGGCCTTCCATGCCGCCAGCATTGAAGTTTCCTCCAGCTGCAGCTTCTCGGGCGCTCTCTTCAAGCTTCTGGCTCGCAACTTTGCCGCCTTCGAGGCATGCATCTGCGATTGCAGTCGTGAAGAGGCGGATGGCGCGAATCGCGTCATCATTGCCTGGAATTACGAAGTCGATGTCGTCTGGGTCACAGTTGGTGTCGCAAACAGCGACAACCGGGATGCGAAGCTTCTTCGCTTCCTTAACTGCAATCTCTTCCTTCTTCGGGTCCAAGATGAAGACAGCGCCTGGAAGGCGAGTCATCTTCTGGATACCACCGACGTTTGCATCAAGACGCTCGCGGTCACGCTCAAAGCCCAAGACTTCTTTCTTGGTGTACTTTGCGTACGAACCGTCGCGCGACATCTTGTCGAGTTCCTTCAGTCGGTCGATCGACTTCTTCATCGTTTGGAAGTTGGTAAGGCAGCCGCCCAACCAACGATTCACCACGAAGTACTGTCCAGCGCGCTCAGCTTGCTCGCGGACCGTCTCTTGCGCCTGACGCTTGGTTCCCACGAAGAGAACCGACTCGCCACGTGCGGTGGTGCTGCGGATGAAGTCGAGCGCCTCAGCGAAGAGACGAACCGACTTGGAAAGGTCGACGATATGTACGCCGTTGCGAGAGCCGTAAATGTACGGCGCCATCTTGGGGTTCCACCGGTTGGTCTGGTGACCGAAGTGGACGCCTGCATCAAGCAGGTCTTTCATCGTTACTTGCATTTTTAAACCTCTTTGGTTTGTTAATCTTCCGTCCCCTTCAACCTGCCCACCCCACACCGTTTCCGGCGCACTTGGGGCTGCAGTCCAGCGACGTGCGAATTTGGCGCGTGCTTCTAGCACAAGCACCAACCACACGCAAGCGATTGGGAAATTCGTTCAGAGCCTTCAAATTCGCGGCAGTTCGCCTACACTTGCGCGATGCCGACGACGATCACATTCGAAGGTCACGCGACCTTCGTCATCACAGCTAACGACGGGTCTTCGCTGGTCATCGATCCATACCAATCGGGAGTGTTCGGCGATGCATTTCGCTACCGACCACTCGTCGACACGTATGATTTCGCGGTGGCAACCCATGACCACGTCGACCACAACGCGATCGACATTCTGCGGGGTCCGCCTGCTAAACCAGCGCCTCCGTTTTCGGTCCGGCGCCATCGACTCTCCCACGACGAGTACGACGGTCGACGCCGAGGCGGTGATGTCGACGCCTTGGTGGTATCGGTCGACGGACTCAGCATCGCCCATTTGTCCGACGTCGGGCACAGCCCAAGGGAACAGGATATCGCAGCGTTGAAAGGTTGTGACTGCTTGCTGGTGCCGTGTGGTGGGTTCTACACCATCGGCGCCGCCCAGGCAGCGGAATGGGTGGAAACCCTTCAACCTCGAATCGCGATTCCGATGCATTACCTGACAAAAGCGATCGCCCTCCCATTGGTTGCCGTGGAGGTGTTTCTCGCACGGTTCCCTACCTACGCGCGCGCGGGAGTAAGCAGCATCAATCTGGAATCTTTAGACTCCACGGGGGTCGTCGTGCTCGAACCACGATCCGCATGATCGCCGCATTGAATCTAGGCTAGGCAGTTCAGCATCTATTCTTGTGTAGCGCTTGAATCGCGACCCACAAATCGCGACAATGTTTATGGGAACAATTCCACATAACCACGACGTTACAGGAGTGAGGATTCGGCCCAACCCGAGTCGCCGGGCGCGACATTGAGGATGACGATGCAGCTTCAGCAATTTGAACAAGAAATTCTACGACTAGCCTTTGAAACCGAGTCCCGGATTACGACCGCTTCGGTGGCGTATTATCTCGGGATTCCGAGTCGCGAAGCGAATCGTATGTTGAACTTGCTGCTTGAAGAAGGCGTCCTTGAGCTGGATTCGGATCTCGAAGGAAATCTGTTCTACTCACTCGCCAGCCGCGGCGAGGACATTGAAGCTATCAAAGAACTGAAGAAGGCGGATGACGATCGAGGGCATGCGTATGATCATGCCCGCGAAGTATCGTCACGCGTGTTTGGCGCGAGCGTTGGCGAGTCACACGAGGCTCCAAGCAGCAGTCCGATCGTGGGTGCTGCAAACCTCGAGGGAACAACGGCGATCGCACACACACGACATTCGGTTCCGATGCATCAGCCACGCCCCAAGCCCCGCGAGACCCCTAAGTCACGCGACAACTGGGGCGGTTTTGACGACTACTATGGACCGAACCACGGCACCGACATGGCCATGCAGCCTAGTCGTCCGGCACAGACGAAGCCCGTCTGGTCGGGTGTGGTGTCTCGCTCAGCGAGTACCGACGGCAGTGTGGGTCATTCAAGCTCGTTCGGAAGTCCTGTACTTGTGAGCGCTTCGGCGCGATGCGAACCAATGCCGCTCACAGAAAACAAGCCAGTTCTCGCAAGCTGCGATGAGCCTGTTGCAGGGATTCGAGAAGTAGAAGGCGGACAGTTCATCACCAGTGACGACCTTTGGTTTGGAGCAAACCGCAATGATGGCGCCCTCGTGCCGGTCTCCGATGAAACTGCACTCGCCCGTGACTACTACATCGAACAACCCGAGCATCAGCCAGGTATGGCCCTGCTCCTGAGCTTGATCCTCTGCGGAACCGGGCAGATCTACAATGGCGAGGTCAGCAAGGGGATCATGATGATGGTCTTGTGCTTCCTGTTGTGGTTTGTCCTGCTGGGTTGGGTCGTCCACATCTGGTCCATTGTAGACGCCGTGGTCGTTGCTGAACGACTAAATCGGTCGACGGAAGTGCCGACGTAAGTTCGCCAATCTATTGAATCACATTGATGGGTATGATACCGGAATGCCGCAAACGGCTCGTCCGTTTTGGACGCGTCCTGCGGCCCTTCACTGAGGTAAGCAAATGCCCACCCGCTTGTCCGATTCGATCGCTATCACTGACCAATTCGTAACCCGTCACGTCGGTCCCAACGCGACGGAAATTCAAGAGATGCTGTCATCGCTCGGGTTTTCAAACCTCGACGAGCTGGTGAAGGCGACGGTTCCGGATTCTATTCGGGTGAAACGTGATTTGGACCTGCCTGAAGCGCTGAGCGAATTCGAGACGCTTAAGGAACTCAAAGCGATCGCGTCGCAGAACAAGCCTTTCCGCTCATTCATTGGCATGGGTTACCACGGCACGATTACCCCGCCGGTCATTCAACGGAATATCCTCGAGAACCCGGGCTGGTACACGCAATACACGCCATATCAGGCCGAGATCGCGCAGGGTCGACTGGAAGCACTCTTTAACTTCCAAACAATGATCTCCGAGCTCACTGGTCTCGAGATCGCGAATTCGTCGTTACTCGACGAAGGCACCGCGGCCGCTGAAGCGATGGCCCTCGCATCACGAGGCAACCGGAAGAACAAGTCAGTTCGCTTCCTGGTGTCGCACCATTGCCACCCGCAAACTATCGACGTGTTGCAGACTCGTGCTGAGCCGCTCGGAATGCAGGTTGTAGTGGCCGATGTCGAATCCACCGATATCTCGGATGATTTCGTCGGGGTGTTGCTGCAATACCCACATAGTGACGGCAGCATTCAGGACTACAAGGCGCTCACCGCCGAAGCGCGCAAACACAACGTAACCGTCGTCTTCGCGGCCGATTTGTTGGCGCTGACCCTCTTGGAAGCGCCGGGTGAGTTGGGCGCGGACATCGTTGTCGGCTCGTCTCAGCGCTTCGGAGTGCCGCTCGGTTTCGGTGGACCACACGCAGGCTACATGTCTTGCACGGACGCGTTCAAACGACAGATTCCCGGCCGAATTGTGGGTCAGTCGGTGGATGCTCAAGGCAATCCAGCGCTACGTCTGGCCCTGCAGACGCGGGAGCAACACATCCGTCGTGAGAAGGCGACCAGCAATATCTGCACGGCTCAGGTTCTGTTGGCCATCATCGCAGGTATGTACGCATCGTATCACGGCCCTGAAGGCTTGAAGGCCATCGCGCTCCGTGTCCACAAGATGACCCAAGCAGTTGCGGCAGCAGCAACAAAGCTGGGCCTTGAGCTCGCAAGCGACACGTTCTTCGACACGATTCGAATTCGAACGAACGGGAAGACAGACGCCATTCGCGAAGCCGCCACCGCACTGGCTATCAACTTCCGTTACTTTGAAAATGGCGATATCGGGATCAGTCTGGACGAGGCGACGACCAAAGAGGAACTCGCATCGATTTTCGCAGCATTGAATCAGGGCTCCGAGCCTGGGTTCGCCCTTGATGATCTTGAGGTAGGCGCGACGGCCGTCCCCGCCGGACTTGGCCGCACCACGCCTTACCTGACGCAGGAGTGTTTCAATGCGTACCACTCCGAAACGGAACTGCTTCGCTACATCTTCCGCCTGCAAGGTCGCGACCTTTCGCTGACCACGTCGATGATCCCATTGGGCTCGTGCAC
>JAUIBR010000008.1 GCA_030427705.1 bacterium | reverse complement strand
CTCGAATGGCCCAACAAATCCCTTGGAGTTCAGGTTGTCGGCATCGTCCCCATAGGATGCGAACGCGAACGGTTCGGCATAGCCAACGAGCGTGAGGCGTTTTGTGATGCCGTACTCGCCATAGATACGCGCCGACAGCAGACTGTAAGACTCCGTGTCAAACGTCTCCCCTTCCGTATCGAAACCCTTTTTACCGACGATCACCCGCGTCCAGACCTTCCCGTACGCGTTACCCTCGCCCATCGACCACTGCGCGGACGCGATGGAGGAAAAACTCATCACAAGCGCAAAGCCAATCAATGCCCACAAAAATCGCTTCATTTTAGACCTCGTCGCGAAGGAAGGTCAGCTCGTCATTGGATGACCGCTCTTCGCTAAAGTAATACCCAGCTACATCAAACGCTTTTAACGATTCCGTGTCGTCGATATGGTTTCGAATAATATAGTTGGCCATCATTCCACGGGCGCGCTTGGCGTAGAAGGACACGATTTTGTATCTGTCCTTCTTGTAATCCAAGAAGTTCACCTTCACGACTTTGCCTTTCAGCGACGCCGTATCCACCGCACTGAAGTACTCATCAGACGCCAGATTCAACAAGATGTTGTCGTCTTGCTCATCGAACACGTCGTTCAGCGTTTCAGCAATCTTCGAACCCCAGAATTGGTAGAGGTTGGTGCCTCGGTCGTTCTGAAGCTTCGTGCCCATCTCAAGTCGATAAGGCTGCATCAAATCCAGCGGACGCAAGATGCCATACAGACCGCTCAGAATTCGAACGTGGTTCTGCATGAATTCCACGTCATCGTCACTGTACTCGGACAACTCCAGGTCACGGTAGACATCGCCCTTAAAGGCATACATTGCGGGACGCGCATTGTCGGTCGTGAATGGAAACTCGAATGAGTGATAACGCTCGTGATTGAGGACCGAGAGCTTCTCGCTGATGCTCATCAACTTGCCGATATCATCGACATCGTAGTCCTTCAGGACCCCGAGCAACTCTTTTGAGTCTTCCAGAAAATCGGGTTGTGAGTATCGCTCGGTCGGCAACTTTGTGTCGTAATCGAGCGTCTTTGCAGGCGATAGAATTGAAATCATTGGGACCTCCGAAACTTCAAGGAGCAAGTAACACGGGCCTTGGATGCACGTCGAGCCGGTTTCGTCGCAAGTCCGGTTCGCAACAATCTCCGCAACGCTTTTGAGATCCGTCCGATAACGACCTCGACTTTGAAACCAAAGGAGGTCGAAATGAAGCGATTCGCATTGTCACTAGTTCTAGCTTTCACGGGGTGCGCCGAAGGGTTTACAGACCCACCGCCACGCATCGTCACCGTTCCGAATGGAAAAGCCGATACGTTCACCAGCAAACGTTTGGAGGTTCCGCTTTCATACAAGGACGCTCTCATGGATGTGTCACAGGACTACTGCGTACCTGGGGCGTGCGCGATCGACCTGATTGCGCAGTCGGGATGGCCGGTCGCAATTGGATCTGTCGAACAGATTGGGCGAGCGCTGCAGCCTCGCCTGGGCGCCGAAGCAACATGCATTGAGACCGAGGCCGCCGATTGGGCAGACGCAATGGACATCCTAAAGCTCGAACACCTCATGCCGCGTTTGGCTGATGAGTTCGGCGCAACCGAGCCCCGTCTTCATGTTGTTTGCAGCGACGTTCAAGCGTTTGGCCAAGGCGAAATCGAGGTCACGTTGCTTGCACAGCAATTCGATTCCGTCACCCTCGCCATTCATATCGGGGAGTTTCGCGCGCCTCAGTGACGTGGCGCTCTCAACATCTCGGTCGCGCTGTCGGCGTCGATACCTTTCGAGTAGTAGAAGCCCTGCCCGACGTCGCAGCCGGCGGTCAGCAGTTCTTTGGCTTGCTCGGCAGTTTCGATGCCTTCCGCGACCAGGTGCAGCCCCAGCGCGCGGCTGATGTCGATCACGGCTTGGACCAACTTGGCGCCATCCTCTTCAACACCAATTCGCTGAATGAACGAGCGGTCGATCTTCAACACGTCCACCGGCAATCGGTAGAGCGAACTCAATGACGAGTACCCGACGCCGAAGTCGTCGATGCAAATCTGGACGCCGCGTGTGCGAAGCGCTTTGAGGTTCTGCGCCACCACATCAATGCTATCGATAACGGCGGTCTCGGTAATCTCAAAGTGCAGATTGGTCGGGTCCACACCGTGTTCATCAATGATGCGTAATGCCCGGTCAGCGAACGAGCGCTGTAGTAGCTGTCGACGCGAGATATTGATGGCGATGAAGAACGTCCGATCCGGGAACTCTTCAGTCCAGATCTTCAGCTGCTTGCAGGCACGTACCAAGACGAAGATGCCCAAGCGGTCGATAAATCCGGACTGTTCAGCAATTGGGATGAACACGCCGGGGCTAATGGGGCCACGGATATTATGCGTCCATCGAAGCAGCGCCTCGAACCCCAGCACCGACGAGTCCGTCAATGAAACCACCGGCTGATACGCCAGCTTGAATTCATCGAGGTCCAGACCACGCGAGAGGTCTGTTTCGATTTCCAGATGGTCCAAGTCACGTTGGTGGTTCTCTGGATCGAAGAACTCCACCGAGTTGCCTCCGCGCTTCTTCGCGCGCGATAGGGCAACGGATGCATCGCGAAGCATACCTTCTGGCGACTGATGCGCAGGCGCCGCGATGACCGCACCGAGGCTGACCCGGAGGTTAATCTGACGTTCCGAATCAAACTGGATTGGGGTCGTCAACGACGTATGGATTCGGTCAGCGACCTGACGCAGTTGGTTCTCGTTTGTGACCGAACAGATAATCGTAAACTCGTCGCCCGCAACACGGCAGACGACATCACGTTGTCGCACAATGCGGGAGAGGCGTTTTGCCATCTCGACGATGATGAGGTCACCTGCGCTCGCTCCAAATCGGTCGTTCAGAACCTTGAAGCGGTCCACGTTCACGATGACGCAGCCAAAATCAAAGGTCTGTTGTTGCAGCTGGACATCCAACCGGTCCAAAAGCGATTGGCGGTTCGGAAGTCCAGTCAGACTGTCGTGGAGCGAGACGAATTCGATCTCGTCGCTTGATTCTTCAAGCACCGCTTCCGAGCTCTGGCGCATTTCTTGGCGAATACCCTGGTTTTGAACCAGGAGGCGCAAGATTTGTCGCGCTCGGCGCACATCATCGATGGAAACGTTGTAGTAGGTGAAGCGTTCGTCCTCGCAGACGCGGTCGCCCAAAACGACGACATCAATGGACGTTTCCACCTCGACTTCGATCGTCTGAAGGGTATCGACGTCTTCTTCGTCGACCACAACGATTGAGCTTTCTGCTGCCGCCCCCAAGACGCTTGCCATCGTTTCAAAATCCGGCACAGGCTCGCGCCGGACTACGGTGAACTCGTCCCCATCGAATAGCGCATCGACGCTAGCGTCGATGACTGATGACCCACTCAAATAGAGTAGGCGATGCTGCGGGTCACTCATTGATTACTGCTCGAAGACCGCTGGGTGCTGATTTGCTTTCTACGATTATAGAGCCAAATTTCGAAAAAGCGAAAATTGCTTTGTGAAATCTTTGACACCATCACGTGATTAATCAACGGCGAGCCGGTAATCAATACCCCTGACGCAATGCCGCAAATTGACAATCGGAATTGCAACAAAACTGCAAAATTGCAGTCAGGGCGTACTAATTCTTCAGATTTTCAGCGAGGAATTTTGTCGTTTTTGCCCACGCATCTTTTGCGGCAGTTTCGTCATAATGTTGCCCTGATGGATTGGCAAACGCATGATCGGCTTCATCATAGATATGGATCGAAGCGTTCTTGCCACCCTCTTTGAGCGCGGTCTCAAAGGCCTTTACCGATTCGACTGGGATCCCCTTGTCTTTGCCACCAAAGATGCCAAGAATCGGCATATTCAGTGTTGAGAGTTTGGTGGCGTCCGTTTCCAGACGGCCATAATAGATGACCATCGCGTCGATCTTGTCTGGCATCAACAAGCCGGATTGCAGAGACCACATGCCGCCAAAACACCATCCGATCACGCCAACTTTCGTGGCGCCCTTGCCAGCAAGGAAGGCCTGAGCTTGCTTGAGGTTTTCCTGCAACGGTGCCGGATTGGCCATCGCGCCCTTCATCATCGCCATCGCATCATCGGGCTTCGTCGCCGCCTTGCCGCCGTAGAGGTCCACCGCCAAAGCGACGTAACCCTGTCCTGCCAGCTGGTCGGCCATGCTCTTGATATTGTCGTTGAGGCCCCACCATTCGTGGATGACGATCAGCGCGGGCTCATCGCCCGTCGCGCCCTTCGGCATTGACAGGTGCCCCATGTATTCGGTGCCGTCGACGGTGGCGTACTTCACCATCTCCGAGACCACTTCCGCTTCTGGCTTGGCTTCGCTCGCCGGATTCGACACCGGTTTGTCGTCTTTGTGTTCCTTGGCCATCGCCTCGGTGTATTCGTCGGCCTTCTGCGCCTCAGATCCCGATCCACATGCGGTAAGAAATGCGACGGCAAACAATACGATCAGCTGTTTCGTGAATTTCATGAAGTCTCTCTAAAAAATAGTTAAAGCCTCGATCTTTCGATGCTTGAGTGATGCGACATTTGGGTCAAAGATGCGTTCCGCCCTAACTGATGAGTCAATCGCATGCGTTGTTTCGCGACCCTACCACTCCTTTTGATTGTTTGCCTCGCCGCCATCGGCTGCGAAAAGGAGCCGAACCCGACTCCCAAGACAACCACCGATGCAGGACAGACGAAGACTGCTGATACCGGGGCGCCCGCGGACGTTGGCGCCAAACCTGAAGCGCCCGAGTCCCGAACCATCTTCAACTTCGTCGACAACCGTCATCTCGCGCATCTGATCGATAGTGAAGGCGCACTCTTGATGGATATGGGGTCCGGCGGGAGCCTGAAGTACATCCAGGGCGGCTGGAACAGCACCTGGATCGACCCGAAGAAGGAAGGAGACATCGACTTCGCCTACACACGTGGTGTCGGTGGGACGATTCGATTTCCGCTGATCGCGAACGCGGACCTGACGGGTACGTCCAAGGACTGGAAGGTACAGCTTCGGCTGCGCCCAGTTGGGAATCAGCGCTGCGACCTTTTCCTGCGTTCGACGAATGGCGAAGAGAAGAAATTCGCGTCGCTTACTTCCATTGAGGACGGTTGGAAGACGTACACCGTGACGCTGCCAGACGGACTGCAGCTTGGGCAAGAACACACGCTTCGCTTGCATTTCTCGCGTAGCCAGCCTGTAGACGGAACCCGCGCTGCGGCGGCGATCGACTGGATTCGGGTAGGGCCAAACCTCACCGAGGCCGAGCCAGCGCTGCCGACGTTTGAGGACGCTGCAATCAACCTGCCCAAGGGCACGGGTCTGATTTGGTACACGCTGCCGCAGAAGCTGAGCACGCTTACGGCTGATGTGGATGGCAAGGTCTCCGTAAAGATGCAGACTACTGCCGCACTTCCGGAAGTTACCGCCGACAAGGCGCTCAACGTGCCGATGGATCCCGTCGCTGGCAAAGCAACACGAATCTGGTTTCAGGCGATCGACGCATCAAAGCTTAAACATCTAAGCATCGACGCTGCGCTCCTTCCTGAAGCCAAAGAGACCAAACCGCCGCAGGTCGTGTTGGTGTGGATCATTGATACTCTGCGTGCTGACCACCTCAAGCTCTACAATCCGTCCACGGACGTTCAGACACCAAGTCTTGATGCGTTTGCGAAAGACGCGGCCGTGTTCATGTCCGCGACGGTGCAAGGCAATAGCTCCCTGCCAAGCTCGGCCAGCGTGTTTACATCCGCCTACGCGCCGAACCACGGTTTGATCACCGAAAAGGCCAAGCTACCTGCAAGCTCCAAGTTGTTTGGTGAAGCGATGAAGCAAGCAGGTTGGACTACCGGTTTGTTTTCCAGCAACGGCTACGTCAGTAACTCGTGGGGATTCGCACGTGGATTCGACAGCGAGGTCAATCCTATCCGCGAAAACCGTCCCTCCGACAGCGAGTATCTGTGGCCTGAAACGAAGACCTGGATGGAAGCGAAGTTGAAGGCCGACCCAAATGCCAAACTCTTCGTCTATATCAACACGGTCGACCCCCACGTCCCTTATGACCCACCCAAGGCGCAGCTCGAATTATACGACAAACGAACGGGGACGATTGGTAAGGTGAGCCCACGTGGAACCGGCCAACTTCTGCACGATATGGCGAAGGGTTCGATCAAGCTAAGTGCCGACGAAGCCAACTACATGCGTGCGCTCTACAAGGGCGAGATTACGTACAATGACCTTTGGTTCGGCAAGATGTTGGAAGACCTCAAAACGTTGGGCGTACATGACAAGACGATGGTCATTGTCAGCTCGGACCACGGTGAGGAGTTCGACGAATATGGCAAGTTCGGCCATGGTATCAGCGTCAATCAAGAGTTGATCGATGTACCACTGCTCATCGGCTATCCGGCATGGACAAAGGGCGGCGCGAAGATATCTGATGACGTGGAGACCGTGGACATCATGCCCACTGCGCTCACCGCGATCGGAGCGCCAATTCCCGATTCGGCGCAAGGCGCAAGCCTTGCCGACCTTATTTTGAAGCCGGCAGTCCGACATCCACGTCCGGCATTTTCATACCACAATACGTTTCTGCGAAGCGCACGATTGGGTAGCTACAAATACCAGCTGTTCCATGGTGACAAGGATCCACTTTACGAGCTGAAGACCCCTGAAGACGGCAAGCCGTGGGATGCGACCGACGTCGGAGATGCCCAGCCTATCGCGCGCCGAATGATGCGCGATTTGATGGCCTTCCAGGTTGGTTTGGATGACAAACTACGCAAGTCGAAGCACGGCTTCCCCAACAACCACTCGGCAGAATGGGCGAAGACGCTGGACGAAATCCACAAGGTGAAATGATGAGTGAGACCCGCACACGAAGCCACTGGGCATGGGGTTGGGAAGACAAGATGCCCGACGTCGATGCCCGACAAAACCTCGGCCAAATGATGGGCGCCATGTTGGGGTTCACTCCGGCGGGGCTGAAGGATGCGGTCGCTCTTAATGCGATCGAAACGAACGGTAGCCGTGTGCAGGCCCCATCAGCACTTCAGGATTTCTGCACCGACGATGTGGAGTCACGAATTCGGCATGCAAAGGGTCGAAGCTACGAAGACCTCATCACCGGATTCTACGGGGACTTCAAGGCCTGTCCGGACCTCGTCGCGACGCCCCGTAATGAGGCCGAAGTCACGGCAACCCTGGACTGGGCCGATGAAAACAAACTGGCTGTCGTGCCGTTTGGTGGCGGTTCCACAGTCGTCGGCGGAGTAAGCGCCGACATCAAGGGATACGACGGCGTTATCTCTTTGGATATGAGCGGGCTTAATCAGATCCTCGAGGTCGACGACGTCAGCCGCGCGGCGCGGATTCAGGCCGGCATCTTTGGCCCAGAATTGGAAGATGGATTGCGAAAGCATGGTCTCACGCTTCGCCACTTCCCACAGTCCTTTGAGTTCTCAACGCTTGGAGGCTGGTTGGTTACGCGCTCTGGCGGTCACTTTGCGACAGTGCGCACTCATATCGACGAGTTTGTCGAGAGCATCCGAACCGTCACTCCGGTGGGTGTCATGGAGTCCCGTCGGTTGCCTGCGTCCGGCGCCGGACCAAGCCCCGACCGATTGATGTTGGGTTCTGAGGGCATCCTGGGCGTGGTCACGGAAGCCTGGATGCGAGTGCAACCTCGACCGACCCATCGCTCGCAGGCGAGCTTCCTGTTCAAGGATTACGCAGATGCTGTGAACGCGACACGGGACATGGCTCAATCCGGCCTCGACCCCGCGAATTGTCGACTCTTGGACAAGCGCGAGGCGATGCTCAATCAGGTGGTATTCGACGGGTCCCATGTCCTGATTATCGGCTTCGAAAGTACAGATGGACCGCGCCACGCATGGATGGAACAGGCTCAAGCCATCTGCGAATCTCATGGTGCAACCTGCCCTGCCGGCATCACCCATCGTGATGACAGCACCGCAACTGGCGACGCCGCCGGCAAATGGCGAAACGCGTTCTTTGACGGACCGTACTTGCAGTCAGCGCTTGTCACCATGGGGGTCATCGCCGACACCTTCGAGACGGCCTGTACCTGGTCAAACTTCGATTCGTTCCACGCCGGTGTGATTTCCAGCATGCGGTCTGCAATGAAAGAGATTTGCGGCGGCGGTTTTATCAGCTGCCGATTCACGCATGTGTATCCTGACGGCCCAGCGCCTTACTATACGTACATCGCACCAACCTCGTTTGGGTCAGAGCTATCGCAATGGCGCGAACTGAAAGCGGCCGCGATGGAAGCCGTGGTCGGCCAAGGCGGAACTATCACCCACCATCACTCCGTGGGCAGGATCCACCGACCGGGCTACGACCAACAGCGCCCGGACCTGTTCGCGCAGATGCTGCGCAGCGCAAAAGCCACTGTCGATCCGAACTCAATCTTGAATCCGGGCATCTTGATTGACACGGCCTGATATCAAGGGAATGTTAGGCCCTTCACAATCTGTTACGACAGTTGTTAAGATTTGCCGCGAAGATCAAACAAGGAGACCCCGTGAAGAAGATTCTCGGCTCAATTGCACTGGCCACAATCCTATTGACGGCAACAGGCTGCGCGCCCGACCCAAATGATGTGTGCGCTCACCTCGAGAAAGTCTACAAAAACTACGACGACAAGCCGGGTTACATGCGTGACCGTGATGCATGTGTTGAATACTATCTGCGGCGCAAGAAGCAGCGCGGTGTCAATAGCTACCGACGCGAGGTTGAATGCCTGCAGGCATCGACCAAGATGTTCGACATCAACCGTTGCGGCGAGAAAGAAGACCAGCGCATGAAGTAAGCGCCGGTCCGGCGGGATCCTACTCGCCGACAGAGCTTCTATTTTGAATCTCCACTCAAACCACGCGCATCTGCGTCCACAGATGCGTTTTTTACTGACATTCGCAATCTCGTGCTTGCTCGCGCTGCCGGCATTCGCACTATCCGTGCCGGAAGCGGCGATGGGCAGGGGTGCGCTCGAGGGCGATAATCCTCGTGTTGAGACCAAGCTACTTTTCGCCGATTCGCCAGAGGTCGGTGGCTCGACCAAAGTAGGCGTCTACTTCGAGATGGACCCCGAATGGCATATCTACTGGAAAAACAGTGGGGAAGCGGGCCTTTCAACTCAATTGTCGTTGGCAGACAAGACCAAGCCTGAGCTTAGCTGGCAGGCGCCAGATGTGTTCTTGGACCCCAGCGGCAAAGTCGCCACCTTTGGGTATGGCAAGTCGACGCTGGTTTGGTTCGAACATACTCGCAAAGCCGATTCGCTTGAGGTCACGGCCGACTTCTTAGTGTGCAAGATCGACTGCATTCCAGGCCGCATCACGATGCAAAGGTCGTGGGAAGATGCACCCGCGGACGACGAAAAAACCGTCTTCGCGACGTACGAGGCCAAACGTGCCAAAGCTCCGGAAGCGCTGCAGGTCGAGTTCGCGGTTCAGTCTGATGTTGTCCCCAGCGAACCTGTCGAGGGGCTGCTTTCGATTGCTTGCGATTCCTGTGAACAATTGAAACTCAAGACGGACGTGGAACGGTTTGCGTTTATCCCGGATGTCGGCAATGGCGTCAGCTGGGAGACGAAGTCGGTTCAACAGGTCGATACCAAGACGGTGAGCCTGCGATTGGCTGGGGTCGTCGACCCCAAACCACCAGAAGCGTGCCAGCTGAAGGGCGTCGTGCACCTGATGACGGATGACGAACCGACACCCATTGAGTTCACCGCGCCCTACCCCTGCGAAACAGCATCAGGTGCTGCCATCGCGGTATCAACTCAGGCACCGGCTCCTCAAGATGAAACGCCGCTCTGGTTGATTCTGATCCTCGCCTTGCTGGGTGGGATGATTCTCAATCTGATGCCTTGTGTCTTTCCCGTACTGGCGATCAAGGTCGCGTCGTTTGTAGAGCTCGCCCACGAAGACCGCGGTCGCATTATCGCACACGATATGGCCTACACCGGTGGCATCGTCTCGGCGATGGGAGCACTCGCCGCGGTCGTCATCGGCTTGAAACAAGCCGGTGTGGCGGTTGGCTGGGGATTCCAATTCCAAGAACCTTGGTTTGTGGTTGGGCTCACCGTGCTGATGGCGGCTTTCGCGCTGAATATGTTCGGTGTGTACGAAGTGACCGTCGGTGTTTCATCCAAGCAAACGAACGAACGCAGCCTGAAGACCAGCTTCGGCGAAGGCGTGTTGGCCGTAATTCTGGCGACACCATGTTCAGCGCCCATGCTGGGCACCGCGGTTGGCTTTGCGTTGGCCGCTCCATCTTATGTTATCGCTCTGGTCTTCATCGCCATCGGACTGGGCCTGGCGATGCCGTTTGTGATTCTGACATTGATTCCGAATCTGGCGTCCAAACTCCCGCGCCCCGGCGCTTGGATGAACACGCTGAAAACGCTGCTCGGCTTTGCGCTTCTGGGCACCGGAGCTTGGCTGCTCTGGGTCCTGGGCCAAAGCGTCGACAATAATGCGCTGGCCGGTGTTCGTGTCTATTTGATGGTCGTCGCTCTTGCGCTGTGGATCTTCGGAAAGACTCAGTTCGGACCGCGCCGATGGTTTGGTTGGATAGCGCTCATCGCAGCACTGGCCTCAGGTCCCGCAGTTTTGGACCTTGGCACCGAAAAAGCTGTCACCACCACGGTGACCGAGGATTCGGAGTGGAAACCCTGGAGTCACGAGGCGGTACAGAATGAAATCGCCGCCGGCCGGCCGGTGTTCGTGGATTTCACCGCCGATTGGTGCATCACATGCAAAGTGAACGAGAACGGCGTGATGGTCAGCGAGCCAGTGTTGGCAGCCTTCAAAGAGCATAATGTTGCGCTGCTGAAAGGTGATTGGACTCGACGTGACGAGACAATTCGTCAGGAGTTGGCGAAGTATGGCAAAGCCGGAGTCCCGTTGTACTTAGTCATCTCGCCAGACGGAAAAGTACAAGTTTTACCAGAGCTTCTAACAGAGAAGATGATCCTCGATGCGGTTGCATCCGCGGCGAGCACCAATTAGAACTAGGTCGGTTTTTTACACAACCAGGAGTAGATACACATGAAGAAGCTGATCCTCGCAGGATTGCTGGCTGCCTTGGCAGTCGGATGCGAAAAGAACGAACAGACCCCAACGGCAGACGCGCCAGAACAGGCCGCTGCAGAAATCAAAGCTGAAGAAGCCAAGCCCGAGGAAGGCGCGGCAAAAGCTGAAGGTGACAAGGCTGAAGCGAATGCAGATGGCGACAAGGCTGAGGAAGCCGCCACGGTCGCGACCGTCGGAAAGCCTGCTCCGGACTTCACCCTTAAGGATGAAACCGGCAAAGAGCACAAGCTCAGTGATTACAAAGGCAAAGTTGTTGTCTTGGAGTGGACCTGCCCAACATGCCCCTACGTTGTGCGCCACTACGAAGAAAAGACGATGGAGAAAACCCACGCAGAGTTGGGTAAGGACAAGGTCGTTTGGCTTGCGGTCGACTCGTCGCACTTCGTGAAGCCAGAAGAGAGCGCAGAATGGAAGAAGAAGGAAGGCTTCGGCTACCCGGTTCTTCAAGACGCAGATGGCAAAGTCGGAACGCTGTATAACGCAAAGCGTACGCCGCATATGTTCATCGTCGATGCTGAAGGCGTCCTTCGCTACGACGGAGCGATCGACAACAACCCTCGTGGCGAAGTCGAGAGCCCAACCAATTTTGTGTCCCAGGCTGTGGGAGCACTCCTGGAAGGCAAAGACGTTCCTGAGCCAAAGAACACGCCTTACGGCTGCACGGTCAAATACAACAAGAGCTAAGACGCGCTTGGCTTTGACCCAGCGGCCCCGCGCTTGCGGGGTCTTTTTTTGCCGTTCGCTTGACATCATTTTGAAAATGATTTTCAATTCCAAAAGTGGTGATACTGAAAACCGTTTTCAAAAATGAATTGGCGATGAAAAGACTAATCCTTCCAATCAGTGCAGCCCTGCTTTTGGGCGCATGCGGAGACTCGAACGACGACTCCAATTCGAATGGAGCAACGATCGAGGCACCTGATACCTATTCGTACGTGTCGCGATTCGACGGCGAGTCGAGCGTTTCCTACAGCGGCCAGGTGATGCGCCAGGTTTTGCTGCAAGAGCTCAAATCCCATATCGGCGGGATGAGCGAGCAGATTGACACTGGTGCGATGACACCAAGTGAAGGCGACGTCTTGGCGTCACTCGATTTCTACTTCCGCTTCGACAGCGAAACTGCCGGAGCGGAGTCGATTTCGTTTAACGGCGACACCAGCGTCTCGCAAGACAGCTTTGAAGACATTTCGTCAGATAAGGACCTTGTTGGAAAGCTCGCTGGAAATGACGCAGCGACAGACCACAAAGATTGGACGACTGAATTCAAAGGCTGGGCGGATGATTCCATCGCTCAGCATGGCGGTAGCACCACGTCGCCAGAGGGCCTGACCATCGCGTTCTTCCAGACGATTGACGCAAACGCCGTGGCTCGCGCAAACGGCGCTGGTGACGTCGGTCCCAACGGAGAATCACTGCCAGTTTATGTCACCAAAGACGGCTTGGACCTTCAACAGCTGACCGAAAAGTTCCTGCTCGGTGCCATCAATTTCAGCCAGGCAGCTGACGACTACATGGACGACGACGTTGACGGAAAGGGCCTACTTGCCGATCACTCGGCCGCTGAAGAGGACAAGAACTACACCGCGCTCGAGCACGCATGGGACGAAGGCTGGGGCTACTTCGGAGCATCCCAGCACTACAATTTGTTCACCGACGAAGAGCTCGCCGGCAAAGGCGGACGGCCAGAATTCTCGCGCGGACATTGGGACGCGAATGAAGACGGCGTGCTGGACCTAAAATCCGAGTACAACTTTGGCGCATCAATCAACGCCGGCAAACGGGACCACGGTGCCGTGGATGCCACGGATTTCACTGGCGATGCATACGAAGGTTTCTCGAAAGGACGCGCGCTCATCGCTGCGGCTGATGGCCCCTTAAACGATGCGCAACTGCAGGAACTCAAAGGGTATCGTGACCTCGCGATCAACGCATGGGAGCAGGCTTACGCGGCAACCGCCGTGCACTACGTCAACGACACGGTTGAAGCGATGGATGCGATTGGCACGGAAGACTACGACTTTGTGGAACATGCGAAGGTCTGGTCGGAGCTGAAAGGGTTTGCGCTCTCGTTCCAATTTAACCCGCGCTCCCCGCTAAGTGACGCGCAGTTTGAAGAATTGCACACGCTCATTGGCGACCGACCGGTCCACGCCGGTGACAGTGAAGAAGACCTCGCAGCCTATCGTGACGACCTGTTGGCAGCGCGAGCACTCTTGGGCGAGGCATACGGATTCTCGGAAGGAAATTTAGAAGGTTGGTAAGCATGCGTTCCACGCACACATCCTTATTGTTCATTATGGTCGCGGCGAGTGTCGCGGCCATTTCGTGTTCTAAGAGCAATTCGAATTCGACCGCTCCGAGGCCCGAGCCTGGGACACTCGAGATGCGGCTCGCACTCTTGAATTCAGCGGCTGAGCTGCAAGCTCGCGAGCACGGTTTGCTCTTGGACACCATCGGCGAGTTGAAGACTTCAGTCGCCGGATTTCAGACAGAACCTGACACCGCTCGACAAGCTTGGTCTGCGGTCGCAATGGCGACACAGCGTCTGGAGATGATGCAGGTTGGACCGGCCGCATTGCCCAATGAAGCGCTTGGTGGACAAGGACTTCGGGACGAGATCTACTCGTGGCCACTGGTGAACCCGTGCCGAATCGACCAAGAGCTTGTGAAGAACGACTTCACGGCCGTGAATGCGCTGGCTGTGAATGCCCGCGGTGTCGACGCGCTTGAGTACGTGCTCTACGCGGCTTCGGACGACAATGCGTGTGCACCAAACCTCGCCATCAACACCGATGGCAGCTGGGCGGCGCTGACGTCCGAAGACATCGCTGAGCGACGCGCCGCATACGCAACGGCGCTCGTCGCGGATTTGGAAACCCGTGCCACGACCTTGCAGTCGACATGGGAAGACGGGTTCCGCACGGAATTGACCGACCCACAAAATGGCGAGGTCTATGGGTCAACGCGGGAGGCCATTAACGCGCTTTCGAACGCGATGTTCTACCTCGATACAACCGTCAAGGACCTGAAGCTTGCTGTGCCGGCTGGAATTTCCGGCTGTGCCGAAAACACATGCCCCGCAAGCCGCGAATCGAAATTCGCCAATATTACACTCGTGGTCATTCGAGCCAACCTCGAAGCGTTTGACGCAATGTATCACGGCGGCGACCGAGGCGATGAAGCCGCCATCGGATTTGACGACCTCTTGATTTCCATCGACGCGTCGGAACTGCATAACGACATGGTCACGGCAATCGACGGGGCGTACACGGCGCTTGATGCTGCGGGTGGCAACATGTTTGCGGCATTGGAGTCTGACCCAGAATCGGTGGTCGCCGTCCACACGGCGATTCGTGCCATCACGGACCTGATGAAGACTCAGTTCTTGAGCGTCTTGGACCTCGACCTGCCGCAACGCGCTGAAGGGGACAACGACTAATGCTGACGCCGCGGAACATTTGGCAACGACTCGTGGAACGCGCCGCCGCACCGGTGGACGCGTCGAGCCTTGCCGTGTTCCGCATGATCTTCGGCATCATCGGCTTCATTGGTTGTGTGCGATTCCTGGCATACGACTGGGTCAATCGCTTCTACGTCGCGCCTCAGTTTCACTTCAAATACTTTGGCTTCGAATGGGTCGAACCACTTAGCCCCGTCGCGATGCACGGCGCATTTGTGGTGCTGGCAATTCTTAGCCTCATGGTGGCTGCTGGGTTCTTGTACCGACCCGCCATCATCGCGTTTTTCCTGCTGTTCACGTACGTCGAGCTCATCGATGTCACGATGTATCTTAACCACTACTACCTCGTCAGCCTGCTAGCCTTCTGGATGTGCTTCTTGCCGCTGAATCGCAAGTGGTCCATCGATGCGTTGATTTGGCCGGACATTCGGTCCGAGGTAACGCCCGCATTGCACCTTTGGGTCGTGCGCTTCCAGGTTGCCTGCGTCTACTTCTTCGCCGGCATCGCGAAGTTCGGAAGCGACTGGCTTTTGGACGCGCAACCCATGTCGCTATGGATGTCCTCGCGTGTTGAGGCACCCATTATCGGGGCGTACCTGGGCGAGTGGTGGGTAGCCCTGGGGATGTCGTGGGCGGGGTTCTTGTTTGATACGACGATCGTCGCGTGGCTGCTTTGGCCCAAGACACGCAAGTACGCTTACGCAGCCGTCTTGGCCTTCCACGGACTTACCGGCTACTTCTTCGCCATCGGGCTTTTCCCGCTGATTATGGTTGGCTGTGCCACCATCTTCTTTGACCCAAGCTGGCCACGATTTGGCCGCAAATTCGAACTTCCAAAGGTCTCGTTTGATAGCCGACGCCTTCGACTTGGCGTGGCCGGATTCGTCCTGCTCGCCAGCGTCTTGTTTGCCATGCCGTGGCGCCACCTCGCCTACCCTGGCGATGTGTTGTGGACCGAGGAAGGCATGCGCTGGTCTTGGAAGGTCATGATTCGCGAAAAGAACGGGGCCGTAACCTATCGTGTCAAAGTACCGACTCGCGACCGTGAGCTTCAGGTCACTCCGTGTGACTACTTGACCGCGGACCAGGAGCGCGAGTTTTCGGGACAACCCGACATGATTCTTCAGCTCGGTCACCATATCGGTCGCGACTACGCGGCCAAGCATGGTTCGGCGGAGGTTTATGTCGATGCGCTCGTCTCGATGAATGGACGAAAGCCAAGGTTGTTGATCGACCCAAATGTTAATTTAATGTCAATTTCTGACGGTATTGCGCCAGCTAAATGGATAACGGACGCGCCCGTCGATGCTCCTTTCCGACCACGAATAGTCCAACGATGAATTCCCGGACAATCGCAGCGATTTGCTGCTTCACATTCATGTTTGCGCTTCCGCTCATCGCAGGCGCACAGGACTCTCAGGAACCTCCTGTCGAGACTGAGGAACCGGCAGAAGCCGAGCCTCCAGTCGAAAGCGAACCTGCTGAGCCTGAGCCTGAGCCTGAGTCTGAGTCTGAGTCTGAGTCTGAGCCTGAGCCGGAGCCGGAGCCGGTTGAACCTGCGGAACCTGTCGAAGTAGAGCCAGAAGAAGCACCTGTCGACGACGTGGAGGTCGCCGCAGATGTCGAAGAAGTCGCCTATGAAGAGGCGGCCGACGACACAACCGAGGAAGACCCCGAATACCGCGTCGATACTCGCCTCATCACGCCTGAGAAGCTGGCAAAGATCGGCGGAGCGGCACAGCGCATCGACGAAAAGGAGCTCAAGCAGCTTCAGTACGACGACGCGAGCCAGATTGCGACATCGGTTCCCAGTGTTTACGCCCGCGGCGAAGATGGATTCGGGCTGCGACCCAATATTGGAATCCGCGGTGCCAACAGTGACCGAAGCAAGAAGGTCACATTGATGGAAGACGGCATTTTGTTTGGGCCTGCGCCCTACTCTGCGCCTGCGGCATACTACTTCCCAATCGCAAGTCGGATGGTGGGTGTCGAGATCTACAAGGGGCCCGGAGCGGTCGAGTACGGACCGAACACTATTGGCGGAGCGATGAACTGGGTGACCCGCGACATCCCATATTTCCTGAGCGGTGGTGTCGACGCGAACTTCGGCTCGTACCTGACCGGCAAGGGGCATGCGTGGTTAGGCGCTAGCACCGAATGGGGTGGATTCGTGGTTGAGGGTATCCACTGGCAATCTGACGGATTCAAAGAGCTCGATGGTGGTGGAGACACCGGTTTCAATCGACAAGAGTTCATGGCTAAAGGCCGCTTGAACACGAGCTTTGACGCCAAGGTGTACCACCAGCTGGACCTGAAACTGGGCTTCTCGCGTGAGCTCTCAAACGAAACCTACCTGGGCCTGACCGATGCAGACTTCGACGACAATCCCTACCGCCGATACGTATCGAGCGAAAAGGACTTGATGGATTGGTGGCGAACCCAGGCGGAGCTATTCTACACCATGGAGGTCGGCGACACGTTCAAACTCGATGCCGCCGCTTACCGGCACGACTTCTATCGCTCATGGTTCAAGGTGAATGGATTTCAGGGCGGCCCTCCGCTCTTCGATATCCTTCAAGACCCAACAAACGGCGTAAACCAGGTCTTCTATGATGTGCTGACCGGAGAACAGGACAGCGCGTCTGCCGCAGAAACACTGAACCTTGGCGATAACCAGCGTCGATTCGTGTCACAGGGCGTGCAGGTCGTGGCATCCCACAAGTTCGATGCTGAAACCTGGTCCAACAACGCCAAGGTTGGGGTTCGCGCGCACTACGACCAGATCGAGCGTGACCACACCGAAGATGGCTTCCTGATGCAGAATGGACGCTTGGTTTCAGATGGGTCGGACCAACGAACCACGACCCAGAACACCGGAAAGACGACCGCCATTGCCGCATGGGTCACGGACCAGTTTTCGTTCTGGCAACTCACGTTTGCCGGCGGCGTCCGCACCGAGATTATCTCGGCCACGTTGGACGATGAACTCGCTGGAACGAGCGTTACCAATGACCAATTTGTGCTGATTCCGGGTCTGGGAGTGCACTGGGAGTTCCTCCCGCATTTGGGCGCGATCGCAGGTGTTCACCGAGGCTTCAGTCCCGTCTCGCCAGGTCAGCCTGACGAAGTCGAGCCGGAGACCAGCGTAAATTATGAGGCAGGGCTTCGTTACGCAGACTCAGAAAACGAGCGGCTCATCGAGCTCATCGGGTTCTTCAATGACTATAATAACCTGCTGGGCGAGTGCACGTTCAGCGCAGGTTGCGACGCAACGGACCTGGACTCGCAATTCAATGGCGGTGAGGTCGATGTGTTTGGTCTGGAAGCCATGGCCACATGGACGTTCCCGCTGTTTGGTGACTTCAAACTTCCCGTGCGCGCTGCGTACACGTTCGCGACTTCGGAGTTCAAATCAGGATTTGTCTCGGACAATCCGCAATACGGCACGGTTGAAGAAGGTGACGAGCTTCCGTACCTGCCAAAACACCGTGGCAGCCTTCGTCTAACCGTGACGAACGACATCTTCCGAATCACGGCCAACGGCTCCTATACCGCCAAAATGCGCGAGGAAGCATCACAAGGCGATGACGCGCTCTTCACTGATGACTACTTCATCCTCGACGTCATCGCCGGCTACACAATCATCGAAGACCTCGAGGTCTATGCGAAGGCCGAGAACCTCACGATGAACGAAGCCATCGCCTCACGCCGTCCATTCGGAGCGAGACCCATCAAGCCGTTTATGGTGCAGGGTGGGGTTCGGTGGAATTTTGAAATTAGGTGACGTTCGGTGAGGGAGGTTGAGGGAGGTCTTGGAGATATCCGCAGAGGCTCCCGAGGTAACTGAGGTACTCGAGGTTTCTTTCTTTTCTTGCAACGGGTCGATGCCATCTTCCGATAACGGGTTGCCGAATGGTCGGCAATCAACATCAGGAGAATGCATGGAAGACAAATTTACCTACGAAATCATTGGGTTGGCGATGAAGGTCCACACCGTGTTGGGTCGCGGGCTTCTCGAGCGGGCGTACCTTTCTGCGCTTGAACGAGAGCTCATCAAGGCCGGACATAGAGTTGAGCGTCAAAAGGCTTACCCGTTGGTTTATGAAGGTGAAGTGTTGGAGGAACGGGCCTACGTGGCTGATTTGGTCGTGGATGACCGAATCATCTTGGAACTGAAGACAGTCAACAAGTTGATCGACGAGCACAAGTTTCAATTGTTGACCTATCTGAAGCTAGCCGGAATCGAGACTGGTTTGTTGATTAACTTCAATGCACCAAGTTTGCGCAACGGCGTTCGGAGGGTCTCGTTGTCTGACCGAAAATCCGAACTAGTAACCGATGAAGCCGCGTAGGGACCAAAGATATCCGCAGAGGAAAAAACTCCTCCGGTACCTTCCGTACCTCCGGAGCCTCTGCGGATATCTCTTCTACCTCCCTCAACCTCCCGTCCACCTATTGACTAACCGCCACAAAATCCCTACCAAGACCTCGGCACTAACCGTTGGGTATTGATGTGTTAGAAGTTAACGGAATTAAGATTACAGACCCGGTCTACGACCCGGACGCCAAGATCCCCTTCCCCAGCTCACTTTTCGAGAACATGGTGAAGGACCGACGCGACCTGCCGTTCGTGCAGCTCGCCATCAAACAGGCTTTGTTCTTCGTTCCCGCATCACTCTTCCTGATCTTCTCGGGGATGTTTGAGTGGTGGATGGCCGCAATCTACTGGGTGGTTTACCTGCTCAGCCTTGGGCCGTTCATCCTAATGCTGCACAACACTTCGCACCGACAGCTCTTCAAAAAGGAGTACAAGATCCTCAACTACTTCATCCCATGGGTGATTGGACCGCACGTCGGCCAACCGCCCGAGAGCTACTTTGCCCACCACCTGGGCATGCATCACAAGGAAGGTAACCTTCCGGACGATTTGAGCTCGACGATGAAGTACCAGCGCGACAGTTTCATCGACTTTTTGCGCTACTATTTCAGCTTCCTGTTTGTGGGTACGTTCGAGCTTATTGGGTACTTGAAACGCAAGCACCCCAAGCTTCTGAAGCGCATGTTCGTTGGTGAAGGCGTCTGGTACCTGGTTGCCACGCTCATGACCATCTACAACTGGAAAGCGGGTCTCACGATCTACTTCGGGCCGCTCATCATGACGCGCTTTTTGCTGATGGCCGGTAACTGGACTCAGCATGCATTTGTGGACCCGGAAGACTGGGACAACGACTATCGGACCGTCGTGACCTTTATCAACTCGCCGTACAACCACAGCTGCTTCAACGACGGCTACCACCTGGGCCATCACCTGAAATCTAGCCGCCACTGGCTGGACATGCCACAAGACTTTGTCGACAAGCAGGAAGAGATTCTGAAGCATCAGTCGTTTGTCTTCCGCAAGATCGACTACTTCATGATGTGGGTGATGCTGATGACCAAGCGCTACAAACTGCTGGCATCTTTCATGGTCGACCTTGACCCTGAACGCAGCCTGACCATCGACGAGAAGGTCGACCTCATCAAACGCCGCTTGAAGCGGTTCAACGTCAAAGAGCTTGTGCAGACTGATGACGTTGTTCCAGCCGCTGCTGAATAGTTATCTTCGCTAGCTCGCTGCTTCGCGCTGGCTACTTCGCGCGGACCGGCTCCGGCATCGCTTCGCTCGCCGCTGGCTGCTTTGCGCGCGTCATTGCTCGACTTCAAGTATCTCGATATTCATGACTAGGGATTCGGCGCCGGCGAACTCTTGTCGTTCGCCGTCCCAACTAAGCTTCTCGCCGTTACCTGTGCCGATACGATGGACCAGAGCGTAGGTGCGACCTTCCTCGAACGGCGCGGTCTGCACGAAGTCTTTCGAGAGCGAATTGCACGTATCGCTCCCTGCGTTGGATGCGCATGTCCCGATTGGCATTTCGTCAAACTCCTCGCATTTGCGCGGCACGTACTCGAGTTGCACAGGCGGCTCTTCGGTCGTGTCGTAGAGTTCAAAAACCTCGTCGGTCGGCTCGCGGTCTTCAGGACCGTAATTTGCGGAAGCCACCAAATAGTGGGTCGGAAGAATAGGCAGGGTCTGATTCCACTTCGGAGTCGTGATACCCGCCGTTACCTCGGGGTCGGGAGTGCTCGAGATTCCAAGGGTTAAGTACTCGTGGTCCTCAGAGCATTTGCATCCAGAGGCCACCAGCAGTGCGAACAAAATCAAAAAAATCTTCATATCAAACTCATCATACATCGTTTGATTCTCAGACGCCCAACCCCCAATCAAAATTCACCACACTCGAGCAGCCACAGTCCCAGCGCGAAGCAGCCAGCGCAAAGCAGCTAGCGCAAAGCAGCCCGCGCGAAGCAGATTCATAGCGAGTTCAAGTACATAATCAGCGCAGTCTTATCCGCCTGCGACAAATCACATCCATACTCATGGCCTTGTGACCCCTGAGCGAAGTTGTTGTCGACTGGGCGAGTCTGCATACAGAAGAGCTGCTGGAGGCTGTCGACCGACCCGTTGTGAAGGAAGCTCGTCTGATTCTCGACCCCAACCATGCGTGGTGCTTTGACACCTCGAGTGACCTGGTAGCTCTCGTCGGGGTCGTCGCCGTCGTCAAATCCACAGCACAACACGTCGTTCTCGTCCGGATTGAAAATGAACTCCATCGCGCCGTCCGTGCCGATCTCGTCGAAGCTGTAGGCCTGGGTTGACTCGCCGCTTGGACCGTTGTGGCAACCAACGCAATCTTCGCGGACGAAGATTTCAGCACCTTGTTCGACCATTGGCTGGCTGAGGCTGGTCTCAAGCTCAGGCACCTGAAGCGATGCCACATACGCCTTGAGCGGCTCGATCCGCTCGGGTCCCCATTCGCCCGGGTCACTGACGCCAATCGCAACAAATCCCGAGATGAATTGGTCCAGCGACTTGGCGCCACCGGTCCAAGAGAGCATCTCGTGCTCCATACCCAACTCAGCGCGTTGTGCTTCGCTCGGGATATTCCAAAGCGACAGGATTCGCGAAACGGTCCAGACACCATCATCCACAAGCGGGGGCGTCAGGAAGTCCATCGTGCCGGGCTTAAGCGCCAGGAACTGCGCCTGACCCTCGGCATCTGGCAGATTCTCCTGGCTGGCGCTCAAGAGGCTTAAGCCCAGGATGCCCAGCTCAATCATATAGCTCTGGTCCTGCTTTGCGGTTTCGACCAGCGGCCCTAGTTCGGCGCGCACATCTGGATGAACGTTTTGGTCATTGGCGTTCATCGACAACGACAGCGGTGAGCCGAGGGTCGCGATGAACTTGCCGTAATCAAGCTGGAGGTTGCCATACCCAACGGCGTAGCGGCCGTCTGGCATTTGACCGAAGTGGCAGCTCGCGCAGGTGAACGCCACCGTCTCGATATTGTCGCCAAGCGTGCCCGTCGTGGGTGCGAGACCTATCGGCATGCCTTTGTCGTTATTCGGGTCAGGCACGAAACCGAACTTGTTGAAGCCCGGGCCGAAATAGTCCTGATACCACTTCTGATTGAACTCCAGGATGCCCTTGGGAATGCCGACTGTGCCGAACGTCTCGTAGAAGAACATCCACTTGCCGCACTGATACTTCGTCACGTCGTCACGCGCGCCGGCTACCCAACGGTCGCAGGCGCCTTCAAGGTTATCGCGTTCAAGCACACGACCCAGCATCCGGTCGGCGTCGTGTGTATAGCGCTGCTCCATCGCCCAACGCCGGGGCGCGATTGGCGCCGCGTTGTTCCCCGGCATGCCGTTGGTGGCAGCGTTGGTGTTGCTATTATTACCGTTGTTCAGATTGTTCTGATTGTTGGCGTTGTTCTGCTTGTTAACGTTGTTGACGTTATTGACGCCGTTGTTCGAGCGGACGTCTGTGTTGTTGATGCTGATTGGAAGCGTAGCATCATCGCCGCCACAGCCGACCGCGGTCACGCCGAGCAACACTGTAAACAATGCAATCTTGCGCATTTGGAATACTCCAAGCCATTTCATTTAGGGCCGGAGTAATACACGTTCAGAATGGCATTTTCAAACCTTTATAATACAAACGACATATTGCGAAAGCGTTCCGTTTTGGCGCCTCAGGGCTACGCACTCAAAGTTGACGTAATCCTGATTACGCGACCACGCCGTGTAGTACCCATTTAGAAATGTCGTGTTTGTGCAATTTAGAAATGTCGCCTTTTTGGCGAACTGCACGACGCTGATGCCTCCACCTTAGAAACAGGAGGCTTACCTTGATGGGGACCATTTCGATGAGCGGTACTGAATTAGACCGGTTTGAGCTGATGAGCCGGCTTGACCGAAAGGAATTGCGGCAGACGGACGTCGCCGGATTGATTGGGTTGAGCGTGCGTCAGGTGCAGCGTTTGTTAACGCGTTTTCGACGTCACGGCGCAGCTGGCCTTGTCTCCAAGAAGCGCGGCCGACCCAGCAACCGTCGGCTTCCCGATGCACTGCGTACGCAAGCCATGGACCTTGTGCGTGCGCACTATCATGACTTTGGTCCCACGCTTGCGTGCGAGAAGCTTGACGAGCGTCACGGCATCCGGGTGTCGGTGGAGACTGTGCGGACATGGATGATTGATGCAGGTCTGTGGGTGCCACGAAAGCTGCGTGAGCGTCAGGTGTTTCAGCCCAGACAACGTCGCGCGTGTCGTGGCGAGCTCGTGCAAATCGACGGCTGTGAGCACGACTGGTTTGAAGGTCGTGGGCCAAAGTGCTCGCTTCTGGTGTACGTGGATGACGCCACGAGCGAAATCGTCCAGATGCGCTTTGTACGAAGCGAGTCAACGTTTGACTACTTCGAGGCGACCAAGGCCTACCTGAAGGTCCACGGGCGACCTGTCGCGTTTTATAGCGACCGGCATTCGATCTTCACGAAGGCCAAGAAGCGCTCCAAAGAGTTTGGCGGGATGACACAGTTTGGACGTGCGTTGCAGTCGCTGAATATCGACATCTTGTGCGCCCCTACCCCACAGGCCAAGGGCCGTGTGGAACGCGCGCATCTGACGCTGCAAGACCGTCTGGTCAAAGAGCTTCGATTGGAAGGAATCAGCACGATGGATGAGGCCAACGCGTTTGTGCCGACCTACATCGCCATGCATAACGCGAAGTTTGCCCGTGTTCCCAGAAGCACTGTTGATGCGCACCGACCGCTTCGGCCCGAGGACGACCTGGAGCGCGTGTTTTGTTGGCGCGAGCAACGAAAGCTAAGTAGCCAACTCGTGTTGCACTACAAGCGGGTGATGTACCTGGTTGAGAAAACCGACGAGAACCGAGTGCTTCGAAACAAGCGCGTTGAGGTACTAGAATGGCCGAACGGCGAGGTGGAGCTTTGGTACGACGGCCGCAAGCTTGAGCACACGGTGTTTGACAAGGCTCCGCATGTCACGGGCGAGGTCGTCGCACACAAGAGGCTCGGCCACATCCTACAGTACTGTCAGGACATGCAACGTGAGCGTGATGAAGAGCTACTGAAAAGCCGGAAACTCACGCTGCGAGAGAAGGACCGTATTCGGAGGCAGAGGGGACAGACATAACCCCTCTGCCACCAAATAAATGGAACAACAGCTAAGGCGTGTAGCAGACTCCGAGCCACCCGCCAGCGGCGGTTGGCTCAACTAAGCACTGCTCACCGGGCTCACAATCATCGTCGGATTCACACTCAACACACTTGCCAGCCATCTCCCCCATTTCGGGACACATTACCGACTCGGGACGGAGGAAAAAGTCGGTCTGCGCCAACTCGGAACAATCCTCCACTGTCTGGCAAACCTGATCCTCACCACGAACGGTCAATAAACAATAGTTTGTACGACACGCGTAGAGATTCGGACATTCTGAATCATCGATACACTCAAAGCACCCGGTGTCCCCAGTGCTTGGGTCCAAGCGACACTCAACATTGTCTGGATCGAGAGCGCCATCGAGTTGGTCTGCGCAATCGGCCTTGACTTCACATTGAATGCCGCTGTCGTTGTTTTGGCTTGGGTCTTCTTTTGAATCGCCGCACCCTGAAATGAGGCTGGCTGTAACCATAAACACAAGACAATTTGTTAACCTCTGCATGATTCCCCCTCTAGAGTTGTTGGGTTTGAACACAGTTTTGGGTCATTTCGCCTGAGAGTCCTGACCCAAATGATGCCCAATATTTGTAATCGTACAAGTTGCGCCCATTCTCCCCCGTTTCAAGCGTGCCTCGATTGTTATAGAGCGCTGGATAAGTGTCTGCAAAATTGTCCCAGACCAGTGTCATCGTGGCGAACGATTCGTCGGAGTTGTCGTTACCGTCGTCACCAAGCGTTGTGGAATCGAAGACATCCCAGAAAAAGCGAGCTACGTTGGCTTCTTCGTCCTCAGGGTTCCCTGACATGTCTGCACAACGAAGGGCTGACGAGTTGCCCTGGGATGTGTCGCCTTCAAGTTCACGCGAACTCATACGAAACACCGGCGCGGTAGCACTCTCGGGAAAGTAGACTGCTCCCGCAAAGAAATCGGCCCAGCCCTCGGAAACGGCGCACTTTTCCTCGTTGGTGGTTGAACCTATCCAATCATAACTGGGGCAATCCGCCAAGGGGCCCGAATAATTGATCTGTCGACGATGGACAAGATGGCCGATTTCATGAGCGACCACGTGATTGTCGTCCGCTGCCGTGTCGACCACACAAAATGAGTTGTACCCCCAAGAACTCCCTTGACCAGTGGTGCAAGACGAACCATCACCGCGACCGTCGTAGTAACCGATAATGGGGTCATCGTGCCCGTTTCGTTCGATCTGATTGTTGGTCGTACGCCGGTCTACCTCTACCATCGCAGCAAGAATGTTAGCGAATCCCTGCGGCACCACGTAGTCGTTGGCATCGGTCAAATTGATGCAGGTTCCTGAGGTATTCGACCAACAGGTTGCGCTAAATGGCTTGGTGATATCGGCCCCGAAATCCCAGTCCGTCGATGAAACGACAGTCAAAACAGCCCCGTCCCCGTCCTTTACTTGACCAAGTTTTGATTCGTACTTGAACACTACATAGATATCTTCCGCACCGCCTATGTTGTAGAAATAGGCCTTCCCTGTCGAACCGGTGTAAGCATTCCCAACAGGTCGTCGTTGTTCTCGTTGCAGTTCACCGCATAATCATTACAACCGTCTTGATCCAACAAGTACACTTTCGCGTCTCGAAGTGGGTTGTTGGAATTATCTGTGGTGTTATCTAAGTACGAACCAGTGAAGCGGTCCGACTGTGTATCGAAGAAAGTGAGATCGACAGTCACCGTGTACGCGAAAGCAGCTGATGAACTGAGGATTGAGATAATCAAGAATACCAAACCGGAAATGATCGAATTTCTCATTGTTCCACCTCCCCTTCGCTGCTTTCGTGAAGTGGCTTCGCAACGGAAGATGCTACGTGACAAACACCCTCGCAACGGATTGACTGTTCGTTGCGACTCACCAGGTAGTCCCGCCGATTGAGCATTCGAACATGAGTTGGTGTTGTGAGCAGATACACAGCGAAAGTGCCCAGATGAAGTGTTCGACCGCCAATGTCTACCGAAACCGCGACGCCGAGAGATGCGGGCCCCTCCGAGGTTGCCGAAAACGGAAATCGAAAGATTGCTGTCGAGGTATGAGTTGTCCCCGCGGAAAACCAAGACTGATTCGTGAGTAGCTGAATGCCCTGTGCGGCAGCGACATCAACCCCTACCTCCGTCGAACCGAGTGATGTATAGGACTTGTCCGAGATCACGTTCCAATCAAACTCGACCTCGACAACAAGTTCATGCCCATTGGGGGAAGATTCGATTCTCGAGGCGTGCCTAAACTCACGCTCGGAAGTCTCCGCGTGTGCAGTTGATGCTGCACCAAACGAGAGCAAAATTAACGAAATGACGAATAGCTTCATGGTGTCCCTCCTAGTTTGTGGGGATTAGTTGTGCCCAAGACAGAGGCACAACTCATGCCAAACTAAAACCACAAAAAACAACCACTTAAGCTTCGATGCTCGCGAAAGAACTGCGTACAGGAGCCATGAGCGGAAAATTGTGCGCGTCACCATTGAACCTGAGAATCTCCACCACGACATTTCTACTTTGCTAGAAACCCGACACCTTTACTTTGCACCGACACGCCGTGTAGTAACCATTTAGAAATGTCGTGTTTGTGCAATGTTGAAATGTCGCCTTTTGGGCGAAATGCACGGCGAAGAAACGGCCGCAACGGCTCGGTCACATCCTGCAGTATTGTCAGGACATGCAGCGGGAACGCGATGAAGAGCTGTTGAAGAGTTCCAAACTGACGCTGCGCGAGAAAGAAAGGCTCCGGGTGCGCCGAACTCAAGTCGTCGGCGTCATAGAACAACATGTCTCTGACAATGAATTGCCAACCAGTCACTCTTTGTCGCAAGCCTGTGAAGGGTCGCAACTCTGCTCACATCGTTCCTCCAAGGACGGCCACCCTCCACGACAATAATACCAAGTATTGTCGACACAGATCCCACCGGTTAAACCTTCGGTGCACTCCAAACGCTCATCGGCGATCGCGCAAAAGACATCAGATCCATCATCGTAGACTTTGCAGAACTTCTCATTGCAAGGCAGCTCGGCGATGCCGCTCACCTCTTGTTCGAAATTAGCGTCGCAGAAGACGCGGGTGTTGCCGTCGCAGCGCGGTTGGAAGGATTCAGGATCGCATTCCCAGTCGTCGCATCCTTGCGCCGTCGTTGCCATCACTGCCACCATCACAGCCAACATTACAGGTATCCAAATCTTCAAACCAAGCCCTTCTCAGATCAATCGATGACTCCCACGCCGCCATTCTGGCTTTACTCCACATCATTACTCCGCAGTTGGCCCTCCTGGGCATTCGCGGGGTTCATCAGTGACGTAGACAGATTGCGCATCACCAAATGTCGTTTGGGCTTCAGGGGCGTCGGGAGCACAATGCTCATCACCCGACGCCAAAGCCGCCCGAATATCGGCCATAGAGTTGGGTAGATCGAAACGTGACCCCGAGCTTGCCGCAAAAGCGGCTTCTGGGTCTTGCCGAAGTTCGACAGGCGTCACGATCGCTGTTGGTCCGTACATCTTCGGTGCAAACTCAAAGAGACCAACGAGCGCGAGCTCGCCTTTGCGGGGAATCGATGTCTCAGGTCTGAACTTGACGTTGACAACTCCGGTGCGCTCACCCCGAGCTGAATCGACGATCTTCATATCGACCGACCGGCCAAACGTATAGAACTTGCCAGCCTCCGGATGAGCGATCTGACACGTATTTTCGATCGCCATGTCGGAAACTGCTTCCATCAGATAAATTTCCGCGAAATCGCGATCGAACGAACACAGGGTGAGTGGGGGTGGGAGCGGGCCATCTATGAGGCTATTGGCATTTTGGTTCCCACCTGTGTAGGCCAAGTACTGCGTGCCTTGGCTTGTTTCGCTTCCGGAGCACCCGGCCACAAGCACAACGCAAATCAGCAACGTGAGCAGGTTCAAAAACTTCATCCGCATCTCAGAGGGCAATTTCATTGCTCCACCACTATAATGCTCTCCAGACACGGCTTACACGGGGCATCTGATCTGAGGTCATCGCAATAGTCCCAACCATCCATGGGACCATTGTCGCTGCTAAATCGCCGAAAATCCGAAGGGTCTGAAGCACGTGAATACACCGTATTGGAATTCCCATCGATGCCCGATTCTCTAACCACACAGGCGTCAAGAATCATGTTCGTGGGTTGGTAACAAACACCATCTCGGACCTCAAGATTCACATATCGAACGAACCCATAACAACCTGCATCTTTGCAGGCCGCTTCATCTTCGTACTCAAGGCATTCTTCGCCGCTTGGACCGGTGTCGCAGGCCACAAGAAACACGAGGACGATAATCAAAAACCTCATTACTCTGCCTCTATCCGTCATGATTCCCTAAGAGTCGTGATGTCAGTTCGTGAAATGCCTCAATCCAGCGGCGGTGCGCCCTCTTTGAATGAACAACCACACTGCGTGCCCCGGTCGGAATCCGCGCATCGAGTCCAGTGAGGCAATGGACCTACGTCAGATGAGAAGACACGCACATCGCTCGGATCATCCTTACGAAAATATACGGTGGACGCGGAAGCGGTGATAGCTGGCTGCACACAGACAACATGAAAGTCGGCGAGGTCATAGAAACTACACGCGTTTTTGGAATCGTAGTGGGCTTTTTGTGTTCCCTCAGTCTGACATCCTGCCTCGACACACGCATCCAGATCCTCCAAAAACGCGGAGCAATCGAGTTCAGCGTCGCCGCTGCAAGCCATCAGTGAAACCAAACTTGCTAAACTAAGAGTTGCTAGTCGTAGATGCATCACTTCCCCCCTTGACCGTGAGATCTTCCCAAGCGCAAATCTCAATCTGTTTCGGTGGGTTCGTAAGCGCCGCCCTCACAAGGTTTGCACGGCGCATCGGCTGGCTGATCTCTACAATAGACCCAACCATCCATCGGACCATTGTCGCTCGAAAAGTAACGAAAGTCATTTGGATCCGATTCTAGCGAGTAAACGGTCGTCTCGTTCTGATCAATCCCGGTCTCTCTAACAACACATACCTCAGGAATTGTATCAATGTTCGTGTAGTAACACTCTCTGTCCCGCACTTCGACGGGACGGTAACTTACCATGCCGTAACACCCAGCCTCTTTGCAGGCTTCTTCGTCTTCGTACTCAAGGCATTCTTCGCCGCTTGGACCGGTGTCGCAGGCCATTAGAAAGACAAGGACGATAATCAAAAACCTCATTACTCTGCCTCTATCCGTCAATGATTCCCTAAGAATCGTGATGTGTGAAATCAAGCTATTGGTCGGCATCGAGGTCCATATCGTGAACCAAATCCGGCTCCGTTGGCGGGGAACATGAAGATACTTGGACAATAGGGTATTGACGGAGCGCCGTGGCGGCCTGCCCCGCCAAACTCGCGTCGCTGTTGGTCAACGATGTTCTGAGTTCGGACACTGTAGCTTCGGTTAACGCGTTGACGGTGTAGCACCTCCCGAAAACGTGTTTGGTTGTGGGTCGTACTCGGGAGCCAAAGGCTTCGAGCATTGGCAGTCGATTCAGAACGTAACGCCCGTCGTTTTGCTCCAGGAAGACTCCGAGCCTTTGTCCAGGCTGCAGACCGGTATCACCGGACCAGGCGAAAGTCTCACTCAGCTCAATAGTGGGTTCCACCCACCCTGGTACCCACTCGTCGTTCACTTTGGTCATCGCGAGAGATTGCCACTGTTTGGTCCTATCGTAGTCCAAAATGAACTCGACAGTCCCCGTGGTTGACTCACCTCGAACGATCTCAAGATTACCCATGGTGACCCGTGTCGCCCACTTTTGACTTCCCGGATTACATTCCTCGGGGGTCGTTGGGACACCACGTGCAACTATCTCGTCCCTGACCACCTCAATCTTGGAGATTGTTCCGACCACCACCAGATCGCTGAGGTAGTTTACGTCATGCAACGTGAGGTCTGTGGGCTCGCAGTCCCCACCATCGAAACCCTGATTCATCGGAAGCTTCAGTGGAGCCAGTGGTGGACTAGGATCTGCTTCTTCACTATCGCATCCGGCTGTCAAAACCGAGATAGCGAGACCGACGAAAACGATCATTCGAGTGCTTCCTAATCCGATACTCATGACTTCCTCGCTGATAAGGATTCTCCGCCGCTTGGACCGGTGTCGCAGACCATGAGAAAGACAAGGACGATTATCAAAAACCTCATTTCTTTGCCTTTACGCGTCAATGACTCCCCAACACTTATGATGTGAGTTCGTGAAAAGACTGAAAATGAATCTAGCGCCGATGGATTTGTTTTCCAAACAATCAAGTCTCGCGAACGAATCGCAACCGATGCGCCTCGTCGCCATACGGAAACTCGGCGTTGGCAAACTGCTTGGAAATCGCGCTCGCCGGCACCTTGCGGTCCCGTTGCGCATTTGCCGAAAGACACTCTTGCGGCGTGGGCTGAAATACGACCAGCTCGGCGAACGCGTTGTAGTCGTAGGCGAGTTTGATGGGAACGGAACGGAAATCCCTGCGGAGGTTTGTAGCGTCCCAAACCACCGGTTGTTTGGCGCGAAGGTGCACCTTCAACTGCTCCTTTGCGGCCTGCAAAACCTGACCGTTCTTGGATTGATCGGCGACGTGGCCAGCAATGTCTTCGCGCAAGGCATCAAGGCTAACTATGTTATAATCTGGCATCGTATCTTGCACCCATGTTGACTTGCCGCAGCCACTGGGTCCGCACAGAATCACAACATGCGAAAACGCGTCGCGATAGCTGTACGAGCGGGCAATCTCCTCTTCGGCCATCTGGATTCGACCGCTGTTCAGGCCGCGGATGCACTCGCCGAGGACAAACTGACGGGTCAGGTCGGGGGCATCACTCAGGGCGTCTTCGACAACAGCCCGTGCGCTGGAAAACGGGTCAGGACCGACCTCAAACTCGTCGCAATAAGCCTTGAAGAGCTCGATGTACTCGAGCTGCTCGGCTTTATCGTCGCAGGTGCGGCCTCGGTTATCGGCGAGCTCTAGCAGGTACACCAATTCGACATCACACATGCTGGCCAGACGGCGGTACTGGGCTTTTGTGCCGTCTTTGACCACCAACTGCTTGGGGTCGTGGTGGTGGCCAACCAGCGCCAAAACCGCATCGATTGTTGACCACGCAAGGTCTAGCTCCCGCAGCCGATAGGCCAGGTACGATCGGCCTTTGTCGGCATGCCGCGGCGCGATGATGCGGACCTTGCCGTCTTTCTCGGCTTCGCGTGTCGTTATTGGTTTAGCGATGTCGTGAAACACTGCGCCCAGGACCAATTGCAGACGACGTTCGGCAGACAAGTCGTGGTCTTCTATCAGCGCGTACAGCTCGTCCAAGACCATTGTCGTATGAACGTGCACGTCGCCCTCAGCGTGCCAGATTGGATCTTGTGGCGTGCTCGAGAGACGCAACAGGAGCTCGAACTTCGGCCCCCACGCGTCGACAAAGTCGTCGAAACGTGGACATGCCCCAGCCTTGATTTCGTCAATCAGGCTCATTGTTCGTCCTTCAGTCCGTTGGGGACGATCTGCGCAAACATCCAATGCTCATCAGTCTGCACATGGTCTTTTCGCACCCATTTAGCGACATGCTGTCGAAACTCCGCGTGCGGAAAGCCGGCGACGGTGCGGCAGACGTAGCCCTCAACCTTGTCGGTATCAAATTCGATGGCCTGAATCGCATCCGGGTCCCACGGCCCGCGGTAGAATTCGGCCGGCGTCTCAAGGTCTAGAAGCTGCGCCCACTCCGAGGTTTCATCCCAGCTCAGCGCGGCGTTCTCTTCGTTCCAGACCGAGAACAGATAGAAGTAACTCTCCAACCCCTCGTACTCGATCGAATGCCGCGCGTACATGTTCTCGCCGCACAGCCGATAGCCGCCGGGGATCAGATGGCGCACCTGTCCATGCAGCTGCTTCACCCAGTCTCGTGATGGATGGTGGCGACTGTCGACCGACCGCGCGTGGATATGGTCCGGGTACATTGTGGTGTTTTCACCGTCGAGCTTCTCGGTGACCACAACCTCACGCCCCGAGAACGGGTCGTCGTTCGCGACGATTATGTCGTCGGCCCCAACGCCTGGCGACCATGGTAGGTGCGGCGTTCGTGGATATTTGTGTCGCTGTGTCATCGGTCTGCCCTTTGAATTTAGGGCGCGATAACTCTGCCGGTTAGCCCAAGTATTCCGCGGGTCAGAGTTTTAGTGGCGCGGGCTTCTTCTTGGACTTTTTCTGAACACGAAGCTCGACCACGAAGGTCTCCACGGTAATCACGTAGCCTTCCACGCGCCGCTCGTTACCTTCACCGACGTATTTGTCCCAGTAGTACTTCACCGGGACCGAGCCGACCCAGCGCGTTGAGGACTTGCGCTTGAGCTCGATCATGACCGTCTGTTCTTTGCAGGCCTTCATCGCCGCCGCGTCCTTGACCTTGCACATGAACGGTTGCTCGTCCTGAATCGTCGCCTCGACAAAGACGCGTTTGTCCTTCGCGACAAAGTCCGCGGGATGGATCGGCCCGATGAACCGCAGCAGGTGTTGGCCGCTGAAGTTCAGGATGTACTCGGAGCCATCCTTGATGACCTTGCACTCGCGGAGCTTGTACTCCTTGCTGACTTTGCACTTATGCGTGCCTTCGGGCAGCAATCGCGGAAGGTCGTCGGCAAGCGCTGACGTAGGGAGCAAGGACAAGAAGATGAGGACGAGGATGATTCGCATTTGAAGGTCCTACGGAGTGGGTTGCGAATCGTTACTATCCTCGGGATTCACCTTCCCGTCGATGATCTCCTGCGCCTTTTTACGCTCTTCTTCATCAACTTCAACCTCGCGCTCTTCCACCTCTTTACCGTCCCGGCGAAGTATGACGAATTCAACCCGGCGGTTTTGCTCCCTGCCCTCGTCCGTGTCGTTTGTTGCGATGGGTTGCGACTCCCCAAAACCAACCGACTCAAGGCGGTCTGGTGCGATTCCACGGTCGATGAGTGCCTGACGCACACTTGCGGCGCGTCGCTCAGACAGATCCTGATTGTACCGTTCTGAGCCCTCTGACGAGGTGTGTCCCTCGATACGTATGAGCTCTAGGTCTGTGCGTTCTTCGAGAACCTCCGCGATGCGGTCCATGACCCGTTGTGTACGGCCTTGCTTCAACTTGTCCGAGTCATATTCAAACTCGATTTGCGCACCGACTCGGATACGTTTGGGCTCCGGAATGACGACAACTACAGCATCGGTGCAACCATCCAGATCATCTGTGCCGTCGAAGTCCTCTGGCTCATACGGGCACTCATCAACGTCATCACAATAGGTGTCACCATCAGTGTCTATACACTCGGTGGTTGGGGTCAGTCGCACACCGGCGAACGTTCGCCAGTCCGGAGAGCCGGTTCCCTTGAAGATCCCCAACCCAGCCCCTGCGAAGAGCCAAATATTCTCGGACTTCCCGACACGATAGCTTGCCCCCACACGACCCTCACCAAATCGGTTCTGAAAGTCAGACAGGTCGTCTCCGACGCGGCCGGCGGTCTCTATCGACGCCATCAATTCGAGCGGAATCGAATCCTCATCCGCCTCGTCCCACCGATATGCCGCGCCAAAACGCACACGAAACTCGTCTCCCCATTCGGTGGTGTTTAACACCTCATCTCCCCGAAGGAGATAGGACACGTTTCCCGCGATTCGTGGTCCTTGCCAGCTTCGTGAGACAGCGATTTCTGGCTCCCATGTAACTGTTCGGTCTCCGAGGTAGGCATCGTCAGTTGACGTTGGGAAAGTCACCGATGAGATAACCGCCAGGTTCAAGTAATGGTCTTCTGTATTCAAGAATCTGGCCTTGGGCATGACACGAATATCACTTAGGCCGGCCACAGTGATTTCATCCAATGGTACGGTCACACCATCGGGTTGGTCTTCTCGTCCCTGATACAGGACCAATGGGACCTCAATACCGACATGAAGCCAGTCAGAGATACCGATCGATCCCTGTGCTACGGCGCCCAATCTGTGTTTTAGAAGTGATCCCTCGCGCAGTGTTTCCTCACCCTCTCGTTCCAGGTAGAGCACGATGGGATCGTTTTGGTAGTCCATCCAAAGGGTTGCCTCCCACACAAGGTGTCCAGGCACCGAAGCAGACTCCACATCCAAGATTCCATAAGTACCATGCGAGATCCGCATGCGTTGGGCGCGGATTTCCTGATTCTCTTGCACTTGCTGCGCTTGAGTAAAAGCTGGCAACGGAGGGACCATCACCGCAATCACCATGAGCACCGGTATCATCTTCGATACGCGCCTGCGCATTATGAGGCCAAACACTACAACAAACAGGAACAAGGGTTCGGCGGGTGATTTCGCGGGCGTAGCTGCACAACCGAATAGCTGGCCACCACCAATAACAACATCATCTTCGAACCCGTCGTTGTTGTCGTCGGGGTCCCCATCATCGCAGAGGCCATCCCCATCTTCATCTGGGCCGTCATTGCCAGGATCGACGATTCCGCTAAGCGCGCAGTCATCACAGGTGTCGTTGTCATCCAGGTCACCACAAATGTTGGGGTCGGTAGGGTCTGGGTCTACGACATCGGGACGACCGTCGCCGTCGCAGTCATCCACACAGGCAACCTCGAACTCGGTTGGGTCGAAATCTTCGTTGGTGGTTGGGTCATTGGACACACGATCGCCAAATCCACCGGCAACTTCCATCGTGGCCTGGTTCGAGATGATGGTACCGGCAGCCAACGGTGTGGCGATCCGGGCATCCACCGTGACCGTTGCCATCTCGTCGTCAGGTAGCGCATCCATTGTGACGGTCAGCGTGTTTCCATCGAGGGTCACACTTCCAAACGTCGTGGTTTCGCTGCCCGGAATCGGCGTCAGAAGTTCGGGCAACACATCCTGAATCTCAACATCGATCGCATCCCCAATGCCAACATTTCGTAGCGTGATGGTGTAGCGGATGGTGTCTCCAGGACCGGTTGGTTCGCCATCCAGATCTTCGTATGACTTCTGAAACAACAACAGCGGTGATTCGACGGTGAGCGTCAGGGTGGCCTGATTATCTTCCGCTTCATCAACATCATTATCCACATCGGTGTCCCAAGCATCGGACAAGGGCTCCAGAGTCTCACCGTTCATCGGCAAAGACTCATATGATCCAAGTGTTGCAACAATCACCCTTGGGCCCGGAAGTGCACCTTCGATGCCACGAACGTTTGCGCGAATCACCCGGCGTTCGGCTGGGCCTACACACCCAACGATGGGCACTGTGACGTTGTCCGCCATTTGGAACGTTGCCTCGTCCGTTTCATCGATGTCGCCGTCATCGTCGTTGTCCAATCCATCCGTATCCATTGGGTCTACTTCGAGGCCCATCGGGAGTTGTTCGAAGACAACCTCGAAATTGCAGGCAGGCGCATCTGAGAAGTTGCTCACTGTGAACTCTACCAACGCTGGATCGAACTGGTCCGTCGTTTGGTCCGTGGATGTGAACTCAACGGACAACGATGGAGGGTCAATCGTGACGTCTTGAGTGTCGGTGGCATCCACGGCCAAATTTGTCACAGCAAGCACACCAGCAACAACCTGACCAGGTGACTGTCGAAGTACGCTGTCAAATTCTGACACAGTTAAGAACTCAATGGTGAACGTATTGTCGCCCGAGCCATCCGTGGCATCTGCGACAACCTCGCCCAAATCAAAGACCGCGTCAGTGTTCGCTGCGATATCCAACGGTCCGACGGCGGGAGCCTGCTCGATGGTTCCGCCAAAGTTCGAAGTGTTGACCGCCAACACCTCAGTGATTGCAAGTCCAGGCGGTAGGGTGATCGTCGCTGTAACGTTATCGTGTGTGCCATCAGGTAGTGTGATGACTGCTTCAAAGGTACCCGTCTCTGCCAACCAGAGCGTGGGGTTCATCGTCTCAGACACGCTTGAATCGATAAGGTTGAGTTCAAGAGCCACAGCCTCCGTCGTGGCAAAACCATCAACCAAAACATCGAAGTAATCATTGAGAACATCACCATCGACACCGATACGTTCATCCGCGTTGGTGCCGGTCGCTGAAGTCCATGCAAATGACCCTGACCAATCCACCGACTCGCCAAGACCCAGGTCGACAGTCGGGGCAACTTGGAAGGTGAATTCACATGTTTGGCCAGTTGGTGCGGTGTCTGCACTCCACAGGACTTGAGTTGCGTCCGCCGTGACCTGGAATCCAGAGAAGCTGTTGCCACATGTACCAACATCAGCTGTTCCCGCTATCGGCGCCACAAGGTTGAAGACGTCAAACACCCCAGTCAGATCGTGCGCATCCGAAGTTCCCACGCTCGACAGGGTCACGGTGACATTTACGATATCGCCTGCGTCAGGCAACATCGCATCGTTGTCGATGGTCGCGGTTACAAGCGGCTCAGTGAGCGTCGACGTGCCGCTCGTCGCGGTCATGCCCAAGAGGTCGACCGAGTTTTGGAACGTGGCGCCTTCTTGATTCAACGTGACGTTTTCCACCACAAAATTGACGTCGAAACCAAGCGTCGTGGCCCCAGATGTGTTGCGGACAAACCCAAAGTCTAGCGTTGTCTGCCCTCCATTGATGGCTTCGGTCGGAATCACACATGGGGAAAATGTGGTGCCATCATTACTGCATTGAACCCCACCGGTGGTCAGGTTATCGGCAGAAATGAATCGCGTTCCGGTGGGAATCGTATCGATGATGGGGAAGCTGTCTAGCTGACCATTCGGAAGTTGAACTTCGATTCGGTGTGTTGCGACCTCCCCGATGGAAAGAGTCGGAGCCGACGTCAACGTTTTGGAAAGGCTGAAATCCTGTAGCGTAAATGTGTTGGAGAGTTGTCCAATATAGTCGTTAAGCGCGTCATTCAAGACCCCCGTGCGTTCTTCAGCAATCACGCCCCCGGCGGACGTCCATGTGTAGGTTCCACTTAACCCGACGTCGCCTCCAATCGGCGCATCATCGTTAACTCGCACCCCAATCGTGAACGTACATGAACCCGCCGGCACCTCATCTGCCTGATACCGAATGCTCCCTGCGTCCTCGAAGATCGAGAAGTTCGTCAGGCTTGCGCAGGTCCCGCTCGAGAACGAAGCCGAATTGGGTGACAGGTCGTTAAGGACATCAAGAACGCCATCGAAGTCATAGGCTGGCGATGTACCACTGCTAGTCAATTCAATATCGAAGGTGACGACATCGCCCCCTTCGAACGTTCCGGCAGACCGGGTGAGTGTTGCGGCGAGTGCAGGCTCGACGACGGTGACGTCAGGCGCAGTTGCTGTGACGCCGCTAATGTCGACGCTGTTGCTCAGGATCGTCCCATCTTGATTGCCAATGTCATTTGCCACTTGTGCAGTCAGGTCGAACGAAAATGTGGTGCCAGCAGCAGTGTTGCGCAAGGTCTCAAAATCCCATGTCACCGCGTTTCCTATGACGACTGGCGATGGGATGGCGCAAGGCGCGAAGGTCACACCGTCAGGTGAACACTGAACCGTTCCCGGTGTGACAAGGTTCTGAGCTGAGACAAACTCCAATCCAGCCGGAAGCGTATCGACAACCACGAAGCTCGCCACTTGCCCATTAGGTATCTGGGCTTCGACGGTGTACTCCACTGACTCGCCAATTGAGGCAAATGCGTCGCTTGAGGCGGCGATGGTCTTGGTGACGGCAAGGTCAGCGATGTCGAGCGTTTCATCGATGGTTGCGAGATAGTCGTTCAACGTGTCGCCATTGACCCCAACACGTTCATCCGCGTTCACCCCGGGAGTCGAGGTCCAATTGATTTCGCCGTCCAGGCTCGCGGTTCCGCCAATCGTGACACCGGCATCGACCAAGACGTCGAATGTGAACTGACAGGTCTCACCGTTTGCAGCGCTGTCCGCATTCCACGTTACCAACGCAACACCCACGGAAACCGAAAAGTTTGTAAATGCGGTTGTGCACGTGCCCAGGTTTTCAGACCCTGTGACCCCAGTCACGCCATCCAAGGTGTCCACCATTCCCATCAAATCGTAGGCCGTCGCGGTCCCATCGGAGGACAACTGCACTGTCATGGTGACGGTGTCGCCACCGTCAAAGGTAGAGCCGGTCGCGGCCATATCGGCGGAAACATTGGGCTCAACGATAGTCACAAGGGGCGCGTTGGCGCTTTGACCATTTGCGGTGACAGAGTTCACCAATGTTGTCGAATTCTGATTGCTTGCCTGATTTTCGACCAACGACGTTACGGTCCAAGACAAGGTTCCAGGTGTCGAATTTCGAATGAACCCAAAGTCCCAATCGACCGTTGCTCCCACTGATGGGGATGGCAGCGCGCATGGTGCATAGGTCACACCATCAGTGCTGCACTCAAGGCCAGGAGTAACCGCAAATCCTGATGTGCTTACGAAGCTCAGCCCGCTGGGTAGTGCATCTGATACAACAAGACTATCAAGCGAACCTACGGGCACAGTGATCACAACATCAAAATCGACCGTTTCGCCAATCGTCGCGAGACCAGACACACTCGCGGCACCCAAGTCTTTTGTGACAGAGACATTGGACAGATTGACGGAGTCCGAGGCGAGGACTCGGTGATCGTTGAATCCGCTCGAGACTCCTGTGATGGGGTCGATATCCGACCCATCACGTTCAACCGAATTCGGATTGAGGGCTGAGATTGCTGCCGCCGGCCCCGCCGCGCTGGTCCATTCCACATCGGAATCGAACTGCAAGGTGCCGCCAATCGTCGCCAAACTGCTAATCAGCGCATCGACCGTAAAGGAAACGGTATCGCCGTGAGGCAACACTGTGTATGCCACCGTCCCACCAACGAGGTCGACATTGGTGGCACTCCCGGCAACATTGGTGAAGTTGGATAGACTATCGATGTCTGGATTCGTCGGAAGCGTCAGCAAGACATCGTGTGCGTCCGCACTGTTTCCTCCACCGGCGTTCTGGATTTGGAAGGTCAATGTGACGGTATCGCCACCTTCTATGGTGGGTGGCGCCGCGCTGACCGTCAGTGAAATCAACGGCTCATCAACATCGACTGCGGCACCATCAAAGCCATGTGACTGTGCGGACCAGCTCAGGGTGAAAGCCTCGACAAGGGCGTCATCCGTTGCCGTGGTTTGCTGAACGTTCACTGGCGTGACCTGGTACGTTAGCGTAATGGTCTCGTCATTTGTGTCCCGATCGGCATTCGTGAGGTCACCAAATTCCAACGTATAACCACTGATCGACTGCACCGCCGTGGGTTGTGCTGGAATGGCATTATCGAAACCATCGAATGTTACACCGATGAGCGAAAAGTCTGAAACCAGCGCCAAGACCTGATTGGACCCCTGGACCGGCAATGTGCTCGTCAGGTCCATGTTAGGATGCTCACCTTCCGGCACCGTGAGCACGACCTGCAACTCGATCGGCTCACCGATCGAGACCTCAGCATCACCACCAACGACCAAAACCGTCTCGGCAAACTCACGCGTATCAACAGGTGAGGTCAGAACAATGTCCGGGTCTGCCGCATCGCCACCAGTCGGGAGCGGCCGGTACTCCATCAATGTACCTACCACATCGAATTCCGAGTTCGCGGGCACATCGTCATCAACCCGCACGGTGAATTCGGCATACACCACAGAGTCCACGCCAATTGGGGAGATTATCTCAGCCCCCTGCGCTGTCAGTGCATCCCCGGAAATCACGGGGTCATCACCGTTGGGATTGATGAAGGTTGGTGCCCTGGTCACCGTGAGGCCTGGTGGGATGTCGAAGCGAACGACAGTCGCGTACGCCGGTGCACTGCCCACATTTCCTAGTACATAGTTGTAGGTAATCTCATCGCCAGCATCGACGTTACTCACCGTTCCGGCGATTGCAGGCGAAACCGGAGGGGTTACCGGTGGTGTTGGTAGCGTGTTCAGGTTATTTATAATGCCATTTTCTGACACCAAACTAACCGCTCCCAATTGAGTATCCAAGACAGGTCCCAACGTCTTCAATGGCGCGTTTGCAACCTTGGACACCACCCCGCTGTTGGAGTTCAATGTTAGAACGGCCAGGTTCTCGAACCGAGAGCCGTCGTCAATCACCTCACCTGTGACTCGAACCGAGATGCGTAGGTCGACCACGTAGGTCTGAGTAAGTCCGGTGGTCCCATTGAAAAAGAAGCTCACCAGATTGTTGATGGGATCGGTTTCGACTCGATCGAAGCCCGCCGCAGGATAAGTGTGATTCGGGCCAAACTCTACGCAGTTGTTGACAACCACCGCACAGTTCGAGCTGATGGAGTCCAAGCCAACCAGGTCGAAGACGGGGAATGGGAGATAGTCGTCGATGACAAATGTCCCCTGGTCGCCACTAGGGAGTGTCAGCTCGATTTGATAGGTCCTCAGGTCACCGGGCTGTGCATCATCGGTTGGATCCACGATCTTGGTGAAAGTACCCGTGTTGACGGTGATGGTGTCACCCGCGTTCTGACCCGGAAAAGGCGCTCCAGAGGGGCTTGAAACGCCGGTGAGCGTATGATCAAAATCGAGCTCATCACCAGTCAACAACTCTGAGTTGTCCAGATAACTCTGGTCCACCACGACATCATAGGAAACCAGACGCTCCGAGTTGGGTTGCAGATTGATGTTTGCATCCAAAGGGTCCCAGGTCAGAAGTTCCGGATCACCACTTACGGTAGGCTGTGATGGTGTTGCGGAGTTTGTGACATAGGTCACCCCATCCGGAAGCTGTGACTGCAGCTGCAGGTTGGAGGCGGCCATTCCTTCAGAACGGCACATTCGCATCGTAATCGTCGCCATGTCGTCTGGCGTACGCACAGCCGGATTCACATTCGAAGTCAGTCGAGTCGGCACAACTTCGATGTCTTGGCTCAACATCTGAATTGGGATCAACGTGGTGGAGGGATCGGGAGGGTCCGCCCGAATCGCACCACCGATCTCTGCATCCACAGTCAATGTCACATTGGAGGGGCTGAGTGCAGACAGAATACTGGGCGAGATGGTTCCGGTGATCAGAACGGTCTCCTCCACTCCGGCGCCACCAACCACAGCCCCACCTGCACTCACCAACACATTCTGGCCGACAACGGCAACCGTTGCCGCATTCGTGGTGGCAGACGTGATATTGAAGCCCACTGGCATTTGAACGAAACCGGACACGCTCGCAAGCTCGGTCCCTGTCGCGACATCGACATCAAGCTCTACCGTCACGGGAAAGTTCGAGCCCGCGCATGTCTCAACCGGAGAGCGCAATTCGATTCGCACCAAGGTCGGAGTCACTGAATTGCTGCTGTATGGCGATCGCAACGGCGGATCGGTCAGGAAATCATCGGATGTGACTGTCTCGCCAAGCAGGTAAGCACATCGGTTCTTGATGTCATATGTGGCCGAGTCTTGGGTCAACGTGTTCTGAGCAAACGTCACCTCGATCTTGACCGGTGGAGAGTCTGGGGTCTGTGATGCCACGGGAAAGCGGATAACCACCAATCGACTATCCGGAGGCCTAGTGATGGACTCTCCGGTCAATGGGTGCGGTTGAGGCGTCGATGGGCCAAACGGCTCAGTCTCAAAAACTTCAACCGCAGCGCCGAACGAAGTTGCCCCCGCGATGTCGAACTCTGGAGGAACCTCAAGCTCAAGCGTCGGTGCGAAGTAGGACTCTGAGGACGAGGCGTTGTCCATCGTAAAGGTCCCAATGAACGTCTCGTTGTAAAATGGCTGACTATCGATCGTGCCAGAACACACGATATCCGCTGCGTCTGCGTGGGCACTGGATGCCCACAGGAACACAACCAACCCAGTTACCAAGATCCAGACTCGTTTGATCATCATCTCTTACCCAAATCTGCGGCTCGAACCCTTGAATTCACAAATAGACCAGATTCATCACACGGTTAAGCAGGGTTCCTTTCTGACGCAAATTTTGCGCAAGTCTTGCACAGAACGCTAGTTTGCACCTCATTTTTCTAATTGCGACTTGGTGTTACATCATTGCTGACCTAGACTCCCGCCGAATCCAGAAAGCAAGGAAGGACTAATGAAAAGATATGCAATCGTGCTTGGTGTGTTGTTTGCCATTGGCTGTGCCGACGAGAAGTCAACGGATACACCAGATTCCAACACGTCAAAGACGCCAACCGCTGATGAGCCGTTAGAGATAAAGTCGAACCCACCGAAGACCTATACCCGAATCGGTGTGGGCGGTGGTGTTGATGATATCAAAGAGGGCGCAAAAGTTTCGGAGAAGCCGAACATCCTGATTATTTGGGGTGATGACCTAGGCGTGCACAATATCAGTGCCTACAACCACGGCATGATGGGTTATGAAACGCCCAATATCGACCGTATCGCTCGCGAAGGTGGAATGTTCACACACTTCTACGCGCAGCAGAGCTGCACGGCGGGTCGTGCATCGTTCATTCTGGGCCAACATCCTTTCCGAACCGGTCTGTTGACCATCGGTATGCCAGGTTCAGACCATGGTATCCCCGATTGGGCACCAACGATTGCGGACTTCATGAAGGAGCAAGGGTACGCGACGGCTCAATACGGCAAGAACCACCTGGGCGACCGCGACAAGCACTTGCCTACCAACCATGGTTTTGATGAGTTCTTCGGTAACCTCTATCACCTCAATGCCGAGGAAGAGCCCGAAACGTACTACTACCCCAAAGATCCAAAATTCCACGAGAAGTATGGACCTCGTGGCGTCATCAAATCGAAGGCTGATGGCAAGATCGAAGATACGGGCCCTCTGACTCGCAAGCGCATGGAACATGCGGATGAAGAATTCCTCAAGGAAGCTCTGACCTTCATTGAGACGCAAGCAAAAGCCAAAACGCCATTCTTTGTGTGGTTCAACACAACCCGTATGCACGTGTGGACTCGCCTTAAGAAAGAGTCCATCGGTGTCACAGGAATCGGCCTCTATCCAGACGGTATGGTGGAGCATGACGGCCACGTTGGTGTCCTCTTGGACAAACTCAACGAGCTGAACATCGCCGAAAACACCATCGTTGTGTACTCGACCGACAATGGTGCTGAGACGTTCTCGTGGCCAGATGCCGGCATCACACCGTTCCATGGCGAGAAAGGAACGACTTGGGAAGGCGGAATGCGTGTGCCAGCGTTGGTTCGTTGGCCAGGTGTTGTGCCAGAAGGTGTGGTCTACAACGATATCATGTCGCAAGAAGACTGGTTGCCAACCTTGGTTCGCGCTGCTGGCGGAAGTGGGTCCGTCACCGAGGACTGCAAGAAGGGATGCAAAGCAAACGGCAAGAACTGGAAGGTCCACCTCGATGGTTACGACCAAACCGATTATCTGGCCGGCAAAACTCCCAAGAGCGCTCGTGAAACCGTCTACTATTTCGGGCAAGGCGGTGAGCTGAACGCTGTGCGCTGGAACGACTGGAAGGTCACCTTCGCGGCCGTTGACGGAGATATCGCCACTGGCGTGCGTACCGCACCGAACTGGCCAATCATCTCCCATCTACGCGCAGACCCTTACGAGAAGATGCACGAAGAAGGCACGTTGGGTTACATGCGATGGTATGCTGACAATATGTGGCTCTTCGTTCCTGTTCAGCAGAAGATCGGCGAGTTCCTGGCGACGCTTGATAAGTACCCGATGCAAGAGGGTTCAAGCCTTTCCGCTTCTGGTATCAACTACCGTTCGCTGAAAGCTGCCAAGGCACTGCAAACTTTGGAAGAGTTGAACAAAGGCTTCCCTGTCTCCAAGTGAAAGCATAAACCATGTCAACTCTTGACAAAGTTAAAGACCTTCAAGGCCGAGTTCAGGCTTCCATCGTCGGACAATCCGATGTCGTGGATCGCCTGATCTTGGCCTTATTAGCTGATGGCAACGTTTTGGTAGAGGGCCTTCCCGGACTTGCGAAAACGCGTGCTATCAAATCGATCGCCAAAAACCTGGACTGTGGATTGAGCCGCATTCAGTTCACGCCTGACCTATTGCCCAGCGATATCACGGGCACCGATGTGTATTACACTGAGGACGGCAAGGGCGTGTTCAAGTTCCAGGAAGGGCCGATCTTCAACAATCTGATTCTTGCTGACGAGATCAACCGCGCACCCGCCAAAGTGCAAGCCGCCCTGCTTGAGGCGATGGAAGAGCGGACGGTCACGGTTGCCGGCAAGACGCACGAGCTCCCGAAGCTGTTTATGGTCATGGCGACTCAGAATCCAATCGAGCAGGAAGGAACCTATCCGTTGCCAGAAGCACAGCTCGACCGATTCCTGATGCATGTGTATGTCGACTATCCGGCTGAAGAGTCGGAGATCGAGATTCTGCGCCTGAATCGTGCAGAACGACATGGGAACTCTGAATCGCCAGCACCGTTGTCGACGGACTTGATTTTCGAAGCACGTGAAGAAATCGCGACAGTTGAATCGAGCGAGAACATCGAAAAATACATCGTTGATTTGGTGTTCGCGACACGATTCCCAGAGCGCTACGGCGACAAGCTCGGTGGTTGGATCGATGTCGGTTCAAGTCCACGTGCGACGATAGCCCTAGACCGATGCTCCAGAGTCCGTGCGTGGATGCAGGGGCGTGACTTTGTGAACGCCGATGATGTCCGAGATGTCGCCCATAATGTGCTTCGACATCGACTCATCTTGGCATACGAAGCGCTGGCCGAGGGCGTCACACCAGACGAGGCGATCGACGAGATCTTAAGTGTGGTGGCTATCGCGTGACCAAGCTCGACGATACTGGGGTGTACGTCACGGTCGAAGGGCTGACACGGTTGCGACACCAGCCTGCCGGCTTCTCGATGAAGCCAAAGCAACCAGTGCGCAGTAAACTCGCCGGAAAAAACGCCTCAAAGTTACGAGGTCGCGGCTTGATGTTCGAGGAGATGCGCACCTATCTACCTGGTGATGACATCCGAAACATCGACTGGAAGGCAACGGCGCGCACGGGTGAAGCGTATGTGCGCGTGTACACAGAAGAACGCGAGCGCCCGGTTCTTTTGGTGGTCGACCAATCCAGTTCGATGTTCTTTGGTAGCAAAGATCGATTCAAATCCCACGCCGCAGCGGAGCTCGCGGCTTCCATCGCATGGCGTGTTTTGGATCAGGGAGATGCTATCGGCGCCGTGGTTTTCAACGACGAGCACCAGGTCGAGATCAAACCCAGACGAAGCAAACAGACCGTTGCGCAAATCATCGATGCGCTAGTCGACTTCAACACTCGGCTGACTGCTTCGACTTCCACAAACGAAGAAAACCCATTTGTGCGAGCCCTCAAGCGAGTGGTGCGGTTAGCCGCCCACGACTTCCTGGTGATTGTCATTTCGGATTTTGAGCGGACAGGACGCGATTCGACACGGCCTTACTTCACTCGAATTCGCCGCCACAATGATGCGATCGCGGTTGGCGTTTTCGATCCACTTGAAATGAAGTTCCCAGATGCTGGCAAGCTTGTCGTGAGTGATGGTGCGGTGCAGATGGAGGTCGATACCGCCTCTTCGAAAGTGCAAGCAGACTTCGCACAACAGGTTGAAGACCGCCGAGATGGGCTTCGTCAGACGGCGCTGAAATTTGATGTACCCTGGATCGAGATTTCAACTGAAGAAGACCCGATGATGCAGTTCCGACGGGCCCTTGGTGGAACAGGTGGTCGCTGATGGCACGACCTGATTTCATCCCTGAGCACGGTTTTGGGACCATTGCGCGACATTCGTTTCAGGAGGTGGTCGTGCCAGAACCCATCGCCTATGGTTTTGAGACATGGGGATGGGCCGCGGTTTTCACTGTGTTGTTCGTTGTCGCAGCAGTTGGCGTCTTGAAACTCGTGAAACGGTACAAGGCCAATCAGTACCGAAGAGACGCGCTCGCCTTGCTGCGCATGATTGGTCCCGAGTCAGCTCAAGACGCTGCGGTCATCCTCAAACGCACCGCCATTCAGGCCTTTGGACGTCAAGAGGTTGCAACACTAGACGGACAGCGTTGGGCCGAGTTTCTAAACACATCCTGTCGGCAGTGTAGATTTGAAGGGGAGTTCTTTGACACCATGATGTACCGGGGCACGGATCGCCTCGAGTCTGGTGCCCAGAAGCAGTTCGTTCATGATGTTGAAACATGGATTCGGAGCCATGATGCCTGACTTCGAATACATCTGGCTGTTTGTGTTCTTGCCGTTACCTATCCTTGTAGCATGGCTCATCCCTCCTCACCGCGAACGTGTTGAAGCTGTGCGCGTGCCGATGTTTGCTCGTCTATCGCGCGTGACTGAGGCGCAAGTTTCTAGCGGCGCGGTGGTCCTCTCCCGACCATGGTTGAATACGATCGCGAACTTCTTCATCTGGACGCTACTCGTCGCAGCAGCAGCCAAACCGGTGGCCTTCGGTGACCCTGTTGTGACTCAAAAGAGCGCACGCGACATGATGCTAATCATCGACCTCAGTCAGTCGATGGATACGCAGGATGCGAAATCCGCTACGGGAGAGGCCGTCAGCCGTCTGAATGCTGTGAAGGCTGTCATGTCGGAGTTTGTGTCCAAGCGCACCAAGGACCGCCTAGGCCTAATTTTCTTTGGCGAAGCACCGTACGTTCAAGTTCCATTTACCGATGACCTCGAGGTCGTTGATCGCCTGATGCAAGAGGCTGTGGTGGGCATGGCTGGACCCCAAACCACGCTCGGGGACTCAATCGGAATGGCAATTCGGCTCTTTCGTGAGAGCGAGGCCAGTCAGCGCGTTGTGATCCTGTTGACCGATGGCAATGACACGGGAAGTTTTGTTCCGCCACTGCAGGCCGCGTTCATGGCCTCGACCGAAGATATCGTCATTCACGTCATCGGCTTTGGTGACCCCAAGGCTGTGGGCGAAGAGAAGTTGAACGAGGACGTCCTAAAAGCCATCGCTCAGGGGACGGGAGGCAAGTATTTCTTTGCTGAAGACCAGCAGGGCTTGTCCAAAATCTACACGGACTTGGACCGTCTTGAAGTCTCGACATTTGAGACACAAACGTTCCGACCAAAGCGCGAACTCTTCGCCTACCCGCTGGCGCTGGCTTTGATTCTGGCGGTCGTCTTCCAACTTCGATTCTGGCACTTGTCCCGCAGGAGGTCAGCGTGATCGATGTGCTGCAAGACCTCCACTTCATCCGGCCCTTGTGGCTTCTGGCGATGGTACCGTTCATCCTGAGCTATCTTGCCCTGCGTCAGCTCTCCAATCTTTCGGGCGCGTGGGAGAAGCTCATCGAACCACGACTGTTGAAGCACCTTGTGGTCAACACAAACTCAACAGGCTGGATGCGGCCTGTCACCCAAATGCTTCCCTTCGGCGTGATCGGCGCTATCGCAATGGCTGGGCCAACATGGGAGCTAGCCGAGAGCCCTGCTGGACCCGGAGAATCAACGCTCTTGATCGCCGTTGAAGCCAGCGAAACGATGAAGGGTATCGACGTAGGCCCCAGTCGCATTGAACGCGCAAAGTTCAAGATACAGGACCTTTTGGATGCCAAACAGGCACAACGTACGGGGCTCTTCACCTACGCTGGCAGCGCCCACGTCGTGATGCCCCCAACCACGGATACCGAAGTCATCAAGCCCTATCTGATGGCACTCGAACCTGATTTGATGCCTGTGCCTGGCGACGACTACACGACGTTGGTAGGCGCGTTTGAGAGCCTTGGAAAGAGCGCAGTGAAAGGGCCCACTACTTTGGTTGTCGCAACCGACGGTTTCATGCCTCGCTCCGAAATCCCCCTGGGTAAATGGGCGAGCGATAATAACGTTCGGGTGGTGGTTTGGGCCGTCGGCACCGACGCGGGCGTACCCGCAGATGGCATTCCAGGTTGGGACCGAACAACGATGAACGCGTTTGCCAAAAGTGCAAACGCCGACCTCATTGACCTGAGCCTTGGAGATAGTGATATTCGTCAAATCCTACGCATCGTCGGCCGACACCGTATCGACAGCGCAGATCCTGATGACGCGACACTTTGGAAAGACTTTGGCTGGTACCTCATCTTTCCTCTATTGCTCTGGGCATTGCTTTGGTTCCGACGTGGCTGGGTCGTACGCGTAGGCGCGATTTCAATGGTGTTTGGGCTTTTGGGATGTGGCGATGCGACGTTCGCAGATGCCTGGCTTACCCGCAACATGCAGGGCCGCTACGCGTTCGAAAAAGGCGATTGGGAGACTGCATCCACCCGCTTCGAAGACCCGATGTGGCGTGGACTTGCTGCCTATCGCAATCAGGATTGGGAAAAGGCCATCAACGCCTTTTCCAGGGTCAAAACGGCAGCCGGCTATCACAACCTTGGCAACGCTTACGCTCAATCGGGACGTTTGATATCGGCGATCAAAGCCTACGAAAAGGCTCTAGCGCTAGACCCAACGTTCGAACCAGCACGTCGCAATCGGGACCTGTTTCAGCACGACCTTGATACGATGGTGGAATCCACCGACAAAGAAGAGGCTGCAAAGCCAATCGAGCCTTCGGATGAAGACTCGATGAAGCTTCGCGAGGACCAAAAACGAGATGCACGACCCCAAAACCCCTTTGATGCTGTCGAGGAGCGCAAGGCCGGAGCCGAGCTTGAAGCGATAAGTGAAGACCGGGACGAAGCATGGATGAGACGTGTCACAACCGACCCGAAGAAGTTCCTCCGGTCTAAGTTCTCGGCGCAGGCGGGGTCCAAATGAGGGCAATGTTTATCGTGGCCGTGCTCTTGCTGTCGAGCGTTGCATACGCACAAGAAGCCAGCGAACCCGAAGTCGAATCGAACGATACGGATGTAGCGGTCCAAGCTGAAGACGCACCAGCATCGGCTGAGGCGCGGTTGAAGACAAAAAACCCCTGGCTCGGTCAGATGGCGCTGGTCGAGGTTACGTTGAAGCGAGATGCCCGCTTCAAGGACGCACAACCGTTCTTCGGCGAGACTCATGTCGATGGTGCGTTGGTACAGCAAGCGCGTTACACGCCGATTCCTGCTAGCGAAACGGTCGATGGCAAAGAGGTGTTGGTGCAGACACGTGTGTACCAGGTGTTCGCGCAATACGGTGAGTCGGTCACGTTTCCGCGCTTAGAGGTCAGCTGGTTTGACGGTGACGAACGGCAATCCGTCCTCACCAATGAAGTCGAAATCCCCCTTCGCGCACCCGCCGACGCAGCCAAGCGAACCAAGGGCCCGTGGGTTGCCTCGCCGAAACTCAGTATCGAACAGACCGTGGCTGGCGACATTGAGGCCTTCAAAGTTGGTGATTCCATCACACGTACCATCCGTTTGGAGTCCGAAGACACCGATGCAGTGATGCTGCCCGCGCCCGAGTTTGGGGATATCGTGGGGCTGACCAAGTACGTCGCTGAACCCAAATTGACCAGCAAAGTCACCCGTGGACGGTACAAGGCCGTACGTGAGGACCGCGTGACGTATGTGGCCCAACGCTGGGGCTTCTACACACTGCCTGCCATTCGATTTGAACACTTTTCCACCACGGCTGGAGCGTGGGACCAGGTTGTCGCGGAGCCGATTGAGTTTCGGGCACGCGTGAACCCCCAGCTTGGGACAAGTTGCGTGGGGTCGGCCGAATCCGTGGTGCCTGCAGGATGGATCGTGTTTGTGTTGTTGCTGCTGATCTATCCCGTCTTGAAACTGACGAAGGTCCGGCCAGAAGAGACCACGTTCTCAAAGGAGCGTGACCTTGAGCCTGAGCGGTTCAAAGACCTTTTGGCCGCAGCGAAAGCTGGGGACAGCAAAGCGACCCTGAATGCGGTCTATCGGTGGTTTCGCGTGCGCAAACCCAATCCTGTCACGCTTGATTCTTGGGCCGTTGACGATGCGGAGTTTTCTAACGATGCGGAACGACTCAATGCAGAGGTAGTCGGCCAGCAAGATTGGGATGCATCCAAGTTTGCGCAAGGCGCATCCAAGCACCGCTTCGATACAACTCGGGACCACCAGAAGTTGCCAGAACTTAACTGAATTCTGATTGGCGAACTGCACGGATTCTGGCAGGTTGGCGCCACTCATTTCACCCTAGGGGATCCATGAAAATCCAAATCGTATTGTTGAGCGCGCTGCTTGCAACAAGCATGGCATGCGGCGAACAAAACAAGACCACGCCCAAAGAAAAGTCGGGCGGCTCGGACACAACAACAACGACCACCTCGTCTGGAACTCCAGCTTCTGGTGGGCAGGAAGCGGCTCGCAAGAATTGGCAGCCAACGCGTGCTTCATATACGGCTTCGGACGAACATCGACCGTATCGCTCAGGGCGGCATGCTCTTCACCGATAGCTATGGCGAAAACAGCTGTACCGCCGGACGCGCCGCGTTCATTACGGGTCAGCATCCGATGCGAACCGGCCTTACCAAGGTCGGAATGCCCGGCGCTGCCGCGGGTATCACCAAGGACGACCCAACCATCGCTACCTTGCTCAAAGAGCACGGCTACATGACCGCGCAGTTTGGCAAGAACCACCTGGGCGACCTGGATGAGCACCTGCCGACGAACCACGGCTTCGACGAGTTCTTCGGCAACCTCTACCACCTCAATGCCGAGGAAGAGCCTGAGCATCCTGACTACCCGAAAGATCCACGCATGAAAGAAATGTTCGGGCCGCGTGGTGTCATCAACTCCAAGGCGGACGGTACTGTCGAGGACACCGGTCCTCTGACCAAGAAGCGCATGGAGACGGTCGACGAAGAGACCACCGCAAAAGCGTTGGACTTCATGGACCGCGCGGTCAAAGCGAAGAAACCATTCTTCCTTTGGTACAATACCACGCGTATGCACGTCTGGACGCACCTTAAACCAAAGTCGGTCGGCGTGACTGGCCAAGGCGTGTATGCCGATGGCATGACCGAGCACGACGCAATGGTCGGCCAGCTGTTGGACAAAGTCGACGAGCTGGGCATCGCAGACAACACCATGATCATGTACTCCACCGACAACGGTGCTGAAGTCATGACCTGGCCAGACGGCGGAACGACCGTCTTCAAGGGCGAGAAGAACACCACGTGGGAAGGCGGCTTCCGCGTCCCAACCATCGTGAAATGGCCCAAGAAGATTCCTGCCGGTGTCGTCTCGAACGAGATCATCGCGCACAACGACTGGATGCCAACCATCTTGGCTGCTGCGGGTGAGCCGGACGTCAAAGAGAAGCTTCTCAAAGGCCACACCGCAAATGGTAAGCGCTACAAGGTGCACCTCGATGGCTACAACCAGCTCGACATGATGCTTGGAAACGGTCCATCACATCGCAAAGAGTTCTTCTACGTCACCGATGACGGCGAGCTCAGCGCGCTTCGTGTTGGCGACTGGAAAGCCATCTTCCTTGAGCAACGTGCGCACGGCTTCGACGTCTGGTCAGAACCATTCGTTCGTCGTCGTGTTCCGCTCGTCATCAATCTGCGTATGGACCCCTTCGAGCGTGCACCGCACGAGTCGATGTCCTACGACAAGTGGATGTTTGAGCACGCGTTTGTGCTGTATCCAGCACAAGCATATGTGGCGGCGTTCATTGGAACGTTTAAGGAGTTCCCACCAAGAATGCGTCCTGGTTCGTTTGCCATCGACCAGATTACTGAGCAGCTTTACCAGACGCACTAGGGCGTCGGCCTAACCACAGGCTGATAATGAATCCTAGCGGCGTGCTGAGCGCAGCCAGCGCCAGTACGCCGCCCAGTGCATCTGCACCGCCAAATCCCTTGGCGGCCATCACCATCGCCAACGCAAAATTCCGCTCACCACTCGTAATCACGAGGGCGATGCGCTCCTTTGTCGTCAGTCCCGGTGCAGGCAACGACACCGCACCATAAGCCACGACAACGACGCCCATGAACAGCCACTCGAGGATTCCAATCGATGTGAAAATCTCGGGCTGTGTGAACACCAAAATGAAGAACACAGTGATGAAAATCACACCTGTGGTGGTCTGAGCGACCTTGGCGCCAAGAAGTACTTTCTCACCCAATTTATGCCTAGCCGCCATCCCGATACTTAGGGGAACAAGCAGCAAAGCGATGAGCGAGAGGATGACTCCGGTCACGCTGACACCCTCCGTCGCGGCCCCTGGCAGAATCCACGTCGCCAGCAATGGCGCACTGAAAATACTCACCAGCTGACAGCCCAACATCAGCAGTGAACCGTAAGCGAGGTCACCCTTCGCGAGCTGAATCATCTTGGGCGCAATGGGTGCGCCGGGGGAGACGCCGGTGAGGGCGAGCGCGGTGAAGACGGTGGCGGACAAGCCAATGGGCAACGGGAGCTGGGTGAGGATGAGAAACGCCAGGAGTGGCACGACCGCCGCGTTGGTCAGCACCCCAACCGCCAACGCCTTCCAGCGCTTAACCGAGTCACCAACTTGCTGGAACGTCAGCTGAAAACCGACGTCGAGCATCATGGTGACGATGGATATTTGGATGAGTATTTTAACCATGAGAGGTTGGGTGGCGTGGGGCTCTACCCTTCACAGAGGGACACAGAAGTTTGTGAGGGTCCACAGAGAAATTTTGTGTTTTTTGGCAACGGTTGAGAAATGCCGCCGATAACGAAGTTGGCAATCAGGCCGACAAACGGAGAAAGGACATGGAAAATGACCACCAAACAGATCCCCTCACCTTCAAAGTAATTGGATGCGCGATTGAGGTTCACAAACAGTTGGGCCGAAGCCTACTTGAATCGGCGTATAGAGATTGCCTGCTCCTTGAGCTACGCGATCAAGGCCTAAAGGCAGAAAAGGAAGTTCCACTTCAACTAACCTACAAAGGTCAGAAGATTAAGGCGTTCTACGCAGATATCCTTGTTGAGGGCGAAGTCATTCTCGAACTGAAAAGCACCAAGACAATTCTCGAGGAACACGTTCATCAAACACTCACTTACCTCGAAGCCGCCAAGCTTCAACGAGGATTGATTCTCAACTTCAAAGCGAAACGAATCATCGATGGCATCCGCCGAGTCTCGAACTTCAATCGAGACGCATATCGCGTCACAGAACACGAACTGGAGGAAGCCGGTCTAATCCCTCCCATCGACTTCCACCTGCCCGAAAAATAGTCTCTGTGGCCCCTCACAAACTTCGGTGGCCCTCTGTGAAGGATTGCGCAAGCGACATACCCGCCCCCTAAGGGGCATTCAAGAAACCCCGAAGCCCCTCAACCTGCGGGTTCCCTTCAAACCTCCCCGCCATCTCCTCAACAACCTTTTTCGCCTCCGCCACCTTTCCTTCGTCCTTCAGCGCCACCACATATACGTAGCCAAATCCCAACTCGGCGGGATTGCCCTCATAGGCCGCCTTCAAGTACTTCAGCGCATCGTCCTTTTGTCCAAGTCGCACATAGGCCAAGCCCAGTGCGTGGTTGATGGTCGATTTGTCGGCGGCGTGTTTCAGACCCTGCTCGAGCACAGCCAGAACTTGGTCCTCGCGTTTGGCGCCACGGTAAATATCGCTGAGGTTGATGTAGGCCTGAGTGAACCATGCATAGCGGTCGATCGCAGTCTTCAAAAGGTTTGCAGCAGCTTCGCCATTCTTGCGATGCTGAAGTTCAAGCACGGACAACGCCAACAACGATTCCGGCCGGTCGGCGTTGGCTTTATGGGAGGCTTCGAACTCGGCGATGGCCTTACTGAAAATCTCCTGTTGGGCTTTGGGCATCTGCACAATTGGCGCACCAAACAACTGCGAGACAGCCGCCATTCGCACACCGCGTGACGGGTCACTGAGTGCTCCAAAGAGGGTGCCCATGCGTTGTTGTGGCGGCAACTGACCTGCCGCAATCATAGCCCCTTGCCGAACCAGTGGGTCCTTATGTTCTGCGGCCTCAGCGATGGCTTGCATGCCTGTCGGGAACGGTCCCATCATCGACGCGGCCGTCGCCTTATCCATGACCGATACGTTGGGGTTGGACACCGCCAACGCCAAGGCATCGAAGCCGCGCGGTTGGCCAAGGCGAGCCTGATGGAACGCGATGCCCAGATACTCGGACTTCGACTTTTCGAGCTTCGCAGCGTCGATGGCTGCCTGCGCCCATTTAGGTGTCTTATCGGTATGACAGCCGTTGCATGCGTTTGGTGCCCCAATCTCCGAAGACAACTGCGGCCGCGGCACAGCAAACTGGTGGTCGCCGCGCGCATCCACGCCCATATAGGTACGCTTGGGCATATGGCAGTCCACACACTGCAGCTTCGGGTCCTCGTGCATCGTGTGCGTTGGCCCAAACGCCTGCAGGTCATGGCAAGAACCACACAGTGCATTGCCCTCGCCCTTCGTCTTCAAAGTGTGTGGGTCGTGGCAATCAACACAGGTCACCCCCGCGTGATGCATGCGGCTCTGCAGGAACGAGCCCTGAACGAAGACTTCGTCCTTGATCTGACCGTCAGCGAAGTAGAGGCGTTCTTCCAATAGCGCCAACCGGAAGCGGTCATGAACCTCGTAGTTTCCAACCCCAAAATCGATGCGTCGCGCATGACATGGTGCACATGAGTCATTCTGCTTCGTTTCCCCCTGAAGCGACGCAATTCGCTCACCTGGCTTGCGCTGCCAGTGGCGACCTTTTGGCTGCTTCAAGTCATAGATGAAGTGGTTCTCGGCCACAGCCGATGCGCCGTACTTCACGTGCAGTGAGCCCGGTCCGTGGCATGCTTCGCAGCTCACGTCTTCCACCGCATACTTCGTATCGTAGGCGTGACGCTCTTGGTCGTATCCTTTGTCGACACCGGTCGAGTGGCACTCCGCACAGTTCGAGTTCCAGTTGTGCTGAATCTGTGTCCAATGCAGTGGGTCGGTGCGCTCGATGTATTCGTCGGGATACAGGTGGTACCAACGCTGCCCGCCTTGTTCCTTTGGTCGCGTGTCCCAAAGATACGAAGACGCCTGCAGCCGCCCACCAATCTGCTTCACCAGGTATTGCTGAAGCGGCTCGACACCAAACGTGTTCACAACCTCGTAGTTGATGGTCGTACCGTCCCGGTACATCACTTCGATGATGTGCTTGTCCCCGTCCTTCCTAAACGTCGCCGTCTCTTCGAAGTACTTAAACTCCACGCCACTGAAGTCGCCCAGAACCGTACCTGGGTTGGCCTGTTGTAATGCCAGGTCATGATGTGAATTCGTCCACAACTTGGTCTGTTCAGAGTGACACGAAGCACAGGCTTTATCGCCAATAAACTCGGCCACTTCTTCCTGCTTGGGTTCAACCTTCGCAGGTGGTGGTTCCGGAGTCGGGGCCGGCTTCTCGTCCTTGCAAGCTACGAGGGCAAGGGCGGTTAAAATAAGTGGTATTGCGCGCATACGCGGCGTTCTAGCTGAGGGCAAGCATGTCTGCAACCGTGGTTGTGAATTGGTCGCTAAATCAAAATGGCGAAACCCTTCACAGAGGGACACAGAAGTTTGTGAGCTGCCACAGAGGGATTTCTAATCTCGTTGCTAAAAGCGACTCTGTGGACCCTCACAAACTTCGGTGGATCTCTGTGAAGTGAAACGCAACCTTCAACCAGCACCTATCCTCCAGCCAGCCAGCCCGCCAGCCCCCTAGCCGCTAGCCCCGAGCCGCCAGTCGTGCGAGTAAATATTAAACCGCCCATCTCTCACAAACCCACAAAGCGTAATCCCATACTCCTCGGCCAGCTCCACGGCGAGGCTTGAAGGCGCACCAACCGCAGCAACGATGGGGAGGCCAGCGGCGAGGCTCTTCTGCATGAGTTCGAAACTCGCGCGGCCACTTAGGACGAGAACGTAGTCAGAAAGGGGCAACAGACCCTCGCGCCAGGAATAGCCGATCAGTTTATCCAAGGCATTGTGTCGACCGACATCTTCGAATGCGATTTGCAGTACGCCATCGGTGTCGAACAGCCCGGCCGCGTGTAGTCCGCCGGTTGAGCCAAAGACTTGTTGGGCGTCGCGCAGCGCGTTTGGCAGGGCAGTCAGGGTTTCGGCGGATATCGAGGTTTGCGCGTCCACGGGCGAATACCCGGTAACGGTGAGCGCTTCCAACGATGTCTTGCCGCACACGCCGCAGCTAGAGGTCGTGTAGAAATGGCGCTGGAGTTTGCCCAGATCGACATCCACATCTTCATGCAGCTCGACCCGAACGACGTTTTCGTTTTCGCCATCGCCGCAGTGAACGATTTCCTTAACTTTGTCAATTTCTGACAGTATTTTTTCGGAATAGAGAAACCCCAAGGCCAGCTCAAAATCTTGGCCTGGCGTCCGCATCGTGACCGACACGCTCTGCTGGCGTGGACGGCCTTTGCGTTGAAAACCCAATCTAATTTCAAGAGGTTCTTCGACGACAAGGTCGTCAGGAGCTGATGACCACGCACCATCAAACTTCGTGATCGCAAACGATTTTGTGCGGTCGTTCACGGTCATGCGAAGCGGTTCGCGCCAGAAACAGCGGTCGAGTCGCCTTCCAGATAGTAGTCGTCTAGCAGTCCCGCGATGCGCTCCATCACCAGGTCTGTGACGCCCTCAATCTGCGCGTCGAACTTGTGGGCTTCATCGGTGAACGGCCGAAAATCCTCTTCAACCTGATACGGCTTCAGCTCTCCCTTCGGAGTTAGTGGCTCACCAACTCGATAGGTGATTTTTCCACCCGAGCTAAACGGACTGTCGCCCGGATACGCTTTTTCCGACCCATTACAACCAATCGGAACGATGCTCGCCTGCGTGCGCAACGCCATCTGCGCGAGCCCCGGCTTGCCCTCGCCAAGCGTCACGGAACGCGTGCCTTCGGGGAAGACCAAGGTGCGTAGATTCAAGTCCTGCGCTTCGTAGTTAAGGCGAATGAACTCATCCATCATTTGGCGGAAGAGCTCACGATGTCGCTCGACAAAACCATGTTTCCAAGGGTTGTAATCTAACCCAAGCAGATCCCGTGGAGTTTTGAACAGGTGGTCGATTTCGCGCCGAAAACCAGCTTCGTCGGCTGCCTTGTGCAGCGCTTCATCTTCCCAACTTTGGTCGAGTGCATCGCGAATCAGCCGGTACAAATCCCCGGACGGCGAGCTCCCGAAGACTTGAATGCAGTCAGAGGTGATGAGGTATCCGCGGCTAGGCGCCGGGATTTGATTGGTCGACACCATGAACTGTTTCGACACCGGATGGTTGTAGTACTTGCCCTTCACCCAGGTCGCCGTGAACTCTCCACGCTCGCGCCAGAGGTACACCTGCAGCGGCCAGTAGTTGAACCGGTCCGTGTGGTTCATCGCGAGGTATGCAGCTGACGTCGGCAGATTCTCTTCATGCTCAACAAATAGCTTCGTACGCGTCATCGGCAACCGATAATTCGCACGTACAATCCAGCCGAACACCTTCTGCATTTGAGGCACAGGGCGAAGCTGGATTTCCTTCATGGTCTCGAGCGTCAGCATGCTTCTGTTGTACTAGAGGGTTGGCGACGCGTCACCAGAAGACTGGCTCGGGCGGCACACTCGTTCGGTGCCAGTTGCGGGTTGCGCTTCACTTCACAGAGATCCACAGAAGCTTGTGAGGGTCCACAGAGTCGTTTCTTTCTACGAGAACTGAATTCCCTCTGTGGCAGCTCACAAACTTCTGTGCCCCTCTGTGAAGGGTTTCGCCCTCTACAACAAGCACCCAAATGCGTTTGGACACGAAACCCCGGACTATTCTGGAGCGACCGTGACGATGACAAACTTCGAGGTCGGCGTGTTACTCCGGTCCGCGTAGCTATCCACCGGAATCAACACGTTGGCTTCCGGGAAGTACGTTCCAATGCAGCGGGTCGGGATATCATACGGCACGACAGTGAAGTTCGGCGCCCGTCGTTCTTGGCCGTCGTAGTGGCTGACCAGGTCGACGTTTTGGCCTTCCTTCAGCCCTTGTTCCTTGATGTCAGTGGGATTCATCAGAACGACTCGGCGACCGTTGTAGACGCCGCGGTAGCGGTCGTCCAATCCGTAGATGGTCGTGTTGTATTGGTCGTGGCTGCGCATGGTCATCATGATCAGCTCGCCGTCCTTCAACGGGTTTTCTGGGACGTCGTGGGCCGTGAAATGGGCTTTGCCGCTGGGCGTCGTGAAGCGGCGGTATCGTGGGCCGTTGGGCAATTCAAACCCGTTGGGTGAGCGGACCTTGTCGTTGTAGTCTTCGAATCCAGCGACACAGGCGGCGATGGCGTCGCGCGCTTTGTCGTAGCTTCCTGCCATGCCTTCCCAATCAACGGGGGAATCCGGCATGGTCGCGCGAGCCATCCGTGCGACGATTCTGGGCTCGCTCAGCAGATGCTCGGACGCAGGTTTCTTGTGGCCCTTGCTGGCGTGCACGATGCCCATCGAATTCTCGACCGTGACAAATTGCGGCCCGTTCTGGATGTCGATTTCGGTGCGTCCGAGGCATGGGAAAATCAGCGCGGATTTGCCGTGCACCAGGTGCGCCCGGTTCAGCTTGGTCGACACGTGCACCGTGAGGTCGCAGTTTCGCAGGGCTTCCGCTGTGTAGTCTGTGTCGGGCGTGGCGCTTAGGAAATTGCCACCCATGCCGAAGAACACCTTGGCATCACCGTCGTGCATGGCCTTGATGGCGTGCACGGTGTCGTAACCGTGTTCGCGTGGCGCGTTGATTCCAAAGTGGTCGTCGAGAGCTTTCAGGAACGCTTCTTTAGGTCGCTCCACGATGCCCACCGTGCGGTCTCCTTGCACGTTGCTGTGACCGCGAACCGGGCATGCACCAGCGCCTTCGCGCCCCATGTGTCCACCCAAGAGCAGGAAGTTCACGACCTCTTGCACGTTGGCGACACCGTTCTTGTGCTGTGTGATTCCCATTGCCCAGCATGCGATCATCGCCTTCGCTTCGCGCGCGATTTTTGCCGCAGCGCGGATGTCCTCTTCGGCACATCCAGATTGCTCGATGAGGTCGGCGAGTTCGAAACTATCCAGGTTCTCGCGGAATGCCTCGTAGCCTTCGGTGAAGTCGCTGACGAAGTCCGTATCGACGAAGCTATCGTCCTCTAACATCACTTTCATGATTGCTTTCAACAACGCCTGGTCACCCCCAACGCGCACCTGCAGGAAGACATCCGCAATTGGCGTGGCCTTTCCCAATGCCGTGTTCACGACCTCTTGTGGGTGGACAAATCCAACCAATCCCGTCTCGCGCAGAGGGTTGATGCTGACGATCTTCGCGCCGTTTCGCTTGGCCGACTGCAGCGCAGTCAGCATGCGTGGGTGGTTGGTGCCGGGGTTTTGACCGATGACAAAGATGACGTCGGCCTTGTCGAAGTCCTCCAACAACACAGTGCCCTTGCCGATGCCGATAACCTCGCTCAAGCCCACGCCAGACGACTCGTGACACATATTTGAGCAGTCCGGCAGGTTGTTCGTTCCGTACTCACGCACAAAGAGCTGGTACATGAACGCGGCTTCGTTACTCGTCCGCCCGCTGGTGTAGAAAATCGCCTCGTTCGGGCTATCCAGGCCGTTTAACGTGTCGGCGAGGTGCGCAAACGCGTCGTCCCAAGAGATAGGCTCGTAATGCGTGCCACCCTCGCGAACGATCATGGGATGCGTGATGCGGCCTTGCTTGTTCAACCAGTGGTCCGTCTGGCCCAAAAGGTCTTCAATGCTGTGTTGCGCGAAGAATGACGGCGAGACACGGCGCGTTGTTGCTTCGTCCGCGACGGCTTTGGCACCGTTTTCACAAAACTCCACCATCGACCGATGCTTGGGGTCTGGCCAAGCACAGCCAGGACAGTCAAAACCATCCTGTTGATTGACCTTCAGCAGGGCCTTGGTCCCCCGGACAACCCCCATCTGGTCGATAGCATGCTTAAAGGTCGAAAGGACTGCTGGCGTACCGCCGGCTGCCGCCTTTGGCTCGCCCGTCTTCAACCCCGCTTCTTTGTCTGTCGGCATTACGTCGTCTTTCATGGCGGCAATGTATCGCTTCGTGAGGAGGTTGGCTAGCGGCTCGGGGGCTTGCGGCTAGCGGCTAGGGGGCTAGCGGCTAGGGGTGTTGATACTTCTGAATGTGCTCCAACCCTGCGGCAACGCCTGGCGCTTTGCGCCGATGGACTCCAGTAGTCGCCACATTGCCAATTCTCCGGACTGGATTCGGGCACGAACAATCGTCTCGATAGAAACGTGGTAGACAGCGAATAAAGGCTGCCATAATTCGTCATGGTATGCGTTGGCGGTTTCGCAATTCTCGGCCAACGACTCCAGCCACGCGGGCTGCCAGCCCACCATGTCGACTGAAATGAGGCCGACCTTGTCCATGCCACGCTGATTGGCGTCTTGAAGCGCAGTCAGTAGACCGCCCATGGGACCGGCGTCAGGAACGACGTCAGCCAAGCGGCGCAGTGGGATATCGCTCAGGCGATCGGATGCACCTTCGAGCAGCGTCACGTCTTCGAACGCGGCGGCGATGCGCTGCCAGTTCGCCTCCCCATCGATTTCTAGATACGCCTTATCGCTACCGAAGCGCTCGCTCTTGCCACCGGCCAGGATGTAGACAGATAGCGTCACAGAATCTCGGGCGGCATTTGGAGCTCGATATCCAGGTCTTTCGCCAACCTCAGCTGGCCCAAGAGCGCTTTGAACGGCTTCATGCCCCACTTGGTTTGGTCGATGGTCGTTCGGCTTTGCCACCAGCCGTCTTCGCCTTTGGTCGCGCGGACCTTCAAAGGTTTCGTCTGGCCGTTTAGCGTCAACTCACCGTCCGCCACCAGGTCGTCCCCGTCGGCCTCAAAATCACCCTCAAACCAAATCTTGGGGTACTTCTTCGTCTGGAGGACTTCTTTTTTGATGCTCTTCTCGATCTTGCTTACGTCGGAGCCCTTGAGCTCGTCTTTATCAACGATGCCGTCTTCCACGGCGCCAAGAACACGCAGCGATTCCGTGTCGAAATTGCCGGTCACACGACCGTCTTTGAACTCGAGCGTGAACTTGGTGACCTCGATCTTGAGGTCATGGCCAACAACACTCAGCGCACCTTCGCGACCGGTGTAGACGTAACAATGAGCTTGGCTTTGATCGATTATCATTTCGTGAGTCTGGTCAGTGTTGATACAACGTTTGCATAGGCTTGATTTGCCCGCGCGCGAAGCTTAGCGCAAGGCATGAGTGAACGTCGAGGAATCACGATGAAAAGAATACTCTACTTCGCGTTGTGTGCAGTGTTGATGAGCACCGGTTGCTCGGACGATGAAGCGTCGAACAACGCTAACAATTCGAATAACGTTAACAACGTTAACAATTCGAACAACGTCAACAATTCGAATAACGTCAACAACGTCAACAACTCGAATAACGTTAACAACGTCAACAACCTCAACAATTCGAACAACGTCAACAATTCGAACAACGCCAACAACGTGGCGGACATGGGCATGGACATGGCTCCGCACACCGAAGTGGCGAGCATCCCCGAGACGACGTTTACGATGGGTTGCGCAGGCAGCGTCGCCTGTGACGCCGACGAAGCGCCGGCCCACGAAGTCACGCTTTCGGCGTACCAGATCGACCTCTATGAAGTATCGATGGCGCGCTACCAAGGCTGTGTCGATGCCGGCACATGTACCATGCCAAATAGTGACACCTATGACCCCACCACAACGCCAAATCTGCCTGTAACCGGCATGTCGTTCGCCCAAGCCACAACCTTCTGTGGCTGGGCAGGTGGTCGTTTGCCTACCGAAGCAGAATGGGAATTGGCGTGTGCAGGTACGACGGGATTCACATTTCCCTGGGGCGACCTAACCACCGAATGCACACACCTCAACCGCTCGGGCTGCCAAACTGACAACGCTCGACTGGCCGTTGATGAGCTGGCGGCTGGTGCAAGCCCATACGGCCTGCATCACATGGCTGGTAACGCCTGGGAGTGGACGTCCGATTTCTATGCAGCCGATTCGTATGCAAATCATGCCGCGATGAACCCAACCGGGCCGGCGACTGGCGAACGTCACGTCCACCGCGGTGGTTCATCAGGCAACGATTCATCGCTGGCTCGCTGTCAGAATCGCGCTGAATCTTATGGTGATGAAGTCGGCGGCAGCGGGCTTGGTTTCCGCTGTGTCTACTAGACCGTAGCAGAGGTTACCGATGGTTCCCGAACTTGTATCCCTCTTCCCCGAAGGGACCCGCGCTGCAACGCAGCTTGAATATGAGCAGACTTCGCAGGGCTCTGTTCTAAAACCAGAAACCCTCAACTATCGGACGTTCAGGCCCGAACCCGATGGCCTCTATGACGAGGAGATTTTCGGTCCCCTCACGTACAGCGACGATCCGCAAGAGCAAGTTGAGGCACTGAAGGGTCGCTTCCGCCGCCGTGAGCTGGATCCGAACGACCCTTTGTCCAAACAGTTCGGTTACATCTGGACGATGCGCATGGTCAATCCGTTGATCTGGACGCGCGCGCCCGAGCTTATCGTGGAGCGAACAGGTCTTGAACTGGACACGATCACTGGATTGGTTTCCGGCGAGTTGGTGTACGAATACGACACCGGTGAGTTCATCGAACCCGGTGGGGCGTTTGGACCTACGACCAGCGGTATCTTTGCTTTAACCCAACAGTTGCGTGGGTACCCGGATATGATCATCGATCGGGTCCACGTATTGCCGGTGGCGGCTCGTCCATTGGCGACCAACGACAAGGGATATCTCTCCACGAATGGCATCAACGACCTCTACCGTCGCGTGATTAACAGGCGGAATCGGCTGCAGCGGATTATCGAGATGGGCGCGCCGGACCTGGTCGTAAACAATGAACAAAGGATGATGTTCGACGCGACCTGCGCGCTGTTTGATAACGGTTCACTCAGAACAAAGCTAACCGACCCAGACCAACGTCCTCTCCCGTCTTTGATGGATTTGATCGACTTCGACGCCCTGATTGAATTTGATGCAACCGCGTCAGCTGTGAAGCATACGAGCCTTCAGGCCCAACGTGCACTGGAAGCACTGGGTTTTCGCAGATGAACCGTCTGAAGTTGGCTTCAATCTAAAGTTACGTTTCATAGCTCCAACCTGTTATCATCCCTCCAAACAAGATCAATGACAGGTGGAACGATGCCGCACCGGATTGCACAGACGTGCTTGATAGTGGGTGTGATTGGACTGTTCGGATGCCAGGGCGATGCGAGCCTTGGCGACAACAACGGGTCCGAAAACAACCGCATGAACAACGCCAACAATGCCAATAACGGCAACAACGGCAACAACACGAACAATGGCAACAATGCCAATAACATCGATGACCCGCCGCATTCCGGTGGCGATCCGTATGACGATCCGCACCCAAACTTCATCCCACAAGCTGAGCTGTTTCAGTGTTCGGGAGAGCCGAGTTCATCTCCGGTAAGGCTTCGCCGAATCGATCCGAAAGAGTGGGCACGCGCAGTTTACGACGGAAACTATGCGACGACCGTTCCGTTCCTGTCGGGTCGAAACCACTACTATTCGACCTACTCGCGGGACGAAACCTTGGATGGTCCCACGCTGCAAGAGGTGTTGCGGGCAACCGTGGATGAGGGTGGCTCTTGGGAGTCCAGCACCGGAAACAGCTACCCACGCATTGCCATCATGCGTAACTCCAGCGCGGCAAAGGACCTGACTTCGTGCTTCCAGAACAGAAGCAATGGACCCGCGACCGATGACCCGGATGACGACTGCATCCGGTCATTCTTGGCCGGCTACCTTGAATACGGTGTCTACTTCCGCCCGGCGTCGCAGGAGGAAATCGATGCCCTGGTTCCACTGACGCAACAACTGCTGGCTGACGAGGAACGTGTCGATGGTTCCGTGACCACCGAGGCCCGAAACCGCACCGTGAACATGATCGCGCGTGCTGCATGGCTGTCACCTAGCGCGCTCTTCCGAACAGAAATCGGCGGAGATCCAGATGCTGACGGTCGACGTAGGCTGACGGATTGGGAGCTCGGACTGGCATTGTCGTACGCGCTTGGCAACACCGCCCCCGGACAGTCCAAACAAGGCTACAATACGGGTGCGACCCACATCACACTGCTGCCCGACGTCCGGCAGGCGATGGAAAATGGCACGATCAGCAACCCAGATACTCTGGCGTCGATCGTGCGATATCATATCGCGGGGCGCGGCTTGCCCACCGCCAGCATCGATATCGACGGAACCGACACCCCGCTCGATGCGCCACATGGGCCGGATAAGGAGTACCAGGAAGGCTCTAGCGCCAGCACCATCGAGCCGTTTTACGAAGACGAATACTGGATGTCCCGAAAGCTCGAAGGCTTTTTCCACGAGTGGTTGGGTCACGACAAAGTCTATTCGGTGTTCAAAGACACACCGGAAGCAACGTCTGCGTACACGTCTGCGCCGGACCGAACGCCGACCTATCGACATCGCCGCTACACAGACCTCGCCTATAGCGGAGCACAACTGCCGCGGCTCATGGACAACATGATTGCCCGCATCGTGGCTGAAGATCAGGATGTGCTCAAAAAGCTGCTCACGACTCGGACGTTCCTACTTCCGGAAGGCGGAGACCTTTCGACCGAGAACGCGCCATACAAGGGCTATATCTACAATATCGATATCGATAACGGTGGAGATATCCCAACCCCCATTGGTGAGCGTTGGGTTGAGATGCCCTCCGATGAACGGGCAGGCGTGCTCACCCACCCGGCCTGGCTGGCGGCGCATGCTGCGAATTTCGAGAACGACCCAAATCCAGTGCACCGCGGCAAGTGGGTATGGGAGAACCTGCTCTGCGGTTGGATCGACGAGTTACCCGTTGGGGTGAACGCCATGTTGCCACCGGAAACTGCCAACGCCTCGACCCGAGACCGATTCGCCAGTGCCGGAATTGACGACGGCTATTGCGGCAACTGCCACGGCTCCATGAACCCATTTGGCTATGCCTTCGAAATCTACAACCACGCAGGCTATATGCGGGTTGATGACCACGGCGCGCAGCCCAACGGTTCCTCTATCTTGCAGTTCACTCCTGTCACGCAGACGAACACAGACCAGGTGTATGCGAGCTTCTCGAAGACACCCGAAGACACTGTGTTGGTTGATGGCATGCAGGTGCGTGATGCAGTCGAAATGATGGAGGCCTTTGGTGACTCACCCCATGTGAAGCAGTGTTTCATCCGCCAGTCATTCCGATACTTCATGGGTCGTGACGAGACGCTCGCCGACGCATGCACGCTAGACCAGATGGAGCAGGCCTATGATGATTCAGGCGGCTCAATGATCGAGATGCTGATCGCCTTGTTCCAGTCCGACACGTTCCAATACCGCCACGTGCCACAAGAGATGGACGAGGAGGCCGGCCAATGAAAAAGCTCTCACTATCACGACGACGATTTATTCAGGCGATGGGCCTTGGTGCCGGCGCCGGGCTTGTCTCTCCCTTGATTCGGACGGCGTTTGCGGAAGGCGACGATATGTTGCCAAAACGTGTCGTTATTTGCATTACGGGTAACGGCATCGAGAAGCACACCTTGATGTCGGATGACGCGAACGCAGCCGATGGCGACAACGACATGTTGGTGGAGGTCGGCGGCGATCTGTCGACAGCCCCCGCGCTTTCTTCGTTGGCAGGCAGTGCGGGCGAGGTGGACTTGCGGCCGCATTCAGCGGTGTTGATGCACCTGTCTTCGACGATTACGGGCGGCTCTCATACGACGCAGTACAAGTCCTTGAACTGCTCCAAGGGCCGGGCGCAAACGGTTGATTCGTGGGTCGCTCAGTGCCTTCATAGCGACCAACCTTTCAACGCAATCCGTCTGGGTTCGGTGGAATCCGGTACCACGCCGCTGCAATACGGCATGTGCATGGATAACCCCAGCCGACAGCTACCCATCATCGTCAATCCGCTCAAAGGCCACGCGGCGATCTTTGGCTCGCTTGCTGCTGGCGCAGCGGGTCAAGCGTTCCGAGACAACGGGACACTTCTGGACTTCGCGTTGACCGATATTCAACGCGCGACGGACGCCTTTGTGGGCGGCAGTCGGGAACGTGCGAAACTCGAGAACTACCAGCAAGCCGTCGAAGAAATGCGCTTGCTGCAGCAGCGTCTCTTGGACTCCGAGGCGACGCTGCGTTCCGTGGCGGACTCCAATGGCATCAATCCTGAGGACGGCTCCCTGCTTCAATCCGCACATCCACTGCTGCGCCTGGAGTCACAATATCGACTGGCAACGGCGGCACTAATGGGTGACCTGACACGCACGGTTGTCTTGTCCTCATCGACGGGCAACGCGTTCTCGCACACGAAGTACTCGAGCCTGCAGACCATCTTTGAAGAGGACCCCAACTTCAGTGGCACCATCCCGTGGCGCCATGGGGTTTGTCACGAGGCAGGTGGGAACCCGACGTATCAGAAGGTCTTGAATCGAGTGATCGAACGTCAGGTCGAGATGATCGCCCGGATGGCGCGCGACCTGGCAGCCGTTCCCGAGGGCGACGGTACGATGTTAGACCACACAGTCATCGTCTTCATGTCGGACAATGGCTCTACCCACCACAGCCAAGCGACCAACTGGCCAATGCTGGTGATCGGCGGATCGAAGGTCGGCATCAAAACTGACGGCCGCACGCTGCTGTATCCAAAGCACGGAACCGCCGGGAATCTGAGGGTATCGAACGCATTGTCGAGTCTGGGCTATGTCGCCGGGTATCGCGACGAAGCCGCCAAGTTTGGTGGCGAACCGGACAAGGCACAACGTGGCGGCCCGCTGGAAGCATTGATGGCCTAAAACGATGACCTCCGTGCAATTGATAATCATTATCAATTGTCTTGAAAATCATTCTCAAAATGCCTATATAGAGGTTACCTAAGCGAGGTGACCCCATGGCTGGATCAAACCTTCCTCTCAACCAGCTGACTCCCGGACAAGACGCCCGAATCGAGGCGATCGATGTCGAAATGCCGGCATCACTGCGCGCGCGTGTCATGTCACTGGGATTTGTCCCCGGTTCCATTGTTCGAGTCATTCGGAAAGCCCCTCTAGGCGACCCCATCGAATACGAAGTTCGTGGAGGTCGGGTCAGTCTGCGAAAGACTGAATCGAAGTTCCTTAGCGTCGCGCAGTAAGGCGCGTTCGGACCAAAAATGAGTGCAGCATCGGCAAATGAAGGCGAGCGTCTGCTTGCGCTGATCGGCAGCCCGAACTCCGGGAAAACCACCCTGTTCAATGCACTGACGGGATTGCGCCAAAAGGTCGCAAACTACGCCGGTGTGACCGTTGAACATGTCATGGGCACAATGGCCGTCGACGACCGTGAAATCACGTTGATCGACTTGCCTGGCACCTACGCTCTTGACGCCTTGAGTCCCGACGAGGCGGTCACGGTTGACGTGCTTCACGGTCGAATCGAGGACGTTGACGCGCCGGACGGCGTGGTCGTCGTCGCCGATGCCACGACGCTTGCGCGCTCGTTGCAATTGGTCGGCGAGGTGATGCGACACGGGCTTCCGGCCGTGCTTGTCTTGACGATGATCGACGAGCTCAAGGCGCGCGGTGGTGCGGTGAAAGTGCCCGTCTTGGCGCGCGAGTTGGGTATCCCTGTAATCGGTGTTGTCGGTAACCGCGGCATCGGGATCGACGACGTTCGGGCTGTGCTTGCAAAGAGCCGAACTTGGGAACAAGACCCACACGACGTGCCTGAGGATATCGAAGAACGATACGCCTGGGCCGACGCAATCTTCGAGAAAGCCGTAACCCAACCGAACAACGAATCGACGGTTACAGACGCGATCGACAAATGGGTCCTCCATCCAGTTTTGGGCATCGCGATCTTCGCGATCGTGATGTTCCTGTTCTTCCAGATTATCTTCGTCGTGGCCGCGCCGTTTCAGGACTTGTTTGAAGGCGGCGTGCTCGCCCTCGGTGAGCTTTTGGCGGGCGTCTTGCCCGACGGCTTGCTGAAGAGCCTATTGGTTGACGGCATCATCGGTGGGGTTGGCGGCGTGGTCGTCTTCGTCCCACAGATTGCGCTCTTGCTCTTGTTGATCGCTCTGTTAGAGGGCACCGGGTACATGGCCCGGGCCGCATTCGTGATCGACCGCGTGATGGGTTGGGCTGGCCTCGAAGGACGCTCGTTCATCGCCCTGCTTTCCTCATACGCATGCGCGATTCCCGGCATCATGGCGGCCCGCAGTATTCCGGATCCAAAAAGTCGGCTGGCGACTATCATGGTCGCACCGTTCATGACCTGCGCAGCACGTCTGCCAGTGTACGGATTACTGATCGCCGCGTTCGTCCCGCAGACATCTATTCTAGGCATCTTCAATCTGCAGGGTGTTGTGCTCTTTGGGCTCTATCTTTTGGGTTCCGTCAGCGCCTTTGTGGCTGGTGTCATCTTCAAACGCGGCGTGCTTCGGGGAGCAACCTACCCGTTCTATATGGAGCTTCCGCCCTACCGCCTGCCGACCTTCAAGGTGGTCGGCCACCGCGTGTGGCGCGGCGTACGCGCGTTCCTGACCAAAGCAGGAACCGTCATCTTGGTAGCCAGCGTTCTGCTCTGGGCCGCTCTGACGTTCCCACAAGTTGAACCGCCGGCGGAGATTGCGGGCGACGCGGCAGCGGTCGCGACCTACCAGGTCGAACACAGCACCGCCGCGAAAATCGGCAAAACCATCGAACCCATCATTCGACCCCTTGGGTTCGATTGGAAGATTGGAATCGGCCTCATCGCGAGTCTCGCTGCGCGTGAAGTCATCGTCGCAACACTTGCCCAAATCTACTCGTTCACAGGTGACGAGGAAGACTTCGAAGGCCTGGGCGAACGCCTGAAGAACGCCAAACACGAAGACGGCTCACCGGCCTACCCACTGCCAACCGTGCTGGCATTAATGGTCTTCTTCGTCTACGCCCTGCAATGCGTGTCGACGTTGGCGGTGATGAAACGCGAAACTGCCGGTTGGAAATGGCCTGCCGTGGCGTTCGCCTATATGTTTGTGGTCGCATACATCGGCGCCTTCATCACCTACCAGTTGACCGAGGCGTTCTTGACCTAGGAAGCTGCCCATGGGCCAGATTCACTACGAAGACGTCGACCTTGAGTCGTTGTGCCACGCTGAGTTTATCGCAATCGCCGAGCCGACCTCGGTAATCAACACCATCGAAATTTCGCCATCGGCTGCCGAGATTGCGCAGATGGAGACCTACGGTGAGCCAGCTGGATCATGCCCTCCATTCCAATTGAACAGTTCGGTTTGGCGAGTCAGCGAGGTGCTGCGCGGACCGCAGATGTCGGAGGTCGAGATCTTCCCGGCAGGCTGGAAATGGAACTACGAGATGCACGTCGAGTACCACGTGCAGGCCATGTCTCGCTCCCCCATGATTCTGAGCTACAACCCGATGGGAGAAGGCCCTCCCTGGATTATCTTCCTCTCGCGTGACAGCGATGGTCGTTGGTGTTGGACCGAAGTAGGCGCCCACGAAGGATTGGACTATCTAGACACCGTGCGGTCGTTGGTCTCGCAATCGAGTAACTGGAGCATGGTTGAACCAGCCGTGGTCGAATCCGTAGTCGAGTCGTCCGACAAATCGCTCATGTTCATGGTGTTCGCGGTCGCGGCGGTCGTTTCAATCATCGTTCTCGTAGCTGCGCTGATCATCGGCTTCGTGTCGGTGACTTTGCTCATGTAGGTCAGTCGCTGGCTGGTGCCGCGAACCGTGGGTCCTCGCCATCCAGCTGATAGAGCATGGTGACAAACGCCCAGTCTTGGACTCCGGAGTCATCGAACCAAATCATCCGTGAGTGGTTGTCGCCTTCGAGCTTGACCGAGAAATAGGCCCAATCATCGTAATCATCGACGAAGTACTGCTCCTCGAAATCCTCGTCTTCAAGAAACTGCGCAAGCTCCGCGATTCTTGAATCTGGGTCGGTGCATTTGACGATCAGATCACACGTCTCACGTACGTCCGTGGCGCCGAGTTTCCTCAAGATCTGTCGCAATGGTTCGTCGCCCATGTCAAAGCCACCGCCCCAGAAGAAGACCATCCTATCGAGCCGCAAGAGCTCGACCATCTCTGCGAACCCGCCCTTCAGCAGGAATCGCGCATGTTTCTCGTTTGGCCAGTCCAATCCATGCCGCTTTCCGAATTCGATCAGCGGCGGCGGAATCCGCTCTTGATTCCATGGATCCGGGTCATTGGCTTCAAAATCTGTATAGGCATCGCAGAGCCACTTCAGTTCACTTTCTGCCTTCTGTGCTTGTTCAACCGTGGCGAATTCGGCCGATTGCATAACGACGTGTGCCATATCGTTACCTCCTTTGATTGCGACGTGAACCTACCGCGCGGTTGTTGCCTATTCCATCAGCTAACCAATAGTTTCAGCTAATGTCAGAGGGTGTGGTTTCATTTGCGATCATGGTGGGCGCCTTCGCGCGTGTAGCTAACGTGGTTGTTGTGGATTGCGCATTTTGGCCACCGAGAGGAACCGAGATCCGTGAGGCCCCACCGAGATTTCTTTGTCATTCGGTTGCGGGTCGGCATCTTAAGCGGTGCAACAGGGCTAGAGTGCAGGTGCCACGCCGTCAGGCGTAGGAACCGTAGCGTCGGTCAGGCGGCAGCAAGAGGCGGTGTGATGTCCGCGTGGACGCTTCGTGAACGGAGTTTGGCTCCTGCCAAACGAGTGAATCGACTGCGGCCAAAGCGGATATCGCCCGACTCGAAGCGAAGCCAAAAACCACCGCACTCTCTGTGGGTCCTCACGGGCTTCGGTGGGCCCTCTGTGGTAAGAAACGCAATCTACAATCTGACATACAACAACAGTCTGCTCACAAATTGATCCACACCCAAAGCTGGTTGCTGGAAGCTGTGATGTACCGTCCAGAATGTGCTCATAAACGAAACCATGCCCACGTCAGACCTCATTCGGATGTCACGCCCTTCGGTGTCGACACCACGTGGATTGGGTCAAACGGCCATGGCTGGTCCTGTTTGAACTCGAGCTTTATCTCTTCGGTTTCATGATAGACGGTCAACGTCGCCAGGACGTCTGGTTCGACCTTGCAGTCTTCGTCCCACTCAAAATTGCGGCTGACGTCCGAGATATGGCGGCAGAAATCCTGCCCCCACACGCTCTTTCGTTGATTCATCACTAACTGAGCGCGGCCTTCCTTTTTGTAGAAGTCACGATTCTCGTGATGAAAGCGGTATGCCAAGACCATCAACTCGCCGGTCTTCTGCGCGCGTTGCTCCTCGATTTGATGATGGAAATACAGGAAGCTCGCCGACGACGCGACGAAGAGCGCAAAGAGCACTCTCCAATGGCGAAAGTGAACTCGATCGAGTTCGGCGGTAAGGGCACGTAGAAAACTCAGCATCAGCGACTCCGTCAATTGATGAAGAGGAGGCTAACCGAGTGATGTGAACGTCGTGTGAACGAGGTAAGAAAATACTCAAGCTTTCAAGGACGACAACCCAACCGCTTCGATGTTGTCAGCCAACGGAAACCGAGCCGACCCGCCATGAATCACTGTGAGCTCGTTGAGCTTCAGTTCGGTCAACGCGGTGTGCATTGACCGAGTGGCTTTCGGGCTATCGGTACGTTTGAATTCAAACCCAAGACGTTCGTCCCCTCTTACCAGCATCAAATCGAGCTCCGCACCGGCGTGTGTCGCCCAAAAATAGGGGTCGTGTTTTGGATGGCGTCGGATGATTTCCATCAACGCAAACCCTTCCCACGACGCGCCAAGCTTGGGATGCCGTTCCAACTGGAGTTTGGTGTCGATACCCAACAACGTGTGAAAAAGCCCCGAATCGCGAATGTAGATTTTGGGTGACTTTACCTGGCGCTTCGAGATGTTCTCGAACCAAGGCTGCAACACCATGACCATGTAGGTTGAAGCCAAGATATCGACATAAGATCGAACCGTATTATCCGACGCAGGAAGTGAGCGCCCAAGCTCAGAATAGTTCAAGGTCTGGCCATGGTAGTGAGCGAGCATGCTCCAGAACCGCCTCAAGGTCGTCGAAGGAATGCCAAAACCAAGCTCGGACAAATCACGCTCTAGGTAGGTTTTGATGAATTGTTCGCGCCACTCGACGCTATACTCGGTTTCCATCGACAGGAACGACCGAGGATATCCACCACGCACCCACAGATTGTCCAAGTAATCGGGACCAACATCGCCCAGCGAGAACCCCGCCAGTTCATGAAATGCGATTCGGCCAGCCAGTGACTCCGAGCCGTCCTGAATCAGCTCTGGCGAAGCGCTTCCCAGAATCAAAAACTTGGTGGACGTGTCCTTTCGGTCTGCTAGCACCCTGAGCAATGGAAACAGGTCAGGCTTGCGTTGCACCTCATCTATGATGACTAACCCCTCAAGCGGTCTCAGCGCCAAACCTGGCTCTTGCAGACGCGCAAGGTCCTGCGGGTCCTCCAAATCAAAATGATGAACGACATCGAACGCCTTCGACAATTCGAGCGCCAACGTGGTCTTTCCAACCTGGCGCGGACCAACAATTGCCACTACCGGGAACTGCTTTAACAGTTTCGAAACCCGCGCTTGATCCGCAGGCCTTTGAATCACCATAACTTGAAATCTCGAAGTTTAACTTCGAATTTTCTAGCAAAATAGGTTCTCTAGATCAAATTTTGTTGAAAAACCGAAGGCAGCCTTCGAATTTTCAAGGTGACCATTGATTGGCTGAAGTCAATGAGACCAAAAGCCAAAGACCAAAGACTAATGACCGCGCGAAGCAGCACGCACGAAGTAGCCAGCGCGAAGCAGCCAGCGCAAAGCAGCGAGCCTATTCCGCCGCCGCCCCACTACGAATCGCCGTCAACTCTTCCTCAATCGCTTGAGCCGTAAACTCAAGCTCTTCTTCCGTATGCGTTGAACTCAAGAAGAAGCGCAGTCGCGACTCGTTGTCATCGACCGCAGGATAGACGATTGGCTGCACGTTGATGCCGCGCTCGGCCAGACGTTCCGACAGCTTGAGGCAGTCCATGGAGTTGCCGACGATGCATGGAACAACAGCGGAGTCCTTGGACAAACCGGTGTCGATTCCGCGCTTCTTGCAGGCTTGCAGGAAGAACTCGGAGCGTGCTTGCAGCTGCTGAGGCACCTCTGGGTGCTGCTTGATAAGCCGCACCGAAGCCAGGGCAGCTGCGGAGTTTGCAGGGCTGATACCTGCGGAGAAGATGAAGCCGGGAACGGTGTACTTGAGGTACTCGATAAGCTCTTTGCTGGCCGCGACATAACCACCGCAACTCGCAAATGACTTCGAGAGCGTGCCCATCCAGCAATCGACTTCACGGGCGTCCAGCCCGAAGTAGTCGGCAACGCCAGCACCGCGTGGACCAATGGTCCCGACCGAGTGCGCTTCATCGACGTAGAGTAAGCATTTGTACTTCTTCTTCAGCTCGATGAACTTCGGCAGGTCGGGGATGTCACCGTCCATCGAGTAGACGCCCTCGATCATGATGCCGACCTTCTTATAGGAGCCACGAAGCTGCTTCAGAATCCGCTCGAGGTCGTCGTAGTCGTTGTGCTTGAACGCCAGGCGCTTCGCCCCGCTCAGCGCGCAACCCGTCAAAATTGAGTTGTGGGCGAGCGAGTCGTGGATGATGAGGTCACCCTCGTTGAAGAGGTGGCCGATGACCGACTCGTTCGTGGCGTGACCGGCCGAAAAGACCAATGCAGCATCAACACCGACAAAGTCCGCAATCTCTTCTTCCAACTCCTGGTGCAGTGGAATCTGACCCGACGCCAAACGGCTCGCCGAAACCGACGTACCGAAGCGGTCGACAGCTTCTTTGGCTGCTCCGCTGACCGCGGGATGACCCGAGAATCCCAGGTAGTTGTAGCTCGAGAAGTTGACCATCTCTTTGCCCTCGATGACTGCCTTATTCTTGGCAACGCCATCGTGGGTCACGAAGTATGGGTTACGCAGGCCGATAAGCTCCGCCATTTGAAGTCGTTGGCTAAGTGCCTCGACCTCAGGGAATGCGGTGATCTTCCAGAGTTCCTCTGGGATATCCATTCCTGCGTCGTCTTCCTCTACGGCGAGGTCGAAGACGCGGGCCTGTAGGCGGCTCATGGTCGCAAGCAAGTTGCCTTCGGCGTCTTCAAACAACACCGAACCGATGACCTTTTGGTCGTCGAGCTCATGCAAGACCATCGTGGTGCGAACCAAGCCTTCGGCTGGGAACGCTTGAATCTGCACATACGAATCAAAAGAAGTTGGGAAGGCTGCCATGTCCTTCTTGGCCTGGAGCCAGTAGAGGACAAGCTGCATTGCGCCATCGACCACACGTGGGTCAATCGCCCACTTCTCGCGAATCGGATTGCTTACCAACTCAGCCGGGGTCGACGTCTTTACCCAACCCACAAGGTGCGCGTCACCGGTCTCTTCAACGCGCTCAATGGCGGCGATGGATGGACCGTGGAACGCATGTTGTGCGTAGAATTTGTCGAGCGGCATGTCGGGGTGCGCGCCTTCAATGACGCCTTGTTTGCGCACGGAGATTTCCGGCATCTGCGGACGACCGGCGATGTAGTTTCCGCCGTAAGCCACGAAGGTCTTGCCCTGCTTCTCGCACTTGATTTCGACGTCAGCAAAACGGTCGCCGTTAACGCGGCAGTCTGCTTTGACGTGCAGCGAAACCGGTTCGTCGACGTCGACACCGCGGTAGAGAGTTAGGTTGCGAATCTCGAACGGGCCATTGCCAATCGCGCTCTGCGCGGTGATGGCGATGTAGTCCATTGCACTTGCGAATGGCAGGACCGGCTTCTCGCGAAGCGTATGGTCAGCCAAATATGGATGCGTTTCGGTGGACAAGCCCCAGCGTGAACGCAAGGTGCGAAGCTCACTTGGAAGATCGACGCCGTAGAGCGCTTCAATACCCGGCGTCTGCAGTTCATCAAAGAACGCGTTGACGCCATCTTGGTCGTTGATGAAGGTCACACCTTGTTGGCGCATCGCTTCGCGCACGCTCTCTGGGATGGACTGGACCATGTCCGAAGTCTCCCATGCCGGCCAGTCGATGACTTTCACCTGAAGTGAGTCGGTTGCCAGCGAACTCGCCAGCGCACCCATCACTTCATTTGCGGCTGCATAATCAGCTTGCCCGCGGTTGCCGAATCGTCCGGCCCACGAGCTGAATACCACAAGCTTGGACAGCTTCTTCAGGTTCAATGCTTGGGTTAGGTGAACCAGGCCATCGACCTTAACGGCAGTCACAGTTTCGAAATCCTCAGCCGTCTTTGCTTGGATTTCGCGGTCGCGAATCAGGCCTGCGGAGTGGATTGCGACCGTGGCGCCTTTCAATAATTTGGCGACTGATTTATCCGGAGCGACCGAGACATCCCAAGCCACATATTCGACGCTGCTACCCGCATCACGCATGGCTTTGAGGTTTGCTTTGGCGTCGTCACCAAGGTCCGCTTCGGCCGTTCTACCGGCGATGATCAACGAGGCTTTCGTGCGCTTTGCCAGCTCGATGGCGATTTTGGCGCCGATGCCACGGCTTGCACCGGTGAAGACGACGGTGTCGTCTTTGGTAATCGGTTTACGGTAATCGGTATTCGGTTCTTGTGTCTTCGTTTCGAAGGGGGCTTTTGCCAACGCGATGACCTGACGTCCGTTTTGGTTGTAGACGACTTCTAGGTCTTGGGAGGCGTTGTGGAGTTCTTTGGCCAAGACGTCTGCTTTGACTTTGGCGTCCATTCGGACGGTGCGGACCAGGGTGCGGGGCCATTCTCGTGAGAGGGATTTGGCGATTGCAGTGAGTCCGAGTTGCAGCGGCGACTTGTTGTCGGTGATGACGACGACCGAGTCGGGTGCGCCGTTCGCGCTGCCATGAAGTTGTGCGGCGAGCGAACGTAGGCGCTCGTTGGGTCGCGTCAGCTTTCCTGCCAGCAGGTCTTTGGCGGATGCCTTCTCATCGAGGCCTGCCAGGTAAAGAAGCGATGTTGCGCCTTTCGGAAGTTTGTCGTCTTCAACGTATGCGAACTTGGCGTTCGTGGACGCCAACGCGTCGACCAATTTCTGGGCCAACCCGCCTTGGTCAGCAACAACGGCAACGGTGCTTCCAGCCTTGAACGGTGGTTCGCCAGGCAAGAAGCCCAATTCACGAGCGACCAAGGTCGGCTCGTATCGGCGAAGCGTTTCGTCCTTCGCAACGGCAGCTTCAGCGACCGGTCCTTTCGCGACCTGCGTCTCAAGGAACGCCACCACGTCCTTAATACGCGTTTCCATGCTGAACGCGTCTTGAGGAATTGCGCCAAGTTCCGGAATCGCCTTCTGCAGTGCCGTGCCCAGATCGACAAACATCAAGCTGTCGAATCCAAGCTCAGTTGCAAGCTGTTGGTCCATCTTCAGCGCTTCTTTTGGGAATGCGCTCACTTCGGCCACGGTCTCCAAAACAATCGCTTCAAAATCATGCGATGGTGCTGCCGCCGTTGGTTCTTCAACCGGTGCTGGCGTTGCAGGCGCAGGTGCCGACGATGCGGTAGTCGGCAGAGCAGCGGCCTGAACAGAGAGTGCCTGGAGGTCCAAGTCTGGAGGTGCTTGCCCCGTCAGCATCGCGGTCTGCGTCGCCATGATTCGTGCATGCTCGGCCAGAATCGCATTCTGCTGTTGGAAGAGCGCGACCAATGCCGCTGTCGAATCATGTTTATTCGAACCATTCGAATCGTTCGTGGCCACAACGGCCTCCTTTTTAGGTGCTTCGTCCGAAGCGATGGCGAGCGGCTGCTTTTTGTCTCGAACGATCCAATAGGACTGTTGTTCAAGCTTGGTGGCGGGCAGCGTCACCAGGTTTCCTTGCGGCGTAACCGCGGACAAGTCCACGTCGTACCCAAGGGCAATCATCGCGCCCAAAGTGCGCATGAATTCAAGGTTTTCGTCAGCATCTCGCGAGACAAACGTCCGTGCATGATGCGACTTTCGGTCGAGCGTGCCATTCGCAAATCGCGTCAGCGTCGTACCCGCACCGACCTCAACAAACGTCCGGCTTCCGCCTTCACTACACACCTCCAAAGCACCGATAAAATCAACGGCAGAGGTGGCGTGCTTCACAAAGGTGTCATTGGCGTTGGCCGCGTCGTAGGCCGACTTCGTGATAGCCGAGACAACCGTGGCCGTCGGCTCTTCGAAGCTCAATCCTTCAACGACGCTATGCAACGATTCGGCAATGGGCTCAACCACGGGACTGTGGAAGGCGTGCGATACGTTGAGTTTCGTCACCTTGACGTCTTTGGACTCAAGGTCTGTCACAAACGCATCAATGGCATTAGTCGCGCCCGACACAACCGTCTGCTGGGGGTAGTTGACGTTGGCTACGACCACATCATGGTCGCCAATCAGCGCTTGAGTCTCGGACTCATCTGCGCGAACCGCCGCCATCGATCCGTAGTCATCGAGCTCTAACTCTGCCATTAATTGACCACGTTTCGCGACGAACTTCAGCGCGTCCTCACTGGTCAAGAGGCCTCCCACGGCCGCGGCGACAAACTCACCTAAGCTGTGTCCAATCGTGAAATCTGGCGAGAGACCAAACTCGTCCTGCAACCATCCGGCGAGCGCCAAACCCAACGCAGCCATCGCGGGCTGACAGACCTCGGTGGCGGTCAATTCAGCTGCTGCGGTGTCTTCATCGACCGAAACATCGCGGAGGTCCGGATAGATATAGTGGAGCAGCGGCAACTCTAGCGTGTCGACGACCGCGGTCAGCGAATCCAAACGTGTTCGGAAGCCTTCGTATTGGTCGTACAACTCCCGCATCAATTGCGGACGTTGCGCGCCCTGCCCAGGGAACATGAACGTGACCGGCGAAACTTCATTCTCGGTCGGCGTGGCCAACGTATTCGGCCCCACCAACAAAGCATCCGAGGTCGTAAGTCGCTCAGCAGCTTCATTCAGCTGCACAACAAGGTCTTGCGCGTCTTTGACCACCAACGCCAACCGTGCCGCCTCAAACTTACGCGTCTTATTGAGCGTGAAAGCCACATCAGCCAATGAGCTCTCGCGCGCATGAATCGCCAACGCCAACTCGGACGCGTGCTCGGCCAAAAGCTGCCGGTTTTCGGCAGAAATCACAACAAGCTGCGCTTTCTCGGCCACGGCCACAGGTGCCTGGCGAGGAGGTTCTTCCACGATCATGTGGCAGTTTGTTCCGCCGAAGCCGAATGCGCTTACGCCAGCGCGACGTGGCGTGCCGTTAGTCGCCCAATTCACGGGCTCGGTAGGCACGTTGAATCGCGACGACTCGAGCTTTAACTCTGGATTCGGAGACCCGAAACCAGGAACCGGCGTGACGACGCCGTTCTCGACCGACAAGATTGCATGCAGCAATCCAGCGACACCGGCGGCGCTCATCGTGTGACCGATATGGGCCTTCACCGAGCCGATATGAACTGCTTCGCCATCTTCGCCCAAGACTTCTCGAAGTGCCGAAACCTCAACCGGGTCTCCGACCTTCGTCGCGGTGCCATGACATTGCACGTAGCCGATCGACGTTGGGTCGATTCCGGCGTCTTTCTGCGCACGACGGATAACATCGGCTTGCCCTTCAACGGCTGGAGCCATCGGGCCTGACGTATCGCCGTCGTTATTGATGCCGCTGCCTTTGATGACCGCGTGAATTCGGTCGCCATCCGCAAGCGCCTTTTCCAGCGACTTCAGAACGACGATGCCCACCCCGTCACCTTGCACGAACCCATCCGCGTTTTCGTCGAATGGCCGGCAAACCCCGGACTTCGAGATCGCGCCAATGCGCGAAAATCCAACCAGCGTCGAAGGCGTGAGGTTCGCGTAGACTCCACCGGCGATCGCGATATCGCAGATGCCCGCACGGATATTGGTAATGCCGTCGTGGATTGCGACCAAAGACGACGCGCAGGCCGCATCGACTGTGTAGGCCGGTCCCTTAAATTTCCATTGGTGCGCGACGTTTGCCGCCGCCATGTTCAACAGGATTCCTGTCATCGAAAACGCGCTGATCGGCGCCACGTTCTCGACCGAATGCGCAAGCCCATCTGCCGCATCATCCGCATCACCGAGCTGGCCATCATTCATCATCATGGCCATGGTGCGCGAGGTCGTCAGGTTGGCGTATTCACTGGTGCTGACGCCCAAGAACGTACCGACCATCTCGGGGTCATAGCCCTCACCGTGTTCCAAACCCGCGTCTTGAAGCGCGACCCGAACGGCGTCCAACACCATGCGGTGTTGGGGGTCCATCGTCTCGACGCGGCGAGGTGCGATGCCGAAGTGAAACGCTGGGAACGAACTCACATCATCAATGAACGCCCCGGACTTCGCGTACGTTTTATCGGCTTTACGCGAGTGGTCCGAGAAGAACGACTCGTGGTTCCAACGGTCTTTGGGCACAGGTTTGAAGCTGGCTTTGCCGGCTACAAGATTTGCCCAAAATTCGTCGACATTATCCGCATCTGCAAAGCGACACGAATAGCCGATGACCGCGATATCTCTAGGATTGACGTTAGTCATCTAGCTGGCTCGAAATGAGTTTGCCCAGGTCACCGATGGTCTTGAGTCCGGCCAGGTCTTCGTCGTCGAGCTCGATATCAAGCTCTTCTTCGACGTAACCAAAAATCTCGAGCAACTCGACGGAATCGATGCCTAACTCCGCGATCGCGGTGTCTTTCGAAAGCCCGTCAAAGCTGTACTGACCAATCTCGTCTGCCGCTTCTGCGAAGAGGCTTAGCAACGCGTCCATATCCATGACCTATCCCTTCCCTGCGATTTTATTGAGAAGGCCTCCAGCCTTCGATTTGACGGTGCTCTTCACTTCGTGCTTGGCGCGAACCACGGCGCTCTTGGCGACGTGCTTCACCAATTTGGTCTTCTGCGTTCTCGCGTCATGGGTACGCGCCCCTTCGACACCCAGCTCCCCGGAGATGTACTGCTCGCGCGTCTTCGCACGTTGCAGTTTTCCACTCGATGTCTTGGGCAGCTCGCCGCGACCAACGAGTGCGACATCACCGGCCGATACGGCCAAGGCTTCGCGCACAGCGGTTGCGACAACTTTGGAAAGCACTTCCTTGTCCACGTCGGCCTTGGTTTCGGCGACGATAACAAGTTCTTCGGTGCGCTCACCTGGGATCGAGAACGCAACGACGTTGCCTTTTCGAATGCCGTCGATGTCCTGAACAACCCACTCGATGGATTGTGGGTCGTAGTTACGACCGTTCAGGATGATGACATCCTTCATACGTCCGGTAACGTAGACTTCACCGTCTGCGATATATCCAAGGTCGCCGGTCATCAAACCGAGTTCCTTGAAGGTAATGGCAGTCTTTTCGGGTTCTTCGAAGTAGCCCGGCGTGACACTTGGTCCTTGCACGACCAACTGTCCAACGTGTCGCTCTGGCAGCTCGTTACCCTCCGTATCGACGACCAAGACGTTGTGATTTGGGAACGGACGACCGCAACTCACAAACTCGAGTGCGTTCTCATCATCTTCTGCTGCGGGAGCCGCGATCTTGTCAGTCTGATACGTCTCGGCATTGACGCGATCTGCAGTCAACTCTTCTTCAAGGTCGATGAACGCGATCGCAAGCGTCGCTTCAGCCATTCCGTAACAAGGAAGCAGACACTTGCGCTGCAGTCCTGCTGGTGCGAAGTGGTCAAGGAAGGCATTCAACGTGCCCGGGTGATTCGGCTCAGCCCCGCAGCCCAAGGCTTTCACCTTCGAAAGCTCCATCTTTGCGACGTCTTCTGGCTTGGTGCGCTTGGCGGCCAGTGCGAATGCGAAGTTCGGTGCGAACGCAATGGATGCGCCATAGTCGCTCATCGTCTGCATCCAGCGGCTAGGGCGTTTGATGAACATCGTTGGCGGCATGTAGACCGTTGGAACGCCGTACCAGATAGGGGCGAGCGTAAACCCGATGAGGCCCATGTCGTGGTAGAGCGGCAACCAGCTGACAGCAATATCATCGTCGTCGATGCGAAGACCGACGTTCATGATGCCGTCCAGATTTGCGAGCAAGCTACCATGGGTAACGATGACGCCCTTCGGAAGCGACGTTGAACCCGATGTATATTGAAGGAAAGCGACGTCTTCGTGGGTCAGTTGGTCAAGCGGCGGAATGTCGCCGTCGTTATCTTCCCAGAACTGCTCCACAACGTGGATGTCCTCGAGCGACTTCACGTCGTCGATAAGTGACCACAAGATGTTCTGAACTTTCTTGTCCGTGACCAAGACCCGAGCGCCCGAGGCTGCAATGATCTTCGCACTCGCGTCGATGTATGCGTCGAGCTTGCCAAACGACAACGGTGGATACATCGGGACAGGAACCACACCCACCGACATCGCGCCGAAGAACGTCAAGACGAAGTCCTCAGGGTCGGGGATGATGAACGCCGCGCGGTCACCCTTTTTAAGTCCCAAATCCAAAAAGTGCTTCCCGCGCTTCTTCATCTCAGCGTACACATCGGCATAGCTGTGGAAGGATGGGTCGCCTTTTGGCTTAAGGAAAGTCAGTCCGTCTTCGGTCCGAAACGCATACTGCTCAATCGCAGCAGGGACCGTTGGGCCGGAGGCATCACGCAGAAATCCGAAGTTCTTTCGCTTGCGTTGCATATCGCTAAATCCATCAAATATTGCACTAAACACACAAACCGCTTCGCGGTTTACAGGTCAGACACGTCAAATTCAAGAAAAGAAAAGAACCAACTAGTCGGTCGGTTAGTGTTTATGCGGCCTTGCGCTACGTTTGATGCCGCAGTTTCAAAAATGAGTCGGAATTCAAAAACTTTTCCGCGCTCGTACGGCTTCAGGTGAAGATCACTGGTAAACACGGCCGATTTATGGGAGAACTGACGCGACCTAAACCCACTCAATTTCAGGCTGTTTCATGCGATATCTGCTCGCCGCATGTTTGCTCGCTGCGACCGCGCTCATCCCCTCGACCGTGTTTGCATGGGACCCTTTGCCCGTACTCAATGGACAGGTCGGACTTGGAGCGGGTTACGGGAATCTAAGCAATGAGCTGCGGGAGTGCGCGGCATCGACAACAAGAGCGAGCCAGGTCGGCGCGACGTACTACGCGGCAATCGTCGACGTCACCAGTCAGAACAACATCCAAGGTCCCAGTGATTCGGACGCTGTTCCGTTTGTAGATGCACTCTATAATGAGTGGCGACCACAACTAAACTCCGAGAAGCATGTCCTCATCGCGATGGGCATCAAGAACCGTGCGGTGGCCATCCATCCCGGTACGGATTGGGCGAAGCTTGGTTTTGAGCGCTCGGCCATCAAATACGTCATCGACAATTCGCCCTTCCCCACCTTCGCACGAAGCGGCGATTACGCAGGGGCGGTCTGTGCATTGATGCGTTCGGTCGAGCAGGACCTCGTGTCACGCAAACGGCAGGAAGCGGCGCGCGCGAAAATGATCTCGGACAAATCGAAACTTGCGCCGAAGGTGGCAAAGGAGTTGCGGGAACGAATCCGGGCCGAAATGCCGAAGGTCGCACACAAAGCCCATCTGAATGCCGTCGAACAGTATGAGACCGGGTTTGAAGATGCGCGGATTTCGTTGCAGCGAGGACACCTCGGTGCCGCAAATCAATCGGCGCGAATGGCCGAAAGTCAGGAAAACTATGTCCGTAACAATCTGAACGCATACAGTGCTGCCCGCGATACGATTCGCGACTGGGAGAAGCGCCTGGACGCAGTCGAACAGCGCCTTGCCAAGAAGCCATGGGCAACCGACGCGTTTGGTCAGGACACCCTCGTCATGTTGACGGAATGCAATAAATCGCTGGTTCGCGCGAAGCAATCTTATGAGACGGACACCCAGTTTCCGGGCGTCTATGGGGAAGAATGTGTAGCATTGGTCGAAGGACAATTCGAGATTGGAGACCGACGCCACATCCTGCTCACCCAAATCGTCCCAGGCATCGTCGGCGGCGTAATTCTGCTGTTCCTTCTCATCATCATCGGCCTGCATTTCCGAAGACGCCACGGGGCCAAGCGCGCTGCCACGCTCCGACTGGAAGCTTGGAAATCGCATCTGGATATCGCCGGTGAGCGCATCTTGGAATTGGAGGGACAGCACGCAATGTACTTCCAAACATCCAGCCAACGCTTTGAAGGCGAGACGAAGGAGCTCGACCAACAATGCGCGGACGCGGTCAACCAGGTGTTCCTTCTCTTTTCGGAAGGCCAACAACTCTTCGAAAAGGCACAGGCATCCTTTGATGGTGCCGGCGTCTTTGTTCAGCCATTTGAGGACGTATTGACCATCCTCAACGATACCACGGTGAAGTTCGACACCGGCGAGCCGGAAGACCGGCTACGCATCTATCTGCCGCTGACGGTCGAATACAACAACCAGGCTAAATGGCTACTTGAGGACTTGGACGAAAAGTACAAGCAGGCCCATATGCTGCTGACGTCGTTGCTTGGCTACGTTAACGAATCCGCGCGATTGGTGGATGATACCGACAAGAGCCATGCAAAGCTGCTCGATGCGATTGAGCGCCGAGAGACCCTCGCGATCCCTACCAAGCCAGTGTTTGAGCGCCTCAACCCGCTGTCTGAAGACCGGACCGAATTGAAGCCAATGTCGGCAATTGACCCAGTCAAAGCGCTGCCCGGACTCGAAGAATTGTCGGCGGCGATGCGCGCGCTTGCAGATGATGTTCATACCGGTAACGAAGTCGTCACTCAGATTCGAGGTCGAATCAGCTCTCAAGGTGCCAACCTACGCGAGAAAATCGAGGCGCTTCGAGCGCAAGCCTACAACGTTCGCGAACCCGGTTTTGAGCCGGATGTCACGCTCGACCATGCGGTCCGTGATGCGAATCGCATCGTCGCCATGGTCGCCAACGGCAAGGAATTTGAGGCCGCAAACGAGCTGCGACGATTGTCGTGGGCGCTCAATCATCTGCAGCACAAGATCGACGCGACCGAACAAGCGAAAGACGGTGTGCCCACGTGGTTGAAGAAACTGCGTGAACACCGCGACGCCATCAACGAGCGTACCCCGCTGGCGCGAAAGGTTCTGGAAGGCCTGCGTGAGCGGCACAACGTGAAAGGATTCCAAGTTCAGGACGACAACCTCCGTGAGCTTGCTGATGCAATTTCACAAGCCGAGGGGTGGTTCCAGCATGTCGAAGGTGACCATGCGCAGCAATACTATCTGTCTGCGTTGGCGGACCTTGAGGTTGCCGAAGAGTTGCTTGAAAAAGGCGACGCCCTAATCGACGAGATTCATCAGATCGAGAAGGAGCTTGATGCAGCGCAATCGTTCGCCGAGTCCAAACGAAAGACCGTAGAGAAGCAGAACGCCAAGGTGCGCAAACTCGCCGACAAACGCGCGGCGGGCGTCGGCCCGGCTCTCGCTGAGGAGCTGGAGTCGCTCGCCGACGCCACCGAAAAATCGTTGGGCCACGAGGAGATACCGAATTGGCTGGTGGTTGCCTCCGAATACCGCCAGATTCTGGCTGCGCAGGAATCCGTGACCGAGCGTGCGGAAAACAATATCCAACAGTTCGACGAAGCCGTCGGGCAGCTTGAACAAGCCGAGGGTCTGATCGAGCGTCTGCGCGGAGCCGTGGCACGCGAGCAACGCGACCGCAAACATGTGGCAGCTGCCGTGGATGCGGCGATGAAGACCCTTCAGTCGGCGCAAACGCTTAAGACTCAAGAACCTCCGGGGCCCCTGCTGCTTCGTCGCGCAACGTCGGTACACAATGCCTACAACAAGGCCTCCAATGTGTTTCGCGAGGAAATGGTGTTCATCGGCAGTGTGGAGGCGGAGCTGGCAGAAGCAAATCGGCGCATCAATCGGTATGACGGAAAGTACTATGGCTACAGCGTGGCTGCCGATTTGACCGATGCGAAGTCCGCGCATCAAGATGCATGGTCGGCCTACCGAACGCGTGATTACGCGACGGCCATGACACTCGCCAACCAAGCCATCGATGAAGCCGATGATGCAGACGATTACGCAGAGAGCCGCGCCGCTTCGAAACGGCGGGCAGCACAAGCTGCGAGCTCAAGTTACAGCTCGAGTTCGTCTTCCAGCTTCTCAAGCTCAAGCAGCTCATTCAGCTCAAGCAGTTCGTTTAGCTCAAGCTCAAGCTCGTTTGGTTCCAGTGGCGGCAGCAGCTTCGGTTCAAGCTCGGGTGGCTCCAGCTGGTAACAATACGCGCTTCGCGCTGGCGTCGCCCTTCGGGCTGGCGTCGCCCTTTGGGCTGGCGTCGCGCTTCGCGCTGGGGTTGCCCTTTGGGCTGGCGTCGCCGTTTGGGCTGGCGTCGCGCTTGGGCTGGCGTCGCGCTGGCGTCGCCCTTCGGGCTGGTTAGAGAGTCAGGCTTAGGTGTTCAACTGTGAGTTCTTCGCCTTCGGATTGAAGGACAGCGCTTTCCAGACGTGTTTGAAGTTCTCGAGCATTTCCTGGCCAATCGTAAGAGAGGAACAACGCTTCCACGTCCGCGTGGATTCGATGGACCTGCTTGTCGTATCGATTCGCGAAATTGCGCAGGAAGATGCGGGCAAGCGGCATGATGTCCTCGCGCCGCTCTCGAAGTGGCGGAACGCGCAACACATAGTCCTTGAGGTTCAGATACAGGTCCTTTCGCATCCGACCCGAGTCCACCAGGGAATCCAAGTCGCGATGAATGCTGCAGACGATGCGCGCACTCACGGGTCGACCCACCGAATCGCCAACACGTCGAATCTCTTTCTCGGTGAGCATCCGGGAGATTTTGCCCTGAACAAGCGGGGACAGCAGATCAACTTCTTCCAGATAAACGGTTCCCGCTCCGGCGAGCTCCACGACACCCTTGCGCGGAGCGGTGACGCCGGTAAACCCGTTCGAGATGCTTCCGAAGAGCTCCAAATCTATCTCAGGACCACTGAGCGAGCCGCAGTTTAGACTGATCATCATCTCGTCTTTTCGTGGCCCAAGATGATGCACAGCCCTCGCGAGCAACTCCTTACCCGAACCCGCCTCACCCAGAATCAAAACGGGGGTGTTCTCTTCAACGTGGTCCGTGAGTTTCTGGTAGACCTCGCGCATCGACAAAGACTCGACGATGAGCTCTTTGAAAAGGTAGTGGCGGCGCTCACGTTCCCGAAAATAGGCATTCTCGGCCTGAATGGAGTGCAGCTGAGCCGTCAGCTCTTCCTGCGCCAAAACCATCGTGATGATGGGTTTCAATTGCGCGGTAACTCGGGCTGCATCAAGCAAGGCTTTGGAATCACTGGATGAGAATGAGGCACGAACGGCAGCGATCAATGCGCCATGGTCGTGAATGGGTACAAAGAGAACGGCGCCGTCTCCTTTGTTGGCCAGAGCATAGCGACCTTCCTGCGCCTTCGACGCAAATCCCAAGCCGGCCTCACCAAGAGCCCGAAGCGGATCCGAGCAGCGAACGGCCTGTTGGTCCACTAAACGGAAAGCGTCACGGGCAAACTGGCCTTTACCTCGGGCCATGACCAAGGTCAGTTGGTCAGGGGCATGTCCATTATCTTTCAGCGCTTTCTCGATCGAACGTAACACCGCGCCCACACCCGGTTTGTCCGCGGAGTCGACGATGGCTTGGTAGACTTTGGGCTCAGGTTCGAATTCTGGCAGGTCCAGCCAATGTACGGATTCATCGTTGGCGACTTCAAGGCCCTCGACATCAATAATGACATTTCCTGTCACTATTTGATCGCCAGCGACGAGCACCCACGTGTCTTCATCATCAGAAGCCGTCCGCACTTCTTCGCGCAAGTGGGCGACGGAACCGTCGGCCTCATGGCATTGAAACTCGATGCTGCCGGAGTCCAAATGCACGAAGTCGCCGATATGACGGGGCACGGATTCGTCGTCGATCGTGATGGTGTTCAGCGGTCCCCGGCCCACCGAGATTTTCGAACGCTCAAACTCGTAGTGATGGGTAGAACCCGACGTGAGCGTGATTTTCAGCCGAATCGTCAATCCGTACCTTGGTCCGGTGTATCTTGAATCGCAGCGCCCGCATCCGCCTCCGTGGGAGCCGGATTGGGGACCGTACCATCTTCTTCGTTTTCGAGCCGGAGCTCGTAGTTCCCAAGTGTTTCGACTTCGCCGATATCCGGTAACGGAAGTCGTTTTCGAGTTCGTCGACTCATGCTCGACCAGGACTGCAATCGCAACGCATTACGATGCCCGCTCTTGATGGCCGTCACCTTTTTCATCGTCGACTCGCAGGCGAGGTACCGGCGCTTTTCGCAATACTCGTAGCCGATGCGAAAGAGGCGCTCGGCGCGCTCGTCATCGGACATCGTGAACTTCTTTTTTGGTTTCGTAATCGCGGCAGAAAGCGCATCCAACGCCGCAATACGCGCCTCTTGGACCTTGATCTCGGCATCTTGGTGACAGCGCGCAATATCGGCGGCGCTCACCTCAGGTAGCGGGTCGCGTGCGATGGTCTTGTAGACATACGTGGTTGTCATGCCGACTACGGTGAGAAGACCAGCGAGGCACAGCCAGAACAACAGCGCATATCGAACTGCCCGCAGTACGTTGCCACCCACGGGGCGCGGTGCCCAATAGCCCTCGATCTTCTTGGCATACCTTCGGGCATCTTCAACGGAATCAATCCATGGCCGCACCATGAAGAACTTCAGGCCGTACTCAACCGCATATTCATCCTGCCCGTTGTAGACCTGACCGGCACCGGGCGCGACCGTCGAAAAAGCCGCCGCGACTTTGGGAGAGTGCGGTCCTCGTGGGTCATAACCGGTCGGCTTGTAAGGCGGAGCCTTGTCGGTCAGGCCCAGAATCTCGTGACTAGCCTTCGCTGCTTCGATATCGGATCTGCGTGGTGCCGTACCGTTGGGTTTCTCCGCAGGTGGTGGCCCTGAAGAAGCATTGTTAGCTGGCCGGGCTGGAAGAGAATCCTGCTCTTCCGTGGACTGAAATGCCAGAACCGCTGCCGGGATATCGGTGTCCACCACCGTGCGAGCGGTATCCAAATCCGGTTTGGGTTGAACCACTGGAGCCGGCTGCGGCTCGGGTTTGCTCGCCAGGTCTTCGGTATCGGGCAAAGCATCCATGCTACCGCTGATCCCCGGAAACAACGCGTCCCATCCACCCGAACTCTGTCCACTGGCGGATGTCTCCATCGCGTCGGGAACATCGGTTTCATCCGGCGCTTGATCAAGCGCAGACGGCGCAAGTGTCACCGAGAACGGGTCACGACCAGAGATGTCCGCTGACGCTGTCTTGGCCGGAGTTTCTTTGGGAATGATCTTTGTCGGCGCTTGCGGCTGAAAGTCCCGTGTGGGGGCGTCCTCTTGCCTTAGCGCTTCCAGCTCGTCGACGACCTGTTTCACACTCTCAGGAACGGCTGCGCCGACGCCCAAAAGGGTGCGATTTTCGGTCATTGGGACATCGACTTCGACGTCATCAAAACCCATCGAGTCGAGCATCGCCGGGACATTTGCCTCTGGATCGTTGAGCGTGGAACCATCATCACCACGGACGACGGGATAGACGTTCATCGCCCGTAGTTTGCGCTCTAGCGCTCGAGCCGCGGTTTCGGAAAGGTCGGACTCGACGGTCATCGGCCCACGTTTGAGCAATGCGATGATGTCACGAGCAGATGCGCCTGCGATGGGCGCAACAAGGCGCGCGAGGTCCTCGATGGGGCCGTCCCACGTATTGGGTTGGACAATGACCGAGTATGTGCGAAGCGCCATAGAATTAGCTGGGTTCAACCGGCGTTAGTATCGCGCCCTTCGGACGCTTCTGCAACTAACTCAAACTAGTTCACCGTCAGCGATGTAACTCGGTCGCGGAAGAAGTCCATCGTCGTGTTGTCGGTGTCACAGTAAACCCACGCACTCGTGTTCGTCAGGCGAACGCGAACCGCCACGCCATAGGATCCAACCGCCGGCTTTGATGCGTCGGGGTAGATGCCGCTCTCGTACTCCCAGTTATTGGGAGCTGAAGGACCGACACCTTTGTACGGCATCGTCGTGGGATTCCAAGTGTAGGCGCCAGTGATCGCGGGGTTTGCGCCGACCGCACCATAGCCAACTTCTGCGGTGATATCGGCGGTTGCACCTGCACTGTCGGTAAGTCCCGCCTCAAACGTTTCCACGGTCACGAGCGGTGAGGAGTCCGTCGACAGCACCGAGAGATTGGTCTGGAAAACACGGCAGTAGTCAACCTGCTCAGGGTTGGTCGCGCTATCGTAAACGCTGACGACGCCCACGCGATCCGACTGGAAGTTGCTCGTCGCGCCGGTTCCGTCCAGATCGCAATAAGACCAGTTCGAACCGCCGTCCACGGTGAATCGATAGAGGAAAATGTAATCGCCCGCAGCTGTCGGTGTGAAGGTCGCTTCGTATTCGTCCTGCATGGCCAGCGGTGAAATCACATCGCCCGTTGCTCGAACAGTCGATGCGATGACGGTAAATGCGCCGATATTCGAGGTCGGGTCGGCACCTTGCGGACCGACAAGAAGTTCACCCGAAAGGTCCGTTACTGCCGTACCGCTGCCTGTTGAGCCCGACTCAATAACCCTGCCATAAACTGACAGACTTTCACCCACAAGCATTTTCGAGTGGATCTCTGGGAACTGCAGGTTGCACTCATCTGGCAGGTTCACCACCGCGTCAGTGACCGTCAGCGCGCCAACCTTTGTAGGCTCAAACGGGGCAGCCCCGCCGTTTCCATCGGTGTCACAATACAGCCACGATCCCCCGTTCAAACGCACACGCATCGCATAGCCATAACTACCAGCGGCGGTCGCCGTGATGGACGCTGTGTATCGGTCATTCGCCATATCGCCGGCGTTCAGCCCATCTGCGTCCTCTTTGTAGGAGGCGGTAACTGTGTCCGTCCAAGTCGATGGGTCCGCCGCGGCATCACCCCATATAATTTCTGCATCGATATTGGCGCCCTCGCCAGCCCCAGCCGTAATACCCGCAGCAAAAACGACCGCCGTGATTTCATTGCTGGCCATGTTCGTGATCGCTGAAGAAACCGCCGTTTCGGTTCGGCAGAACGAAATCTCAGGTACCACAGGGTCGGTCACATTCAGGGTTCCCGGATTGTTCGTTCCATCATTGTCGGACGCATCCAGATCGCAGTAGGTCCAATCACCATTGGCTCCCACGCGGAAGCGCGCTGCATAGCGATACTCGCCGGCTGTGCCGACCGTGAGTGTCGCGCCGTATTGGTCATTATCCAGAGTTCCAAGACCATCCAGGTCACCCTCATACGTCATGGACTGGTAAGTGAACTGGTCCACTCCCTCGGTGATTGAGCCATAGCCAAGCTCACCTGTGATGCCTGAGCCGGCCCCCGCGCCATTCGTGATGCCATCGACATAGACCTGAGCACTGATCGTCGGACTCGCCGCGCCCGTCGTCGCATCCACGGGGCTCTGGGCGAAGAGCTCGCAGAATCCAACCGTAGGCAGGACAGGTTCGGCAACATTGATGACGCCAATCTGGTCCTCGGTCGTTCCATTTTCGCTGCCATCCAGATCGCAGTAGACCCATTGATCGGCGCGCTGTTGCGTGCGGAAGCGGGCGACGTAGCGGAACTCCCCTGCCGATGGAATTGTCAGGCTTGCGCCGTATTCATCGTTGGAAAGGTCGCCTGGATTCAGACCGTCTTTGTCTTCGTTGTAGGCCATCGCCACAAACGTGTAGCCGTCGAAGTTGGCACCGCTGCCCCATCCCAATTCGCCTTCGATGAACTCACCCTGACCCGCCATATTCGTGAGCCCGTCCGAGAATACGATTGCGTAGAGAGCGTCGGAAGCTTCGCCCACTGTGGCCGAAGCAGGGCTCTGCGCCTGAAGTTGGCAGAAGCCAATCGACGGGTCTGCCGAGTCGATATACGTGAATCCGCCGGTTTCCGTCACCGAGGTGCCGTCGACCGTCACTGTCACATCTGCAGGTCCGATCATGCCTGCCGGTGTGACGAAATTCGCTGCTCTTGAGGTCGCGACGACCACATCGGTTGCAGGTGTGCCACCAACCGTGATGGTCATGCCTGTCGCGAATCCACTACCTGAAATCGAAACCGATGTGCCTCCATTGAGGTTTCCGGTGTTCGGGGTCAACGTGACGATGGAGAGCTCCTCCATATTATTCGCGTTGTTCGAATTGTTGATGTTGTTCAGGTTGTTTTCGTTGTTCTGCGAGTTCGCAGGACCGTCATCGGTCGCGCAGGCAGTGGCGAAACACAAGATTGCAATGGGTAGCAGTCGCTTCATTCATGACTCCAAAATTTGTCTATGGCGGTACGTTAGTCTGTTCCGGCATCCAGATCTAGAGTTACTCGGCTTCGCCTCGGGGCTCGCTTCGCTCGGGGCTCACGTTCGCTTCGCTCCGTTCGGGGCTCAGTCGCTTCGCTCCCTCGGTTTCATTTTTGAATGAAACTCGAAATCCCAGCCCAACTCCAAACTAACCCGAGGCGAAGCCGAGCCCCGAGCAGAGCGAAGCGAATGCGAGCCCCGAGCGCGAAGCGCGAGCCCCGAAGGAGCGCACGCGACTGAGTACCGAGTACGAGCGCGAGATTATTTAGATCCATTCGAAGCGCGTCCCGTTCAATCCAGTAACACCCCAAGAGCAGTGAGGACGTGATGAGTAAGTGGGCAAGTGACGACGACGCAAATGATCTACTCGCAGGAATCTTGAACGAGACGGCCGATGACGCAGCCGCCGAAGAAGCCAAGGTTCAGGCGGAAATCGAAGCAAAACTTGAGGCAGAGCGCAGCGCAAAGGCACAAGCCCGCGCGGCGAAACTCGCCGAAGCCGATGCCCGAATCTCGGCCGAGCGCGAACGCCAGGAGAAACTAAATGAGCGCCGGACCGCCAAGATGGAGGCGCTTCGAATCGAAGACCTTAAGGCGAAAGGTGAGTGGGTTGACCCTGCCGAGATCGCACGGCAGCAGGCGGAAGCTGAAGCCCAGAGACGGGCTGATGAGGCGCGGTTGGCGGCAGCCATGGCCGAGGTCACACCTCAGCCAACAGTGCAGCCAATCGCCACGATTGCCCCACCGCCCAGTAATCGCGGATTTGGTGCAGTAGCGGTGGCACTCGCCCTCTTGGGTCTGATTGGTGCGGTGGGACTTACGATTGGCCTTACGCAATCCGGATATGAGCTGGATCAAACCGCCTACGCAAAGGCGGTTTACTCGCCAAAAGACACCACGGTTGGACAGTTGGACACAGCCTTTGAGGTGATCCCCAAGGCTGCACCAGCAGTGAGTGAGCCAAAAACCGAGCAGGCTGAACGGCCGAAACGAAACAATCGGCCCAAAACGAACAAACCGCCGAAGAAGCAGCCCAAACGCGACAAGGTGAGTGACGAAGCCGCAGCGCGAGCAAAAGCGCTGCAAGACGCTCTTAACGACAGTAGTGATGTCTTCGGAACTCAGAAACAATAGGGCTCGCGCTTCGCGCTCGGGGCTCGCGCTTCGCGCTCGGGACTCGCATTCGCTTCGCTCTGCTCGGGGCTCGGCTTCGCCTCGGGGCACATAATTCCGGGTTCACCCGAAAACAACCCGAGCAAGGCCGCAGGCCAAAGCGAGCCCCGAACGAGCAAAGCGAGTGAGCCCCGAACGAGCAAAGCGAGTGAGCCCCCGAACGAGCAAAGCGAGTGAGCTACCAGCCCTCTTGAATCTTCGCCCCCTCTGGTGGGGCGAAGGTCGAGGCTTTCGTTTCCGGCAGGAAGGAAAGCTCGGTCAACGTGGTGTTTGTCACCAACTCGGTGTGCTTTGAGCCATCCCATTTATACGTTCGATAGGCGGTCGGGAGAGTGATGCCCTTCACCGATTGCGCACCTTCGTACATCATCAGTTTCTCGGGTGAGTGCCCACCATCTGGGAAGAACCCCTTATAGGTTACGATATAGCGAATGGCCTCAACCGTACTGTCTTTCTGGTCTAAGTAGACCACGTAGAAATCATCAGGTGCATCACCCACGCCTTCGAAGGTTGCTCGAATCACGTCGACGGTCTTCCCATTGAATTCGGCGGGTGCTTCTTCGGCCAACACCACCCCTCGGTCAGCCAGAACAAACGGTAGTCCAACGAAGTAATATGGCGTCAGTGACCAGAACCGCGGGTTGGTCGGCATCTTCATATCCGCTGGTTTTTGCCACGCGTTTTGCCCATCCCAACCGAACTCGAATGGCTTGCCGTCGACTTCGCCCTTGTGGTGTGCACGTGAAGCCCAGGTGTCGACAACCTGATAGGTATCACGGGTGTTGCCTTTTACGGGGGCATACGTAAACCGGAAGCCAATGGGGCCGTTTGCATACCAGGTTTCCAACCCACCGTGGGCTTCGATCGACGCCCAGAGTTTCTTTCCGGCCTCGGAACCCATCAGACGGTGTTCAGCGTCGGCAACCCTAGCCTTAATCGCGGCCGAAGCTGGCATTGCCGTCGCGGCAGATGCAGGCATTGAAGAAGGGGCAGAGACAGATGTGGTAGCTGGCGACACTTCAGGAGCAGTCTCCTCGGGCGTCTCTACAATTTCCTTTTTCGTGGTGTCGGTGGCTTCTTTAACCTCTGACTTCTCGGTGGAGCAGCCAACCAACGCAACCACGAGCAATACAAATAGAATCTTCATCCGTCCTTCCGGTGTCTAAGCAATTGTCGCCCCTAAGATGGTGTAGATGTTGGTGTGGTTTCAAGTTTGGTTCGAGGTGACCAACTCCCCCCGATGCGGTATTCGTGGGCCGAAATTGGGCACATTATGAACCCTTTCTGGCGAATGAAATGAAGATTTTTGTCACTGGCGGTAACGGATTTATCGGCTCAAACGTCGTGCGACTCCTGCTTGAGGAAGGGCACGAGGTTAAGTGTTTGGTGCGCGAAACGAGCGACACCTCTCGACTTGAGGGTTTGGGATGGGAGAAATACATCGGCGATGTGCGTGACAAGGAGTCGGTGCTCAATGGCGTGAAGGGTTGCGATGCGATCGTGCACCTCGCCAGCCCCAGCTCGTGGAACGATATCGACTCGCCGCATATGCAGGCGATTGTTGAAGACGGAACCCGCAACGTCCTTGATGCATCGCGCGAGTGCGGAGATCTGCGGGTGGTCTACTGCTCAAGCATTATCGCCATCAACGGCACGGATGCCCCCCAAGCGATGGACGAGACCTCGTCTTTCACGCTCACCGACCCGAAGATGGTCTACGCGATGAGCAAGAACGAGGCAGAAAAGATCTGCGACTCGTACTTTGAGGAGTTTGGAACGCCGGTGATCACGGTGAATCCAGCCGAAGTTTATGGACCACAAGACACGGGCTTCGTCACGGCTGGCAACCTCGTGGACTTCGCGGAGAGCTACCCTGTGCTGGTCTCCCATGGCGGAACATCGATCACGCATGTGGAAGATGTCGCCAAAGGGATCGTACGTGCGCTCGAAGTTGGGCGACCCGGCGAGCGCTACATCTTGGGTGGCGAAAACCTCACGATCCGCGACTTAGCCGCTAAAACACTGGAGATCTTGGAGAAGAAGAAGCCGATTGTGGCCGTCCCCACTCCGATGTTGAACGCGTTAACCAGTGTTGGAGTCGCGCTAAGGTTGCCGTTGCCTTACAATCCGCTCGTTATCCCCTACGCGACCAAATATTGGTTTGTAGATAACAAAAAGGCGGTCGAAGAGCTGGGCGTGGAGTTTCGCCGAGCCGAAGATGTACTGCGTCCCACGCTAGAGTGGCTGCGCGAAGAAGGACACATCCGTTAATGACGAACGCAGCTCTTGAGCTTATTGGGCGCACGTTTGGACTCGTGGTCGAAGCTGATTCGACGGTCGAGTCTCAGCAGGACCAGTTGCATTCGTTTATCTCGCGCAGAATCGCAGACATCATTGACCGCGAGTTCGCGCGCCTTCCTCACCTGCTTTACCAAGTGGACGTCCCTGAGACCGCGGTGAACGAGGCGTTTGAGAGTGCCAACGACGCTTCTGAAATCCCTTCGCTCTTGGCCGACCTGGTGATTAGTCGTGCCCTTGAGATCGAGCGGGCCCATGCAGCGTACTCAAGCAGTCAGGAGGCGGGATGAAGTTTCGCCTCATGGTGATTCGCCACGCCAAGTCATCTTGGAAGGACGATGATCTGTCCGATCACGAACGTCCGCTAAACAAGCGCGGTAAGAACGATGCACCCAAGGTTGCGGCTTATCTAAAGCACCTTAAGTGGATTCCCGACCTTTGCATCAGTTCAGACTCCAAACGGACAAAACAGACCTGGAAGCGCATGCAACCCTTTTTGGGGAAGTTGGATGCGGAGTACACGCAAGCGCTTTACCACGCAGAGCCAGACGACGTGTTGCCGATCATCGCAGATGTCGAGAACGACGTGAAAACGCTCGCGATCGTTGGGCACAATCCTGGTTGGGAAGAGCTAGTAGAGTGGCTGACGGGAAAGAACATCCGCATGACCACCTGCAATGTCGCCCTTTTGACCTGCAAGGCGGACTCATGGGAAGAAACCGTCGAGAAGCGGGGTCAGTGGTCGGTAGACAAGGTCGTTCGTCCCAAAGACCTTCCGAAAGGATTCTCGTAAGGTGAGTTCATGAACCCCACCATCCGAGTGGTTCTGGACGAACGGCAGCATCGCCACTTCCTCACCCTGCCCCAACGCATTGGTCACCCCGATTCCGTTTGGCGGACCCGATTGGTTTCCCAGCTCGTCGACCCATCCCGAAATCCATTCCTGAGACACGCGGATTTGGCGTGCTTCCTTGCCTACAACGAGGAAGACCAGCCAATCGGTAGGATCTGCGCGTATGTCGACCACCGCGCCGAAACTGACTGTGGCGCCTTTGGCCTGTTCGAATGCACGGACAACCAGGCCGCCGCGAATGGACTCTTGGCGGCGGCTGAAACCTGGCTCAAACGTCGTAAGTGCCAGAAGATCATCGGGCCCTTGGATCCGACGTCGTTTACCCTTGGCGGCATCATGATCGAGGGCTTCGATGAACCCAAGGTCATCGCGATTCCCCATAACCCTCCCTATTATGCGAGTCTTCTGGAGTCCGCTGATTATGTTCCGACGGTCGAGCTATTGGCCTGGCGTTACGGCGATCAGCCCATCCCAAAACAGGTGAAATTGATCAGCGACGCAGTTGGTCAGCGCGAAGACTTGCACATCCGCCAGATCGATATCGCAAAGTCGTTTGAGTCCGAGCTGGATCTCATGACCGAAATGTACAATGCGGCGTGGAAGAAGAACTGGAACTACGCGCCAATCGACAAAGAAGACCTGCGTTGGATGCTCCAAGACGCCGGGTTCATTGACGAGGACCTCAGCCTGATTGCAGAGGTGAACGGCGTTCCAGTCGCGATGGCGATCTCCACACCAAGTTTTGACGACTTGCTGCTTCCTTCAAACTCGAAGTCAAAGGAGTGGCTCGCCAACGTCGCCGCGCGGGTTGCGTCAGCGACATGGGTGGGTCAGGCGAGGATGAAGCTCGGTCACCGACCCACCTTTTTCCGTCAAACATTGTACGGCGTATTGCCTGAGTATCGAGGTTCGGCCCTCGGGGGGCTGGGCATCCACCTTTACTACCTGATCCGAACTCGCGCCCAGGAACTGGGCTACAAGTTCGGAGAGACAGCTTGGACGACCAGCGAGGACCGTATCCTCAACAGTGGTCTCAAGGTTCTGGGAGCAACCCAAAGCAAGACCTTCGTGGTCTACGCTCGCCAGGATTAGGCGGTCGCGTCGAAGGCCAACTTCCGAAACGTCAGCTGGTCATCCAGAACACCAACTTGGATGGTGTCACCCGGACCGAACTCATCTGCCAAAAGCTGTTTGGCCAGCTCGTTCTGGATTTCTTTCTGGATAACCCGCTTCAGTGGTCGGGCGCCGAACACAGGGTCGAAACCGAGGTCGGCGAGTTTTACCTTCGCCTCGTCGGAGAGCTCCAACTTCAGCTCACGCTGGGCGAGCAAGTTGTGAAGGTGCTTGAGCTGAATGTCGACAATAAATGTCATGTTTTCACGCGTCAGGGCGTGGAACAAGATGACGTCGTCTACACGGTTCAAGAACTCGGGTCGGAACGTTGAGTTCATCTCCTCCATGACCAACGTCTCAGCCTTCTCCCAATCCGACTGCCCATACTCTTGAATGTAGTGGCTGCCGATATTGGAGGTCATGATGATGACGGTGTTCTTGAAGTCGACCGTACGCCCCTTTCCGTCCGTCAGACGACCCTCGTCCAGAATCTGGAGGAAGACATTAAAGACATCTGGATGGGCCTTTTCGATCTCATCAAAGAGCACCACCGAGTAAGGCCGACGGCGAACATTCTCGGTCAGGTAGCCACCTTCGTCATAGCCGACGTAGCCAGGAGGCGCCCCGATGAGACGGGCGACCGAGTGCTTCTCCATGTACTCAGACATGTCGATTCGGATGATGTTCTGCTCGTCATCAAACAAGAGGTGCGCCAGCGTCCGCGCAAGCTCGGTCTTACCGACGCCCGTTGGCCCAAGGAAGATGAAGCTACCAATTGGACGATTGGGGTCTTGCAGGCCGCTGCGTGCACGGCGAACCGCATCAGCAACCGCTTCGCAGGCTTCGTCTTGGCCGACCACGCGCTCATGCATGCGGTCTTCGAGGTGGAGCAACTTCTGCTGCTCGCTCTCGAGCATCTTGGAGACCGGAATCCCGGTCCAACGCGACACGACCGCAGCGATATCGTCATCCGTAACTTCCTCTCGCAAAAAGCTGCCATCTTTTTGCACAGATTTGATCTTCTCTTCGACTTCTCTCAATTCGTTCTCGGATTGAGGAAGTTGCCCAAAGCGAATCTCGGCTGCGCGGTCTAGATCGCCGCTGCGCTCGGCACGTTCGAACTCGATGTGGAGCTCTTCCATACGTGCTTTGAGGTCGCGCTGTTGGTCGATAAGCTCGCGCTCACGCATCCATTGCGCCTTCATGCCGCTGACTTGCTCGCGGATCTCGGCGATCTCCGCTTCGACCTCGTCAAAACGCTTTTTGCTGGCCTGGTCCTTCTCTTTTTTCAGTGCCTGCCGCTCGATTTCAAGCGATGTAATCTGGCGTTCAGCGACGTCGATATCGCGAGGCAAGCTCTCGAGCTCCATCTTCACGCCGGCCGCAGCTTCATCAACCAGGTCGATGGCTTTGTCGGGCAGGAAGCGGTCCGCGATATAGCGTTGCGACAGATTTGCGGCCGCAACCAGGGCGGCGTCGGCAATCCGAATCCCGTGGTGAACCTCGTAGCGCTCTTGAATCCCACGAAGAATGGTCACGGTATCTTCCACCGATGGCTCTTCCACCAAAACAGGCTGGAATCGGCGCTCAAGCGCGGCATCCTTCTCGATGTACTTGCGGTATTCCTTGAGCGTGGTCGCACCGATGCTTCGAAGCTCGCCGCGCGCCAGCGCGGGCTTCAGCATATTGGATGCATCCATCGAGCCTTCTGCCGCTCCAGCGCCCACAAGGGTGTGCAATTCGTCGATAAAGAGGATGACTTCGCCGTCCGACGCCGAAATCTCCTTCAGAACAGACTTCAGGCGCTCCTCGAATTCGCCGCGGAATTTGGCACCCGCGACCATCGAACCGAGGTCCAAAGACAGGACACGCTTGTCTTTCAAGCTATCCGGTACGTCGCCTGCCGCAATTCGAAGTGCGATGCCTTCGGCAATAGCGGTCTTACCGACACCGGGTTCGCCAATGAGCACGGGGTTGTTTTTCGTTCGTCGGCTCAACACCTGGAGCGATCGTCGAATCTCTTCGTTACGGCCGATGACCGGGTCGAGCTTGCCCAATCGGGCTAGCTCAGTGAGGTCCTTCGTGTACTTCTCGAGCGACTGGTATTTGCCCTCAGCATCAACGTCGGTGACACGCTGCGTCCCGCGCACGTCCTTCATTGCGCCCAGAACGTCGGCGGTGGTCACGTTGTTCTTTCGCAACAGCTCGCCTGCTGGGTCTTTGGCGTCTGCCAAAGCCAACAGAAGATGCTCAGTCGAGACGAATTCGTCTTTGAGCTTATCCGCCTGTTTCTGTGCGTCCTTTAGCAGGTCACGAAACGCATTAGACATGTAGATGTTTGCGCCCGAAACCTTGGGCAACTTCGACACGGCATCGGACACGCCCCGCTTAATCAGCTCGGTGTTCACGGCCAATTTATTGAGGATCGGCACAACAATGCCGTCTTCCTGCGCGACGAGAGCGTCGAGCAAGTGCATAGGGGTCACCTCGGGATTGCCTGCCGCCTCAGCATTTTCCTGAGCGTCAGCGAGTGCTTCCCGAGACTTGATCGTAAATTTGTCAAAGCGCATAGCGGCCTCCTTTCTACCCCAACTTTACAAAGTCTATCGCGGCGAGAAAGCCGCGTCGAACCTTAAGCTAGTCACGATTGGAGGGGAGACAAGTTGGAGGTGGAGGCGGAGGGAGTTGACCGAGATTTACGCAGAGGCTCCGGAGGTACCGAAGGCTATAGAGGAAACTAACTTTACTCATGTTCGTCTGGGAACTCATGAGCCTCTGCGAATATCACTGCGCCCTCCAAAACCTCCTCTTGCCCCCCTCTCAACCCCGATCTACCGTACTTGCAAACAGTCAACAGTTTCGACCACTTCAGGGGACATTGAAGATGCTTTGGTACGCCGAAAACAGTAGCGATCCGCAACTCTACTTCCAGATTCTATTCACCGAAGAACTGACCCATATCATCGTCAGTCGTGGGACCGTCGGAGCCGACGCGCCGGACGATGAATGGGAGAAGTCATTCGATAGTCAAGACGACGCGATCGCCGCAGCCCGTGAGGAGTTCCGCAAGATGGAACAGGAGGGGTTTCAGGTATGCGTTCATCCCGACGACAGATGGAAGCAAGACCCGGTCATCAAGGAATGGTGGGAGAATGAGTTCGAGCAGCTACTAAGCGATCGCAAGGTCTCCGAGCCGAACGACTACGCAGAGCTCATCAAGGAATACCATCCAGGGCCCATGTCGCCAGAGCTGGAGAAGTACATCGAGATTCGCGCAAACCACCAGTTTGGCTACTTCAACTACGGTGAGTGGCGTCAGTGGGACGACGACGAATGGCTGCCACGCAAAGAGAACGGCAATCTCTTCGAACAGCTCGTTCAGATCGATCAGCAAAACTACCTGGGTACAGCCCTGATGGAGTACTTCATCGATGCCGTCTTCATCGGCACCGCGGGCAATGGCGATGTCTACCTCGCCCATACAAACATGATGGACCCGGCCCAGTGTGAGATCGCGTTTTGGAACCACGAAACGCAGGGCATCGAGATGATCATCGCGGATTCGCTCTCGACACTGGCGTGGGCGAATCATCTCTACGAATTCATGGATTCCGACGACTTCGACAGCGACAAGCTGCGCGAAGGCATGGAACGCATCGAACACCGCGCACGGCTGAGCTGGCACTACAGCTCGCAGGAAGAAGAAGCGGAGATCGAGACCAACTACGAAGATAAATCGCAGTGCATCTACTATTACTACCGGTCGTATTGGCTCTGGTACTTGCTGATGCAGAACCGTGTCGTATCCGTTGAAGACTGCGGCGAGATGTTCCACGAGGCGTATCATGCGCCGCAGAAGTTCGACGCGGCCGAGAACGGCCCTTATCTGAAGACCTCGAATGTCACCGCGCTCTATTGGTTGTGGCGGTTGTTCTGGTTCAATAAAGATGAGCAACTACGGCGGTGCATCGATATCGTGAAGGAGCACGATTCGCCGATCGCACGCGACGCGGCCGTGCTGGTCGAAGAGCTGCAAAACGGTCGGAAGAACTTGGGTAAGATCGAAGATATCCACGCCCTACGGGAGCGTTGGTTGGCACTCGATTTGGACCCAGATCGTGCCGAGGAACGCGAGCGCGAGCAGGCCGAAGCGGAAGCGGCGGCCGAGCGTCAACGAATCGAAGACGAGAAGTTCGTCGCCGATCTAGTCGCGAAACACAGCTGGGAAGAATTGGTTGAGATCGCTTGGGAGCACATCGGCAACGACACCATCTTGCCCGCAATCTACGAAGGCATCCGTGAAAAGTCCGAGGGCAAACTGGCCAACGCGTTCGCCCGTTGGGATTGGCTGCACAACCCCGAGGATCGGGCTGGGCGCGGTTGGAACAGTGAGGTCGATGAGGTCCGCGAAGCCATGGCGAAACAAGCACAGTGCAAGCACTTCGCGCCGATGTTCCTGCATGAGAATGGACATTGGTGGTTTACACCGGCTGCGCTTCAGGCCGGCGAACGTGTTCGGGAGTTTTTGGAACCCGTGCTCGATGAACAGAACGAGTATCGGCACCGTGAACGTAATGCGGTCGCAGCGCTAACAACCCTGGGTGATGCCTCTTACCTGCCAAAATTTCATGAAATGCTTCGCCAACAGCTGTGGGAGCCTGGCGACTATATGTCGGCCATCTCGCAGAAGGATATTTGCTGGGCGCTTCTGGACGCGATTGGCACACTGGGCGGCAGCGAAGACGCGAAACAACTGATCGAACTGCTCGAAGAAGGTGGCCCAAAAGAGTTGCTCGCCAGAGTCCTAGTAAATATTGGACGAAGCGGTGACGAAGGTGTCGTCGAGACGCTCGAGCCCTACCTTCAGTCGGAAGAGTATCGTGCTTGCACCTACGCCATCAGCCGGGCAGGTGGACAGGCGGCGGTCGACGTGCTGGAGAAGTTGATTTCGACCGAGGATTTGAACCATCCAGCGACGTTCTACGAACAGACGATGCTGGAACGCGCACGGTGGACGACCGGCGCTGAAATCAACACCGACCTACTGTTGAAAGCGAACAAGGTTCAAGAGTCCAAGAAATACGAAGATAAGGAACTGCACAGCACGGTTATCGAACTCTTGGCGACCGATTTTGGGTCACACCGAAGTGTAATTGAACGGTACTTGGACCATGGGCATCCTGACGTCCGAGCGGCGGCTGAAGCCGCCATGTTTGCCAATGACGACAGCTTCGAGCTTCACTTTGCCGACCGCGCCGTCGTCGAACATGTTTCGGAAACGCGTGGGTGGGACTCCGTCAAAGGCTGGCTCACTGACGACGAGATTCGGTTCCGTCATAACGTGTCCTTCAAAGCCGAAGACGATGAGCTCCAAGATGATGAACTGATCGAAGCAACCATCCAATACTGCCGCGGCCGCGTTTGTTACTTCACGGCGTACACGCACAATTTCGTGCAGGACAAGCACGACATAACCCCGTACATCGTCCGTTCGCTGGCCAATTTCGGCGGCGAGACGGCCTACCGGTACTTGGCTGAGTTGGTGAAATCACCGTGCATCGCCTACCGCGATGCAGACGTCATTAAGTACGACCGAGACGACATCAAAGAGAAGCTCGCGCCATATATCGCTGAGCTGGAGGCCCAGGAAACCGACGACCTCCTCGACGTGGAATGGACCGCTGTGTCTCGTGCTCCATGGCTCTACGGCAATAAGGTTAACGGTCTGGCGTGGTCACCAGACGGCAAGACACTTGCTGCAGCTGGTGGCACGGGCGTCTCGATCTTCGATGCAAACGGTGAGTTCCAATTCCAGCTTCCCGACTCCAAGTACGGCTGGATCTACGACGTGGTTTTCAACCCCGCGGGCGACAAACTCGCCATCTGTGCTCACGCCGGTCACGTGCAAATCTGCGACGCTTCAAACGGCGAGCGAATCCACAATTTGAAAGGCCATCGAGGCGTGCCTCACGGCGTGCGAAAAGTGCGTTTCTCACCGGATGGCACCAAGTTGGCTTCGGTGAGTGAAGACCAAACCATGCGAATCTGGGATGTGGAGACCGGCGAGTGCCTGGTGGTCTACGCGGACAAAGCTGACGTGAACACCGTCGACTGGGTGTCTGATAGTCTCCTCGTGATCGCGACGGACCGCACAGCCAAGCTGATCACCGCCGAAGGCGAAGAAAAAGCCAGCGTTGACACTGGTGGTGTGGCAGAAGTCCGGCTTAACCCAGCCAGAGACAAAATCTATGTCGCAGCGAGCCAAATCCGCGTCTTCGACACGGACCTGAACGAGCTGGAAGCGGAGAACATCGAACAGGACAAGGTTGCCCGAATCCGGTTCACACCTGACGGCAAGACACTCTTCGCCGCTTCCTGGGAGGGCGAGTCGCTTGGTGTGCAGCGATGGGACCTGGGCTCGAAGACGAAAACTGAGCTGGGACACTCGAACGCAGCAGTATTCGCGATGGACCTTAATCCAGTCACCGGAGAGCTCTCAGCCGGTGGTGACTTGCGATTTGTGATGCGTTGGGATTCCGACGGTCAGCTCATCGAAAACGAAGCCGCGTTCCACACTGGAACCGTCAACCGTATCGTGTTCGGCGACGATGGCTCGATCTTCACGCCATCAAACGACCACCAGACCATTCGCTGGTCCACGTCTGGTGAGGCGCTCGACGTCTATGACTCTGGGTACTACGTCGAGGATTGCTGCCTGTCGGAAGACGGTGCAACGCTCTACGTCGGAGGTCGCCACGGCGTCATCGCGTATGACGTGGAATCTGGCGAACAGAAGTGGAGCGCAGAGCTCGACCGATGCAATTGCATCGACCTGTTTGGCGATGAGCTGGTAGCTTCGAGCTACAAGACGATCGCCACACTGAAAGCCGAAAACGGTGAACTTCTGGATCAATCGCCAGAATGTCACGAGAGCTTCAATCACTGGATGAAGCTTGACGACAATCGCATCGCTATCGTTGCCAAGGACAACTACTGCTATTGGATCTGGGACGTGAAGGCGCGCGAAATCGTCGACACCTTCCAGCTACCTGCATCGGGTAAACCCAAGATCTGCGAAGCCACGTTTGGCGGGGGTCGTCTGTGGGCGACACGTTGGGATAACTCCGCCGTCGCCGTCGATTGGAAGGACGGCGAGGTGCTCAAACGCATGCGCTTGGGAACGTCCGCGTATCCAGTGGCGGCAAACAATGACGGGTCAAAGTTCGTCGCGGTCTCCGGGACGCGCGGATTCTTGTACAACGGCGACTACGAGCTGGTTGGGAACTTCGAGATTCCAGGCGGGTTTGAAGAGATCGAGTTCGCGGACGGATCGACCCTGATTGGTGTTACGAAGACTGGGCAGCTCTTCTCGGCGACCATAGCGACTTGAAATGTAACGGACGGGGTCGTACTTACATCTGAAGTTTATGGTGCCGTACGCTCAGTACGCGAAGGAGTCGATATGAAGCGATCGTTGTATCTGATTCTGGTGCTCTTCCTGTGCGCTTGCTCGAAAGAGGAAGCGAAGCAACCTGCCGAAGCCGGCGGTGAAGAGGAGTCCGTTGTGTCCAGCGCGCTCAAGCTGACCGAGTTTGAGCTTGAGGGCGATGGCAGCGAACTTGGCGAGGATGGCCGAGGGCCCGAATCCAAGTGGTTCGTGGCCTACGAAGGCGAGGACATGGCAGGCGCGATTCAAGGCAAACTCTTGGATATCGGTGCGGTCCCGACCGTTACAAAAATCTCCGGGGAAGACATGGCCTTCGATCAGAAGGTGAAGGCGCGGCATGCGATGAAACTTCAGATCATCGAACAGGAGGGCAAACCACCTGTGGGTCAGCTTTCGATTACGTTGGCCAACGGCACGAAGTGTTTCCCGGACCGTTCGTTCGCGACCACCGTCGACATCATGGAGGCCAAACGCGGGGCGTATAGCGCGGTCGCCTATGGCCGAATGAAATGCGGTGCCGAACAAAAGCCTGCGAAGTTCCGGGCCGTCATCGACCAAAGCCGCTAGACAAGTTGCGATCCGTGTGGGGAATTTCTACACTTCTGCTGTGGCGCAAGAGGAGTAGGAATGAAGTGGTTTATCTCGGCAGCGTTCGCTGCGTTGATGCTGGTCGTGGCCGCACCTGTGAACGCACAGGACAAGCCCGCGCAAGAACAGCCAGCGATCGACAAGAAGGACGTTAAGAAGATTCGCAAAGCTTACGGCAAGCTATCTGCGAAAGTTGAAGTCATTCGCGGCGAGCTCAAGGGTCTGATCAACTTCAAAGGCAAGGACAAAGACCTTGAGGCTGCATTGAAGCGGTTGGACAAGGGTATCCAGGAAGCCAAGAAGGAATGTGCGACGATCGCGGAAATGGCCGAGGCCATCGAATGGTCGAAGGCACCAAAGATTGCGGTCCGCATGTCCGGCGAGTTCGACACGCTGCAGTCCATCGCCGGCGACCTGAAAACCAAGGCCGACCTCACCACGGGGTTGAAAAACGAGATGAACCAGTCGGCTCGTGCCCTGAAAAAGGACCTCAAGAAGTTAGGAAACGCGCCACCGATTGCCGCACAATAATGAACGATTCTGGACAGGCCACCGCAACATGCAGGTGGTCTTTTCGTTCCAGATGAAAGTGCCAATCATCCTGCTGCCCTACTTCATCCAATTGTGGTTTGAACTCGGGGAAGGCGCCCAAAAAAGCAAACGACTTTAGGGGTATCTTCAGGCCGAGCCCGCGCGCCTTGATATAGCTTTCCTTCAGCGCCCACAGATCAAAGAAGTGACGTCTTCGCACATCGGTTTCGTCGGAATCCGGAGGCCACTCTTGGTCCGAAAAATACCGCCCTGCGACTGCTTCGAAATCGGTTCGCCGATTTGACCGCTCAACATCCACACCTACCGGAACGTCCGTCGCGACGACCATCGCGAATGCTCCATCAGTGTGGGACATGTTGAACTCAAACCGGTCAACATGCGGTTTGCCATGTTCGTCGACTTCGATGAGGACATCTGCGGCGTTACATTCCAGATACGATGCCAAAATTTGGCGTTTTAAATGGTGCGTGTAAGCGAACCGGACGCGGTCTTGCTCGCGCAGATACCGCTGATGCCGAGCCAGTTCGACGGTATCGAGTGACGCGGTCTCAATGTGATCTGCGATCGCGCCTTCGTCGAACTCATGGAACCAAAGATCAATGGGTTCTTGGTTTTTAGTCTTTGGTTCTTGGTTCAAATCGGTTCTTGGTTTTTAGTCTTTGGTTCTTGGTTCTTCGAGCAACCGTGAGAGGTTCTCTGCCAGCTTACAGCTTTGGGGTTGCTTCAGTTTTCGACCAACCTACTCGATGGAATGCACTGCTGCCAGTCATCCGTGTGCCAACAACCAACGACCAACAACAAAAAACCAAGAACCAACAACTAAGAACCAAGAACCAAAAACCAAGAACCAAAAACCAAGAACCAGTTACAGTGTACCTGTATTATTGGCCAAACTCCGGTAATGGGTTAGGTTATCAGCCATTAAATGACAAAGATGGTGGCACCAAATTGGTGAACATCCCCACACCCACATTGAGGGAAGGCGCGTTCGACGACCGTTTTGAGGTTCGTCGTCCTCTTGGTGCTGGCGGGTTTGGTGATGTTTACGAGGTTTTGGACCGCGAGCGGCGTGACGTCGTGGCGATCAAGGTGCTGCACGAAACCCGTGCCAGCACGTTGCTTCGATTTAAAAAGGAGTTTCGCTCCCTCACTCGCCTGAGCCACCCAAACCTGGTTCAACTCTACGAACTTCTAAACGACGGGGACGATTGGTTGTTCGCCATGGAGCTAGTTCATGGCCAACATTTCCTCAAGTACGTGCGTGGTGTCGATGCGGAGACCGAGGCGCGAACTCGCGAGTTTGGTTCGGTCAGCATCGCGGACATCGAGACGTTGGAGGATGACGGCTCGCGCATCACTTCGCCCGATATCCATGCGTTCAAACCGTTTAGTTTGGATGTCGAAAAGATGCTCTCGGCCACGCGGCAATTGGCTGAGGGCATCCATGCTCTGCATGAGAGCGGGAAGCTACATCGCGACCTGAAACCCCCGAACGTGCTCGTGGACGAAGACGGACGGGTCGTGATTCTGGACTTCGGGATGGTTGCGGACCTCACCCCCAGCAGTCGGCGAGCGATCGCAAACGCACCGAGTGATAATGGCGTCCCGATTCTGGGCACACCGCTGTACATGTCGCCGGAACAAACCGGCTCAACCGCGGTCACCGAGGCCAGCGATTGGTACAGTTTTGGGGTCATGCTCTTCGAAGCGATGACTGGAACGTATCCGGTCGATGGCGACACGATGGTGCAGCTGTTGTTGCGCAAGCATACGACCGGGCCGCCCAAGCCTGAGCGGTTCCCTGACGGCTCTCCGCCGGAGTTGGTGGAGCTTTGCTGCGAACTGCTCGATCCCGACCCGAAGGCGAGGCCTAGCGGCGAATCGATTTTGCGGCGGCTAGGTGTGGGATCCGCGAATATCTGGTCCGATAGTCGCGCAGATTTCCTGGAGGCCCCACCATTCGTTGGCCGAGCCGAGCAGCTCAAAGAGCTGGATCGGGCCCTCTTTGACATGCGCCATGCAAAAACTCCGCAGGTCATCAATATCATCGGGCCTTCCGGTATCGGAAAGACTTGCGTGGCGACTGAGTTTTTTGACCGCATTGGCGACGAGGTCATGTTGCTCGATGGCAAATGCTACGAGAACGAATCCGTCCCGTATAAAGCCGTCGACAGCGTCATCGACCACCTCGCCGAGTCGCTGAAAAATGAGCAGTCGCCCAGCCCACTTCAGCTGGTGGAAGGCGACCTCGACGCCCTGGTTCGCCTGTTCCCTGTCCTACGGCGAATTCCGGCCATCCGCGATATGGTTCGGGATGAAGACGACGACATCGATAAGAACGAAGACAGTGCACTGGTGAAGCGACGCGCCATCGCGACGTTGCGCGCATTGCTCCATGAGTTGTGCGAGATGAGCGACGTCGTGCTCTTCATCGACGATGTCCAATGGGGTGACCGTGACTCGGCACAGCTGCTGAACGAAGTTTTCAAATCGCCCGGTGCGCCGCCTTTGATGCTGGTTACCACGTATCGCGATAACCACGCGGACAGCGTGTTCATCACCGAATTCAGGGCGGCCCTTGTCGAGCACCGTGTCGAGACGCGGGACCTTGTTCTGAGTGAGTTCTCTGAACAGGAAGCTCGCGATTTGATTACGCAGGTCTTGGGTGAAGAACCATCCTCGAATTCTGTCGAGTTGATTCAGAAAGAGGCCAAAGGCAGCCCGTTCTTCATCGATACCCTCGCCCGTCATACGAAGGCGTCTACGAGCGAATCCTCATCGCTATCGGATGTGCTTTCGGACCGAATCGAACGGCTGCCTGAGGATGCACGGACGCTACTTGAGGTGATTTCGATCGCTGGTCAACCAATTGACCGGCAGGTGGCCAGAGAAGCGGCCTATATCAAGGCAGATGCGCCCAAGAGCATCACGCTGTTGCGCAATGAACGCCTGATTACGATCAAAACTCAGGGGTCAAGCCAGTCCTTTGAGACGTACCACGACCGCATTCGCGAAACGGTCCGAGACGGTTTGGAGATCGATTCCCGTAAGCGACACCACTTGCGAATCGGTCGCCTCTTGGAGCGTCGCGATAAGAACGATTGGGAACGGCTGGCGTTCCACTTCAAGAGTGCCGACGAATTCGAGAAGGCTGCTGACTACAGCTTGGAAGCTGCCAAGCAGGCTCAGACCATCTTCGCGTTCGACCGCGCTGCGCGCCTGTACCAGGAGGCGCTTGCGCTGCGCAACGACTGGAACGTTCAGCAGACCAAGTCTATCTGGTCATCGTTGGGTTCGGTCCATGCCCACCTGGCGCGCGGTTCGGAGTCGGCGGAAGCGTACTTGAAGGCCGCGGAGTCTTCAGACGAGCAAGAACGTGTTGGACTGACCAGTCGAGCTGCAGAACAGATGATTCGGTCGGGTCAGTTCGAACGCGGAAAGGCGCTGCTGTACGACGTTTTGCGTCGAGTGGAGGCGCCGACACCGTCGTCCGACAATGCTGCTTTGGCAGGCATCGTTAAGATGAAGGCGCAGCTGTGGTGGCGTGGGTTGGACTTCACCATCTCCACGCAGCCGCTCGATTCACAGCTGCAGATTCGGCTCGATACGCTGTTCACTGCAGCGAATCTAATGGCCACGATCGATGTGAAGTTGGGCGCATACTATCAGTTGGTGAACGTCTTGGAGTCACTCGACTCGGGCGCACCGCTACCTATCATGCGCTCCATCGCATTGCAGGCAGTGCACGAAAGCACCGCGCCTCGAACACGGCACCGCGCCAAACCACTATTGGACCAATGTGAAACCCTAGTTCGGGACCACGACCTGGGTCCGAACATGGAGTCCTGGCATATCTTCTGTGATGGCTTCATTGACTATATGTCGGGTCGAATGCGCCCTGCCCTTGGGAAATTCCAACGTTCAGCTGAGGTACTCGAAGAGGCTGGCGCTGGCGCGGCTTGGGAGATCGCAAACTGTCGATTCTACATGTTGTTCTGCCAGTTCCCGCTCGGTGAGTTCCGCATGTTGAAGTCGACCGTGTCTTCGCTTCTAACTGAAGCCGAGGAAGCCAACGACTTCATGCACGTAGCGGGCATGCGGCTGTGGAGCTATCTGGGGCACCTTGCTGATGACAATCCCGAATTTGGGTTGGAGCAAACGAAGAAAGGCATCGAGAGCTGGACCAGTCGTGGATTTCACCTGCAGCACTTCTGGCACATGCTGGGGCAGACCAACACTGCGCTCTACAACGGCAACGGAGCCGCCGCGAAAGCCGCTATCGATGACGATTGGAGCGCATTGAAGAAGTCGCTGCTGTTGGAAACTCAGGTCGCGAACGCCATTGCGTTGGAGACACGTGCTCGTGCATGCATCGGCGCTGGTGACCTGAAATCGGCGAGCAAAGCGGTCAAGAAGCTCGAATCCATGAAGTGGGAGTGGACGCACGGTCAGGTACTGCATTTGCGTGCAGAGATCGCGAACGCTCGTGGTCAGAAGGAAGTCGCGATCGAGCTCTACAGCCAAGCCGACGTGGCGTCATCCAATGCAGACCTATCTCACTGGGCAGCTGCATCCCGCTTCCGGCTCGGCGAGTTAGTTGGCGGAGAACGTGGCGACCGTATCTGTCAGGAAGCGTGCGATGTGCTCGCTGCCGAGGAAGTCGTCGCCCCTGAAAAGATGATTCGAATGCTGGCGCCTGCCTAGCCCTTGACCGCACCGGCTGTCAGGCCACCTACCAAGAACTTCTGCAGCTTGAAGAACAGCGCCATCACTGGGATGGAGACGATAATCGCGCCGGCCGCGAAGTAACCCCATTGCGTGCTGTAGTCGCCTACGAAGCTTTGCAACACGACGGGAAGGGTGAACGCGGAGCTGTCTGACAGGAACGTCGCAGCGAGGATGAATTCGTTCCAAGCCGTCATGAAGCTGAACAACGCGGTGACAACAATCGCGGGTTTTGCCAACGGCAAGATGACCTTCGTGAAGATGACCCACTGGCTTGCGCCGTCCATGATTGCTGCTTCTTCGAGGTCCTTTGGAATCGTGTCGAAGTAGCCTTTGAGCATCCAAACGCAGAACGGGACCGAAGACGTTGAGTAGACCAGAACAAGCCCGGTCAACGAGTTCAAAAGTCCCGTTTCATCCAGAAGAATGTAGAGCGGGATCGCCATCACCACACCTGGGAACATCTGCGTAATCAGCAGCGACGCGAGGCCGAGTTTTCGCCCAGGAAACCGGAATCGGCTGAATGCGTAGGCCGCGGTGCAGGCCAGCACGACCCCCACAACGGTCGTCGCCAGGCTGACGACAACGGAGTTGAACAGCTGCCGCCAGAACAACCCATCGTCCATGGTGAAAAGATGGATGAAGTTGTCGAACGTGACCTCGGTCGGGAATGGATTGCCGCTCATCGAGAACGACTGCCCAGGCGAGAGCGCCATCTTCACAACCCACAGCACCGGATAGAGCGTGATGGCACACATCACGATCAAAAACGCGTTCGCGGCGAAGACGGTTGTTGGCTTTGGCTGTCGCATCAGTCGTCCGTCTTAAGCTGCCCGGTGAAGGTTGAGTAGATCAGCAACACGAAGAAGATCAGGACCGCGTAGGCTGCCGCGTATCCGTACTGCTCCTGCCGGGCGAAGGCCCATTTATAGGCTTCCGAGATCAGAATCTCGGTACCGCCATCAGGTTCACCCTGACTAACCAGATAAATGATATTGAAGCTGTTGAACGTCCACACGGTTCCCAGCACGATCGCCGGGACCAACGCGGGGCGTAGCAGCGGAAGCGTCACATGACGGAATCGCTGCCAGCGATTGGCACCGTCAACTTCTGCCGCCTCTTCGAGGTCACGTGGGATGGCCTGCAACGCACCCAGCGTCACGACCATCATGAACGGGAATCCGAGCCAAACATTGGTCGATAGGTTAGCTGCAAATGCGGTTGAGAACTGGCTGAACCAGCTTACCGGTTCGACTCCAAGCGACGTCAGAATCCCGTTAATGGCGCCAAATTGCTTGTGGAACATGCCGCGCCAAATCAAGGCTGTGATGTAGTTCGGGACGGCCCATGGCACGATGAGCAAGACGCGGTAAATACCACGCATCTTGACCCATTTATTGCGCAGGATCATCGCCAGGCCGAGACCGATCGTGACGTGCAGGAACACGTTGGTGACCGTCCACAGCACGGTGACAACAAGGGTGTAGTAGAAGCTGAGTGGGTCAGTGAGCCCAAAGTCTTTGGACATCAAAATGTCCGCGAAGTTACTCAGGCCCACAAATGTAAACTCGCCCTGTCTGTGCGCGAACAAGCTGACTGCAGACCCCACAACGAAAGGGGTCACAACGAGGACAACCATCGCGATCATCGCTGGCGCGACATACACGTAGGCCGGCTTGTTCTTTCGCATCCGTGCCCAGAGGTCAGTGCCTCGATTGCGGTGGAAGACGAAGCCGGCGAGCGCGAGCAGCAGAATCCCAAAGAAGATGATTGTCGCGGTCGGGTCAGCCTTTTGTGGTGCTGGGCGAGTGAAGATTTCGACGCGTCGATCCGCCGCTTTGAATGCGACCTCGGGCGTGGCTGCACCGCGCATAACCTGGCGCATCGCCTGCTCGGCCGGCTCCCAAACACTGCGCATCTTGGGGTCATTCGGCATGGGCACCGTGGCATCGAGCTGCTTTCGGAAGACTCGCAGTCGTTCGGCCGTCTCGACCGTTAGGTGCTTGTAGGCGTCCAAAGTGGCAACAGGCTGCTTGCCTTCATTTGCGCGGATTGCAGACGACTCTGTGTTTGCCAGGAACTTCGCAAACGCTCGAGCATCGTCGGGGTTCGGGCTGAACTTCGAAACAAACGCCGCCTCGACCGTAAGAAACGGCCGTGCTGGCTCGCCGGTCGCCGATACTCGCGGAAGTGGAGCCATCTTGAATGGTGTGCCTTCCTTGATTTCACCAAGGAACCACGGACCATTGATGGCGAACACTGCCTTCCCGTCGTTGAAGAGCTGGCTGACCAGAACGCCGGTCGCCTCCTCAGGCACAATGTGATGCACATTGACCAGATCGTAGGCGAACTGCGCAGACTTGATGTTTCCGGGATCATCCAGAACAACATTGCCTTCGTCGTCGAAGATCCGGCCGCCAAATCCAAACAACCAACCCCCGTGCATGTAGAAATTGGTCGCTTGATACGCCAACCCGTACTTGCCCTCGACCCGATTTGTGTGGGCCATGGCCGTCTCGATCATCTGGTCCGTCGTGCCGGGTGCCTCACGAACCAACGTCGGATTGTAGAAGAGGACCAAGCTTTTGTAGGCGAGCGGAACGCCGTAAATCCCGTCGTTGAGGGTCAGCGCTTTGACGGTCGTCGGGTGGTAATCCTCCCAGTTTGCTGAACCATCAGGCCAGCTGGCCAACAACCCGCTTCGCGCCCAATCACCTGCCCGCTCGTGGGCAGCGATGAAGACGTCGGGCCCGTTTCCTCGCGGAATCGCACTTGTGAGCTTGTTGGTGTAGGCCTCGTACGGAACCGAGAGGACCTTCACCGATTTGTCAGGATTCTGTTGATTCCACTGGTCGACCAGCTTCTCGAGCGCGTCTTGTTCAGCGCCGCGATAGGCATGCCAAACCTTGAGATGTTCCGCATACGCCGTGGACGTACTCAGACAAATCAATCCCCACACAAGGAAGATGAAAACCCGGTTCTTCAACAATTCGCCTCAGAATTGAATCCAAACCTTCTTCCGGTCGCCTCGCGCCGTCAAGGGCCTTGTGACCTGAAGACTTCCCCGCCTTACTAAGACTTCACCGCCTTACTAAGCATCTTCCCCGCCTTGTTCAGACTTCCCCGCCTTACTAAGACCTTTCAGAACCTTTCAGGCGACAAAAAGTCGTCACTCCCGTACAAACCAAACATCGAAAGACAACGTGATTTTGGCTCGCCAAAACACCCAGAGATGCGAATTACACGATTTTCGTTTTTAAATTTAGGTTGTTGCAGTTAAAACACTAGCGACACCCAACAACACAAAGAGAGGCATCTGATGCAAAAGGGAGAGGTACGTAATCCGGTCCAAGTTCTACTTCTGGGCTTTGTAACCTGCGGTATTTACCAAATTATCTGGCTGTTCTCGGTCGCTGGTGAAGTCAACGCAGCGCTCGGAGAAGAGCGATTCAACATGATGAAAGAGATCGGACTCGGCATCATCACCTGCGGTGCATGGATGATGTGGTTCCTTTGGCGCTTCTGTCAGGCAGTTGTCGAAGTTCAGCAAAAAGCTGGCGTCGAGCCTGCGATGGACGCTCCAATCTTGTTCGTCACGAACTTGTTCTACTTGGGACCTTTCTTCATCCAGACGGGCCTCAACAACGCTTGGGAAAATGGCGGCGGCGGCGCTGCAATGTAATCCCAAACGAGGAATCCAATCTGGATTTCCAAGTTTCGAAGCCGGACGATTCGTCCGGCTTTTTTTGTGCCTAATCTGCCGCTAGAATTATGGTTGAGAACTCCTCTTGGAAGAGAATCAGGATGAAACCCTTTGCGCGTCTAATCGTCGTTGTCGTCGCTCTGTTTTTGTATGGCTGTAGCGGATGTGAAGACACCGCGTCAGGCAACAATGACACCAAGTCAAACAACGCGAACAATTCGAATAATGTTAACAACCTAAACAATTCGAATAACGCGAATAACGGCAACAACTCCAACAACATGATGGACATGGGCGACATGGGTATGTCCGATATGTCCGAGGATATGGGTGTTGCCTGCGGCGAGATGACGTGTGCTCAGGGACAGGAATGCTACGAAGGATTCTGCGTGGATCCGTGTGCCGGAACACGCTGCGGTGCTCAGTTTGAGGCGTGCTGCATGGGGCAGGACATCTGCCTTGGCCAAGCCTGCATCACACCGGCTGGCCCTTGTAACGCCACGGAAGACTGCGAGATCGATGAGATCTGCGAGCCTACCGTTGGACGCTGCGTCCCACGCGATGCGGTTGAGGTCTGTGAGTTCATCCCGCCTGTGGGTCAGTTCAATCCTGGAGTGGATTGCCGCTGGACGCCGAACCCTGGCGACCCCAATCAGGATCGCATCGACGTTGTTGCCACGCCTATCGTCATCAACCTCACCGATGACAACAACGATGGGATGACGAACACGGATGACACACCGGACTTGGTATTCCTCACATACAACTACTCAACCAACTGTTGTTCCGCGCCTGCGGCTTTGCGAATTGTAAGCGGCGACTGCAATGCAGATGGGACGATGACGACGATCGCCACGATCAACGCGGACACGCTCGACAACTCAGCCGGAATTGCTGCCGCTGACCTCAGTGGCAACGGGGTTCCCGAGATCGTCGCGATTCTACGTGGGAGTTCTAGAGGCGTCGTCGCCTATAAACGTGATGCGGACGATGGCTCCGCCTGGAGCGAGTATTGGCGCAACGAAGCCTCCCCATCCAATGCCCACACCAGTGCTGGCGCTGTGATCAGCATCGCTGACCTTGAGGCGGACGGTAACCCGGAGATTATCGTCGGAAACGTTGTACTAAATGGACGTACAGGAGCTTTGAAGTGGGATGGACGCCAGACCGTGGGCACGAGCGCCGGGGTCGGCAACAACGGCTTCTTGGGACCAAGCTCTTCCGTCGGGGATATCGACCTCGATGGCAAGCTTGAGGTTGCCGCTGGCAATACCCTCTACAACCACGATGGAGCGGAGGTTTGGACCTTCCAATACACCTCCAATAACTCATCATGTGGAGGCAGCATCCCGTGTGACGGTTTCAATGCGATGGCCAACTTCGACGCAGATGACGAGGGCGAAGTGGTCATCGTGCGTCTGGGGGAAGTGTTCGTATTCAACCACGACGGCTCGCTACTTTGGCAGATGCAAATCCCCACAGATAACTGTTCCGCAAATGAATCCGGACCACCGACGGTCGCTGACTTTGACGGCGATGGACGTGCCGAGATTGGAACCGCTGCCGCCGACTTCTACACCGTGCTAGACATCGACTGCGATGTCGATCCCGTCCCTGCTGGGTGCCAGTCCCGAGGTGTGCTTTGGGCCGTTCCCAACCAAGACTGTTCCTCGCGCGTTACCGCTTCCTCCGTGTTCGACTTCGAGGGCGATGGTAAGGCCGAGATGGTCTACGCCGATGAAACGACATTCCGAATCTTTGATGGCACCGATGGCACGATCCTCTACGAAGACACCACCCACGGCAGCCATACCCGAATTGAAATGCCACTGGTCGTCGACGTCGACAACGACGGTAACTCAGAGGTCATTATCCCAGAAAACCGCCACGGTGGAGGAACACCTGGAGTCGAGGTCTGGGCCGACAACGACGACAACTGGGTTCGGACGCGCCGCATTTGGAATCAACACGGCTACCACGTCACAAACATCAACGAAGACGGCAGTGTGCCTGTCGGTGAGCAGCCAAACTGGCTGAACTCCCGGCTGAACAATTACCGCCAGAACGTCCAACCCGGAGGCATCTTTGACGCGCCGAACCTGGTGATCGAGTCCGTAGAGGCTCGAGGCATCGGCTGTGGCGATACGCTTGAGGTTGTTATCCGTGTAACCGTGGCCAACCAAGGTGCACTGGGCATCAACGCCGGGGTCCCCGTCCGGATCTACGCGACCAGCGGGAACGACGTAACAGTCATCTCGGACGCGGTGACCTCGACAAAGTTGTTGCCGGGGCAGCAAGAGACCTTCGAGGTCACGTGGACGGTACCCGCCAGTTATGTGGCCGATGGCTATGACGTGCGTGGCCTGATCGACCCGAGCGCAGAAATCAACGAGTGCAACGAAGATGACAACGAGAGCGCAAAAGACGGTGCCGATATCGTCTTCAGCTCGCCGGACCTCATCATCGCCGAGGTGACCGCCGATGGAACAACCTGCAGCCAGACGAACTCGTTCAAAGGGACCGTGACAGTTCGAAACGACGGCACCCAACCGGTGCCAGCAAATGTTCCGGTTGTGGTTGAGGCGATCGTGGGGGCAAACACGTTCCCCGTAACAACGCTGCGCACGTCAGCCGAGCTCGCCCCGGGTGCTGAGGAGTCCTTCGACTACACATGGACGCCGGTTCCCGGCGCAGCACTAGGTCAAAACGTGACGATCCGCGCGACGGTGGACCCCGCAGGGGAAGTCTATGATTGTGATGAAGTGAATACGGGTGAGGCGGCAGATGTGTGCCGCATTGTGATGTAGCCCTTACTGTGCCGACAGACCGGGGTCCTTGATGGACAGCTCACCAAATCCTGAGTAGCGCGAGTCTGCGCCGGTCAGCAGGTCGACGTCCGTGGCGTCGTCCCATAGATGGTAGCGGGCAAACGCCATCGACATCTGATTGATGATGTCGAATGCCAATTCAGGTCCGATGAAGTCATCGCCGCATCCATCGTTCTGAACCTCGGGCACAAAGCCAAACAGCGTGCACATATTCGAGTAGGTGAAGTGTCCGCCATTGGTCATGTCATAGCGAATATGCGGTCCACTCATCGCATCCCAGATTGGATCGCCTTCTTCTTCGTTGGGCAAGGTGACGTCTCTATTACCGGTGAACAGCAAGGTGGGAATCGCGATCTCCGCCAAGCCTTCCTGCCAGACGACAAACCCTCCGGGCGTCTGCGGGATCGCCACATCGATTCGGGGATCTGCGACTCCGTCCGTGAACAGGTCTCGAGCGCCGGGGACATCCAAGACTTCGCAGAATGCCGAGCCGTCCGTTGCGCAAACTTCGTCGATGAGATCGATTCGGAACTCCGCTCCGGAGACGGCGATCGTGGTGTAGCCGCCGAACGAATGCCCGGTCATTACGATGTCCTCGCCCATGAGACCGCTGACCGGATTTTCGGCAGGGAGGTCCGCCGCGTCATCCAACAACGCGGTGATGTCCTGAGGTCGAAACGCGCCGCTCTTCAGGTCGATGCCGCCGTCGGTATCTCGAGGCGTGTTGCCTGTATGGTAGGGAGCAAGTACGAGCCACCCGTGCGAGGCGAAGTACTCGGTCATGAAGTAGCTTTGCTCGGCGATGCTGCTGTTCCCGTGGCTGAAAACCAGCGTGGGAAGCGGTCCTTCAATGGGTGCCGCATCAGCCCAGATAGTGTCCTGGTTTAGGATATTGAAGTACTTCGCACGCTCGCCCTCTGCGTCGAGCGTTGGATACCAGGCGACCATTTCAATGGTGCGATTGGGCTCGCCGACCGCGTCGTAGGTGAACTCCCACTTCGTGAAGCCGACGTTGTAGTGGCCGTTCTCATAGATCGACCATGGTTGCGGAGGCAGCTCCACAACATTGTTGGCGTTGTTCGCGTTGTTGGAGTTGTTGGCGTTGTTGGCGTTATTGACGTTGTTAGCGTTGTTAACGTTATTCGAACGCTCGCCGGACTTGTCGGCATCGTCACCACACGCAACCAGCGCAAATGCGCTGCACAATACAAGGGCCTGAATATACTTCATCAGATCGTACCTTTGGCTACAAAGGCCGACATCGTAGGGAATTGCTCGCGGAAATCAATTCCGGCCTGAATCGAGTGCGCCAACAAATTGACGCATCGCCTGTAACCACGGGCCCATGCGACAATTCTCGGTTTGTTGAATTCCGTTTGATTTTGCATAATGTTGAGCGACGAAACTGCTTCCAATATTGAGAATACTATGAACACGTCACGCCTGTGTCGTCTCTTCGTTGTTTTGGCCGCCTGGTCACTGTTCCCCACAACCGCGCATGCCCAACGTGCCTTCGCCGAAGCCTATAGCGACGTCTTAGAGGGAGACCTTGCGCGAACGGGGAACTCGGTCATGACCTGTGACCGAAACAACGAATCCAACGGTCGCTGCAATCAGATCGAGAGCACGACTGGCACTCCGACGTTCAACAACAACGACACGTACACGGAGTGGATCGATGTCGACGGGTTCGTGGATGAAGACAACGACACGAATGATGACACGTTCAACTCGAGCACGGGCACGCTTTCGACATCGGCTGCGGGCGTCATCGAGTGGGCCGGCCTGTATTGGAACGGCAACGACCGCGCAACGGGGAGCCGCACCAACACGGCACCGCTTCCTCAGAACGAGGTGCTGATTCGGGTACCTGGTTCGACATCTTATGTGACGATCACGGCCGATTGGTGTTCCGATATTCAAGACCGCTATCAGTGTTTCGCGGATGTTTCGGCGATTGCAGCGCTGGCTGGTGCTGGCGATTACACCGTCGCAAACGTGTCCGCAAACACCGGGCAGGATGACTACGTCGGTGGTTGGGAGCTCGTCGTCGCATATCGTGACCCGGCGGAGCCACTTCGCAGCCTGTCGGTCTTCCACGGCCATCAGCAATATGCGGCGGGCAACTCAGAAACGGTCGTCTTCAGTGGATTTGTGACGCCGCTCACCGGACCTATCGATGCGACCCTGACGTTGAGCGTGAACGAGGGCGACGCGGGATCCGGGGACAATGCAACGTTCCAGTGCGAAACGTGTGGCAGCGCCACGACGCTATCGACAGACCTCGGAAACGGTTCGTTCTCGGATTCGTCTGGAAACATCACCACCCGCAACCCCGCATATCGCAATACGCTGGGGCTGGACATCGATATCTTCGATGTCGGCACCCTGATGAACAACGGTGACACGGAAGCGACGGTCGACCTGCCCGCAACGCCTGGTGAGGTGAACGAAATCTACAAGGTCGATTTCTCGGTCGATGTGTACTTCCCGCTGATTACCAACGAGAAGTCGGTCAGTGACCTCAATGGCGGAGACGTCGTCCCGGGCGACACACTTCGCTACAGCGTAACGGTTTCGAATGCTGCGGGCGCGACCATCGATGATGCCGTGAATCTGATCATCACCGACCCGCTCCCAACAGGTATCACCTATGTCCCAGGGTCCTTGAACTTGACGGAATCGACCCCAAGCGGCCCCGCCACCGGAGTGATTAGCGATACGGCTGGCAACGATGTTGGCGAATACGATTCCAACACCCGCACGATTACGATGCGACTGGGTGATGGCGCGACGTCATCAGCTGGCGGGCAATTGGATGCAGGCGAATCCGTGACGTTCACGTTTGACGTCACTATCGACCAGACCGGCACGCCATCGAGCATCGTCAACGAAGCCATCGCGAGCTACGAAGGCAATACGCTTTCGAGCGGCGGTGTCACCCGCGTCAACGATACACCATCCAACGACCCTGATACCGGTCCCTACGACGGTACGGGTGTTGTGGTTCTTCCCGACGAAGATGGTGATGGGCTTGGAGACACGAACGACGGTGACACTGACAACGACGGCATCTTGGATATCGACGAAGGTGGCGGAATCGACCCATCGGCGGACACGGACGGCGACCTGATTCCAGACTGGAACGACCCAGACACCCTCGGCTTCGTCGACGTCAATAACGACACGGTGGATGACCGCTTCGACTTTGACTTTGACGGCATTCCAAACCACCTCGACCTCGACAGCGATGGCGACGGACTTTTCGATATCGCTGAGACTTCAAGCGCTGCCCTCGATGCCAACGGCGACGGTCGCATCGACGACACCACCGACACGGATGGTGACGGCGTTTTGGATGGCGTTGATCCGGACGACGGCGGAATCCCTAGCATTCTGACGAATTCCGACACGGATGCGGCCCCAGACTTCTTGGACGTCGACGACGATGGTGACGGAATTCTCACCGCGACCGAGATCGCCGATGGTCTGGTGCACGGAAACAACCCAGACAACGACGCGTTCCCGAACTGGTTGGACACAGATAGTGATGGTGACATGGTCGACGATGCTGACGAGACCGATGACGTCGATCTGGACCTCGTTCCGGACTATTTGGACGACACCATCATCTTGATCGCGACGCCGGCCGACAACACCGTCACCAATGACAGTCAGATTTCAATTGCCGGCCAGACGGAGGCAGCGGCCTCGGTGGTGATCGTGTTCCGCAACTCGGTCGGTGTCGTTGTAGAAACGGTAAATACCACTGCCGGTGGAATTGGCTTCTGGAACGGCGCGCCAACCAGCGCACTTCCAGACGATACCTACACGGTTGAAGTGACAGTCACCGATTCGACCGGAAACTCGGCGACCGATTCGATCTCTGTGACCGTGGATACTGCGGCTGGAACACTCACAGTTGTGACGCCCGCGAACGCTGCTTCGGTTCAGAACACCGTGGTCTCGGGTACCGCCGAGCCAGGCGCGACTGTGACCGTCGTCTTCGACCAGGGAACCGCAAATGAATCGACCGTCACAACCACGGCAGATGGCACCACGGGCGCTTACAGCGCGACTCCCGCAACGCCATTGACCGAAGGCATTCACACCGTGGACGTCACAGCAGTTGATGGCGCGAACAACACCGCCGGCCCAGAAACACGTACATTCAATGTGGACCGCACCAATCCCACGGTTTCGATCACCACACCCGCGAATGGCGCGACAGTCAGTGATGCAACCATCACGGGAACAACCGAGCCAGGCGCAACCGTGTCCGTTGTCATCGATAGCGGTACGGCAAACGAACAGACACTATCCGCCCTTGCAGATGTAAACGGCGATTGGTCGGTCTCGCCCACGGTTTCCGAGGGCGCGCACACGATTCAAGCCACACCGACTGACGCGGCTGGCAATGTTGGTGCAGCAGCAAACTCGACATTCACACTCGATTCCACGGCACCTGCTAGCCTGACGGCTCAATTGGTCAACGGCATGCAGTCCGGCACTGTTAACAGCCCTGCGGTCACCGGCCTCACGGAGCCTGGCGCGACGGTCACCCTTGTGTTCGACGCGGGCACCGCAAATGAACAGACCAAAGTTGTGACCGCCGACCCTGCGGGCAATTACACCGCGTCGCCAGACAACGCTCTTGCGGACGGTTCGCACACTGTCGACGTGAGCGCTGCTGACGCTGCAGGTAACTCGATTGGCCCGGTCTCGTTGACCTTTGACCTCGACACCATGGTGCCTGCGCTTGCGGTCACGACGCCGAACGATGGCGACTCAGTTGCCACCGATTTTGATGTCACAGGAACGGCCGAACCGGGTGCCACGGTCACGGTCACTCTCGATGCTGGAACGCCAGCGGAGACGACCACGACGGTTACCGCCGATGGGGCCGGAGACTGGACGGTGATGGCGAGCGTCGCAGCCGCAGGTGCGCATACAGTGGATGTCGAGGCTTCTGACGCCGCGGGCAATACCGCGACGGTCCCGACCATCAACGTGACGGTGTCGGGCGCGACGTTAGCGATCACGGAACCTCTGGATGGTTCGGTCATCAACGACAACACGCCAGCACTGGTAGGTACGGCGAACGCGGGAGCAACGGTCACCATCGTGCTGGACGCCGGTACGGCGGATGAGCAGACGATTTCTGTGGTCGCGAACTCCAACGGCGACTGGTTCTTCTTCTCGCCTGTGTTGGCCGATGGCACACATACGGTTGACGCAAGCACGGATGATGGAGCAGGTGGAATGTTGACAGATTCTGTCAGCTTTGAAATCGACTCAGTCCCACCAACCATTGCAATTTCGAGCCCTGCGGATGGGTCGTCGACCAACGACACCACACCGCTTATCGAAGGAACCACGGACAACGACCTCATCATCGACATCTATATCGATGGCGTGTTTGTGGATACCGCAGCGGCCAACGCCATCGGTGAATGGACGTACACGGTTCCAGACGGAAATGCGCTTGCTGACGGCTTGTACGAGTTCGAAGCGGTCGCGACCGATGCCGCCGGAAACGAGGCACGGGCGAGCATTAACCTCACCATCGATACGGTCGCCCCAACGGTGACGATCGACTCACCCGCTGATGGCGCAACGGTTGGCACGATGCCGGCCTTGTCAGGCACGACGGAGCCAGGAGCCGAGGTCGAGATCACCTTGGATGGTGCAGTCGTTGCCACCGTCACTGCGAACAGCTCGGGCACCTGGACGTACACACCGGCTGCGCTGGCAGACGGCAGCCACAGCCTTAGCGTGGTGGCCACAGATGCGGCTGGAAACGCAAGCGGCGCGGCGAGCTCTACGTTCTCGGTCGATTCGACGCTTCCTGTTGTAACGATCAGCGAACCAGCGGACGGCTCGGTAACGCGAGAAACTTTGCCGGTTGTAACCGGTACCGCTGACGCAAATGCAGACGTCGAGATTTCGGTGGATGGCAATGTCGTGGACAGCGTCATGGCCGATGCCAACGGTGATTGGAGCTACACAATCATGACCGCATTGGCCGAAGGCAATCATACCGTGACGGCAAGTGTTACTGAGATTGTCACCGTGACCGCGAGCTCGACGTTCGAGGTCGACACAACGCCTCCACCGTTGACTGTCGACACGCCGATGGGCGGATTGTTGAACGACGACACGCCAACTATCACGGGTACGACCGAGCCGAACGCGACGGTGAATATCACATTGCCAGACGGCACGACCGTCCAAGTCGTTGCCGACGGAAACGGCGACTTCTCGTACGCAGTGACCTCACCGTTGCCAGAAGGCCCGGGAACGATCGACGTGTATGCGCAGGACCCGGCAGGAAACAACTCAACGGTCTCCGTGATGATCGAAATCGACGTGACCGCGCCTGCGGTCAGCATTACCAATCCGGATGATGATGCGACGAAGAACTCGGGTTCGGTCGAGTACCGAGGTACCTCCGACCCCGGCCAGGAAGTCGAGCTCTATGTCGACGGAAATCTGGAAACGACGGTCACAGCGGATGCTAACGGCGAATGGGTCTATGCGTCTCCGACGGTCTTGGCCGACGGCGTGCACACATTGGATGCGCGCGCTGTGGACGCAGCCGGTAATGAGGGTGTCGACAGTGTCGACTTCATCATCGACACACGGTCTCCATCGCTTGAAATCGTGACACCAGCTGAGGGCGAGACCTTCGACACGGGTGACTTCACGGTGAGCGGCACCACCGATGCCAACCAGGTCGTCACCATCCTTGTCGACGGCACCGAAGTTGGAACCGCGACCGCAGACGCAGACGGCGATTGGTCGTTGGATGTTACGGGAATCACCATGGGCGACCATGTTGTGCGCGCCGAAGCGGACGATGGAAACGGCAATATCGCGAATGACGAAGTCAATATCTCTGTCACCGACGATTCAACCAATCCGATGATGGGCGACCTAACGATCACCCGTCCTCAGGATGGCGATTCGACCAACGATCAGACGCCGACGATCGAAGGTACGGGCACGCCAGGAACGACGATTGAGGTCTTCATCGACGGAACCAAAGTTGGCGAAGTCGTTGTCGATGACGATGGCACGTGGGAATTCACTCCTGAAGACGACCTGACGGAAGGTGACCACACCGTCGAGGTTGTTGTGACGTTCCCAGACGGTTCAACCGAGACGGTCGAGGTGGTTGTCACCATCGACACGACCCCGCCGGATGGTGAAATCACAACTCCTGCCGATGGCGACGAGACCACGGACCAACCTGCCATCACGGGCACGGCTGAGCCAGGCGCGACGGTTGAGGTGTTCATCGATGGCGAGTCGATTGGTGAAACCGAAGCCGACAACAACGGCGATTGGACGATCACTCCACCAGAGGGTCTCGACGATGGACCGCATGAAGTCACGGCGATCGTGACGGATGATGCCGGCAATTCGACTGAGATTGGTCCTGTTGAGTTCACGTCGAAGGCACCCGACTCAACGGACAATGAATTCAACGATTGGCAGGTCGCCGGTGGTCAATATACCTGTTCGGCGGCATCCAACGATGCTCCAACCGGATGGCTCGCGTTGATCTTCATCGGACTCATCGGAGTAATCCGCCGCCGAAAGTGAGGAAAACACACGTAGGTGTTGACGGTGTGGGCCCTAGTCACTATCGATTATCGGCCACATGTTTGTATTGATACCTAAGGTGTAAAAAATGGAACTCCTCAAGACGCTTTCCGAGCTTCCCGGTGCCCCTGGCCGGGAGGAACGAGTTCGCGAATTCATTCAAGAACAAGTCAAAGATCATGCTGATGACATGCGCATCGACCCGATGGGCAACCTCATCTGCCTGAAGAAAGGGAGCTCCAAGAATCCCAAACGCGTGATGATCGCATGCCATATGGACGAGATTGCGTTCTACGTTCGCAATATCGACGACAATGGCTTCATCCGCCTGCAACACCTTGGTGGTTTCGACACGCGCAACCTGTTCGCTCGCCGTGTGCTTATTCAGCCACGCAAAGGCGACGACATCGTCGGTAATATGAATCCAGGCGGTCGCCCTGTTCACATCGCGACTCCTGAAGAGCGCAACAAAATCCCCAAGACGCACGAATTCTTCGTCGACACCGGACTTCCGGCTGAAGAGGTGAAGAAGCGCGTGCGTCCGGGCGACCCAGTGACGCTGATTCAGGACTTCATCCAGATGGGCGACCTCGCCAGCGGCAAGTGCATGGACAACCGCGTTGCGTGCTGGATTGGTATCCGCGTTCTGGAACAGCTCAAGGACAACGACGACGACGTCTATGTTGTCTTTACGGTCCAAGAAGAAATTGGCGTCCGGGGCGCAATCACCGCTTCCTACGAAGTCGACCCTCACGTCGGTATCGCGATCGACGTTACGCTGGCTGTTGACCTGCCGGGTGTGGGCGACGAAGAGCAAATCACCAAGCTGGGTGACGGTGCGGCGATTAAGATCATGGACTCGTACACGGTGAGTGACAAAGACCTGGTCGACCAGTTCATCGAAGTCGCCGAGAAGTACGAAATCCCGCACCAATTTGAAATCCTGCCACTTGGTGGCACAGATGCCGGTGCCCTTCAGCGAGCACGCTCGGGCGCGAAAGTACTGACGCTCAGCGTTCCGACACGCTACATCCACACGGTTACCGAAACCATCAACCAGAAAGACCTTCACGCGACCGTGAACCTTCTGGTCAAGTACCTGGAAGAATAGATGACACGCACATGGCGTAGCGATCGCACCGCGGGTTTGACGCAGTCGTACATCCGACGCATGACCCGTGAGTGTAACCGAGTGGGTGGGGTGAACCTTGGCCAGGGCATTTGTGACCTGCCGACCCCGCAAGAGATTCTGGACGCAACCTCTGAAGCCGTGCTGTCTGACGAGTTCAGTACCTACGGCCCCTTCGAGGGCGTGGACCCGCTGCGCCAGGTGATTGCCGACAAATGCGCATGGCATAACAACATGGAGGTCGATCCGGCCACCGATGTGGTTGTGACGATCGGCGCGACTGGTGCACTGACCTGCATTATCCAATCGCTATTCAACCCCGGCGACGAGTTCATCTTGTTTGAGCCGTACTACGGCTACCACCTGAACACGATGAAGGTCGGCGGTGTCGTACCCAAGTTCGTGACTCTGCAACCGCCTGAGTGGACGGTCACGCGTGAGGCTTTGGAAGCGGTCGTGACGGACAAGACCCGCGCCATCATGATCTGCACGCCTGCAAATCCAAGCGGCAAGGTCTGGTCGCGCGAAGAGCTCGATATCGTGGCTGACTTCTGCAAGGACCACGACCTTCTGGCCGTCACCGATGAAATCTACGAGTTCATCGTCTACGAAGGCGCCCAGCATATCAGCATGGCTTCCCTTCCCGGCATGAAGGAGCGCACGCTGACCATCTGTGGATTCAGCAAGACGTTCTCGATCACGGGCTGGCGTCTTGGATTCGTGGTCGGCCCAGAACATTTGACGACGCCCATCGGACTCATCAACGACCTGTTTTATGTCTGCGCGCCAACGCCGCTTCAATACGGTTTGGCGAAAGGTATGGCGCAGCTATCACGCGACTACTACAGCGACATGAGCGCCGACTATCAGAAGAAGCGCGACGTGTTCTGTGGCGCGTTGACCGAAGCCGGCCTGACCCCGCACGTCCCGGACGGCGCCTATTACGTGCTAGCCGACATCACCCCACTTGGGTTCGATGACGACAAGGACGCAGCCATGCACATCCTTGAGACCGTCGGCGTGGCATCTGTGCCAGGCAGCTCGTTCTTCGTCTCGGATATCGGCAAGACGCTCACGCGTTTCTGCTATGCGAAGAAATGGCCGGTGCTTGAGGAAGCCTGCGAGCGGATTTCTCGGCTGAAGGTCTAGATCAAAATCAGCGTTTTGGTGATTCGCAACTTGCGCAACCCTTCACCGAGAGCCACCGAAGCCCGTGAGGACCCACAGAGAATTTGGTGGTTCTTGGCTCCGCTGCGAGTCGGGCGATATCCGTTTTGGCCGCGGTCGACTCACTCGTTTGGTTTCTTCAAAACCAAACTTCACTCACGAAGCGTCCACGCGGACATCACACCGCCTCTTGCTGCCGCCTGACCGACGCTATGGTATGCACGCCTGACGGCGTACTACCTCCGCTTTAGCCCTGTTGAACCAGCCCTAGAATCCCAGTTCACCATAAAGTGAGGACTATTAGTCTCGGTGGGCCCTCACGGAACTCGGTTTCCCTCGGTGGCCATAATGCGCAATGGGCAACAACCACCATCGCGCCACGCGCGTAGGCGCCCGCCCGATGATTCGCTGGCATATGCTGTTGAACCGTTCGAGTTCATTGTTCCACGATCGTCCAATCAAACGACTTATGGCGCGGGACCGCGTAGCCTTTGTGCTTCTCAATGTAGTCGATCGTTGATTCGCACAGGAGGCCGTGTTCTTCATCGACCGTGAGAACCGTGCCTTCGGCATCGTTGAGCAAGCAGCCGGGTTCTTTGTTGTGGGGTAAACCCATGACGTGGCCAATCTCGTGGTTCACGACCTTCACAACTCGGCGAAGCGCAGTGTGGGGGTTCTTCAGCTTCTTATGTGTGCGGAACGAGCTGACAACCGCAGCGACGCCACCTATTTCGCCTAAACCCAAGATTCCCCAGTCTTTGACGTCGCCTTTGGTGGTCGAGATATCGTGCTTGGTGAAGCCAACGATGTACTCGCAGTCTGTTTTCGGCAGGACATCTTTGCGAAGGTAATCCAGCAGGATGTCGGCGCGATAGCGTTTGCGAGGCTTGTAATACGCGGCCTTCGGCATCTTCAGCTTCGGTCGGACTTCGACCGCAAACCCGTAGACATACTCAACCCCACGTTTCGATGCGGCCAGCATCTTGGCGTCGTATTTACCCAACGGCTGCAGACAGAGCTTCGGCTTGGCGGGCTTCGAAGGCTGCTCCGCCCACGACATCGCGGGCACGAGCAGCATGATGACGAATAGAAGAAACCTCATTAATCGATGACGTAGACTCGATCAGATGCGCTGCGACCAAACGTCTCAGGGTGATACATCTCTTCTGCCTTTGCCGGTGGGACGACGAATTCGCCAGGTGTCGTTGCACGTGCATAGTAAGTGTACGAGTGCACCCCGCCCCACAACAACGTCGTGAAGGCTTCGGTGCGCTCATCGCGCATGTTCTGGTGCTCGTACCAGGGGCGTGACCACCACCACCAGCTGTAGTTGCTGCTGCGGCCGGTATCCATCGCCTTGTCTTGCGGCAAGTCCCCAGTCACAGCCAGTGCCGGGTTCATCGATTCCAAGCCTGCAGGAAGCGGGTCAACCAATGCAACGTGATAGCGGCGAGTCTCGGCGACCATGGTGAGCTCGACCTTAACCTTGGCTCCAGCTTTGATTTCCCACGCCCCGTCCGAGCGTCGCTTCACATCCTCAGGATTGTCAGCACCGCTGTACTTTCTTTCGACCACAAAGCCGTGGTCGGCTGGTTCTAAGAACAAGCTCTTTGGCGCGTAGGTCATGCCGATGCGGTAGTACATTCGGCCCTTCCCGTCCTTCTGCAAGTACAGGTTTTGTGCGTCTTTCTTGAGGTAGCGCATCGGCACGTCGACGGCGTGACGCTCGGTCGTGCGGCCCTTGAACTTATGCTCACCGGCATAGCGCTCACCAAGCCAGATTCGAGCGACGAAGTCCGGCGTGATGTTCTCGTAGACGTTGAAGTACTTGTCCAAGGCGAGCAGCACGAATGCGTTCTCTTGCGTATTGCCCCAGCGGCCCTTGGTGCGGTGCGCCATCAAGCCACTGACAATCTTTGGAATCAGGTCGAGCTTGGGTTGGTCGTCCATCAGTGCTTCCAAGATGATGCCGTCAGCACGACGGTTGGAGTGCATGATGAGGTGGTGACCGTCCGACATCGTCGCCGCGAAGTGTGCATTGCCGGCGGTCTCGGTTACCCGGTTGTTGAGGAACTTGCGGATATCCTGCCGGTCTGCGGCATATTTGGCGTCCTTGCTGTTGGCAAACACACCCAATAACCAACCGGTCGCCTCGAACGTCAGGTTCTCAAGCTTGCCTGCGCGCTGGATGAGCGCCTTGGCCTTCGCTGGGTCGTAGTCCTTCATCAGACCACGCACGTAGAGCGAGTAAGCAATGATGTGGCGACGCGTCCATTCCGAGTAGTAGCTCGGGATGTAGTTTTCGATGTTCTTCAGATAGTTGTTCGCGCGATTCATGGCGTAATCCGGAACTTCGTATCCCTTATCTTTTGCACGAACCAGGGCGTGCGCCACGTGCAGCGATACGTACGGCCATGACGGCTGTCCTTTGCGCCACAGGCCAAAGCCACCGTCGTAGTTCTGGCGTCCGACGAGCTCCTTGATGTCCTTCTTCATCGAGGCCTTGATAGCCGTGTCCGAAGGCATGCCTTCGGCGTCAAATGCGGACAAAACATCCCGAAGTGCCGCAACCGAAATCACGCGGGACGATATCTGTTCCGCGCATTCGTAGTCGTAGTGATAGAGGTAGATGAACGCGTCTGTGAGGGACTGCATCGCGGTTGACGACGTCTGAACCTCCAATCCGCCAAACTGTGGCCAGACTTCTCCAGGCATCTTCACGGGCTGCACAATCGCGCCCTTGTCGACGACCCCGTACGTAGCGAATGCCTCGCTGGTAGCCGGTGTCCAAACGGGCAAGGAAACTTCGGCTGCATCAGCGAAGCTTCCTGCTGCGACACCAACCTGGAACCTCGCAGTTCCAGCCTTTGCCGTGTTCGCTGGGAAACGAACTTCGACGCGGTCGTTTGGCGGGACTTCAACCGACACACCGTTTGCGCTCGCCAACTCCAGGTTCGCCGCGCGTGGCGCGAGGTTCACGGTCATCTTGGCATCGGTCTGGTTCTGCAGCACGACAGGCAGTTCAAACTTGTCGCCGAAGTTCAGGAAGCGTGGAGCGCTCGGCCGAACCATTAACGGAAGGCGCGCAGTAATCGCGCTTTCGCCGGTTCCGAACTTGTTCTCGCCGGACACAGCGACCGCCATGATACGGTATCGCGTGAGGTTATCCGGCATCTTGACCTGGATGGTTGCACGACCACTGCCGTTGGTTTTCACAGCCGGAGCAAACGCAGCCAGCGGGTTGAAGTTGCTTCGTACCGCGATGGGGGTGTTGGCGTCTCCACCGCCTCCACCGATTTCACCGTCCATGGCCAGCCCGCCCATTCCGAATGCTTCGTCTGCAGCTTCTTCCATCTCCATCGGAGCGGCTTCTGATTTTGCCGGAGCTGGAGCTGCGTCCATCATCATGGACTTCTTTTTCATCCGACGTTTGCCACCCTTTGACCGTTCAGCTTCACGACCGGGTGGTTGCTGCGCAGCGACCAATGCCGACGGATCGACGAGCTCTACGAATGGACGCAGGTGGCGTTCGGAAGCGTTGGTGCCTCGATGGGTGTAGAAGACGCTGATGGGGTCAGCCATCTGGTAGGCCGACAAGGCTAGAATCGCCTCGTCTACGACGACGATGGCGACTTCAGCACCGGCGAGTGGCTTGCCGTCAGCGTCCTTCACAGACACTTTCACGGACGTGGACTCGCCAGGGTTTACCTTGTCTTTTGCGGGCGTCGTTTCGACCAGCAGTGTGCGCTCGGTCGGAGGCACCTTGAGGTCGAGCGTTCCGGAAGCGATCGCAGGCCGTCTAGGCAGGCTGTCGTCCTCTTCCCCTTTGGCGTTTAGCCGTTTGGCATTACCAACCAGATCAACTTCCACATGCACGTTCGGGATATGGGTGCGCTTGATGGGCACATTCAGAACCATCGTGGGTTCTGACATCGTGAATCGACGTTCTTCAACGATACCGCTACGACGAACCGTGAGCAGCCCTTCGGCCGGGACAAATGGTGACTGGACCAGAATCTCTGCGGTGTCGCCGGGTTGGTAAGTCTCGGAATCTGGAATGAGCGTGGCCTGCTCCATCTCGATTTTGCGAGACACTGGGCGTTTTCCGCCAGACACCCAACGCGTGATTTCGGTGTAATTCAGACGTCCATAATCATCGACGGTGGTTGCAGCAATCTTGTACTGACCGCCGACATCCGTCTTGAACTCGCATGTATGGGCTTCTGCCTTGGACATGAAGTCGCAGGTTTGTTTATCCACCAGGTCTTGTCGGTACTCGCCGTTTCGCCAAATCCACTTCACGCGGGACGCGACGACTTTGACGGGTCGGTCTGGAGTGAGGTTGCCGTCGATATCGCTCGCGATGAGGTCAACCTTGAGCGGCTTGCCTTTCTCGACGAAGTAGCGCTCGGTGCGCATGCCGACGTAGTACTGGCTTGGGTGAACCAACACGGTCGTCTTGGCCGTCCATTGCTGGCGATTCACGTCCATTACGCTGGCGTTCATGATGACGGACATCGGTTTTGGCGGGTCGATCTCGCTGAACTTCAGCTGCAGGTTGTGCGCTCCGGAAGCGTCGGTTTTGGCCTGGAAGCTCTCGTAGTTTCCGCTGCGGTTAGAGGTTGAGCGTTGCCACCATGGCGTCCACATGCCGAACGAGTACTTCTGTTGATTCGGCGGGGTAAACGATGACTCTTGCGTGTTCACGCTCCAATTGGTGTCTGCGTTGGGCAGCGCGCCGCCGGCGTAATACTTGGCTTCAACAGTCGCGATAGCTTCACCGCCTGCGAAGTGCGGCCCTTCGTTGACCGATGCTGAGACTTCGAACTCTGGCGTTCGGAACTCCTGAATGTCGAAGTAGTGCGTGGCATACCCGTAGACGTCGCCGCCAGTGGTGCGCAGCTCGATGCGGGCCTGACCCAAGTTCGGTGTTGCGGGCAGCTTGAACTTGAAGTCGAACCCGCCCAGTCCGGTGGAGTCTGTTTCACCCTTGGTGATTTCGTTGCCGCGCGGGCCCATCACTTTGTAGGTAATCTTCGTCTTACCGGTGACCAGGCTTACATCACCGTTTTCGCGCTGGTCGACCTTTCGAATCCAGCCTTTGACGGAGACTTCTTCGTTTGGCTTGTACATCTTACGGTCGTCGAAGATGAACCAGCTGGCGTTGTCGCCGCGCTCCTGACGATACCAAGGCGATGAGTTCGGGTTGTATGTGGATTCGGGCAGGAATGCGACGTCATCACCTTTCTTCGCCAGAAGGAAGTCACCTTCTTTGCCGTGTTTTTCACTGACATAATTTGGCAGATTAATCTTCGCAATACCGGTCTTGTCTGTGACGGCGCTCGCGCCCGACGTGCCGAGCGTAAGCGTCACCCCCTGAAGGGGCTCACCCGACTTGAGCGACGTGGCCCAGCCGATGAACTCAGTAGGATCGATGAAGCCGTCCAGTCCAATCTGTGTGGCCTGAACCCAAGTGCGGATGGTCGGTTTGTACTCGGGCATGGCGACGGTCGGCATGGTCTTGTTCGGCGTAATTTCAAGCAGGAGATTGCCGAATCCATCACCGCCCAACGCTTCGTTGAGGGCGATTTTCACCTGCGCCAAATCGTCTGGTTTGCCTTCGGTGGCGACAATCTTGTCCCAGACCACCTTGCCCGGTGGTTTGATCTCTTGCTTTCCGTAGTAGCGCCAATCTCGCTTCCACCGCAGGTATTGGTTCCAGTCTTTGGGTTCGACCTGCCACGCTTTCACACGAATCGATTCATAGTTGGTCGAGAACACGGTGAAACCAGGATCTCCAGACGGGTCGAGAACGACGAACTCGCCGCTCGTCGCGTAGAGGTTCGGGTCAGCTGGTCCGACTTCGAACTCAAAGGACTGATCCTCTTCCATGGTCTGTCCGAACTCATCCGTAACACCTTTTGCGATGGTGATTCGGTACGTCTTTCGGCCTTGTTTCCAGCCGTTGACGTAGATCCAGTCTCCGCTTGTGGAGACAGCTCGGGTTGGGAATTCGGGCTCAGATGTGACCCATGATTCTTCAAACTTGCTCTCGTCCAAGCGATTCGAGAATCGGAACGAGAACGAGCTCTGTGGGTTGCACCGATAGCCGCATCGGTGATTGATGACCTTGAGTGGTCCATACGTTCGGAACGAGAATGACATGTCCGATTCGGTGGTTCGGGGCCCCTCTTTTGATGGCGTTCCCTTCTTTACCCGGACGGTAATCGTCGAGTCATACGGGAGCTTTTCGGGCGCCTTGATGACCAGGAAGCGCCCCTCCATCGCGTTATCCACCAAGCCTTGAAGGCGCTTGTCGGTCTCGATAGATGCTGCATCTGCCTCGATCGGCGAGAACTTCTTGTCGCCCGATTCGATGACGATATTGCTGAGGACGGCCGCCTTGTCGATGTCCTGATCAAACGAGATGAACATGGCTTGGTCCAAGCCGTACGTGCCCGAGCTCGGGTAGTAGTTCTTCATCGTGACCGGCGGCGTCGAGAACTTGAACGTCTTGTCTTCCACCAACTGGGTGCCGGTCGCAGACTTCACGCCGGCTTTGACCGAAACCGTGTAGTGGGTTGCCATCGGCATGCGTGCGCCAACCGGTTCAAATAGAAGCGTCTTGCTTCCGATCCATCGCCACGAACCCTCGGGGGTGGGGTCAATCTCAACCGGAACGCCCTTGGCGATCGTGTCGTCATGACTGGTGATGGCCACCATCGGTTGGTTGAACGTCACGCTGATTTTCGCCGCGATGGGAAGGTCACCCTCGGGCTGGTAGCGCAAAACCTCGAGCTTCTTGGTCTGGTCGACCGCGACCGCATCGGGACGCTCTTTGTCGACCGGTGGTGGGAACGAGGTTTTAACCGTATCGCCTGTGCGAGGCGGCGGTTTTGAATCTTCCCGCTTGGCGAAATCCTTCTCGTCGTCGTCCTCGCGCTGGATCGGCGAGAGTCGCGCGAGGAGCTTTTGCGTCTCGGCCTGCGAGAGCGCTTTGGTCTGAGGTCGCGCAACGCCCTGACTTGCCGCATCGCTAGGAGGGTTCCCGTCGCTCAAGAACACCAGCATTTCTGCGGCGTTTTCGACGACAATGCTCTCGAAGTCATCCAGGGTTGCTGGCGGCGGCCGTTCGACATCGCTCTGGCCAACGCCTTTTTCGCCGATTTTTGAAGCGGCATCATCCCCTTTCGAGGGGCAACCCAACGCGAATACAGCCACGAGCATAGCAACGCCCGCGACCGCACCAACTCGAGTGAAGTCTTTCATCTTGTCTCGTTCCAAGTTCTTGGTTTGGCACACGATCTACCGAAACGGCGATTCGTGCAACCCTGTCTCGCGCGTTGCGCTGGCGTCGCTTCGCTGGCGTCGCCTTGCTGGCGTCGCTTTGCTGGAGTCGCTTCGCTGGTAACAATCGACACGAGTGTCCGTTTGTGAAACGAGACTCGGGAGATTGAGATCTAAATTGGTTGAGTTCGCGGCTGCGCCGCTCAGAGTTCGCTGCGCTCAGAATTCGCGGCTTTCGCCGCTCAGATCGTTATCGAGATCTGAGGCCCGAAGGGCCGAATTCCGAAGGCGCGAAGCGACTGAGTTCTGAGGGAGCAAAGCGAACCGAATTCTGAGGCCCCGAGGGGCCGAATTCTGAGGCCCGAAGGGCCGAATTCCGAAGGCGCGAAGCGCCTGAGTTCTGAGGGAGCAAAGCGAACCGAATTCTGAGGCCGCAGGCCGAATTCTGAGGCCCCGAGGGGCCGAATTCTGAGGCCGCAGGCCGAACTCTACTTCTTGGCGACTGCCGGAAGGACGGCGGTGAGGTCCGGCATCACGATGATTTTGGTACGTCGGTTCATGGCCATACCCTCTTTCGTGTCATTGCCTTCAATCGCATCGGTATCTGCGAAGCCTGCAACAGCGAGGTTCTCGGCGCTGACGCCAGCAGCCAACAGGATGCCATGCACGTTGAGCGCGCGCACGGTCGAGAGCTCCCAGTTGGACTTGAACTTCGACTTCGCGATCGCTGCATTGTCCGTGTGACCCGAGACAAAGAATCGGCGTCGCTCGATCTTCGCAAGTGCGCCCGCAACCTTCTCAAGCGTCGCCTTTGCTTCCGGCTTCACGGCAGCCTGGCCTGAGGCAAAGAGAATCTTGTTGGGGAGTTGGAGGACGATCAAGCCATTACGAACCGTCACCGTAAGCTCACCTGCGTCGATGAGGTCTTGAAGAGCGGCGCGCAACGCGTCCAAGTTCGCCTTTCGTTCTGCAGCAAGTTGGTCAGCGCGTTCAGCCCGAGCCTTCAATTCTGCATTAGCTTCAGTGAGCGCAGTACGCTCAGATTCGCACTTCGCAAGTGCTGTTTCGAGACCAGACGTGTCGACTTGTTGTCCGGCGCACCCAATCGTAAAAACTGCAAATACGAGAACGCCGCAAACTCTTTTGATCATTTGGTTTTTCTCCGCTCGACGGCGAAATGCCATCGAAAATCGCGCGGAGTTATACGCTGAATTTTGCGGCCCACAATCAAAATCGACATAGGCGCTCAGAGTTCGCTTCGCTCAGAATTCGGCATCGCTACGCTTGCCTCAGAATTCGCGGCTTTCGCCGCTCAGATCGTTATCGAGATCTGAGGCCATAGGGCCGAATTCCGAAGGCGCGAAGCGCCTGAGTTCTGAGGGAGCAAAGCGAACCGAATTCTGAGGCCGCAGGCCGAATTCCGAAGGAGCGAAGCGACTGAGCTCTGAGGGAGCAAAGCGAACCGAATTCTGAGGCCGCAGGCCGAATTCCGAAGGAGCGAAGCGACTGAGCTCTGAGGGAGCGAAGCGAACCGAATTCTGAGGCCGCAGGCCGAGTTCTGGGCCCTGCGGGCCCATCACCAACACATCGGCAGGTTCTTCAGGTCGTCGACCGTGCCTGCTGGTGGTGCTTCAAAGCCACTACAGTCGTTGCCTTCGACGATGCGATAGCTACGTGATGTTTTGAACGCCTTTCGAGGCAGGGAGCCCTTCAAGGCATCGAGATTTTGGATCGGCAATCGGCATGGCAGCTTTTGGATGTCTGCAAACCGGCCCAGGTCAGACTTCTGCTGGGCGCCGATAGCGATGAATTGCTCGGCCGGGGGGATGCCCTCCATCTTGGCCGCCATGAACGTGCCCAAGGACTTGGGCTGTCCGCCTTTGATGGCTTCTTTGGAGGAATGAATGACCATCGCGTTGTTTCCAAAGACGTTGATCAGTCGAACGTGAAGGTCCTTGGCGGTCTCAGCCCGCATTTGGAACTTCTGCCCGTTGCAGAGTCCGCCACCAGGTCGAGCGTCGAAGCGCACCGAAATCTCGCGATTGTCCCAGCTCATGTCTGGAGCCGTGAACGAGCTGCTTGTATTCGGCCCGATGAACTCAGGGAAAATAACGGGGTCCACGCTCGAGAACGCGTCTCCCAAATCCAAGGTCCACGTGATCTCCAGCATCGACTCGCGTCCATGCATCCGGGTGATTCGGCCACGCAGAACGCCGTCGATTCCAGAAGGCAGTTTGAGGCCAGACCAACCTTTCGGAAGCTTGCCAACTAAACTGCCACTTTTTGACAGAGATGCGTTCATCCGGTCGATCAACCACTCGGCTCTTGCGCCTCCGTCCACACCGTTGTCGCGGACGTTATCGATAGCAATTTTAGGCCGCTCCTTGCCCAACATCTTCATCAACGCGGTAGCTGACTTGTCCAAGTTCGCACCCAGCTCGCGTCGCGGCTTCTCTTGGAACGCAGCGACGTCGGCACCCTTGATGACGGCCATCGCGCAGACTTGGCGTGCATCAGCTTCCGTGTTCCAGAGCGTGATCTTCGCCTCAATTTCTGAGCACCGATAACCCTGGCAGATGCGATCCCGAAGCGTTCGAACAGCCTCATCCTTGGCCATCTCTGTCGCGTTGGGTTCGTTGACTGGATGGAATGCCGTGGCCTGCTTCCAACCTGTCGGTGGGACGCGATTGCCAAGACACTCCGAACCATCCAACGAGATGTTGGCATTATCGATGGGCTCTTTGTCTTTGTTCGGGTCTTTCTTTTCGGGCGATGAAGAACATGCGACCGCAAACAAAGCCACGAGTAGGACGAGTCGTTTCATTTCGACACAGCCTCTTTGTAGAAGAATTTGAACATCTCAAGCTGCATCTTTGCGCGCTCATTTTGCTGAGCAGGCGTAGGCGTCACCTGCGCACTGCCCTTCATCTTGAATTGAGCGTTCGCAACGAACGACTCAAAGACCTTACGGTGCTTTGCCTCGTTTGCTGGTTTCGTGATCTTCAGCTGGAACTGGTAGGCAGCGCCGGCTTGGTAGGTCGAAAAGATGATCTCTTTCGAGTTTCCGAACGTCTCGTCTTTGACCTCGCGGATAGACTCCGAGCCGGCATATTTGCCGTACGAGATTTCCACGCCCTCTTGGACGACTTTTGTGCCGTCCATCATCATCGATGGGTCGTTCGAGTTTTGAAACATCGCCGCCGCATTTGAAGGCGAGGTTTCATAGCGCGAGACCGCGATCTGAGAACCACCGTGCATGCTCTGCATGGTCAGGATCACTCCCATGCCCGCGGGCCCAATCGCCCAACCGTCAGGCTGCGTGAACACTAAGCCTTCGTTGGTGTCGATGATCTTTCCGCCGGATGCGTCGACAGGTGCCTGCTGCGTCACCACAACCTGCTTCTTGCCCTCACCCTTCATGAAATCCGCGACACCAGGGTCTTTTTCAGCAGCCGACTTGGCCAACACGACATTGCCCGTTCCGAAGATACCCGGGGTCTGTTGCCGACCCTTAAGATGCCGGAACTGGCGCGTGACGTAGTCAGCCGCTTCCTGAGCCTGAACAGTGCCGTCACCGGAATCCGCCCAGCCGCGCATCGCCCCCAGGAGCAAATAGCTGAACGCTGGACGTTCGGCGCCAGGCAGCTGCCCCGCAATCTCATTGCTAGCCGCAGCAGTAAGCACAACCGTGTTTCCTGTGACCGTTGGCTGTGCCTGGTCGAGAGGAATCACAGGCTGAGTGCCCTTCGCCAAAAGATTGCCGGATGGGTCCTTGCCGCTAAAGCAGGTGTCCAAGATGACAACCGTGTTCGATTGCTGACCCGTTTCAAGGGCTGCCAACACTTCGGTCCGCTTGACGCTTCGTGATTGCAGACTGTTCACGGTCTGCTGAGCGTCCATCGCTACCAAAGCGCCGTCTTTGCCATCGGCCGCTGGCGCACCGTGACCGATGAAGACAAACCACACCGTCGAATCCGCGCCAGCTTCGCCGGCCGCCTGCTTGATGAAGCGCTGGATCTCTTCAGATGTCGCCTGCTTATTGGTCAGCGTGTAGACCTTCGAAGCACCGCGAGCGGTCTTCAGATACGACTCCCAGTCGTTGGCGTTTTCAATGGCGCCGGGGACATCGGGCAAGAACGCATAGTCCTCGATTGCCACGATGATACCGACGTCATTATTGCCATCAGACCCAGACTCCCACTTCGAGAGCGCAGGCCATTCGACCGATTCGGTCGTCGTAACGGTCTGTTGCTGCTGCGGGTTTACGACCGTGTATTGCGGAGTGCTGCATGCCGTTGCGGCGAGCGCACCCGCGACCATGAGATATCGAATCCGCATTTACTGTCCCCGAATCTTGTCGAGCTCTTTCTTGTTTTCAGGCGTCAGTTTGCCGTCTGCTTCCATCTGCTTTTCGACGACATCCACAGTCGCTTTCTTAGCAGCATCGATGCTCTCCTTCGGGAAGAATGCGAGCACCTTGATCGAGTACTTCTGGCCTTCTGGGGTATCCGTCGTTTCGACTCCGCAGTAGCGGTCGTCTTTGACGTACGAGGCCAAGCCTTCCGCAGCGGTGCGGATGACGTTCTCGCTCTGGATATAGCCATCAACGACGCTCGAGACGTTGGTCGTTTCGGTTTTGATATTGTCGCCCAGGTACTGGACGGCCTGCGTACGTGCGTGCTGCATCGCCATCTGACGGGCGATGTCTTCCGACGGTGCAGGAGGGCTTACGCCGACAAAGAACTGACCGTCGTTCGACTTCGGCAACTGAGTTGCCCAGCCGCAGTCATCGGTTGCGACGCGGTCAACAACGCGGAATGCGAAGTAGACGTTTTCGAAGTTCGTACCTTTGCGCCAAACAAAGCCGTCTGCGACCGAGAGGTCTCCGCCGCCACCAGCAGCTTGGACGTCAGCGCCCACGTTGGTTGCCGAACCCGACTTCTCGTAGAGCTGGCCTTTTCCGTACCAGAACTCGCCGATGTACTTATTGGTGCAGTTGCCAGGGGCAGCGTTGCAGCATGCTTCAAACCCGGCTGGGTCTTCGACGTTGGCAACAAGTTTTCGAGTGAGGTCGTATTGGACACGAATCGAGGTGCCGCTCTGGTGTCCTACCGAGCCTTCGCCGGTCGCGCCGACTGCCGCGGCACCAGCTTCGCTGAGGCCGAGGTTCGCGCTCACTTCGGTTGAGCTATTATAATACTCATCAAACGAACCTGACGAGTTGACCTCTTTGTAGGTGACGAATTTCGTGCATTCGGTCTGAACGCCGCGATTCTCGTCGATCTCGCCTGCAGCGAGTTCGTTGGAGAGAAAGCGTCCCATGAAGTGCGTCGGATCGTCATCGAAAGAAGCACGGAGGTAGACACCGTCACGAGGTCCTTTCAAGTTCGGGCCCATTGGGCCTTCGGTCATTTTCAGGTTGGGATCTTGAGGTCCACCGCAGGATGCGATGAGGATAGCTAAGCCAAAGCCAATAACAGGCGTACGTTTCATATCGTTCTCCATTGTCACTAATTGCAGCTGGGTATCGAGCGCAACTGACGGATAAGAATTGGGGTTATTCAAAACCTTCTACTACAAATTTTTTAGATCCACATCATCGTCCTCCCGTTTTGAGTCCCATACCGCAGATAAACACTTGGAGACTCAAGACATGAAAACCACACCATTCAAACTTCGTTATCTCATCGCGGCCATGCTGGTCGCAGGCTGTGCAGGTGATGCAGCTAAATCCGACGACTCCGCACGCACTGAAACCGCGTCGATTGCCTCAACAGGCGGCGTCGAAGAGCTTCGTGAGGCCGAATACGATTATGACGGCGAGGCCGATGAGGAATATGCACCGGAGGCGCCGCAACAAGCGCCTGTTGCATCGTCCGCTGACAAGAAGGTCATGGCCAAACCTGCCGGCCCGTTGAAGGACTCACCGAAGGCCAAAGAAGAGATCGCGCAGGATCCACAATCCAATAGCGAGGGATACACCGACTACGGCGTCAACCCGATGACCGAGACGATCAAAGACCGATTCTCGACGTTTTCAATCGACGTCGACACCGGCAGCTACACAATCGCGCGCCGCAAGCTGAACTCAGGCAGCATTCCTCCGGCCGCTTCTGTTCGCGTCGAAGAGTTCGTGAACTACTTCGGCTACGACTATCCAAACCCAGATCGCGGCGCATTCGGCGTCCACATGGAAGCTGCGCGCAGCCCATTCACCGGCGATAAGGACACATACATGTTGCGTGTCGGTGTCCAAGGTAAGCGCATCGCGCGAGCCGAACGCAAGCCCGTACACCTAACCTTCCTGGTCGACGTGTCTGGATCAATGAGTGCCCCTGACAAGCTTGGCCTTGCTCAGAAGTCACTTCGCATCCTCACGAATAACCTGTCAGAAGGTGACACTGTTGCGTTGGCAACCTACGCAGGTCGTGTGGCCGAGATTCTGCCTCCGACCGGCATGCACGAGCGTGGCAAAATCCTGGAAGCCATCGAAAACCTCCATTCTGGCGGCGGCACGGGCATGAACTCCGGCATGGAGCTCGCCTACAAGCTGGCGCTTTCGAATCACAAGCGTGGTCACGTCAATCGCGTCATCGTCTTGTCGGATGGCGACGCCAACATCGGACCGTCGTCGCACGAAGATATCCTGAAGTCGATTCGCACCTATGTTGAAGAAGGTGTGACGCTCTCGACCATCGGCTTCGGCATGGGCAACTACAAAGACACGATGATGGAGCAGTTGGCTAACAACGGAAACGGCAACTACTACTACGTCGACAGCGAGAAGGAAGCCCGCAAGGTCTTCGGTGAGCAGATGGACGGTACGCTGCAAGTCATCGCAAAAGATGTGAAGATCCAGGTTGAATTCGACCCAGAGAAGGTCAAATCCTACCGCCTGATCGGCTACGAAAACCGCGACATCGCAGACAAGGACTTCCGCAACGACAAGGTCGATGCTGGTGAGATTGGCGCAGGCCACACGGTCACGGCCCTCTACGAAGTGAAGCTCCACAAGCTCGAAGGCAAAATGGGCACGGTTCGCATCCGCGCGAAGAAGCCAGACGGTTTCAAAGCGGAAGAGTCTGAGTTCCAACTCCGCGACGGTGACTTCCGCACGAAGCTTGCCGACGCCAGCAAGGACTTCCAGTTCGCAGCTGCTGTCGCCGGGTTCGCAGAAATCCTGCGCAACAGCCCGCACGCCAAGAACTTGTCGTACGACCTGATTCTAGAAGTTGCGCAATCGGCAACGACCAAAGAGGCGGATCGCCGCGAGTTTATTCAGCTTGTGAAGCAGGCCAAGAAACTCGCAGGCGCCTAAACCGCCCCGACCTCAACTCTTGGACGCCTCGGACTTTGGTCCGGGGCGTTCTTTTGTTCGCTTACGCTCACCGATTTGGTTCGCATGCGCTCACCGATTTGGTTCGCATTCGCTCACCGATTTGGTTCGCTGGCGCTCACCGATTTGGTTCGCTGGCGCTCACCGATTTGGTTCGCTGGCGCTCACCGATTTGGTTCGCTGGCGCTCACCGATTTGGTTCGCTGCGCTCACCGATTTGGTTCGCTGCGCTCACCGATTTGGTTCGCATTCGCTCACCGAGCGGCGGGCGTGACTATGGTAATGAATCCGATATACTGGGGCCAATGCGACTAATCCTGCTGATTCTTATAGGGATGGTGTTGGTACCAACGACTGCGATTGCGGCCCCAGACTGCCGCGAGAACAGTCTTGCGGAAGCGCGACTACCCGTTACCTGGAAGAGTCGTCGGTCCTATCTAAAGGTTGGCATTCAACGCACGAAGTCGTTTGTGTTGGAGGGGCGCAAGTACATGCTGCGATACGGTGGCGACGCCGAACATTATCACCGCGCAGTCGTTGCTGTGCGAGCAGCGGAAATGATGTGGGATCGTTACCTGTTGTGTGCGGCTGCCTACTACCTCCAGATAGCCAGAACCTCCCTCACCTACGCCATGCAGAAAGCAGACACGAGCAAACCTGCGCCATTGTATAAGACGAGGGCAGACAACGATGATGGCCTGTTCAAGTTGGCCTACGAACGCGCTTTCGACGCCACGGCTGAAGAGATCTACAACAACGCCGCCATCGAGGTTAGGGGCTCAGTTAGCACTGGGGCTTTCTACGATCCCCAACCGATTTGGAAACTCGACTAACCCTGAGTCGGTGAGCGAATGCGAACCAAATCGGTGAGCGAATGCGAACCAAATCGGTGAGCGAATGCGAACCAAATCGGTGAGCGCAGCGAACCAAATCGGTGAGCGCAGCGAACCAAATCGGTGAGCGAATGCGAACCAAATCGGTGAGCGAATGCGAACCAAATCGGTGAGCGAAGCGAACCCGAGGCCTCTAGCCGAGGAGAGCGCCAAGTATCCGCCGCTGAACCGCTTCCCGCTGCCGAGCCTTGTACAACTCGTGCGAGGCGAGTCCTTCGCGCGTTTGCTGGTACGAGGCTTCGTCCATGATCTGGATTTCAAAGGGGAAGAAGAAGCGGATGCCGCCAAGAGCTTCGTCCGGGATTCGGATCATCTGGCGACAGGTGAATTGGATCGAATGGTATGAGATCGACGAGTACTCGTTTGCCGGGCTTGGTGCCGATGGGAAGGCGCGATTGCGGACTTCGCGGCGCAAGTGCTCAAGTTGTTCATCTGGCGTCAACTCTCTATCAGCGACCGCCAAATCAAGCTCAGTGATGGTCTGATGCAACAGGTCGACGTCGATCAACGTGTTTCTGGAACGTGATGGTTTGACGTTCGCGAACATGACGACGTTGTGTTCGCGCAGATATTTGACGACCAAGAGGGCGTCGAAACGCTCTCGCGTCACGAATCGGATGCCGACACGGTCGAAGATGTCTGCGGCGACGTTTTCGGCCTTGTGCATGAGCTTCATCGCGATCGAGCGTCGCTCCTTCATTGGCTTCGCTTCGAACTCTAGCAACGGAATTCCGGGGCTTTCACCAAGCTCCAGGCCTTCGTCCGTCATTTTCAGATGGGGTTCGATTCGCTCGAAGATCTGGCGTCGAATCTCGTCCCCGTAACGGTCGCTGAAGTACGACTGGCAGTGCGCAAACGTGTGCATGACCCGCAGCAGCGCGCAGCTCCAAAGCTGTATCGATCCGGATTCCTGCGACGCCCAGAGCAGAACTTTGCGCAAGTCGTCCTCGCTGCTAACCCTGGGGTCGATATCAATCGAAATATCGTTGATGAGCTCTTCGTCGATGAACGCCAAGGCATCACGACGCAGCTTCTCGATTTCGGCGCGGTGTTCGGGCTCCTGCCAACAGAAGCCATAACACTCGATGAATGCCTCGGCCTCCTCGATGGAAGCCACAGCAAGGCGCGGCACATCAATGGCGGATGCGCCACCAATGATCGACCGAAGTACGGGCCATGGGAAACTGCTGAATTGGTCCATACGGTGATGATATCCGATTCACAGAGCTTTCACACTGTGCACATTCAACATTCCTTCTCGCTTTCTAGATTGCGTCTCGTAACCAAACAACGAGGCAAAAATGATCAGCAGAAAAATCAATTCATACATCGTTTTAGTGGCACTAATTGGCATGTTCGCGATCTGCGTGACCAAACTCTTTGGCACGACAGTGAGCTCGAAATTTCACTCGGCGAACTCAGGCGTAGCGAGCGAAGTAACGTTTGGCGGCGGAGGCAACTACGAACCCTCCAAGTCACATTTCCCGACCTACCAACCTCGCCCGCGACCCGCGCCCGCGCAACCTAGCTACGAACCACCTCCGGTACCGGAGGCTCACCTCCCGGCACAGGTAAACCACACGACTTCGACTGCGGTCGACCGATTCTCGACGTTCGCGCTCGACGTCGATACGGGCAGCTACACGCTCGCGCGGGCGGAGATTACGAAGGGCTTTCGCCCTATCCCTCGAACCGTGCGTGTTGAGGAGTTTGTGAACTACTTCGATTACGGCTACCCAGAACCCGAAGACGGCCCAATCGCCGTGAATTTGGAGGCGGCGCCATCGCCATTTTCGGCTCGCGAAGACACGTACTTGTTGCGCGTTGGTGTGCAGGCGAAGCGGGTGAATCCCAAGACGCGCAAGCCGGCAAACCTGACGTTTCTGATCGATGTTTCCGGGTCGATGGCTGCCTCGAACAAGCTGCCGCTGGTCAAGCAGTCGTTGCGATACTTGACCCAGAATCTGGCTCCTGAAGACACCGTCTCGATCGTGACCTACGCCGGTTCGACCCACGTCGCGCTGCCGCGCACATCTGCACGTCACAAGTCCGCGATCACCTACGGCATCGAGTCCCTGATGGCGGGTGGCGGAACCCACATGGGTGACGGCATGAAGCTCGCGTACCAACAGCTCGCCGGCAACGTCGTGAAGGGTGAAATCAACCGAGTGATCGTGCTCTCGGACGGAGACGCGAATATCGGGGGCACGAACGCCGACGATATGTTGGCCGAGATTGAGCAGTACGCCGACAAAGGCATCACGATGTCGGCGATCGGTTTCGGAATGGGGACGTACAAGGACGCTCTAATGGAGCAGTTGGCGAACCGTGGAAACGGAAACTACTACTACATCGACACCATGCAGGAGGCCCGCAAGGTGTTTGGTGAGCAGCTCGATGGCACGCTTCAGGTGGTCGCAAAAGACGTCAAGGTGCAGGTCGAATTCGACCCTGAGAAGGTCAGCAACTACCGCCTGATCGGCTACGAAAACCGAGACATCGCCGACAAAGACTTCCGCAATGACAAGGTCGATGCTGGCGAGGTTGGCGCAGGCCATTCGGTGACTGCGCTGTACGAAATCCAGGCACCGACCTTGGACGGTGTTTTGGCGAAGGTTCGTGTGCGGGCAAAGGAGCCTGAAGGTAAGAAGGCTAGCGAGCGTGAGTTCGCACTGCACGCCTTGGATGTGCGCCCAAAACTCTCGGATGCATCAGCAGATTTCATGTTCGCAGCATCCGTCGCCGCCTACGCGGAAATCCTGCGCAAAAGCCCATACGCCCACAACCTAACGCTGGGATTCGTAAAGGAGCTGGCCGTGCCGGCTATCGGCAATAAACGCGACCGCATGGACTTTGTCGAACTGCTAGACAAGACGAACATCTAGCCGTTAGCCGTGTTGTTTTCATTTGTGATCCAACTCTGCGGATGATTCGCACCGGCTACCAGCAATGAGCTTCCTGCTATCAGCTTCGGCCGGGAGAACCGCAACTGATGGGCAAGATTCTCGCAACCAATGATACCCAGATTTGTAGCGGTATCCACAGACGGCGCAGACGAAACACAGACGTGCACAGACTTTTTTTCAAGAGGGCATCAGCCAAGTCACAATTCTAGAATTATGAGGTGTTAAATGCCTTCGCGAGAAAAATACTTCTGTGTGTTTCTGTGAACCGTCTGGCTAGTCCCTAGCCCACTTCGCCCAGAGCGCCGCAATTCCATCCGCACCAAGTTCATTCATGGTGCGGATGTTGTCTTTGTAGATAGCCGATGGGTCTTGCATGTTCTGCACGGCCACATTCAGTTCGGACTGGCGGATGAGGTGCAGCGTTGGCCACGGCGAACGATTCGTGAAGTTGGATAGGTCATCGGGGTTGGCGTCGCCAAATTGATAGTCGGGATGGAAATTCGCCAGGACAAATTCTTCGTCCCAACCTGTTTGTTCGAGCAGGTCATCGATGGTCTCGCAGAGATCCAGAAATCGCTCGAAGTCTTCGAATTCATCGTAGGTTAGGACAATTAAAGTCGTTGAGATTTGGCCGTCTTTGGCGAGCACGCCGACTTCGTCCAGAACACGCTGGAGGAGGTCGTCGTTTGGCTCAAGCCCGGTGGACTCGATGCGGATCGCGCCTCGCTCCCACGGTTGGCGGGCGAACGGGCATAGGCCCAGGCCGATGACGGCTTGTTGCAGCCAGGTCTTTGTCAGTTCGATCGGGTCCATGGAATGCGATTCACCCAAACTAAAGGTCGTGATAGCTTTCGCAGTCTAGCGAGGTCGATTGTGGCACTAGATTGGCTAAAAACCGAGATCGAACAGCAGTTCGACGAAGCCTTGGATCCGGAACTCTGGGAGAGCATTCGGAATATGGAGGCTGGTCAGAACGAGTACGGCTATGACCCGTTTGGGTTTGAGCCCGAATTTCTGAAGTACGTCAATCCGTTCGCCCTGTGGTTCTATCGAAAGTACTTCCGCACGGAAGTCGCTGATATCGACAATGTGCCACACACCGGCCGTGTGATGCTCATCTCGAACCATTCTGGGCAGGTTGCGATCGACGGCATGATGCTCGCCTGTTCCATGCTCTTCGACATGAAGCCGCCACGCATGGCGCGCAGCATGGTCGAGCACTGGGTACCCACGATTCCATTCGTTTCGACGTTCATGGCGCGGGCAGGTCAGGTTGTTGGAACCCGCGAGAACGCCCGCATTCTGCTGCAGCGCGGTGGTTGCCTTTCGGTCTTCCCTGAGGGCGTTCGCGGCATCTCGAAGACCTACGACAACGCCTACAATATGGTGGACTTCGGTCTGGGCTTCATGCGCCTGGCGCTCGAGACGGACACGCCGATTGTGCCGGTAGGTATTGTAGGCGGTGAAGAGCAGATGCCCTCGATCTACAACTTCAAAACCCTGGCAAAGGCACTTGGAATGCCGGCGTTTCCGATTACACCAGCGATGCTGCTCCTGGGCCCGGTGGGCGCACTTCCGATGCCTGTGAAGTATCGAATCTATTTTGGCGAGCCGATGACGTTTGAGGGCAAGCCCGATGATGAGGACCGTGTGATACGGGCGAAGGTTCAACGCGTGCAGAATGCGATTGGCGGCCTGATCGAACGTGGTCTGAAAGAGCGTGGTGGAGAGTACTTTTGAGCCGTCGTAAGCAACGCAAGGAACGGGTGATCATCACCGGCGTGGGCGGGCGACTTGGACGCGCTCTGACGCGACGTCTGCATCGTAAGGCCGAGGTCATCGGGATCGACCGACGCTCTGTTTCGCACATGCCCAAAGACGTTGCGATCGAGACCGCGGATATCCGACGACGACGGTTTGAGGATGTCTTCCGGCGCGAGCGTATCGACGCCGTAATTCACCTCAATATCATGCACAACCCGCGGCAGAGCTCCGAACAGCACCACGATTTCAATATCGTGGGTACGAAGAAAGTGTTCGAACTTTGCGCGGAACATCGTGTTCCAAAGGTCGTCGTACTTTCGAGCGCGAACGTGTACGGCCCCGACCCAAAGAACCCACAGTTTTTGAAGGAAGATGCGCCACTGATGGGTGGTCAGCACTTCGGGGCGATTCGTGACCTCATCGCGTTGGACATGTTCTGTAATACGTTCTTCTGGCGCCATCCTGAGATCGAAACCGTTATTCTTCGCCCTGTTCATATCGTGGGTCAGGTGGACAATGCGCCAAGCCGCTATCTGCGCCTAGATCGTCCGATGACACTCTTGGGTTTCGACCCAATGGTTCAGCTCATCCATGTTGAAGACGTCATCAGCGCGATCGAGCGCGCCATGACACCCGGAATCCGTGGCGTGTACAACATCGCTGGCCCGACACCTGTGCCACTGAGCCTGGTTCTGGACGGCCTTGAACGAAAGCCCCGACCCGTACCGGAAGCGCTGCTCAAGACACTGCTGAAAATGGGATGGTCCACGAAACTCAGCGACTGGCCGTGGCCTGAAATCGACCATATCAAGTATGTCTGCATGGTGGACGACGAAGCGGCCCGGACCGAGCTTGGCTTCGAGCACGAATACGCCATCGAAGACATCATCGAAGAGATTCGAACTCGTCCCCTGTGAGAATTGGATAGATAAAATGGACATCAAAGACCTGAACATCATTGTCACCGGCGCCGCCAGCGGGCTGGGTCTGTGCTTCGCTCAAGAACTCGCCGAGGCCGGCGCGAATGTGATGGCTTGCGACATCAACGAGGAAGCACTCTCGAACGTCGAGACGTCTGAGAACCTTAAGACGCACGTCTGCAATATCGCCGACGAAGGTGACGTGAAAGGCCTTATCGCCGCGACGGTGGAAGCGTTTGGGAGCGTAAATGGCCTGGTCAACAACGCCGGCATCTTCCGCGATTCGTTGCTGGTGTCCAAAGACCGAGAGACTGGCGAAGTCCGCACGATGTCGCTGCGCCACTGGCAACAGGTCATCGACGTCGACCTCACTGGACCATTCTTGTGCACACGTGAAGTGGCGGCACACATGGTCGAGCACGACGTGAAACCTGGCGTCATCGTAAATATCAGTTCGGTTTCGCGGCACGGAAATCGCGGCCAATCGAACTACTCGGCCGCTAAAGCCGGACTTGTGGCGGACACGAAACTCTGGGCGGAAGAGCTTTCGCGCTACGGAATTCGAGTCGGTGCGGTGGCACCTGGCTTCGTGCAAACACCCATCTTAGAAGCGATGAAACCCGACATGCTGGACCGTCTGCTCAAAGGCGTTCCGCTTCGTCGCGCAGGCAAACCGTTCGAGATTTGGCAAGCGGTGCGATTCATTTTGGAATGTGACTATTTCACGGGTCGCTGCATCGACGTCGACGGTGGGATCAACCTGTAGATGAGCGACGAGCGCAAAGACGAGTCGACAGATCTGCCAAAGTCACCCAAGTGGATTTGGCCCTTCTGGACCGCCGTTTTCGTCGTGCTCGCATTCCTGATTCCCAACTCCTGGATCTCCGACGTCAAAGACGTCTACGGTAGCGATTCTGCTACTGCCTTTAGCAGCGAAGTTGCCGCGCTTGATGACGCCTTGCTCAAGGGCCGGCCCGTGCAGAAGACCTGGGACGAGGTCCAGCGGCTCAAACCGCAAATCATGGCCCGCCGCCTCGCGCGGATTTCAAAGCTCAGCGAAACACAAGTCGGGGAGCTGACGCTTCTGCTTCGTGAATCCCAAAACCGAATCAATGCAGAGGCGACAGAATCCGGAAAGCGTGGTCAGGAAAAATTCCGAAATGAACAAATTCAATCGAAATTTACGCGAATCCACAAAGCCGCGATAGGCCCTACGTTATCTAAGGTTGAGCGAGATATTGTGGCAAACACACCGAACGGCAATGTCAACGCCGCTTGTGAAAACTGCCACACATCATTCATGCCCAATTTTGACATAGTTAACCCAAGCCCTGAGGATCTATGGCCTCGCATCCCGTCGAAAGCGTTGTCTGGAAGAGGACTCCCCATATTGATGGATTCGCTGGACCTTGACGCATTCAAGAGCGGCCTGGGCGGGGAACAATCCGAATTCACGTGTCAGACCTGCCACACCAGTCACGGCGACAAATCGTTCGCTGTCGACATCGAAAAGCGGCGAGATGCGATGGGGCTTTGGATCGAGGTCTATCGCATTGAAGACGCAGTCTACGTCCTGGCGAAGGTTAAGAACGCCGGCGCTTCGCATCGCGCGCCGGGGGGCTATATCGGGCGCGCCTATGCTGTGGTCGTCGAGGCGTTTGAAGGTGACAACCGAGACGGAACGCCCCTGCCGCATTTCTATGGCGAACGTCTGCCCGAAGTATTGCGAACGGACTCAATGCAGGCGGGCACGATGTTCTGGCGGCGAATGCTCGACGCCGAGGGCAATCTGACCTCGGATCACCGCAAGGCCACAAAGATTACCGATGATTCTCGCCTACTCGGCGACCGGTTTGTTGACCATCGATATGTCTTCAAACTGCCTGAACCCGAAGGCAAGACCGCGTATAATGTCATCGTTCGATTGGTATACCTTCCTGACTACACGACATGGGAAGGTTCCGAAGACGTTGAAGTTCGAATTTTCAAGACAGGCTAACCATGCACTTCGACTACATCATTGTGGCGAGTGACCTGAGCGACCATGCGGGCGCCGCGGTACGGTGGGCGTCCACCGCACAACAGTATCTGGGTGCGAAGATTATCGTCGTGCACGTTGTTGAGCTGTCTGTCCGAACATGGGTCGCAAACGCCGTGAAGCATTTTCAGGAAGACCCAACTGCCTTGAAGCGAGCTGAAGAACGTTTGACCCATTGGTATCAAGACATGGCGGGCACCTTGCCGGACGAAGCACACGTCATGTCTGGAAGCGTCCGTGAGCAGTTATGCGAGCTCGTGGGCCAGCTCGACGGTTCATGTTTGCTGACCATCGCGACGACCATGCGAAACAAGGTCGAAGAGTTTGTTCACGGGTCCACCGTGCGAAGTATCGTTGCCAGACCACCGTGCCCCGTAGTTGTAGTTCACCCTAGCCATGATTCCGTGAACCGCATGCGGCCAATCCTGGTCGGGTCCGACTTCAGTTCGAATGCTGACAAGGCCATTGCGTTGGCGGCCGATGCCGCTCAGCAGATGGGCATGACTTTGCACATCCTACATGCGAACCCGCCGATGCCCTTGGAGCTGTTCGGACACACCGCAACCCAAGAGACTCGTGATGCCGCCCTAAACTGGTCTTATGAGCAATTCACCCTGCAGGAAGAGCGGATACCGGGCCTGGCTGATGTCGAGTACGAGACGTTCGTTGCGGAAAAACACCCCGCAGTTTCGCTGGCCAACCACGCGCGTTCGATCGATGCTAGCGTCATGGTCGTCGGACACTCCGGCGAAAGTGAATTGGCCCAGAGTGTTCTGGGAAGTGTTGCTCAACGATGCCTAAATACAATGCCATGTACGCTCGTAATTGTGCCTCGCGCATAGTCTTGTTGTTCTCGCTGCTTCTGATCGCATCTTGTGCGACGGAGCCAGAGCCCAAAGAACAAGAGCCCGTCAAAGAAAACGGTCCAGACAAGAGTCTGACGAACTGCCTCGATAAGTTGTCGTCGAAGGCGCACGTGGACGGGCCAGAAGCCGTCGCCGCATGCAAGGATGTGTGGAAAAACCCAGCATGTTCGAACGCGTGGAACGACGCCTTGGCCATGCCACGCGGTGAGCGCCCAGAACATATCGTGAAAAGCTGCGCGGCTGCATATTGCCCACTGTTCACCGACGTTCAGCCAACGCTATGCAACGCACCTGGAAAGGTCGATCTGAGCGCCCAAACACCCCCATGGATGCAGTATTGGACGGATTTCTCGCGCATGGCTCTGGCGTCAGACCTGAACATGGAACCTGCGCCTGAGCTCGGCGCATTCGCGCAGCGACTCCTCACACTTGTAGCGTTGAGCGACTAGTTTGTTGAGGCTGCTGCAGGACGAAGGCGAGGCAAAACAGGTCATCGATGACACTGTCGATGACCACGAGGACACGGAACGAAATCCCTTTATCTTCTGCTGTCGATGCGACGCACAGCTGACGCCGGCCGCGACCGCCGTGCTGATTGCGGACAAGCACGAGCATGTGTTCGTGAACCCTTCTGGAATCCTTTACCACATCCGGTGCTTCAAACAGGTAGCAGGTTGCTACTGCCACGGTGACTGGACACCGGAATGGTCTTGGTTTCCCGACAACGCGTGGCGATACGCTGCCTGCTCCGGCTGTCACACCCATATTGGCTGGGAGTATGACGGCGGTTTCTTCGGCCTAATCGCCGAGCGCATCTACGAAGGTGAACACTAATGTGCACTGTCATCCTTGGAACACGAGTCTTCGAAGACGCTCCCGTGTTTGTCGCCTCCAACCGCGACGAGTTATTGAGCCGCCCATCGGAAGGCCCGAAGCTTCGGAAGGACGGGGAGTTCAGGACGGTCACGCCACTCGACCTTCAGGAAGGCGGCACGTGGATGGGCTTGAACGAAGCGGGTGTAATGGTTGCGTTGACCAACCGGTTTGGTGCGCCCAGAAATGGGGCGAAGCGCTCGCGCGGAGAACTTGTCTCCAATGCATTGCAGAATCCAAATGCGCTGAAAGCTGCTGAGTTGATCGATGGGCTAGCGGCGAGTGATTACAACCCTTTTCACCTCGTCGCTGCGGACTCCGAGACAGCTTACGTGGTTTGGAGTGACGGCGAGCGGATGCACTTCGATGAGATACCACCTGGGTTCTTCGTGGTGACGGAACGCTCGTTTGATGCTGCGCACACCGAGCGCGAAGTCCTTCTGCAAGAACGTCTAGGAGTCATGCAGTCTAACGACGCACTGGGATTCGATGACTTCCGCGGCCTTTTGTCCATTCGAGAGCCTGACTCTCTAGACGGAACCGATATCTATGTGCCGGACATGAACTACGGCACGAAGTCTTCAACCATCCTGCAACTGGGTACGGAGTCGTATCTCAAATACGCGGATGGGCCACCGAACTCGACCGAGTACGAGGATCGCACAGACCTGCTTCGGGAGTTGGGACTCTAGGTTCTTGGTCTTTGGTCCTGAGTTTTTGGTTCTGGTGGAATTTCTCAAATCCAAGTCGAAGTTGATCCGTTGAATCATATGTAGCGGAGACAACATCCAAGTAGTGGAGGTTGAGAGATGGAGACAATTCCCGGAACACTGCAGATACCAAACGCGTACTCCCTGAAGTTCGGTCAACAGGTGGAGCGGTTTCGTTGGCTTGCCGATGGACTCAAGCGTCGCATCGAATCCATCGACCTGCTCGCACTAGAGAACTTTCTGTTCGGCCCACTTCGATGGCCCGGTCAACGCGAGAAAGCTTTGGTATCCTTGGCGCTGATAGGTGACGCAGACGCAGGAAACCTCATCGCTGAGTTTGATCCCGGTGATGATGAAGTTTTGGAGATCTTCCATGCAATCTGCGCGGATTACTGGGCAAAAGGCAGCCTGTAATCCAAAAAGCATTGACCTCACCCAAAATCTCGGCTAAATCCGTCGGCCCCTGAGCCGATGTAGCTCAGCTGGTAGAGCAATTCATTCGTAATGAATAGGTCACCGGTTCAAGTCCGGTCATCGGCTTCTAGGAAGGCACGACGTTTCAAACGTTCGTGCCTTTCTTTTTGCCACCAAGAACCAAAGACCAAAGACCAAAGACCATTGCCTATTCGTCGACCTGGAACTTGATGATGCCCTTATCGGCCGGCTTTTCGTCGATCGCCTTACGGACTTGAATGTCCTCGTAGAGAGCAAGGACCGTCGGACGCGACGCCTCGACAGTGTCTGGCCACGCTTTCAAGCTGAGCGTGACGACGGTGCGGTTGGATTCGAACATCCACAATTCAATGATCGAAGGGAGGTTGTTGACCTGGCCAGTAATCTTGAGGTGGTGGACGGGTCCAAGGCGTGGATTCTTTGCCGTCTCGTTGATGACCACGTTAGGATCCTTCATGGTCTTTTTGAAATTGCTGACTACCTCGGCGCGGTAGGCATCGGTGTCGAACTTTGTGGCAAAGGGATCACTGAGCTCAGTGTTCATGAGGATGGTGTCCCCGGCCGGGTGTTTTGCGACCCAACGAGCGGTTGCACTTTCGGTCTTTTGGACCTTCCAATCCTTGAGGGGCTCAAGGCTCATGTCCAGGTTTGCTGCGGGATCAGCCCAACGTCGTCCTTGCTCACCAAACAAAAGTTGCGCTTCCTGCACGCCAGCGACGTACTCATCAAATGGGGTCGGGACGAACGCCACCATCTGTGGTTCAGCTGGCGTGAACTTCGGTCCAATTTTTAAGAGTTCTGTGGCGCGTTCGGTTAGCTTTGAGGTGTCCTTTTGCGATCTGGCTCCGATAACCACGACTGTCGCGCCGTTTTTCATCACCACAAAGTCGCCGGTTTTGGCTTCCTTGAATGCTGCATCGAACGCTTGGACAACCTGCTCGGCATCAGCTGGTGACTTCCAGAGCGAGATCCACTCGAATGCCCATTGGTCGCCCTTGGTGTACTTGCGATATGTGTCGCTCTGCCAACTGACATAAAGCGAACGTGCGATTCGAGGGTCGATATGGGTGCCCAGCCACATCGCCGCAATTGCCGAACCGATGCGCCCAGAATTGGTCTGCGTCCAACCCTGAGCAACGCGCGCTTTGGCCAGATTCTCGGGCCAATCCCAGGTCCCCAGATCCTCGCCGGCAAGCCACTTGTCTGGACGAACGATGTAGGCCGCCGAGCCAGGTGGATCAATCCGAACCAGCTCAGCCGAAGACCAACCACCGCTTCGCATTAGAGCGGCCGCGAGCGTGAATCCTTCGCGCCGGATAAACGCAGCCTCGGTGTCATCAAGCGACCGGCCCACGGTGGGGATGAGCTCAAACGACTTAGCGACGGGCTCTACAGCTGCCATCGCCTCTGGCCGCAACGCCACGACCTCAAGGTCCACATTGCGGCGCTCCGCAAGCAATCCTGCGTATACGAGCGAGCCCAAAGCATGTTGCGCGGTCACGTTTGCGAGTTCCGCATCCCAGCTTTTCGCAGGTGATGGCGGTGCGAAATGACCGCTATCGATGGCACCTACGGTTGCATAGACCAGCGCGCGCTCAAGGCTCGCACTATCGGCCGTCTCAACATACTCGATTGCATGTTTTTGAGCGTCGTAGCGCGCGATTTCATTTTCACCGATTCCGGGAATTGCCGGTGTTGCATTTGTGCCAAACAAGACCTCAGAAATCGCCTGACGGTCTGCGACGTACTCGGGCGTCCCAGCCTGTTCTGTTCGGGCGATCTCGGCCACGGGCACCAGGTCAGGTGGTGACTTTGCAAAGCCTCGGTCGCGCAACAAAACGACGTCTTTCAAAAGACCATCTATGTCAATAGATGTCACCTTTTCGGAAGCCGCGTTCCCGACGTCAGGTTTGTTCTTAGGGGTGCTCTCGCAACCGAGTGTGCAGAGCAGAAGAATGAGAATCGTGCGTTTCAGCATTTGTCCTTCCTTGGACTATGCGCATCGAAGCAGTTTTTGTGGTCTTGCGCCTAATCCCTTCCGCGCAAGAGTCGGACGATTGGACCCACCTTCAGCTTGGAAGATGTTGCCGATCCAACCACGTGCCATGACAGGGCCCACCAGAAGAAAAGCGTTGCAGTTCCAGCAAGTAGGATGCCTATGACCATGCCGACAGAGATACCGTACACATCAAAATCGTGCGGTACCAGTAGAATCGCGGCCGTAATACTTAAGCCTGACGCCATCACGCCCAGGAATAGCCGTGTCCCGAGTGTGTTGAGATGCTTGCCCATGTCGTCGATGGCCGGATTCTTGACCGCCAACGTGAGGTTGCCGCCCTCAAGGTCCATCAGGATTTGGTCCAGCTGCTGCGGGACTTGCGTCACGAAGCCCGACACGCCCATCGCGGACGTCATCATGCCCTGCATCACACGTTTGGCCGTGAATCTACGTCGCGCCAAATCACGCGCGTACGGCATTCCGACTTCCATGATGTCGAGGTCGGGGACCAAGGTCCGCATGATGCCTTCGATGGTCGCGGCCGCTTTTGTCAGCACCGCGTAGTTCGGGTTCAAGCGGATGCGATGACGCTGTGCAGCCGAGGTACATTCCTGCACAAACTGGGACACGTTGATGTCCGACAGATTCGACAACAGGTACTCATCACGGATGCGCACGATGTCCTGCTTGAACTCGCGTAAGCTGACACGGCCCACGGGCTGCCCCATCTTCAAGAGCACGCGCGAGATGCCTTCAACGTCACCAGTCAATACACTGATAATCAGCAGCACCAGGTCATCCTGTTGCCCTGCAGACAGGCGCCCCACTAAACCAAAATCGATGAACACCAGGGTCGCGTCTTTGCGCACCATGATGTTTCCAGGGTGCGGGTCACCGTGGAAGAAGCCGTCGTCCAAGACCATCTTCACCATCGCATCCAGCAAGTTATCCAGCACTTGCTTGGCGTATTTGGTGCCAGGCTCAACCTGCGAGAGCTTCTTCGCGTCGATGAACTCCAAAGTCATGATGCGGTCGTTCGAAAGGTCATCGTAGACCTCCGGAACGTTGACCTCGGAAACTTCTTCGAAGTTCTGACCGAACTCTCGAATGTTTCGAGCTTCCTGAGTGAAATCGAGCTCGGACAGGATGGCCTTCTCGAACTCTTTCACAATCGCGGTCGGCGTGTAGAGTTCGACCTCTTGGATTGTGGCCTCAAGGATGCGTGCTGCGGTGTAAAGGATGTCCAGGTCGCTACGAATCATCGTCGCGATACCCGGCCGTTGAACCTTCACGACGCAGTCTCGCCCATCGTGCGTCGTCGCGCGGTGAACCTGACCGATGGATGCTGCGCCGATGGGCTTTTCCTTGAACTCCGCAAACAGCTCGTCGAGCGGTTTTCCAAGGTTCTCCTCAACGGCCGTCTTCACCTCTTCATATTCGAGCGGCGGCACGCGGTCTTGCAGATGACGTAGCTCGTCGATGAACGCCTGCGGCATGATGTCCGGACGCGTCGACATGATCTGACCGAGCTTCACAAACGTCGGCCCCAAATCCTCGAGCACCATCCGGAAACGCACCGCGGTGTCAGCCGGGTCGTCGCCAATCAGGTCATCGGTCGACTCGAACTTGGCCTCGATGGCGTTCTCTTCGCCGTCGGGCAGAAAACGTCCCAGCCCTGTGCCATAGACCACCGCAGCGAAGCCGTGCTTGGTCAACACGGTCGAAATCTCGCGTAGGCGGATGATGTCTTTTACGGCTGTTTTGACTGGCGCAAGCATGCACTACTCCTCGCTGTCACCTTGTTACCATTGGATTGGGCGGGACGCGAGTATTAGGTGTTGGGTGATTCGCACCGGATTCCGGTAATCAGCTTCCAGCTGTCAGCTTCGGCCAGGAGTAACCGCTACTACTGGGCAATACTGTAGCAACCAATGATAGCCAAAGTCGGAGCGGTATCCACAGACGGCGCAGACTAAACACAGACGTGCACAGAATTTTTTTCAAGAGGGCATCAGCCACGTCACAATTCTAGAGTTGTGAGGTGTTGAATACCGTCACGAAAATAGATTTCTGTGTGATTCTGTGAACCGTCTGTGCTGTCTGTGGATTTGAGGCACTGGTCAGAATGTGAATCTCAGTTTTACGGATGGGACGTCGGTCAGTCCCATCGACCATGGGCTGTCGTCATCGATAGACTCGATGTCCTTGCGCAGACCGTCCCGAACGGCGTGCTTCGCTTTCAGGTTGTACTCCTCGGCGCCTGTGACCGCATCGTAGATTGTCGCGGAGTAGACGACGAGTTCTAGAGCCCCAAACAGCGCGGCTTGGCCCCATTCCTCATGGACGGCGGCATCCACTGTGGCGCCAATCAAGAGCACGTTGGCCAACAACGCCACGATCGCGACCGGGTACTCTTCAATATACAGGTGCCCGGCACCGGGAACCGCGGATAACACGCCGGCGAGCGCGGCGTTCTTCGATGGCGTTTCCAAGGTGCGAACGTAATCCGAAACTCTGTATGCGTCTTTGGCGATAGTCGCCTCGCCAGGCACCTGGGCCAGCTGCGACGCGGCCGCTTCGAACTGCAGGACTCCCGCGAAGTAATCGGCCAAAGCTAGCCGAGCCGCGGTTGAAATCTCGACGCACTCTGGGATCTGCGACGCTTTGCAATCAGCGAGCAATCGCTCAAGTCCATTGCGTCCAGACGCCGCAGCCTCGGACGAAATCAAGACCTGACCGAGCCGCAACCGAGCCCATAGCGCATCCACGTCATCGCCGCCCTGACCAACGACCGGACGGAGCGCAATCTCGGCGTCCTTGGGCCGCTCTGAGATATAGTGAATCCACGCGATTCGGAGGCGGACCTTGTCTGCCTTTGGCGAGACTGGCTCGAAAATCAGGTAGCGTTTGTAGGCTGCCAATGCGCCGTCGTAGTCGCCCTCCAATACCAACGCATCAGCCTCAACCAGATGCTGCTCGCTATCTTGAGCCCATGCGATTGAAGAGACGAAGCTCAGAAGTGCAAAGAGGAGAATCCGCGTCATTTTCCTTGCCAGACGGGGTCTCGTTTTTCAGCGAATGCAGCGAGTCCTTCGAGCCGGTCTTGCGTGGGGATCGTCACGGCATAGGCTTGTGCTTCAAGCTCAAGACCCGTGTCGATATCAGTTTGCAGACCCGCATCGATGGCGACCTTTGCCTGCCGGACCGCGACAGGCGCGCACCGCACCATCTTCTTGGCCATGTCCTGACAGAACGTCATCAGATTGGCCCGAGGCACACTGTGATTCACAACACCAAGTGCTTTGGCCTCATCCCCTGTCAGACGGGCAGCCGTAAACATCATCTCTTTTGCGATTGCCGGGCCCACAAGTCGTGGCAGACGTTGTGTACCGCCGGCGCCTGGAATGATTCCAAGCCCGAGCTCCGTGAGGCCAACCTTCGTTTCCTGCGCGACCACGCGGATATCACAAGCTAGCGCCATCTCAAGACCACCGCCGAACGCATAACCATTGATGGCACAAATCACCGGTTTGTTGAGCTTCTCAAGTGCCCGGAAACAGCCACGATAATCACGAAGTCGTTGTTCGACGTCCGCTTCGCTCATGGACTTGCGCTCTTTCAAGTCGGCGCCCGCACAGAACGCTTTGTCACCGGCACCCGTCAGGATCACCACACGCACACTGTCATCGCCATCGATTTCATAGCAGCGATGCCAGATCTGATGCACCACGTCCTTGTTCATCGAGTTCATCGAATCCGGACGATTGATGGTAAGAGTCAGAATCCCATCGTCGGTGAGTTCTTCGAGCAGTACTTTGGATGCGTTTGAATCATTCATGCGGTAGTCTCGTTAGAGATGAGGCCGAAACTTTCAAGCGACGACGAGGATGACGCAAGGGAAATCCATGGCAGACTCGACGGAATCTGAGAACAAAACCTACGACAGCGCCGAGCCAGACCGCCAAGAGCGGCGGCTTGAGCGAATCAACAAGGTCGCCGCAGCGTACTTCAAGCTGTCCCGTCGACTTGCGTCCGCGCTGTCCAGACCCCCGAAACCTCAAGGTAAAAAGTGAAGCTCAAAAATTGGTGGTTGGCGCTTTGTATCCTATTGCTCGTCGGATGTAGCGCGTATGGCGAATACATCGAAAAGGGCGACAAACACTTCAAAGACGGCGACTACGCAAGCGCGCTCGCCTACTACGAACGCGCCGCAGAGATTGACCCCGAGTCGCAGGAAGCGCGCCAGAAAATTGGCCAAGCCAAGTCGAAGTTGGTGGGCGAATACAAAGCCCAAGCGCAGCAATCAATCAATGCAGGTGACCCGCTTGGAGCCGTCATCGCGGCATCGAAGGCGCACGCAGCCGCACCCGATAGCAAAGTGACAACCGAGGTCATCAATATGGCCAGCAGCAACGCCGAACAAGCTGCGGCGAAGTTTGAGGCTCAGCATGACTTTTCGACGGCATTGATGCTGCGAGAATCCGTAGCGACGAACATCCCGCCGAAGTCAGCGACGTTCAACCAAAAGGCAGATGCGACTCGCAACAACTGGGCGGCTTATCTCAGCAACAGAGCGGATGAGGCTGAATCGAAGAAGCAGTTTGGTCGAGCGTTCGTCTTGCACGCCAAGATTGCGCAGCTGACGAACGACCCACAAGCACGGGACCGGGCTAAACTGCTTCTGGCATCTGTGGCAAAGGACTCTATCTACCGAGTGAACTCGAAGACATCGGGCAGCATTCTGGGCGCGAACGTCCTGAAGAAGATACGCACACATCAAGTGGGCACGCTGGTCATCAGCTCCGATGACGACCCAAGCGCGCTGGCTCAACTCAGCTTCAAGGCTTCCCGTCCCAAGTTCGATACGACCGTGAGCACTCGAACCGATTCCGTTCGTTACCAGAGTGGTACGAAGCAAGTTCCGAATCCGTTCTATGAGTCTCGGCTGGACGATCTGGAGCGTGAGGAACGCTATCTAATCGATGCTCAAGAAGATGTGATTCGATACGAAAATGACGTCGCCCGCTACCAAGAAGCGGTGGCGAACGAGGGTCCGTCGCCCAACACATCCACGGGCGCCGAGCAGAGCCTTAGCCGCGCGCAAAGCTCGCTTGAAAGTGCGCGCCGGAAGGTCATTGACCAGCAGCGCAGCGTGCAGCGCGCACGTGAAGCGGTTCGTGATGAACCTCAGTTCAAAGAAGAGCCTGTGTACTCGGACTGGCCGTTTACAGTGGAGACGCATACCGTCCAAGCTACCTCGCAAATCCGGGCGACCCTGTCTCACAAGGACGGCAGAAGCGCGCTGACCATCGATGGAACCGCGAAGTACTCCGATTCGGATGATACCCATCAACCCCAACCTACTCCGAACCTGGCCGGCGACCCGTTGCAGTTGCCTTCGCAAAGCGACATGACGGCCAAGCTTATCGAAACCGCGTCTGCTGAGCTGATTGCGCTCATCGATAAGTCGTTCATGCAATGGCGCGACGGGCTGATGCAACAGGCACTCGCCGCACCGGATCAGGACGAGCGGGTTGATTTGATGGTTCGATACATCATTTCGGACCATCGTCGTGTCGCCCCTGAAGCTGTGAATGAGATTAAGTCCGGAGAAGGCGTCCCGGACGCAGTCGCATTGGTCGAAGAGACGCTTCGCGACTAGTTACATGTGTTGCAGCATGAACTCTTCTTCTTTGTCACGCAGACACTTCAGATAGACATCCATATCGTACTCGACGCCGCCCTCGGTGCCTGGCTTCACGCTGGATTTGAAGCATGCGCCGTGGTGGCGAGCAGCCATCCGTTTGCACATATCGGGTTCGTAGCGCGACTGGCAGTCTTTCTCGTACTTCGCGCCAAACTTGAGCCCTTCGTCACGGTCAATGAGCATTGCTGCGGAGCGCTCCAGATAAACCCAAATGCCCACCCCAATTAGGATGAGAATGATGAGTCCAATGACGACAGCTTTTGATTGTTTCTGGGCTTCCAAAACCAACCCGGGGCATGGTTGTTGTTTAGATATCGTGGGAGCATCGGGCAGTCAATCCCGGCGGTGTTGACTATAGTTGTGACATTCCTTAGCCTTATTCCGCCTTCAAACTCTCAGGAACAACCATGGGACGATTTAAGATTTTTGCTTTCGTAGCCGGTGTGGTGCTCTCCGGGTGTGTAGCTCCCCCCCCCCCCCAGCGCACGATTTAGACTTCATTGATGAAGATAAAGTCCTGCATGTCTCAGTAATGGACAGCCCGGAAGTCGCAGGTGAGGAATACACTCGAATTCGAACCTCTCAGATGACACCTTGGGGTCGTAAGTTTGCGATTGGCTCGGATGGCAATCCGACCACCCTTGTTGAAGCCCGCAAACAATTCGCGAAGAAACACAGGCAAAGGTGGGGTTCACTTACACTGGAGTCGGCAAACCTGATTTCGAAGGCCAACAAACAACCGCTGGGGCAGTATTTTGATGTGCTTGCTTTCCCGACCGATACGATTGACGCAACCGTCGCAGACCTGAATCACAACGATATCTCTATGAGTGCCCGTGTGAAACCAACGTCGCTATTGGCGGGTCGACTGGGATTGGACCAGATCAGGGTTTTGGCCAAACTCGATAGTGTCCAACGCGTTGTCGTGGCATCACCCACCGTAGCCCGACCCGACTTCAATCCAAATGGGCGCACGGCTGCTGACTATTCGCATTCGAACACAGAGGAAGCGTTCGTTTATCCTGGTGAAGAAACCTGTACGTTCTATGGACGACGCGTGCCTGTCGGAATCGCCGAGCCTGGTCTGGAGACGCTTGGAGACGCTGGTTGCGGATTGTGGGACCGCCACGAAAGCGTTGAGTTTGTTGATGGAATCACGCACATGAATCCAGTCGAAACTTGTCGCGCCGGGATCCATACTGACTGTCAGGACGCTTGTGGTGACGGTCGCTGCGTGGAAATGCTGGATGGCACAAATCAATGTGCCGCGAGGCATGCCAATCACGTGTTTAGCCGAATTTCGAGTTCCGTTAATGGGACGCCACAACACGCCGCGATGTCCCCATATTTCTTCGCTGGATTAAGCCCAAATGTCACATTCAGTGAGATGATGGATGCGATGGACTGGTTCGTTTCGAACGACGTCAGAATCATCAATCAGAGCTTTCATACTGAGTCTCTTCAGCAGAACTTCGGCTATCTCGAAGTGAACATCGAAGGCATTCTTAACGATATCTATGCCCGCAATCACGACATCTCGGTGATTAAAGCTGCCGGAAACGATTCTGTGGTGGTGGATTGTCGAGGTAGAACGGAAATTTGCGTTGGGTCCATCTATTCGGGTTGCCCTTCGGCCAAACCCTGTGTTCAGGATTCCGATTGTGACGTTGGAGGAAATGGTTCTTGTGAAGACCGTTATGGGAATCCGTATGTCGGAGGCCAAGGCGAGGGTAGATGTGCTTGTGACAACGTTGCTCAATGTCACTATGGAAACACCTACGCTACGGGTTGCATCGATGACCCAGCGCACCCCGATGTGACCAACGGGCGAAAAGTGTGTGACTGCTCCTACAATCAGTTCTATCCGACGTATCAAACATATGAGGATGATTTCCGTTGGCGTTCTCCGTGGGTTTTGTCCAGCAATACTCCACCGCCTGCGTTCATGGATGTGCAAGTTCCCGATATTCTTGCACAGGGAGCGTACGCAAATGTCATGAATCTGGAAAATGACTTTGGCTTTTCGGGTTTTCAAACGGATTGGTCTCAGAATGTTGGGTCCAGTTTTGCGGCGCCCGTTGTCACGGGCCTTGTTGCTTTGCTGCACGAAAAGCGACCAAATCTTTCGCACCTTTCAACACGGGCCTTAGTACGCCATTCAGGTAACCCCAAGCATCAAGCACGTCCAGACAACGTGCAGATAGACCATATTTATCCATTTGGGGTGACTGCCCCGGCCTGGCCCGCAGGGACCGGAATGGCGGATGGCAGGATCCTGTCGTGGATGGCGGGAGATCGCTGCGTCGATGAAGAAGGGCAAACCAATCGGGACGATGGTGAGGGCGAACATCGCGATGGCGATAACTGGAGTGAAATTCCACAGTGGGCTTCAAACCCGGACGAGGATTTTCACACTCGGTTTGATGATCTCCAAACGTACCAAATGCCCCTGAAATCCAACCGTCGTTGGATGGAAGTCTACGCGCCAGACTATGGAACCGGACTGTTGCCGGTTCGAATCCGAGCCACTCTAGCGTTCTTGAGCTGCGTAGTTCCCGAACCCGACAACGTCTCAACCCTTCCGCCTGCAATTGACTTCGATCTCCACCTTTGTTCGCCCAGCGCGGAAGAATGCTATGGTGAATCCGAGTATATCGATGATGTCGATGAAGGATTCGACATAGTTGTTCCCCGAGGAATGCCGGCCGACACCGCTCTTTACGTTTCCAAACCAGATGGAGCGACCGCTTGTCCAAGGGCTGTTGTATCAGGAACCGAACCGTTCGCTTGGGCTGCTAGCTGGCATGCGAGGAGCTTATGAGAACTCTAGTGTTAACCGCCATAGTGACGTTCTTCTGTGGATGCAGCAGCGATACTGCAGACACAGGGTTTGACCTAGGTGAAACCCCCGCGGACATGAGCGGGGATCTTGATATGAGAGTCGAAGATGCCGCAATTGAGGACGTTCCGGATGACCTTCCGGTCGACTTGGATAGTGACCAAACATCGGAGACTGCTCTCGTTCGTTTCTTGTCCGTAACCATGGATATTGCTTACGCAACCTCGCTAGATGTTCGTTTTCCGGATGGGCAGCATCCGAATATTCCCATCTCCACGATCTGGGACGAGGCAACCAACTTGGGGATGCCTTGGGAATGGCGAGAAGTCCCTGCAGGTTCATTTCGATTTGAACTTGAAGACGAAATCGGTCGGATTGTCCCATTCGAGTTTGAGCTTGAACCCGATGCTCATTCCACCTTCGTGTTGTGGGGATACGAGGGCGGTTTGAATCGGCAACCGCCATTCTTGGGCTTCGTTAAGATCGATGATTTTCGCGCCGGTAGTTTTGGTGCGACTAAGAACCTAACTGTTGTCAATTCAGCAGGCCACGCGTCGGATGTAACTTCGGTCCTCATCGATGACCAAGTCATCGACGAGCTGGATGCGCTAGAGTTTGGAGAAGCGCGAACTCTGACTGGGCTTTCGAGTGAAACGCAGATTTTGGAGTTTCGATTCGAAAGTGGAGAACCCGAAAGACGTTGGATTGACGGTGCGTTTGGTGGGCAGAGCGTGATCTTCGGTTTAAGTGGGGACCAAGGTCTTCCCAACCAAGGACTGCTTTGGGACCAGGAATCAAAGCTTGTGCACTATCTCCCGCGACCCCGATTGACCCAGTTGGTTAACATATCAAACATGAGTGTCGAAATCGGATACAACTCGGAGAGGTTGTGGATGATTGGACCCACCGAGTCGTTAGCCGAGCGGCAGTATTTGCCTGCACAAGCGTTTGAAGACGTCGAGCTATTGATCCGCAACGGCAGCGATATCGGATTTGCAACCCTTCCATATCGAGGCGGGTGGAATGCAGGAATGATTGTATACACTCCCAATGGACTCCGAGGGTTCGACGGCGTCGTTGACAGCACACCTGATACCGGCGTGATCATTTACAACGGGACAGGACAAACCGCGTCTGTAGACGCTGAGACTGTCCAACCAGATGAGTTCCTCGCATTGAACAGTCAAGCGAACCCGGTAGTAATCGAGATCGGGGCAACGCAAGCAACGATTCCCGTGGCTGGAAGCGAGAACGACGTCGTTACTGTCGCATTGTATCAGGATCAACAGGGCGAGTATCGCGCGCTCACGGCTGACGCGAACTCCACGGCAGAGATTTCGTTCGCGCAGTAACTCGTTGTTCAGAGGCGAGTAGGAGCGATCTTGCCCATCAACAATCTTGGCTTAATCGGGTCTTTGTCGATGTCTGTATCCAGGTTGTCCCGAATCTCGTGCTCGATGGGCGGGGGCTGGATGGGTTCGACAACCTCGGGCTCGATGTCTGGCATCGCGATATCGCCCATGACGATGGGTTGGATGTCTGGCTCAGGGACCATCGCTGGCTCGCCCATGAGGACGGGTTCGGCGATCTTGCCCATGAGCATTGGCTCATCGTAGTCGTCTTCAAACAGGTCGGACAACGCGTCCATGAAGGCCTGCTCTTGCTCCATCAACATATCGATGGGACGGAAGTCTGGTTTTGGTGCACATGAATCAGGATTCGTGTCGCATCCGGCAAGCAACATCGGGAGAGCCACGGCCGCAGCCGCGACTAGCTTCTTCGCGCCAACGAGCTGTCCCATCGGCACTGAGCGCTCATGGATTGGGGAGTCTGCAAACCGCACGTCTTTGCTGCGCTCGTCGAACTGGTAGACGACGCAGACGCTGCCGCCTGCGTTGGCGAGGAACTCGTGCGCGTCCTTGCGGGACATCGAGCTGATGTTGTGAACGTTCTTGGTGCACTTGTCGCAGAATCGAGTCGTCTCTTCGCCGTGCATCTCGCCCCACTCTTCTGAACAGGGCTCTTGAATTTCCAGGTCGTGCTTTTTCATCGTGCGCTCCAACTTTGCCTGATGCGGTTGAAAACGCGAGGTGTCTCGTTTGGATCTAAAAAAGCTGATATATCCGCCATAGCTTACAGCCCTTTGAGAGTTCGAAATGTCGAGAATTGCACTTCTAGTATTGGCAGCGACGCTGATTTCTTGCGCCTCTGCCCCGCCTCCAACAAAGACCATCAAGCACACCGACCTCGTGGTCGACGGCGAAAAGCGGCTCACTGATGATGTCGTTCCGACGAACTACGGGCTTGAGCTGACGATTGATCCGTCGAAGGACAAATTCCAAGGCGTCGTAAAGATCGACATCGTCGCGAACGTCCCGACGCAGGTCATCTACCTCCACGCCGAGGACATGACGATCAAGTCCGGTCTGGTTGAGCTGAAGGGTAAGAAAGGCACGGTTTCAGCCGACGCCGGCATCGGTGAGAACGGCGGACTCGCCGTGATTTTGGGTGAAGAGATTTCGGGCGAAGCCCTGCTTGTCCTGGAATATGAGGGCAACCTGAAGCAGGCTCCAACCGGCCTCTACCGCGTGCAAGACAAAGACAATTGGTATGCGTTCACGCAGTTTGAGCCGCTTGAAGCGCGGCAGGCTTTTCCAAGCTTTGACGAGCCGCGATTCAAGACACCGTTTACTTCAACGGTGACGGTCCCGACCGGGCTGATCGCGGCGTCCAATACGCCGGAACTGAAGAAGACCGAAAACGGCGCGATGACGACGTTCTCGTTCGCGAAGACGAAGCCGCTGCCAACCTACTTGGTGGCCTACGCGGTGGGCGACTTCGACATTGTCGCTGCTGAGGAAGGCGCCATTCCTGGCGTTCCGTTCCGCATCATCACGACCAAGGGCAAAGGAAAGTATGCCGACTTCATGCTCAAACGTACACCCAAGCTGGTCGAGCTTCTTCTGGAGTACTTCGGCGGGGAGTTTCCTTACGCGAAACTAGATTTTGTGGCCGTCCCGAACTTCAGCGCGGGTGCGATGGAGAACGTAGGTCTGGTGACATTTCGCGAGAAGCTCCTGCTCTTGGACAACGAGACGGCGTCGGCACAAGACCGACGTGCAGCGCTCTCGGTCACCGCGCACGAGCTAGCGCATATGTGGTTCGGAAATCTCGTCACCATGCCGTGGTGGGATGACCTGTGGTTGAACGAGAGCTTCGCGACATGGATGGCTAGCCGCATCCTCGACCAGGTAGCCCCGCAGTTAGAGAACAAACTGGACGACGTCCGACGTACGCAAGGCGTGCTCGAAAACGATGGGCTTGCGAACGCCCGACAGATTCGCCAACCGATCGAAAAGAACGGAGACATCTACAATGCGTTTGATGGCATCACGTACCGAAAAGGAGCCGCTGTCATTCGCATGATTGAAACCTGGGTCGGTCCCGAGGCGCTGCAAAAGGGTGTCCAAGACTACCTGAAAAAGAACGCCCACGGCTCCGGTTCCACCGCAGATTTCCTGGCGTCCGTTGACGCAGCCAGCGGGAAGAAAGTCAGCGAAGTCTTCACCACATACCTGGATCAGCCCGGGGCACCTCTGATTCAAGCGGAGGTGGTGTGCACCGGCAAACCATCCGTTCGTTTGACACAGACCCGTTACACCTCGAGTCCCGGTGAACCGGTCCAACAAAGCTGGAAGATGCCAGTCTGCATTCGCTACGCCGATGGAAAGGGCAGCGAGGTTCACTGCGATATGCTTCGCGCGAAGACCTCATTGATTTCATTGCCTGCGAAGTCCTGCCCAGCGTGGATTCATCCGAATGCCGACGAGGTAGGTTACTACCGTTGGACCATGGCCGACGATGCGATGAAGACGCTGGCGACCAAACACCTGAAGAAGCTGAACTCGTCTGAGCGATTGGGATTGTTCGGGAATCTTCAAGCGATGACGCGTTCACAGCGCCTGCCGGCAGACGTGTTCTTGGCGGGCTTTGATGCGTTCCTGGACGAAGACGAACGACCCAACATCCAAATGGTGTTGGGTGCGATTTCAAACATGGACCGCTTCGTCGCGCCTGAGCAACGCAAAGCTTGGGAGAAAAAGGTCGCACGTTTGACCAAGAAGAAGGCGCGCAAGCTTGGGTTCAAGGCAAAAGGCAAAGAGCAGCCGACCGTCAGCATGCTGCGCTCGTCAATCCTGATGGCAAACGCCAAGTACGCAGCTGACTCCAAGACGATTAAGGACGCCGGTGGAGTCACTGACGAATTCTTCTCAGACATGGATTCGGTCACGACCGACGTCCTCTACACCGCCCTGCCCATCTCGGCATGGAATGGCGACGCATCGATGTGGCTCAAGTACAAGATGGGCGTCCAACAGGCCCCACCCGGCGCGCGACGCCCGGTCTTGCGCGGTCTGGGAAGCTTCCGAGACGCCGATTTGCACAAGAAGAGTCTCGACCTGTTGTTGGACGGCACGCTGCGTTCTCAAGATATGTGGAGCATCATCGGACCTAGCTTCGAGCGCGACGAGACCTTTGCCACGACGTGGGCTTGGTTCACTGCCAACTACGACAAGATCGTGGAGCTCATCGGTAAGAAGTCAGCAGGTGGTCTGCCCTGGGTTGGCACCGGATTCTGCACGCCCGAAGGCAAAAAGATCGCTGAGGATTTCTTCTCGAAACCCGAGCACCAAGCACCCGGCAGCGAGCGCAATCTGAAGAATGCACTGGAAGTCATCGACCTTTGCATCGCGCAAAAGCAGTACCTAAGCCCCAGCCTTGCTGAGTATCTGAAATGAACACTGACATTTTTCGACAGTATGACATCCGTGGGATCGCGGACTCGGACTTGACCGATGACGTGGTTCGTGGCTTAGGCCGCGCGTTTGCGTCCCGGATGCAACGTGCCAAAATCGGCAATACAGTTGGCGTCGGCTACGACATGCGTGTGTCGAGCAAGCGCCTGCGCGATGCTTTGATCGCTGGCCTGACGGAATCTGGCTGCGATGTTGTCGACCTTGGGATGGTTCCCACTCCGCTCGTCTATTTCTCGAAGTACACGACGGATGTTGAGGCCTGTATCCAAATCACCGGCAGCCACAATCCCGGTGAGTACAACGGGTTCAAGATGATGATGGGCGCAGACACGCTGCATGGCGAAGCCATCCAGGAATTGCGCCAGCTCATCGAAACGCAAGATTTCGTCGAGGCTACCCGGGAAGGCGTCGTTTGCGAGAACCCTTCGCTGATCGCCGACTATATGAAGTGGGTGACCAACAATCTTGAGCTCGGCCCCAAACGTCCGAAGGTTGTGTTGGACTGCGGCAACGGCATCGCCGGTGTCTGTGCGCCTGAGCTGGTTGAATCGCTTGGGTTCGAGACCATCAGCCTCTTCCCCGAGCCCGACGGAAATTTCCCAAATCACCACCCGGACCCGACCGTTCCAAAGAACCTCCAGCATCTAATTGCGGCGGTAAAAGAACACGGCGCAGACGTCGGTGTTGCTTACGATGGCGACGGCGACCGCATCGGTGTTGTGGACGAAAATGGCGAGATAATCTGGGGCGACAAGTTGATGATCATCCTGTCGCGCTCCGTGCTCAAAGAACACCCTGGCGCCACGATTATCGGCGAGGTGAAATGCTCGCAGACGTTGTTTGATGATATCGAGGCCAACGGTGGTGTTCCCATCATGTCGATGGTCGGACACAGCTTGATCAAAGCCAAGATCAAGGAAACCAACGCGAAGCTCGCAGGTGAGATGAGCGGGCATATCTTCTTCAACGACCGTTTCTTTGGCTTCGATGACGCCATCTACGCGACCGGTCGTGTTCTGGAGATTCTGTCGCATGCGGACGTTCCGGTCAGCGGCCTTCTGCACGGAGTCCCAAAGACATTCGCAACGCCTGAGATTCGCAAAGACTGCGCTGAGAACATCAAGTTTCATGTGCCCGGTCGCGTCGCCGAGGCGTTCTCGAACGAGTTCGATGTCAACACGATCGATGGCGCTCGCATTAACTTTGGCGATGGCTGGGGACTCGTGCGGGCCAGCAACACGCAGCCCGTTTTGGTGATGCGTGTTGAGGCAAATTCGGAAGCGCGTCGGGATGAGATCTTGGCGACGCTGGAAGCCAAGGTGACAAGCGCCATTCAGGCATTGGAGACGACATGAGACTGGAAGGAAAAGTCGCGCTGGTTACCGGCGCATCACGCGGTATCGGAGAAGCCATTGCCCGCAGTTTTGCTGCCGAAGGCGCCAAGGTCATCATCGCTTCGCGAAAGATCGAAGGCCTCACAGCCGTCGCGGATGCCATCAACGCTGACTATCCAGACTCGGTTTTTCCGAAGGCCTGCCATATGGGCCATCAAGACCAGATTGATGAGCTGTTTTCCTGGGCATCCGAGACCATCGGTACCCCACAGATTCTGGTGAACAACGCGGCAACCAACCCATACTTTGGGCCGATGTTGGACACGCCTGAAGGCGCTTGGGACAAGACGTTTGAGGTCAATGTAAAGGGCTACTTCTCGGCCATCAAAGCCGTCGCAACCCGCCTCATCGACGAGGGCCTGCCCGGCTCAATCATCAATGTGAGCTCTATTTACGGACTTCGCGGCGCAGCGCTTCAAGGCGTGTATGGCATGACGAAAGCCGCGGTGGTGTCGATGGGACGCACATTGGCGGTGGAGCTCGGACCGGCGAACATCCGTGTGAACACCATCTGCCCGGGTCTGGTCGAAACCAAGTTCGCCTCGGTCATCGTCAACACCCCCGAGTTTTCTAAGGTCTACACGGACCGGGACCCGCTGGGTCGTTGGGCACAACCCGAAGAGATCGCAGGAATCGCTGTCTACCTCGCCAGCGACGAATCCAGCTACACAACGGGCCAAGAGTTCGTGATTGATGGTGGCTACATCAACGCCGGCTAGGCGTTTACTTCAACTGCTCTTCCATCAGCTCTTGCGAGATTTCCAGGAAGTCCTTCTCGGTGATCATGCCGACCAGGCGGCCTGATTCCACAACCGGAAGGCAGGACACCCGTTTCTCGCGCATCAACTGAATCGCGTCCAAGGTCAACGTGTCGGGTGACACCGTGATGACCTCATCCTGCATGATCTCACGCACAGGAATCGAGCGGTCGACATCGGCGTCTGGCCCATCGCTGTTGAGGTAGCGAAGGATGGTCAGGTAGGTCACGATCCCGACCAACCTATCTTCGGAGTCCTCGACAGGCACGTGTCGGACTTGCTGCCAATCCATCACGCTGACCACGAGATCGACGAGCTCGTCCTCGTTAACGGTGTACAGGTCGGTCGTCATGAACTGGCCAACATGCAGGAAGTTGTTCTTCCAGCTCGCGCCTTCATTGTGCTCAACCGGCGACCAGGTGTGGACGGGCGCGCCTGTGCGTTGCCGAGAAATCGTCGCGGCCACCAATGAACTGAGCCGCTCGGACTTTGAGCGTCGGCTGGTCTTCATCGCGTTGAATGACGTCAACGCCCATTGAGAACCGGTGCGCTGCGTCTCGGTACGCGCTTCGATTACATCGAGGTATCGCGAAACATCGTCACTGTTTAAGCCTCGGTTGAGGAGCCCTTCTCGAGCCATCGGCAAAAGGCGTTTCGTGATGAGTTCGTTGGCCGAGGTCGTCTTTCCATCCGTCCATTTGATCGGCGCGCCAAGGCCTTGGCGGGCTGCCGCAAGGAAGTTCGATTTTGCATCATCGAATTCCATCGCCGTGCGCACATCGGGATGTTCATCTGCAACAGCGATCATAAGCCCAAACCAGAACGCGGCGTTGGCCATCTCGTCCAATACGGTCGGGCCTGAAGGCAACGCGCGCATCTCGATTCGAAGGTGCGGTTTATTGTCCGAGATTCCGTAACAGGCGCGATTCCAGCGATAGATCGTACCATTGTGAAGTCGCAACGCCGGCAACGACGGAGCGCGGCCATCGGCCAGCGCCTCGAACGGGTCGTCGTCAGATTCGGTGTTGATGAGCACTCGGAATCGAGCCGCATCGTCTTTAAAAATCTCAAGTACCGAGTCGTCGAGCCATCGATGACCAAAACTCACGCGTGCGAGCTTGTCTCGGCGGTTATGACCACGGGTGTCGATCGACTGCTGAAACAACGCGATTCGGGTTTCACGCCAGAGTCGCTTGCCGAATAGCAGAGGCGAGTTGTTCCCAATCGCGACCAGGGGCGCGGTTACCATCTGCGCGACGTTGTAAAGGCGTGCGAACTCTTCAGGACCGCATTGGAAGTGCACCTGAAAGCTGGTGTTGCAGCTCTCCAACATGACATTGTCGTGTTGGACCATGAAGTCGTCAGCGCCCTTGATATGAAACGAATACGAGTCACCACGCAGACGGCACAACGCGTCGTTCAGCGCGAAGTAACGCGGATTTGGCGTCATATTGTCGAGCTTCAGGTCGGAGAGCTTGAGCGTGGGTAGGATGCCGGTCATGACGACATCTGAATCCACCTTCGCTGCTGCCTCGCGCGCTTTTGCGAGATTGACGACCAACTGCTCTTCCATCTGGCTCAAGCAATCCCCACCAAACTGCACTGCGTCGCAGTTGAACTCGATATTGAAGAGGCCAAGCTCGGTCGTAAACGTCGGGTCATCGAGCTCGTTCAGGATCTCCAACGCCTTTGGGGCCGCCTGATAGGCTTCATCGACGATGAAGAGCTCTTGTTCGGCTCCAATACGCCGAACGCCGGTCTCGACGAGACCTTCTTCCAGCATCTTCTCAAGTGCTCGAATGTCGCGAAGCAAACGCTTCATGAACTCACGAAGTTCAGCGGCATCCGCTTGCTGTACGTCTTGCATGCCCATCTGGGACTCCTCATTGCGCAGTGCGTCACAGATCTTAAACCAAACGGGCGAATTGTCGACTATTGAAGATTTGACGTGGTTTTGACCGATTTCAGGAGGTGCGCTGGCGGATCAACCAATCGTTAAGTCGGTCGCCACCTTCGCAGTTCTCAGGCAGTGATGACGCCTCAAAGGCCGATTCCAAGCGTTCGAGATACCCTTGGAAATTTGCTCGATGCTCCTCCAATAGAGCAGCCGGAAGACGTTCGTGTTCTTCACCCTCTTGCTTTCGAACCAGGAGGTCAGCGATGGCCTCGTCGCCAACTTCCGCGTTCATCTCGGCAAGATTGGCGTTGACGATGCCTTGTTCCAGAATCCCCAAACCGGTCAACACGGCGCGATAGGCGTAGAGCACCGGTTTGACCTCGGCATGGTCGCGCTTGTCCACAAACCGCCAGCGGTTCATCGCCAGCCCCTTGTAGTGGTGGAAGTGATGGCGGCTGAGGCAACCTAGCGCAATATCGCGCAACTCCTCGTGAGCAGGCGACGAGCTGAGTACGTGCGGAGAAGTCACCTGCTCCAACACGTTGCCGTTCTTCTTCACGATGAGTTTGCAGAACTTGCGGATGTCGTACGTCACGACATCAAGTTCGACGCCGTCGTCCTCGTACATCAATTCATGCGTCTCTTCGGGCGAACCAAGCCCAATCACCGCTTCGAGGGGCAAGCAGTGCGTACCACGCACATCCCAATCCGAGTCTTTGGAGGCAAACCCATAGAGGTGCGCGCCGCTCAAGGCGGTGAACACGAGCGGGAATGGGTGGGTTTCAATAGTGGTCAGCACCTGTTCGGGCACATCAAACATAATCATCTCAAATGCAGGGCTGACCGCGAGAGTTAGACAGGCGTCACGCCATGTTTCTTATCCGGCCAGTCTTTTACTTTGGACGAATAGGTGTCGAAGCGGTGGATCAATTCCGAGCGAAGATCATTTTTTGCGACAATCTGGTCGACAATCAGCTCGCTCGCGAGTCGATAGATGTCGATGTCTTCTTCGTACTCGCTGCGCAAACGCTCAATATATGCGGGGCGTTCGTCCTCTGGCATCGCTTGAATCTTGTTGGCGTAGACGGCATTCACGGCAGCCTCCGGACCCATGACGGCAATCATGGCTTCCGGGAGTGCGATCGACGCGTCTGGCTCAAATCCCGGTCCGCACATCGCATAAAGTCCGGCGCCGTAGGCCTTGCGCACCACGACCGAGATCTTGGGTACGGTTGCCTGGCTGACCGCCGAGATCATTTTGGCCCCATGCCGAATGATGCCCTGACGCTCGACCTTCGAGCCGATCATGAAGCCCGGGACGTCGGCGAGGAACAAGATGGGGATATTGAAGGCATCACACAACGAGATGAAGTGCGCGCCTTTGTCGGCTGAATCCACGAATAGAACGCCACCCTTGTATTTTGGCTGGCTCGCGATGATGCCCACTGGACGTCCGCCCAGACGCCCAAAACCCGTGATGAGTTCTTGTGCGAACTTCTTTTTGGTTTCGACGAACTCGCTGTCATCGACGATGTGGTGGATGACCTTGCGCATGTCGAATGGTTTGTTCTGATTCGTTGGGATCAACTCATCGAGCGACTTTTTCTGGGGCTGTGGCTCGACCGATTCGGTAATCGGAAGCTCAGCGTGGCAGTTCGAGGGGAAGTAGGAGAGCCAGGTTCTGCAGAACTCAATGGCCTCTTGTTCCGTCTTTGCCAGAACGTCTCCACACCCAGAAACCTCGCAGTGCATGCGCGCGCCGCCCATTTCCTCGAGGGTGACTTTCTCGTTGATGACCATCTCGGCCATCCGCGGCGAGCCGAGGTACATGCTCGCGTTTCCGTCGACCAATACCTTCAGGTCACAAAACGCTGGGATGTATGCGCCGCCAGCAGCCGAAGGTCCGAAGAGCAGGCAGATCTGCGGGATGAACCCCGACAGGCGTACCTGATTGTAGAAGATCTTTCCGGCACCGCGGCGGCCAGGGAACATCTCGATTTGGTCCGTGATGCGAGCACCTGCCGAATCGACCAAGTAGACAAGTGGAATACGAAGATTTTCGGCCGTTTCTTGGATCCGAATGATCTTCTCAACCGTGCGCCAACCCCACGATCCAGCCTTCACCGTCGAGTCGTTGGCCATGATGGCCACACGTCGACCACCGATTTTCCCGATGCCGGTCACGACACCATCGGCCGGCAGATCACCCGCGAGGATATTGGCCCATCGACCGTCCTCGACGTGCAGACCATCGTCGAGCAAAAGCTCGAGACGCTCGCGACAGAACAGCTTGCCTTTTTCTGCGTTTCGCTGATGGTACTTCTCTGCACCGCCTGCAATCACTGTGTTTTCAAGCTCAGCGAGTCTTTGATCGAGTTCAGATAGTTTGTTGGTCATGTGTCTACTCATTTCATCGGTTCTGCGTTCGGGGCGTAATGTACTCGGTCGAGCCGCGGTTGCAACCGATCATCGACGGTGCGAACCCCGCTTCATCGACGTGGCGTGTTTTTGAGATGTGTGAAACAATTCGATTCAAAGTGTTATTGAAACTTCGGGTTCGGAATGGATAGCAAACAAACCGTGGTCGTCGCGGGCTCTGCAGCTGTTGCCTTTCTCTTCTGCTTTGGTGTTCTGGTTTACCTCTGGGACGGGGTAATCATCGCGTTTGCCGCAGGGATTGCGTGGATGTTCGGTGTGATGCAGGTCATCCGAATCATGTCGCCGCGCGAGGCAGGACCGGCCATCGCCGCATCACCACAGCCAGCACAGCTTACTTCGCAAGCGCCCGCCGCATCTGCGCCTCCTGCCCTGCCACAAGCAGCGAACCCAGGAAAAGTACACATGGCTGGCGCGGATCTGGCCGGCGTCAAGCTCATTGGCGTCGCGTTTACGGATGCGAACCTTGAAGGGGCAAACCTCTCTGAAGCAGATTTGCGGGACTCGACCTTCTCGGGCGCGAACCTTGAGTCGACGAACCTCGCCGGCTCCAACCTATCCAAAGCGAACTTCCGCGATGCAAACCTCGCCGGAGCAACGCTTGAATCGGCCTCGGCCGAAGACGCTTCGTTTGGTGGTGCCGATCTTGGCGGAGCAACCCTGACGAATATCAACGCGCATGGCGCAGAGATGTCCGAGGCGAACTTGGACGAGGCTGACCTGGAAGGCGCTGAGTTAGCAAAGGCCCGCCTCGTTGGTGCCAAGCTCAAAGACGTGCGCCTGGGCGGTGCCAATCTCGCCGACGCAAATCTTGATAAAGCTATCGGTCCAAACGCGGATCTACACGAGATCCGCGGCGAGCGTATCAGCGGCGTGGGTGCGCGGCTGGACAACGCTAACCTTAAGAATGCAACCTTGACCGAGAGTAACTTCTCGAACGCTTCCATGCGCACCGTCTCGCTTTCGGATGCAAAGTTAAACGACGCAAATCTGGCCGGAGCCGACCTCACTGGTGCGGATCTGGAAGGGGTGCTCGCCAAGCGAGCCAATATGGCCGGGGCAAACTTCACAGAAGCAACTCTGATTCGCGCGGACTTCGAAGCAGCAAACCTCTCCAAAACCACGCTCGCGGGACAGGACCTGACCCACACGATCTTGGCCTCAAGCAATCTTCAAGGCGCAAACCTGAAAGAATGCGAACTCGCCAAAGCAGCGCTGTCAGGTTGCGACCTGTCGCATGCCGATCTTCGCGATGCGAAGCTGCAAGGTGCCGACCTACGCAACTCAAACCTCCAGCAGGCGGTTCTTGAGAAGGCGCAGATGAAAGACGCGCAGCTTATGGGTGCCAAGCTGTCGCGCACAAATCTTCGCAGCGCGGTGCTGATTGACGCCCCGATGGATGGTGCGTCGATGGAGGGTGCGGATTTCCACTCAGCACTCATCCAGAACACTAATTGGCGGGGTTGCAACCTGGCTGGCGCAAACTTCGAAGCGGCGCGCTTGGTCGGTGTCGACCTGACAGAATGTGTTGTGAAAGGGGCGTCCTTCCGGAACACCGTTTTCGTCGACTGCAAGCTGCACGACGTCGATTTCACACACACGAAGCTTGAAGGAACGAAGTTTGAGAACGTGGGCTACGACCTGCTGACCCGGTGGCCTGACCAGTACGTACCGCCGACGAATGTGGATGACGATGATCCAAAGCCGATCGCAGACATCGCGCCTGCAGTGCCTCGAAGTGCCGAGCATTCCTCCCTGACCGACATCACCGAGCTTGCTCAGTTGGCGGGCTTGGATATGACGAAACGCAAAGTCGACGACGCGCTCGACGAAAAGACGTTGTCGAAACCAGCAGCCCTGTCACCCGAGACAGAGTCATCGGAAACTGCACGAAAGGCAGGCACGAAGCTGGGACTGGGGCCGGTCAAACCATCGCTTCCAAAGCTGCAAACCCCAAAGAGCAAACGAAGCGACGAAAAGACCGACAACGAACTCGATTTGGCAAAGACGCTTCCGGGCGAACACGTCAACCTGGTGGAAGACGAACCGCCCGAGCTCCCGACTGCAGCCGACGGTGAAGACACGATTGACGTGCAGAAAACGGCATTGGACCCAACTGGGATGCGCAAGTTCGCGACTGACCACACAGCGGACGTGGAGGAGGTCGACGAAGAAAAGGAAGAGGATCCAACGAAGTTGAAGCCTGGCCGTAAACGCGCCGCGACGATGGAGCTCGACGATCAAGAGTTGGCCTTTGTAACTCCACCGCCAATTCAAGGTCCAATCGACGACGAAACCGCTCAGATCACTATCGACGAGAGCAAACTCGCCGAAGACAGCAAACTGGCTGAAGCCAGCGCGGCTAGTGAGGCGTCTGAAGCCGCAGACGATGACGAAGAGTCTGACGAGCCAGAGGCTTCGGAAGCAAACGATGATTCGTCAGACGACGAGGAAGCCGCGGTTGATGAAGAGTGCGGTGAGGATGAAGATGCCGCAGACGACTCGGACGACGATGAAGATGAGGCCGAAGACGATGAAGAGGACAAGGACTAGAGGTTCGAGTTGGTCTCGACCATCGCCTTGTACAACGCTTCGCCTTTCACTTTCTTGTCGTCACGAACCTGTTTCGCGATCTGAATCTGCTCATCGATGAGGCCGGAAAACACTTCCACCGGAAGTGCTCCGCCAATCCGAATACCATTCACATAGAATGATGGGGTTCCTTCGACGCCAACCTCTTTGGCCAGCGCCATGTCCTTCTGCACGTATTCCGCTGCTGCCTGGTCCTTAAGTCGCTTCTCGACCTCGGCCTTCGAAATGCCAACGCCCTCGGCAATCTTCAATAGGACATCACCGGTGAGCTCCGTTTCAGTCGCAAACACCGCGTCGTGAAATGCCCAAAACACGCCCTTCTCTTCAGCCAACGTCGAGATCACCGCCGCTGGTAGCGCACCTGGGTGAAAGTCCAACGGATAGTGTCGATAAACCACGCGCACTTCTTTTGGGTACTTCTTGACCAAGGCCTTCATGATCTCGGCTCCCTGTCGGCAGTACGGACACTCGAAGTCGGAGAACTCGACGATAGTCACCAACGCTTCGTCAGGTTTGGCCCCAATCGACGGCGCACCGGCTGTTGGCACAAACACAACCGCTGGACCCTCTGGTTCGGGTTCGGGTTCGGCTGCTGGCTCTTGAGGCAGGGCCTCGAAGTTCAGCGTTGCCAGGCGCCAATAGAGGTCCGCGCTTTCGACTCCGCTATCAACGAGTTTCTGGCGAAACTGGAGTTGTTCTTCGATCGCTGCATTGAGTTCGTCTTGTGTCAGAGCACCTACTGCCCGCTTCCCGTTGATGAAGAACGTCGGGGTTCCGCGCACGCCTAACGAATGTGCGAGTTCCATGTCCGTGCGGACGGGATCTAGAGACTTTTCGGTCTCGAAAGCCTTCTTGAACTTCTCGACGTCCAATCCCAACTCTTCGGCGTAGACCGGAAGTTGCGGGATTGCTAACGCATCTTGATGTGCGTAGGCGAGCTCCGCGAACTCCCAGAACTTACCCTGTTCGCCAGCTGCAATCGCGCCGACGGCAGCTGGAACTGCATCCTGATGGAACGGTAGTGGGGTGTGCTTGAACACCAAACGAACGTCCTGCGGTCGGTTATCGATAACCGCTTTAATCTCTTGGTGAGCTTTCGCGCAGAATGGGCACTGCAGGTCCGTGAACATGACGATGGTCACGGGTGCATCGTCTGGGCCCAAGGTGGGCGAATCACCAACCGGCACAGGTCCAAGACTGTCACCTGATGCGCCTTGAACGCGCATCTCATGCGTTTTGAACAACTCAGCCGACTGCGCCGCAACCTTCGGTGAAGCACAGAAGGTCAAGACCTTCTGAACAGCATCTGAGGTGCATTGATTGTACGAAAGCGGGGCGTCCTGTGCGGCCTCATCCGTAGTGGCGCACGATGCGGTCAGAAGGACCGCAAGCAAAACAAGGTACTTCAAACTAGCTCCGGAAGGCCTAGGACGATGAAGACGGCCGTGGCGATGTACGCGGCGCGGACATAGGCCAGCCACAGGCGCATTCGGGACATTTTGGTCCACATCTCGCGCTGCTCGCCAGACTCAGGCTTGAAGCCCGGAGGCACCGTATAGCGCGGGAGCACAAGGATCGACACTGCGCCGACCAATACAATCCCGCTGAGCGAGCCCGTGTCATCCGAAACGACCGCAATCACAGCCGCGATAACAAACCCGATGAATAACAATAGCGACACACCGGCACGAATCGCGATGATGCGATAAGACTTTTGCAAGATGTCCAAGGAATCTTTCCTACTGCGAAGGCACTAGTCTTCGTCGTGAGCCCATTCTTCGTCGTCGTATGCGACGTCTTCGCCAAGGATGGCGCGGCTCCAGTTAACGACACCGCCAATGATGCCGATGAAGATGTACAAGACCATCAGGATGACGAAGGCGACACTAGGCTTCAGCGCGATTCCCACACCGACAGCCACTGCGCTAAGGGCGACAAGAGCCAAACCGGCACGGCCGCGGAAATTGACGTCTTTGAAGGTACGATAGCGAATATTGCTGACCATCAAGGCACCCAGAAGTGCGGCCATAGCAGCAACACTGGCTCCAGCACCTGTTGTGGCGTGACCTGTTACCGAGATGTGGGCCAGGACAACCGAGACAACCGTCCCTGCCGCCAGCGGCGATGGCAAGCCAAGGAAGTACTTCATCACGCCTTCGTGCTCGTTCGCCATCACATTGAAGCGCGCGAGGCGAAGTGCTGTGCAACCCGCAAAGATAAAGGCGAAGAACAATCCCAGAAGGCCGAACTGCTTCATACCCCAGGAATACAGGAGCATGGCCGGAGCGATACCGAAGCTCACCATGTCGGCGAGGCTGTCTAGTTGAACACCAAGGTCACTCTCGGCTTTGGTCATTCGAGCGACGCGCCCATCGAGCGCATCACACACCATTGCGACAACCAGAAGCCACGCAGCCAGCATCATGTCTTTCGGGTCCGAACTCGTTGCCGAAAGGTTGATGCTCGCCATCCCACAAAAAACGCTGGTGAGCGTCAGGGAGTTTGGTGCCAGATATTTTGCTTTACTCAGATCCATGAATTCTCCGGCCGACCGCATATTCATTTGCGGCCGCGTACAGCCCCCACGAATACCGTTTCGACCCCGAATTGTCAACCGAACGTCACAACAACCCAACCCAAGTCACTATAAGTATTGGAAAAACGCTAGAAAACGACCACTCAGTCAGCGATCAGATTTCTTCATTTCAAGGGTCAAAAGCGACGAATTGACCGGTTGCAGCGGCTGTTTTGCCGCCTTTGATCGTGAACGAAACACGCACGGCTGCGCCCACGACAATGGTGTTCGGGTTCACCGCACCGGAGGTTTGGAAGTCGTCTCCCTCTTCAAGTGCTTCAAGGTCATCGACCTCCAATTCTTCGACGTGGATGACGCGTCCGACCTTTACTCCCGCGGCCTCGGCCATGATTTCGGCCTTCTTCAATGCCGCCAAGAACGCACCCTGTCGAGCCTCAGTGCGCGAATCCCGCAACCGATTCGAGCGATAGCGCACCTTGCGAACATCGTTGGCTCCGGCGTTGATGACGCCTACCAAGATAGCTTCGACTTTATCCAGATTATCGATCGTCAGGTTGAATCGTATCTCAGCGATGTACTGCCCGTCACGAATGTGAATCTCGGTACGCGACTGGCGAAAATTCCGCTGTTCAATTTGTGAGGCCTTTAGGAAGCCAGCGACCGCGCTCGCAGCCTGACTTGTTGCCTTCGCCGCATCGTCTGGCTTTGCAGCAATGCGGGTCACCGCAAAATCGACCGTGCAGTAATCGGGATCAACATAGACGACACACGACCCAAACATACTTAGGCCATGTGGATTCTGGATGGTCGGCTCCATGATCTCGCTCGCTTTGCTTTGTGTAGAGCAGGCAAAATATCACAGAAAAAGCAGCTTAGTCGATGCCGTACGACTTCATCTTTCGAAGCAGCGTATTGCGCCCAATGCCAAGGGTTTCAGCAGCATGGGTCCGATTACCATCGTGAACCCTCAGCACATGCTCGATATATCGAGCCTCAAGATCCTCCAAGGACGGCATGTCCTCAAACTCACTGCGCGACGCATGAGCGCGCCGCGTCAACGTCAGGTCACCTTTCTGAATCACCGAATCGGCGAAGATGACCGCGGCCTCCAAGCAGTTCTCGAGCTCACGTACATTGCCAGGCCATGAATGGTCGACAAGCGCATCGAGTGCTTCCGCAGAGAGCGACTTGATCGGATTTCGGTGACGGCGTGAAGCTTGGTCGACAAAGTGATTGATCAACTGCACAAGATCGTCGCGGCCCCTTGCGCGAAGCGGCGGAACATCGATCTGCACAACACGCAGGCGATAGTAGAGGTCTTCCCGGAATCGCCCTTCCGCAACCAACGTCTCCAGGTCGCGGTTGGTGGCAGCGACGAAACGCACATCTGCAGTCCGCGTCTCATTCGAACCTACACGGGAAAACTCACGCCCCTGCAGAAGATTCAGCAGTTTGCCCTGCACGGCGAGCGGCAAATCGCCGACCTCGTCCAAGAAGAGCGTACCACCGTCGGCGGCCTCGACCTTTCCGATGGCCTTCGTCGACGCGCCTGTATATGCGCCCTTCTCGTGCCCGAAGAGCTCGTTCTCGATGAGGTTTTGCGGCAGCGTCGTACAATCAACATGCACGAACGGCTTGTTTGCTCGGTCCGAGTTGTGGTGGACCGTCCGCGCCAGCAACGTCTTTCCGGTGCCCGATTCTCCAAGGAACAGCACCGTTGCATCCGTGGGAGCCACCTTGTGAATACGCTGATAGACCAGGCGCATCGCCGGGCTCGAGCCCACAACCTTGTTGAAATTCTCCTGAGGAACCAGCGCCGGAAACTCGGTCGTTTCGCGGTTGATGTACTTGGGTCTGCGACTCAGGGTGGTCTCGCGCAGAAGCAGTGACGCTTGCGCCGCCAACTCCTCAAGCTTCTCTTCGTCAGCGTCGCCGAACTCACCGTTTTGTTTGTTGAGAAACTGAACGACGCCGACAACGCGTCCGATATCGTCAACGATCGGACCTGCGAGCATCGAATGTGTTCGATAGCCCGTCTCGTCGTCGATACTAGGCCAGAACCGCACATCCTCGCCGGCTTCCTTGATGTTCACGACCTTATTGGATCGCGCAACATACCCCGCTACGCCTTGGGAAACGGGAACTCGAATGGCGTCGATCTCGGGCAGGTGCGCAACCACGCTCACTAGCTCGTTTTCCCTTCGATCCAGCCAGTAGATGGTCGCTCGGTCAGCATGCAGCTCGGCAGCCATCACATCGACGATACGTGATAGCAGTTGCTCGGCGCTGACTTCCTTTTGAGTTAGCTCGCCGAGCGAGCCGAACATGGACTTCTTCATAGAGCGCTGAAGTAGGCTGACAATTGGGGTAGCGCTCACTCTATCCTGATTGTCCGTCTGGCGCACTGCCGTTCCTTTACGACGCATAGGGCACAGCCTCTTCGGTTCCGAGCGTGAGTGTCATTCGGTCGAAGGCCAGGTCAACGGTCAGCCCAGCGGGGGCGAGGCGCCGCGCGAGGCGCAGTTTCTGGGCGAGCCGGTCGTCGGTGTGGCTTGGATCGTGATGGGTCAGGATGAGATGCCCAACGTTTGCCTGGTCGGCAACATCGAGCGCATCAAGTGGCGTGGAATGCCCCCAACCCTCTCGCGTTGCGTACTCTTCGGGGAAGTACTGGGCATCCATGAGCAGCACATCTGCGTCGCAGGCCATGTGCTTGACGGTGTCGAAGCTTCCCTGGCGCAATTCGACGTCACCAGTGAATACAAACGAGCTTCCACGATACTCCAGACGCCACATGGTGCTACCCGACGGGTGCCAAACTTCGTCCCACATGATGGTGAGCTCGCCGATGGTTTGGCTGCCTTTCTGCTTCAGCGATTTGAACGTCAGGTCAGCCGGAAGAATATCGATGGGGACTGGGAATGTCGGCGCGGTCATCTGTTCAGCCAAGACCTCTCGCATCGTCTTCTGGTCGCGGTCTACCGACCAGAACTCAAACTTCGCATCGGGGCGGAAGAGTGGCGCAAAGAACGGGAACCCCTGGATGTGGTCCCAATGCAGATGGGTCTGTAGGACGAGCGTATTCGACCAATTGTCACGCTCGCGGCCGAGACCTACGCAACCCGTACCAAGGTCAATAACCACGCGCTCCGGCGTGCCTTCCGAGGGTGAATCGAACTCGATCTCGATGCAGGTGGTTGACCCGCCGTGTCGCATGAAGTCGGATCCGAAGACGGGAATGCTGCCTCGCGTTCCCCAAAGTGTGATGTGCATGTCGCTCATGGTGTCCTCCGTGTGTAACGGAACAACGACATTTCAAGTGCGGTGCCAAGTTTGGAAGTTTCTTGGATCCTGTTGATTTCAAAGGCAGTCAGGCATTTTCGACCCAATAGGCATCGGGCCGACTGTTCCAAAATCGAACAGTTGACTGTTCCGGTCTGATGCATTGGACAACGGATCGTGCTGCCAGTACCTTGCTGGGAATGTATGACATGTGTTTTGGGTTTTCTGGACGTCTTCGACGGCGCGCCTAGATTAGCCGCGAGAAAGACCTGGAACGTTAACTTTCAGTAAAGGAAAAGCAGTATGTACCAAGGCGAAATGCACAGCGTATCAAGTCAAAGCCTCGATGATCGCATCGGCTTTATCCGGCGGACCTACGCACACCTCGGCGCCGCCATTTTGGCCTTCGTCGGCCTTGAAGTTGCAATCTTCAGCTCCGGACTTGCAGCTCCGATGGCTGAGATGATGCTCAGCGTGAACTGGCTCCTGGTATTGGGCGCCTTCATGATCGTTGGTTGGGGCGCAGACTGGTTGGCCCATCAGGAAACGAATCCCGCGATTCAATACGTTGGTCTCATCGGCTACGTGATTGCGGAAGCGGTGCTCTTCGTGCCGCTGTTGTTCATCGCTGCAAACTACTCAGACGCGAGCGTGATCCCCGCAGCTGGCTTGGTGACAGGCATTGTTTTTGCGGGCTTAACGGTCTTCGTCTTTGTGACTAAGAAGGACTTCTCGTTCCTGCGAGGGTTCCTTGTCGCGGCAGGTTTGGCGGCGATGGCAGCGATCGCAGCGTCGATCCTCTTCGGCTTCGGGCTGGGCGTGATCTTCTCGTTTGTGATGGTGCTTCTGGCGTCGGGATACATCCTGTACCAAACGTCAAACATCCTGCACCACTACCACACGACCCAACACGTTGCTGCGTCGTTGGCGTTGTTCTCGTCGGTCGCGTTGCTCTTCTGGTACATCCTCAGCATCTTCATGTCGCGCGACTAACGAAACGCATAACCAACGCCGAGGTAGCCGCTCACAAGCGGCGCCTCGACGCGTTGCCAGCCCGTATCGGGCGAGAATCCCAACATCAAATCCACCTGCCAGGGGCCGTATCGACCGTCGTAAAAGATGCCGGTCCCGACGACGGCTTCGAACGTGTCGAAATCACCGACGCGGTCGACGTCAGATAGGTAGCCGAAATCAGCCACGACACCGGCTTCGCTTTCGCCATGCAACTTGACGGCAAGTGCCAATCGCGTGGTCACAAAACGTGACTCCAGAAAAGCCGCCCAAGGAACGCCAGCGATGGGTGAGACGTACGCGTTCATACCGCCGACTCGCGAACGGGTGATGTCGTCGTCGCCGTCTGCCCACCCAAACTCTTGTCTGAACTGAAGGCGCAATGCGGACGTGGGCTTCCATCCCCATCGCATCCACTGATGCACACGTGGAATCAGCTGGTCTGGTGCATTACGTGTGTTGCCGGGAATCCCCCAAGCCGAATCATCCGCCCTCCAGTCAAGGTTTCCACGAACGCCAAATCCAAAGCCGTGGACACGTCGTTGTGTCGTTCGATGTGGCTGTGCCCAACTGATATCGCCGTCGATGAGCCAGAGCGTGTAGCCCAGCTCAGACTCCACAACGAAGTCGCTAGGCGGCAGGACGAAGGCATCGTCGGTGCTGCCGTTCTTTGCGAAAAACCAACGTTTGGCGCCTACCCGTGCATGGATGAAATGCGGGGCAATTCCCACATTGGCGTCACCAGCGAGCTCGGCGTAGGAGGCGTTGAATCCAAACTCGGGCAGGTTTTCGCCGCCCAGAAAGTAATCCGGGAGAAGGCCTGCGATAAACGCTTCGCCGCGGGCTTG
>JAUIBR010000104.1 GCA_030427705.1 bacterium | reverse complement strand
GGAAGGCTTCTACTGCACGGACGCCAACGTCTGTGAAGCTAACCAGTGTGTTGACGGCCAATGTGCACGCGGTGTTTGCGACGAGGCATCTGGGGATTGCGTCAACGCTGACACCTGTGGGAGTGAAACGGATTGTGTGGATGGATTTGTATGTGTCGGCGGTGCCTGCATCGATTCCGACGATGCATGCGGCGTGGGCGGATGCCCAGGCAACCAAATCTGCAACTACGACGATGCAAACTCGACCGCGGTCTGCGAGGAAGATCCAAACGGATGTACCGCAGCACTCGACTGTCTTGACGACCGAGTTTGTTCCGCAGGCGCATGTGCGGCACCTTCAACGTGTGGGGATGATACCTATGAGCCAAACAACGCATCTGGCGACGCTACCGCCTACGTCGACCAGCCGTTGGTAGCCTCCATTTGTTCCGCAGATTCGGATTGGTACACATTCGATACAACATCCAGCGCCCTTACGGACGGAACGCTTCTGTTTAGACTCACGATTCCAACAAGCGACGTCGGCCTTGGAACACTCGAGATTGAGTTACTTGACCCAAGTGGAAACAGTTTGGGAACGGCAACAAACGTGGAAAACGGCACCGTGGTTGCGACGGCTCAGCTCACCGCGGCGGTCGATGCTAACAAAGCTGGTATTTACACCGCGATTGTACGTGACTCAGGTGATGTCACGACGGCTGGCGTGGGTTACACGATTCGGATGGACATCGTCAACGACGACGCGCTTCAGGCATGTGCAGCTCCACTTGGTGAACTCGTCGAAGGTCAGGCCTTCACGGGGACCAATGACATGGGTGCAAGTTCGTCATTGACGAGCACATGTGTGGATATTGATGGCGACATCCCAGAAGCCATTGTGACCATGTCAATTGATGTTCCATCGTTTGTCACGATTACGCTGACACCCTTATCCAACATCGACCTAGCGCTCGATGTTCGTGGGACGTGCGATGACGACACGACTGAGGCTGCGTGCGCGGATGTAACTGGCAACGGCACGAACGAACAACTCTCGCTGGGACTTCAGCCAGGGGAGTACTACATCGTCGTTCAAGGTTACACGGCGCTCGATATCGGGCCATTTGCTGTCGCGTACACCACGGACCCGATTGTCTGCACGTCTGCGGATAATGTCTGCCAAGACGCAAACGACATTACGGAATGCAACGAATTCGGCACGGCGTTGGTATCTCGTACGTGCCCCCTGGGATGTGACCAAACACTCAATGTCTGTAGTGGCCCTCCTGGCGATACTTGCGCAACCGCAATCGTCCCAACGCTTCCATTGGTGGGCGAGGTAATATCGAGAACAGACTACACTAACTCACTTGACCCAGGTTCGCCGAGCTGTGTGCCAAACAACACTGGTTCTGCAAATGGAACCGATGGTCCAGAACGAGTTTACAGCGTCACGGTTCCAAACAACGAGGTGCTGGTTGCCGAACTCGCCACACCTGGCTCATACAACTACCCCGCAATCTACTTTGTGACGGACTGCGACGATCTGGCCAACACGTGTTTGGCCGCTGCGAATTCTGGTCAATATGATGACGAGACCTTTGTGTATCACAATGACACAGGAGCGGATATCTCTGGGTTCTTAGTGATTGATACGCAAGCCTCCAGTTACACGATTGCAGATGCGGTGTTGGACATGCGCATCGTCAGTCGCTCTTGTACACCGGGTGAGACGCGTTGCATTCTCGACCGAGAGTCGCAGGTTTGTAATGAATTCGGTACGGCATTCGATACGACGGTTATCTGTGAGTTTGGGTGCAACGCTACAACCCAACAATGTAACATTCCAACAAATGAGACTTGCTCAACAGCACAAGAGCTAACACCAGGAGTGTTGGTTGGTCCGGTTGATGCTAATCCATATCAAGCCGACTACGCTCGTGAGTGTGGCTACGGCAGCACCTCCTCAACCCTCACACAAGATGCATTCTACGTCCTCCGCAGTCTGACACCCGGATCTGTTGTCACCGTGACGGTGGATTCGGCAACATCTCCGGGTACATTTGATTCGGTGGTCTACTCGTTCAAAGGTTGTGACGCCAATGACGTCATTTCAGCATGCACCACTCCCGAATCTGGTCGCGATGACCCCAACGACGAGGTGTACTCCTTTATTGTCGACACTGCGGGCGATTACTACATCGGGGTGTCTGGTTATTCTTCATCCAGCATCGCTGCTGGTGACTTCTTTACAATCCAAGCCGACGTCTCCCCTCCGCAATGTACGCCAAACACCACAATAGGTTGCTCGGTCGTCAATCCTGGCGAGATTGAGTACTGCAACGCGTTTGGACAGATCGATACCTACGCTTGTACGGGTGGGTGTTCTGGCGGCGTGTGTGGAACGGCTACTGGCGATTCGTGTTACGATTCAGTCGTCGCAAGTGGCGCGACCACAGCAGCGTGTCCTCAAGACACGCCCGCTGGTGTGGTGTGCGGCTTGATCACCGGCGATGCACGTAACCAGACGAATACGATTGATATGCCGAGTGGTCTCGTTGGTGCTTGCGACATCCCCTCCGCTGGCGATTTTGGTGAGCTGATTTACACATTCCAGCTTAACGCGGGCGAGTTGCTCGATGTAACTCTGACAGCGTCCGATACAGACCTGTTGGGCTATTTTCTGACCGATTGCGGGGATGTGACTTCGTGTGTCGGAAACAACGATATCTCCAGCAGCGGTACATTCCAGTACTACGCGGACTCCACACAGGATGTGTTCTTTGTTGTCGATACGAAGTCAGCAGCCACAACCAGTGAAGACTACACTTTTAACGTTATCTATCAGATCGACCAGCGTGGCCTCGCTCAGTGCGCTCCAAACACGATCGCATGCCTTGACCCAGTCAACGTTGGCGTTTGCGACGCAAATGCCCAACTCACGACTTACACCTGCGGAAATGGGTGTGTTGATGGTTCATGTGTGTACAGTGTTGTCGATGCAGCAAGTTGCAGCACGGCAACCAACGTCGGAAACGGCGGCGTGTATACATACGATATGTCGGACACGTCGTTCACGAACGGAATAGACACAGCCAGCTGTATCGGTGATTCAGATGGACGTGAAGCCTATGCAACTGTGTCGCTTCAACCATCAGATGTCTTGACGATTACCAATGCAAACACTGGCACCAGTGGGCTTGATGATCCGATTATTCGGTTGTTCAGCGATTGTTCGGACCAAGCAGGAACGTGTTTTGCGGGTTCCAAGGAAACCGCAACCAACAGCGCGACAGTACTACGTTATCAAGCGACCGCGTCAGAAACGGTGCTGATCGCCATTGATAGCGACAACCAGTCGACGTCCTACGACACCTTCCAGGTGACCTACGATGTTTCGCCACCGGAGTGCATTGCGGGAACCTCTCGTTGTGGCATCGAAGATCCAAATACGATCCAATTCTGTGACAGTGGAGTCTATGTCGATGTGTACACATGCAATGATTCTTGCAGCATGGGTGAATGCCAGAACCCTAACGGTGATGCGTGCTACGAGGCTACTACCGTAGACACCACCACCACCACGAGTGGTCTATTGACTGGAGCATTCCAGTCGTTCACCAGTCAGCCAGTCATTGTCACATCAAATCCGACCCCTGAGTGTCCAATCTTGTACACGTACGTAAATGGTGAGGATCGGTACTACTCGTTTGATTTGCCTGCAAATTCGCTCTTGGATTTGACCCTGGAAGTCAACCCATTGGTGTCCTCCACATCTGCAGAGACAGGACTCTTCATTCTTAGTGGATGTGATGAATCACAGTGTTTGCGTGGCGTCGCTGATGGTGGCGATGCGCGTCCACACCAGGTTCAGTACTTTGCTGAAACTGCACAGACCGTCATTGTCGGTGTGGCCCGGGATACCAGCACGTCGCATGGCAACGAAGACTTCGAGCTTACGTGGAATCTGAATACAAGCGCGATCTGTTCACCCGGCGCTACCATTTGTTCCGATGCAACCACGGTTCAGGTGTGTAACGACGATGGATCGGCGGCCGAGACGTTTGCTTGTGTCGGTGGTTGTAATTCATCGACTTCCGCGTGCATCGCAGACCCAGTTTTGGACAACTTCTGTGATTCCGCCCGTGAACTGACATCGTCGAAGACCATCATCAAGGGGGACTGGGCTGATGGATACACCAACGACATCGATTTTGATGCGCAGGCGACGGGCTGCACCGGGAACGCCAATGACCCTGACGGCAATGACTTCACATATTCGATTTCATTGTCCGCGGGGTCACTGCTTCGTGCTCGACAAACCCATGTAAACACGGTCAATGACCCACAGCTTTACTTGATTACCGATTGCTCGGATCCAGTGACGTCGTGCGTGGCCGGTGAGGGTGGATACACAAACGATGTCTCGTTTGAGTACATTTCACCAACCGATCAAACCGTGATTTTGGTGGCCGACAGTAGCAGCACGACCTCGTTGGGTGAGTTCACGCTCGAGATCGAGGTTCTGGTTCCTGACTGCGACCCAGCCAGCTTTGTACAGGCCTGCGCGACGGACCTCACGAGCTTTGAGTACTGCGATGAGTTTGGGTTTACCCGTAACTATGCATGCCAAAACTCCGGTGTCTGCGATGGGTCTACTGGTCGTTGTGCCGAACCTGTTGGGGATGTCTGTCTCGACGCATTGGTTGCAACCCCGACCGCCTCGGGAACCCCGGAAGTGTTTACCGGCACCCTGAGTGACTACGAGAATGACTTCGACCTCGGCACAGGAAACACATGCACATTGTCACAGACTTTGGGACCTGACCCCGTCTACGTAGTTGATCTGTTGGCCGGTCAACAGCTGAACGCTTCGCTTGTCTCGGATGAGTCGACCCCAGAAGACTTGACGCTCTACCTCGTATCAAGTTGCAGTGACTTGCTTGCTACGTGCTTAGCTGGAGCCGACATGGTTGGTGCAGCCACAACGCCCGAGACTGTGACCTACACTGCAACTGCTGATGAAACAGTCTACCTTGTGGTCGATTCGTTCTTCGCCGGTTCGTCAGGGGACTTCAGCCTGACTGTTGACGTTCAGTAAGCGAGTAACCACAAACCTCGACCGCGTCGGAGAAATCCGACGCGGTTTTTTTTCGCCTTGAGGTTTCGCTACCATGCCTGACTACAGATTCGCATCCCATTGACAAACCCCGACGGTTATAGTCTAAGTTGCGGTTGCATTAGCGTAATAACAATAAATTCCGGTTGGCCGCTAGTTTTGGCGGCCATCGTCTAACCCCCAAAAGAGACGAAAAGAAATGATAGGTAGGTTTGGTTTTACTATAGCGCACTTGAAGACGCTTGGACTCTGTTTGTCCTTGATGCTTACGGTGCTCACCGGCTGTGGGGATGATGATCCCAGCAGCCCTAATCTCTGTGCCGGCGTTGAATGCGCGGATGGCGGTGTTTGCGATGGCAACACCGGCCAATGCGTCAACGGCGACAACTGCTCAAGCGATGAAGATGCTTGCTTGCCCGGTTACTCGTGCGACAGCAATTCCTGCGAAGCAGACATCCCTTGCCCGACCGGCGTTTGCGAACGCGGTATTTGCCAGGCTGAAGCTTGCGTGAATCCTCCGGAAGGGGCTTGCCAGACGAACCAAAACTGCCTTGCAGGATTCTTCTGCAACGACGGAACGTGCGAAGCGGATGCTTGCGCGGATGTCACGTGTGATCGTGGTG
>JAUIBR010000063.1 GCA_030427705.1 bacterium | reverse complement strand
CTGAGGATAACCAGCCCTATATAGTCTGCGATTTCCATGCTTTTGCTCGATGCTCCTTTTCACCCGAAGGGCGTGCAATCTTGGGATGCACGGAGCCTACCTCGGGTGCGTGGGTGAGTAGCACGCAGCCGCGCAAAGTGTCAAACGATCACGCCTTTCTGCCGTTGCCTACCCCCCGATTTCGAATTGGCATTTTGATCACCCAAAAATACTGTGAAATATGCGAACTGAACCAAATCTGCGGAACAATTTGTGCCGCAACCCAAAACCCACCTCGTCCACGAATACTGCGGCGAACCGCGCTATATGGCGAGGATTGCACGCAATTTCAGCGACTTTGCAGTCTTGACCTACATTTCAGGATGGGCATTATCACGCGTGTCTAGCGGACGGTGGACACGGGTTTCCCCCCAACGCCGTCAGTCAGGTCCTTGTCCCATGATTGCGCTAAGTCCGCTGGACACAAAAAACGGCGACCCTGCCACTGAGCGGGTCGCCGTTTTTTTTTGTCTGTTTTCTGCGAATTTTAGGCGAGTGCGCTTTCGAGGTCAGCGAGCAAGTCGTCGAGCGACTCGATACCAACGCTGAGCCGGACCAAGCCGTCCGTAATTCCCAACTCAGCCCGTACTTCTGGCGGTACCGAGGCATGGGTCATGATGGCTGGATGCTCGATGAGGCTCTCAACCCCACCCAAGCTCTCGGCCAACGCGAACACCTTCACCGATTCCAACATCTTTCGTGCAGCAGGCAGGCCATCCTTTAGGAAGAACGTAATCATCCCACCTGGCCCCTTCATCTGCGACTGTGCGATGTCATACTGCGGATGACTCTCAAGGCCTGGATAAACGACCCGCTCGACCTTCGGATGTTGCTCCAACCACTTTGCCACCGCCATTGCACTCTCGGCGTGTTGCCGCATTCGAACATGCAGCGTCTTGATGCCCCGAAGTACAAGCCAGCAGTCCATCGGCGCGGGTACAGCGCCAATCGAGTTTTGAAGGAACCGCAATTTCTCCGCGATTCCGTCGTCGCTCGTGACCACGATTCCGCCAACGACGTCGGAGTGGCCGTTGATGTACTTTGTCGTGCTGTGCACCACTACGTCAGCCCCGAGTTCCAATGGGGACTGGAAGTATGGGCTCATGAACGTGTTGTCGACCACCACCGTGATATCTCGGGCATGGGCAATCTTGCAGATCGCCCGAATGTCCGAAATCTTCAGGAGTGGATTGGTCGGCGACTCCAGCCAAATCATTCGCGTGTTGGGCTTAATCGCGGCCTCGAAAGACGACAAATCCGTCATATCCATGAACGAAAAATCGACCGATTTGCCCTGAAACACGCGTGTGAAAAGGCGGTACGTGCCGCCGTAGATATCGTCGCCACTAATGACGTGGGAATCCGGAGGCAGGGTGTGAATCAGTGTCGCCGTCGCCGCACAACCTGAAGCAAACGCGATTCCATGCTTTCCACCTTCAAGCGAAGCCATGCAGTCTTCGAGCGCATGCCGCGTAGGATTCTGCGTACGGCTGTACTCAAACCCGGTGTGTACGCCTGGGCTCGACTGAACGTAGGTAGAGGTTTGGAAAATGGGCGTCATGATGGCGCCCGTTGTCGGGTCAGGCGACTGACCGGCATGGATGGCACGCGTATCAAACGCGAATTCGCTGTAGGTACTTTTCGGGTCGTGCATGGGTACTCCGCAGTTCAAAAGACGGCGGAGTGTGGATCATTGGTACGCTTTCTTCAATACGTGCTCGGCAAGCTTGTTTCGCGGGCTGAACCCATCTGGACCTTCTTCGTCCGTATCTTTGTCCGTAAAATACTTCCAGACGTAGACGCTGTGCAGCTCCTGGACATTCGCCAGCTCGAGGAACAGCGCTTGATACGCCTTCTCTTGGAGTTCCGGATTCGGCGTGGACCAATAGTCGTTGGTCTTTTCCGGCCAAGCAGAGGGATAGCGTACAGCCGAACGGGCAGACCGAAAGCCGACTTCCGTCAGCGATAGCGGCCGTTTGACTCGGTTGGCGACCTCAACCCAAGGTTTGATATTGGTCCGAACGCCGTCCCGAAGTTCTGTGAGCGGTGGATCAGTCTTTTCCTTGCTGAGTGGTGCGTAGAACTGAACGCCCACCGAATCCAAAGCTTCCCAAATGGAATCCGGCACAGGCTCATTCCAATTGGCGGCGTAGGTCAGATGGCCCGAATAGACCTCCCGAACGCGCGCGATCATCGCCAACATGGGCTTGGGATCGTGCTCAATGGCACTGGCGAGCTCCACCCCAACCACAAACACCGCAGCGCCCACCTCCTCGGCCAATCGAGCGTAGTAGACGATGAAGTTGGTGTAGGACGTCCACCATGAAGCCCAATCCAGCGCCCCATCCGAAATTGGTTTGATATGACCGCGCCACAGGCCGCCCTCCACCCAGATGTGCGGCTTAAGCACCAATGACATCCCACGTTCTTTGGTCTGCTCCGCAAGCCTCACCAGCCTCGCCTTTGTCTCACCCGCGAAAATGCCGTCTCCAGAATGTTCCCCGCGGACGTGAGTCGCTTCCAAAGAAGGCATGTACCCAAACGGAGTCGCCGAAATAGAGTTCACACCGACCGAATCGAGATGGGCGAGCGCTTCCGCGCTGGATTCAGTGCCATAGCCACGCATTCCTCCCCATTGCCAATTGTGTGCTAAGCAAACCCCTCGCAGGGTCTGATTGGGCAGAGGCTGAACATCCAGCACGCTGGGTACGGTGCGAGGAGCGTCGGTCTGGCGGGCCTTGGAGGTGTCACACGCAATTGTGGCGAGCAGGCAAATGCTAACGAGCCACGATCTTGTAGCCCTGCGAAAAACCGTCTGAGACACAGTTCGCGTTCGCGCCAGTGAGCATGAAGCCATAGTAGTCTGGCGGGAATCGCTCCGGCCCCCAGACAATAATTGCTTCAAATTCACCATCCTCATCCACTGGAATGCACTCGGAGATCCACTCGGAGTCGCCGGGTCGGAACCGCTGAATTGAGATGTTCGGAAAATCACCGAAGTACTCACCTGATATCTTATACTTACGGGACTCGCCCTCCACCACCATCGGCAATTCATCATCGAGCATGATGCCTTGATGCGCAAACGCGCCGACGGGCAGCTTGGAATACTCGATAGTCTTGCATTGCGACATCATCTCGTTCTCTGACGTGTACAGACTCCAAGATGCTGGGAACCCAAAGCCGCGCTGACGTTGGATTTCTACAAACCGCATCGGAACGGTTCGGCGAAAGGCATCCGTGACCGTGAAATGAAGATGCGGACCTGTACTGAATCCGGTCGATCCACAAAGTCCAACCAGCTGGCCCGCGCACACTTTCTGGCCGGGCTCCACGATCGCCCCTTTGTACATCAGATGGTGATACTCAGAGAACGTCCCATCACCATGGTCCAGAACGACGAAGTTCTCCTGGCCCTTGCATGCAGGCGCAGCACATCCGGAGGTAGAATCCTCGCGTACGAAGTAGACTCGCCCGCTTCGGGAGGCCACGACCGGGTCGCCTTCTTCACAATCGAAGTCCACAGCGTAGGCAGCCTCATTCGAGTGGGTGGGAACGCCGTGAAAACCCTGTGTGACCCGGGCCTTGAAGCCCGGCCTGAATGGGATGTGGTGAACCGGAGCGCTCTGCGAACGACAGGCGCCAATCTCGTCCAGATATGCGCCGGGCGCGCACACCGGCGCGCCGGGATTGTTGCCGCCGCAGCCCACCAAGAGGGTCACAAGAACTAAAAAAGGGTAACGCACACCGATTCTCGTCCAGAAGACGGTCTACGTTACCCTTTAATGCTGTCGCCTGTGAAGACTAAGGCAAACACACATCTCGCTGCCGTACCGTGATTCCCGAGGAACCCACGTACCGCAGCGCTGCTGTTGAATCGGTGCCAGCAATATCCGAGCAGAAATTGTTTTGCGTGGCAGAACGTGACGCACAGATGCCGCGATTCGCTCCCGTTGGGTCCACGCAGAATGTAAAGGCTTCACCGCGTTTGTCTGGGCATAGTCCCTCACAGCTGAGCGAGCAGAAGCCACGCTGACTTCCGTCGTTGTACTTCCAGCAGAATCCACGCTGGCTGCCTGAGGTGAATCCACACTGCGCGTCGGAGGTGCAATCCCAACCAACCCAAGAGTTGGTCACAATTGGCTCCGGCGTCGGCGTGGTACCTGGATTTGTACCCGGTTGAGGTTCCGGCTCAGGTTGCGGTTCAGGCTGCAGCGAGATTCGAGTTCGTTGCGATGCGACTCGCGTAATCTCTACGTGGAGGTGGTCGTGGTGAGGGTGCGCACCCGAGTAGGCACGTTGACCGCGACTTGGCGTCCAAATCGTGCGGTCCCAGATAATCAGTTGAACTCCGAGCTCTTCCGCGTTTTCGACCAAGAAGTTCGCAACTTCATCACCAAGATCGTTGTCGGCTTGGCCGCGATCGAGTGGCACAAACACGTCAATTGCGCGGCCCGTGCCGTGCATCGACATCTTACTGCTACCTCGGATACGGCGGCAGTTGTAGCCCTGGAAGAATCGCGCGCCATGGAAGTTATCCGTCAGATAATCGCCCAACGCACGTGCGCCGTCCGTCAGCCTGCCGGAGCAATTGCGGGTGCTAAACGATGGCGCCGAATCGTAGCCAACATTCTGGCGAGAGCCCGCAGCAGCGACGTCTGCAGGCAATGCCCATCGACCCGAACGTGCCAACGCGCTGCCAAGGAAGGTCTCGGCCAACTCCGTCAGGAAATCCACCTCTGAATCATCATGCGGGTCGGCTTCTCCGACAGGAAAATCGTGAAACTCCAACCGCAGGAACTCTGCCGAAGTGTCATCGATGCGAAGACGGAATGCTTCGACTGGTTGATCAAACTCAATGTAGTTGTTCTGGAACTTTCGATACTCCCAATCGTAGTTCATCGGTCGGAACTCCGACCACGACCCGTCGGGCCGTAGCACCGAGTAATCTGCGACGGGGATGTTTGAAGTGAGCATGAAGCTCACGCCTCGGAATGGCCGATTCGGCCGCAGTTCGTGGTAGCCCGCTTGTGGCGTGCCCTCGTCAAACCCTTCACCTAAATACGACACCTCTCCGTGTTCAATTAATGCATCATTTGGCGATTCCAAGGCATTTTGGGGTTCTACAACCGCGAGGTCTCCGCGGGTACACCCAACCATCCCAACAACTAGCAACAGACCAATCCAGTAGTGCTTTTGCACAGGCGCTCCTCCATTATTGTCACACTCGTCACGCCGCATGTCAGAGCATGGTTCATGCCAACCTACATTGACCCACACTTTAGTAAGTAAACACTTAACAAACAGGTAAGTGATTACTCACTAACGTGTGACAAAGTGGCACATGTGGGGTGATGTATACCCCAAATAGGTGGGGTCTAATGTCCCCATTCGGCCCTTCGAGATCTTACGCGTTGAAAAACGATTCGATGTACCTAACTTAAAGCGCACCTGACGGAGCGGCTCTCTTGGATCCCATCACAATCATCATATTAGTCCTGCTTTCGCTCACCGCTACGGGGGCAACGGGAGTACGCGTCCGGCGCAAGCGTCGACGCGCGCGGGTGCTTGTGTTGCGCGACGCCATCCGCTCACGCGGGGTCGCATCCGGTTCCGTTGAGGTTTCCGTCTTCGATGTGTTTTGGGACCTCGGCGTTAGCGAGTACGCCTTGGAAATCATGGGTAACCAAGGACTTCTGATGCGCGACCTGCAAGACTTACCGGTCGCACTCGATAATCTGAGCGACCTCATCAAAGACCATGGTGGCTACGACACCTTCATTCGCGAGACGAACGAGACCATCCAGGAGTTCTACGAAGAACACCGCCGTGCAGGAAATCGACGAGAGATCCCCGCCCTCACCTCAAAGCCGAATAAAACCCTGCCTTTGCCTGCGATCACGGCCGATGACGCCCCCAGTAACGATGGCAACCTCCCGGTCCCATACACCGGGGTCAATCGGGCGATCGTCGCCCGAAACGTTGAGCATCGGATGGCTGTGCGTACCGGCGATGCACTTGCTCTGTCCTACGACACGTCCAGTTTTGAGATCGACCTCGACGAAGTCACACGTATTAAGCCCGTCGAAATGATCAAAGGAATGATCTTTGGCAAATCGCTCGAACTCGAGCGGTGGTGGGAGATGAAAGCGCTTCGTGACCTGCGCGAGGAGCTCGACATGTACTTGCGCCAGATCTATCAGCTCTACGCCACTCAAGCGCAGGGCGACCCAACGTTCTATGAACATCTGTACGACGCCGCAAAGCGCTGGGATATCGAGGCCAAACGCATAGACGACTTGTTGGAGCGCGACTCCTGGAAAGACCGCCCCTGGAACGAATGTGCCGAAGCTTTGATCCTCGAAGCGGCGGCGGTCGCGCGACAGTTGGCCTATCGGTCAAAGTCGAACATCGACCAGACCATCGAGCTGATTCATAGCAAAGCCCGCAAAGGCGACGCTGCGATGGCCGGGTACCTTGTGTTCCTCAATCATCAGGCGTTCTTCGCAGGTCGCGGTGATTTCCACAGTGACCACGTTCGGCGGATTGAAACGACGACCTATCGAATCCAACAGGAACTTCGAACGCTCGCTCAGAAGCGCGTCATCTAATCGTCCAGAAATGACCTGGGGTCGCGCTGCAGCAGCTGACTCAGAAGGTCGACGACCTCCTCGCAATCCACCTTTCGAACGGCCAATGTGAACGTCACGACGTCTGTGTACTCGGTCTGGGCGATACGCACGGATTCCAGCGGCTTCAGTGTGTGTTGAAGTTTGTCCACCACGCCGTATTCCACTGCGAATGTCAGATCGATTTCGGTGTAAACCGTCTTCAACCCAGCCGAATCCAAGGCCAGCCGGCCTGCTTCGCGATAGGCACGGGCTAAACCGCCAGTGCCAAGTTTCACGCCACCGTAGTAGCGCACAACCACAATCATCGCGTTTGTGACATTGTCTCCATCCAACAATTGCCACAGTGGGAAACCACCGGTCCGCGCTGGCTCGCCGTCGTCGTTGCTTCGATCGACGCATTGCGCACCGTGGCCAATACGAAGCCCGTAGCAGACGTGCCTGGCGTCGTAGTGTTCTTTCTTTAGCGCGGCGACATGCGCCAACGCTTCATCTAGATCTTCGTATGGGAGTGCCCAACCCAAGAACCGGCTGCGCTCGACCACATGTTCGGACTCGCCTTCGCCAGCAAGTGTGATGAAAGGTTCGGTCAGATCCATCGACGTGGATTTTTGAGAACCTCAAGCATCTCTGCCTCGGGCGTACCGTTGTCAGGATGGTGGTCATACTGCCAACGCGATGTCAGAGGCAGCGACATAAGGATGCTCTCAATCCGGCCTGCAGTGCGCAGACCGAACTTCGTCCCACGGTCGTAGACAAGATTGAATTCGACGTAGCGACCCCGTCGGAGCTGTTGCCACTTTTTCTGGTCCTCGGTGTATTCGAGGTCTTTGCGACGGTTGATGATCGGCAAATAGGACGGAATGAACGCGTTAGCGCAGTCGGAGACAAACTTGAACGATTCCTTGTGTCCAGGCTCATGCAGGTCATCAAAGAAAATGCCCCCAACCCCCCGACATTCCTGACGATGCGGAATATAGAAATACTCGTCACACCACTTTTTGTAACGCGGGTAATAGTCGGGATGGTGCTTGTCGCAGGCATCCTTGAACGTCTGATGGAAGTGAACCGCGTCTTCTTCAAACAGGTATGATGGCGTCAGGTCCGCACCACCGCCAAACCACCAGCTGCCCGGTTCGCTACCGTCTCCGCGCTCAAAATACCGAAAGTTGGCATGAACAGTCGGCGCCATGGGATTGTGCGGATGAAAGACCAAACTGACCCCAGTTGCAAAAAACGAGAGGTCCTCAATCTTCTGGCCGCCGCCCATCTCCCTGGCGGCCTGAGGGCTGAGCTCGCCATAAACCACGGAGACGTTGACACCGGCCTTCTCGAACACATTGCCATCTTGAAGCACGCGTGATCGTCCGCCACCTCCGCCTTCGCGCTCCCACGTATCCTCGTGAAACGGCTGTCCGTCTACCTCGGCGATCGCCGCGCAAATGTCATCTTGTACCCCGTGAACGAGGTCTATCATCTGCTCACGCATCATAATGTTGTTCGCTAGTTCTTGAGTTCGAAGTGCGATGCTTTCTTTGCATCTTTGGCTGCTTTGGGCTCGCCGTATTCGTAGTCAAACAGCGAGCTCTCCCAGTAACCGTACATCGGATTGGGCAACATGAACCAGCTCTTGCCAAAACGGGCTGCGTTTTTTGCGGCCAATGCGTTTCGCTCTGCCGTCGTGCCTTTACCGTTGGCGGCGAAGTCACCGAGATTGTCGCCAAACAGCATGATAATGCGATGGGTTTCGGCAACCTTGGCGCGACGGGGGCGTTTGTCTGAACCCCATCCTTCTTCCTGATTCTTGAGCAAAATGGTGTCCAAGACGTCGTCCATCGGCGCGCCCAGCGCGACGAGGTTCTTCTTGGTTGCTTCCTTGACCGCTACGTCACGATTCGACACGTAGAAGATCGTGACGCCCTTCTCTTTTGCGACCTTCAGAAATTCGATTGCGCCCGGAACCGCGCCTGCCTTGCCCTCGTTGCACCACGCGTCCCATGACTTCGGATTGAACGATTCACCACTCTTGATCAGCCGAGCTTGGTACGGAGAGTTGTCCAACACCGTCTCATCCAGGTCCAGAATGATGGCGGGAGGCTTTTCTTTGAAGTTGGCAGACTGCTCATCAGTTGCCACCCAGGTCTTGTCCTTGATGGCTGCATCGAGTTGCGCAGACGCCGCCGCGTAGACCGTATGAGCGGTGCCGTCGTACTCCGCGCTAGTCTGAACCCACAGCGTGGCATTGAAGTTCTCGTGGTAGCCGGCTCCAAGATTCGCCGGATCGACGACCTTTTGTGCGTCGGCGACATCTGTCTTGGTTGGGACCTGGTCTGGTTTCACCTCAGGGGCGCCACCACATCCAATCAAAAATGCGATAGTTATCAATGCAAGGTTGCGGCTCATCGAGTTCCTCCTCTACCTTCACAACGGTTAGGCGTTTGGCCTATCCCATGCCCGACGAGTTGTCGAGTGGCGGCATGATGGAGCTTTGGTGAAACCTGAAGAAATGACACGACTCATTCTCATATTTGCAGCGTGCTTACTGGTTGTGAGCTGCGCAGAAGAAGAGGCGGTCGAGCTCGACGAGGCTGAGTACTGCGGAAATATGTGCAGTTATGCGGCGCGCTGTGATGGTTCTGATGCCGCAAGTTGCGAGGCGAATTGCACGGATCGTTTCGTCGTTGAGGGTTGTGCAAAGCGCAACTTTCTGGCGAGCCCTTTCCTTCTGTACTCAGAATGCGTGCAAGAACTTCAGTGCTCCGAAACCGAACAGACTTGCCTTCGACCCCTCTTGGACAAAGACCCGCTCGCGGAGCAATGTGAAGCGTGGATGGACGGATGCCCAGGTGAAGTGGACCACGCGCCATGCAGGTTGACGCCGTTCATGACCGATGAGTTTCGAATTGAGTTTCGGGATTGCATCCGCCGCAGTTGTGACTCACCTGAAATCTACGATCACTGCGCGAAACTGCATCTGCAGTGCTTTCAGTAGCCGACGTCCTCAGGAATTTCGATATCGCGGCTAAGGGGAAAGATCTTGTCGAGCGTTGCTTTGCGCACCGCGTCGTCTTTCTCGTACAGGTACAAGTAACGCAGGAAGTGCTCGTTGACCTTTCGTGAGTACGCGCGACCCTCGTTGTACTCAAACTCTTCGATCAACCACGCGAACTCGACATCGGGGTTCTTGCGAAACCACTTCGCGATGACCTGCGGGCCTGAGTTGTACGCGCCTGCGGTAGGCACAAACAACCCACCAAACGTGTCGAGCAGTTTGCGCATGTAATACGCGGAGTATCTGAAGCCGACTTCCGGACGGAAGAACGTCGCCACGTTGAACACGATGCCCAAGTCCTTCGCGACCTTCTTTGCCGTTTTTGGGATCATCTGAAGTGCGCCGACCGCGTCTGTGTACGAAACCGCACCTGGCTTGTAGCGGCTCTCCTGGCGCATGATCGACCACACAAACTCAGGTGGAATTCCGAACTCCCCAGCCATCTCGCGGACGATGTCTCGATACGCCCGGGGATACAGCATTGCCGCGCGGATCCCGGTGTTTGGGATCATCCCCGGCCGCCCAGAAATGCTACCGCCTGAGACACGTCGCCACATCTTGTTGTAGTCACCAACGAACCGACCCAACGAGTAGATCCAGGCGTCCTCTTGGTCGTTCGGAATCTTGCGCAGCAGCGTATCGTACAGCGGCTTCAGCTCCGCTCTTGCGATGTGCTTTTCGCCGACCAATGCCAAGGTCTTCACGCGTTCCCACCGTTTCTGGTCGGCGCTCGATAGCCCTTTGAACCGGTAGTTCGCCACGTCGATCGTGGGTTCGTCCTCGACCTGCCCTCCACCTTCCGGCCACCAGACTTCGGATGCTTTCGGACTCTTGCCTTCGATTTGCGCCCTCAGTTGCTCGCCCAACATCCCGTAGTAGGTCATGGGCCAACGCTCTCGGAGCGTTTCGAGGTTCTTAAGCGCTTTGTCTTTCTCGCCGAGCTTCACATAGGCGTATGCCTGCCAATAGCGAGCCTTCCCTTCGACTAGCGGATTGCCAAACGGCATCATCGACTCCCATGCTTTGATGGCGGCCTTCCAGTCTTTCAAACGCATGTAGGCCCACGCGCGGAATCCATAAATGTATGACGATTTGTGGGACCGACGCCCGTAGTAGTCGATGTACTCGTCAAACCCCTTGATGGCCTCTTTGTTCTTGCGATGGTCGTAGAACAGCCACCCGCGATAGTACCGGACGTTCATCATGTTCTTGCCGTTCGGATACCGAGTCGCGTACGTCTCCATCGTTTTGAGGGCATCGTCATAGCGCTCCTGACGCATCTGGGCGCGAGCAACGTAGTACAACGACTCTTCAGCATATTTTCCGCCAGGTTCCGACAGTTCACGGAAGAGTTTCTCGGCTCCCACGGGATCGTCGCGCAGCTTTCGCAATGAAATCAGGCCGAGGTTCCATTTAGATACGTCCTCATACTTGCTCAGCTTCACAAGCTCTTTGAATTCCTCGCGGGCAAGGTGGTAGCCCCAAGCGTTCATCGCATTGAGCCCGCGCCGGTACTTTTGCCGCGTGCTCAAATCGTCGCGAGACGCGGCCAATCCTTCGCGTAGAGTGGAATGCTCGCCGGGATAGGTGACCAACAACTGCTTTGCGAACGCAACCGCGCCCTTTTTGTCGTCGGTGCCCAAGGCAAGGTCGTGCCGAAGTCGCAAGAGTCTGGACTTGAGAAACCGCTTGTCCGCCGACCGCAGTTTCAGCCGCCCTTCGTCTGAGGCCAACTGCGCGGCCATCTTCTTGGCTTCTTTGACGCTTCCTTTGAATGCCAGAAGTTCAGCGAGCTCCAAACGAATCTTAAATCGGTCGGAATCGCCGGTCGTTTCTGCGAGCTCTTTCGTCAGCCACGTGCGGGCTTCGTCGGCCCGCTGCGTCTTCAATGCAAGCTCACCCAAGAGGTGGTAACGCACGTCTTCAGCGTTTGGCAGCGACTTGACTTCCTGAACGATCTCATACGCTTTTTCGGGTTCGTCCTCGGCCAAATGCCTAGCTTGCAACATCTTTTGGATGTCTTCGTCCGGTGGCATCTTCGCCATGACTTTGCATGGCAAAATGGCCCCACCTAGCACCATCAGGGCCAGAAGGAATCTAGACTTCAAAGCATTTGTGTGAAATTGATACACCGTCACGACCAAGGCTAAACATGCGTGGAACTGTTCACTATTTCCCCGACACTCTCGAGTCGGAGCTGGGTCAATATAGCTCGGAACCCATGATCCGCGTAGTTATGATGCCTGAGGATACCAATCCGATGGGTTTCATCTTCGGAGGTGTCATCCTCAGCCATCTCGATATCGCTGCGGGCGAAGAGGCCCTCAAAGCTGCCGGTCGTCCAGTTGTGACAGCCGTCATGCGCGAAGTCGAGTTTTTGTCCCGAGTTCACGTCGGCGATTGGGTCAGCTTCTACACACGAACGACCAAGACAGGACGCACAAGTGTGACGGTCCAGGTGCTCGTGGTGGCCCACCGCGGCTACCAGCGCGAACGGCTCTATAAGGTGACCAGCGCAGAATGCGTCTTTGTCGCAGTCGATGAAGAAGGTCGACCAGCACCGCTTCTTTATCCGAGTTAAATCGTGGGAATTTTCGGCGAAATCAAACAAGTCTATCTGGACTCCCGGAAAGCGCAGGACATCGCCTGGAACGTCTACGTGGCACGCCCATTGGCTGCCATACTCGTTGCGGTATTGCGCCGAACACCGCTCACCCCGAACCAGGTTACGATTCTGGGGGCATTGGTGTTCCTTGGTGTGGCCGCCGCCTTGGTTATGCGATTGGACACGGTCGGACTCTTGATTGCCGCGGCAATCCTTGAGTTGGCATACATCTTCGATTGTGCTGATGGTCAACTGGCCAGAATCAAGAAGATGACCTCAGAAATTGGGGCGTATTTCGACTTCCTCATCGACGAAGTGAAGGCACTGATCTTGGTGGGCGCTTGCGCGGTTCGCCTTTGGTTGCAAACCGAAGACGATATGTGGCTCATCGTCGGAATCGCAGGATGTGCCATCGTCTCTATCGCGACCTCACTGACAAACTTCGTTCGTCGCCCTGAATACTCGGGTGTCGAAATCAAACCGGGCCAGTCGGCAAAGCAACCCGAAATGCCAAAGAGCCTGGTCGGAAAACTCCTTTGGATTGTCAAACGCACCGCATCATTTCTGGTGCACTATCCTTCGTGGTTTGTGTTCGTCGCGTTGGCAGACCTTCATCCACAAATCGACGGAACCAAGTGGTTCCTATATCTGTTCTTGGGCGTGTACATCGTCTACATCGCACGAACTGGGCTGGGCGTCGTGCTCAAGCTGGGTCGTGCTTCGTTCTACAAAGACTAAAAGCTATGAAAGCCATCATTATCGCCGCAGGAAAAGGCAGTCGACTTGAACACCACACCACCGAGCGCCCCAAATGCATGGTCGAAGTCGGTGGAAAGTCGATCTTGAGTCACCAACTACACGCATTGCGCGCAAACGACGTGACCGACTTCCATATCATTCGCGGTTATCTCTCGGACCGATTGGTCGTCGACGGCGCGACGTATTACGAAAACACCAATTTCGAGAACAACAATATTTTGCATTCGTTGTTCTGCGCGGAAGCTGCGATGGATGGACCATTCGTGTCCACATACTCAGACATCGTCTACACGCCGAACGTGGTGAAGACGGCCCTGGAGAGCCCGTACGATATCGCCTTGATCATCGACCGTGAATGGCACAAGGCCTATGAAGGCCGGCACGACCACCCTGTCGAACAGGCCGAGTTGGCCGAGGTTGTCGACGGAAAGGTCGTTCGCGTCGGTAAGCAAGTTGGCCCCGAACACGCGGTCGGCGAGTTCATTGGTTTGGCTAAGTTCTCTTCGAAGGGCGCACAGTTGATGCGTGAAGCCTGGGAGGATGTCCGCGCGAAGACTGACGACGACGAGCCATTCCACGCGGCAAAACTATTCCGGAAAGCCTATCTGACCGACATGTTCTTGGAGCTTATCGCCCGGGGCGCCGAGATCGGCGCGGCGTTTATCGACGGGGAATGGCGCGAGATCGACACCGTTCAAGACCTTGAACGGGTCAATAGTGATGGGCACTTCGGCTAGCTGCCGTCTTCCAACCGATTCTTCAATCGCTTGCGTCTTTTTCCTTCAAACATACCCAGTGTGAGGGCCTCTTCTGCAACGACCTTCACACGTTGTGTCTCATGATGCTGGGCCAGAAGTTCCAACTGCGACTGGTGCAGCATCGCTTCCAACTTCCGGGCGTATGCCTTCCACTCAGCAACGTGATTTCCGAGCTTTTCGTTACGCAGGTCGCTTCGAAGCTTGGCCTTCTTTAGCCGCTTGTTGTCGGTACGAGCCATATCACGCTGGCCAAGCGCCACTTCGCAAAGCCCATAAAGCTCATGCAGCGTCCGGTCGACATCAAGCCACTGGTTCAGCTCCATCGTAATCTTGGCGCTCTGAACCGGCTGCACATCCACGCTTTGAGGCTGCCGGCGGACCATCGATTTTTGTTCTTTGGGCGATTCGTCGACGAATTCAGCGTCGATCGTCTCGATTTCGGTGTGCGTCTGCGACATGGATCCTCCTTGATCTGCGCAATGTACGCTCACACGGTCCCATGACGGCCAACGATGTCAAAAAATTGGGGGTTATCGCCACTCGGAAGGAAGCCCGTTGGCGACCTCGCCTGAGTGACCCACGCGGTCCAAGACAACGAAGTTGTAGGCATGGGCGTGACGCTCATCGGGCTCGTGTCGCTCGAGGGAAACAACCTCCCAGTCATCCGGGGCGAGCGGTGGGAAATGAGTGTCACCCTCAACATCGGCGAGGACGACCGTCAGATAGAATCGATCGGCTCTGGGAAGCAGCTTTTCGTAAATCGTTGAGCCACCCAAAATCATGATTTCCTCAGCATCCGCCGCGTCGAGCGCGTTGTCGATGCCATGGAAGACCTCGACACCGTCGGCCGCAAAGTCCGTGTTTCGAGTGACCACCATGTTGCGCCGGTTTGGTAAGGGCCTGCCCAACGATGCGTACGTCTTTCGACCCATAATACAGGGCTTTCCGACCGTGTTGGCTTTGAACCACTTCAGGTCAGACGGCAGTCGCCAGGGCAAGTCGCCGTCTTTTCCAATTGTGTAGTTCTGGGCGACCGCCGCAATCAACGAAATCATACGGCGATTGGCGCTTTGATATGGGCGTGGCTCTCGTAGCCGACAATCTCGATATCATCGTATGTGAAGTCTTCGAGCGTCTTGATCGCTGGATTCAATTTGAGGGTTGGTAGCGGCAATGGCTCGCGCTCCAGCTGCATTTGCGTCTGCTCGATATGATTCGAATACAGATGGGCATCCCCAAATGTGTGCACAAAGTCACCCACTTCGAGATCGCAAACCTGGGCAACCATATGCGTCAGGATGGCGTAGCTTGCGATGTTAAACGGCACACCCAAGAAGATATCCGCTGAGCGTTGATACAACTGACAACTCAGTCGTCCGTTCGCCACGTAGAATTGGAACATCGTGTGGCATGGCGGCAGCGCCATATCCTTCACCAATGCAACGTTCCAGGCATTCACGATGTGCCGACGACTGTCGTGGTTGTTCTTGATGTTCTCAACGACCTCGTGAATCTGGTCGATCGTCCCACCGTCGTAGTCAGGCCATGAGCGCCACTGCACACCATAGACCGGCCCCAAATCACCGTTCTCGTCCGCCCAATCGTCCCAAATCTTCACGCCATTATCGTTGAGATACTTGATGTTGTTGTCGCCTTTCAGAAACCACAACAGCTCGTGAATGATGGAACGAAAGTGGAGCTTCTTGGTCGTCACCGCGGGGAATCCCGCCTGCAGGTCGAATCGCATTTGGTAACCAAATACGCTGCGAGTGCCGGTGCCAGTTCGATCGCCCTTGACCGCGCCATGCTCAAGAACGTGCCTCATTAAGTCGAGGTATTGCTGCATGTATCCTCCGTGATGTGCTGCCGATATCCTCCCAATTTGAAATGCATCGCGTCAAGCGTTGCGTGCGGGTTCACTTGGATTTGTTTTGGGATACTCGATCGAGCCAAACTCCAAGCGCAGCTCGCGCCATTGGGTCCAAAGGCTCTAATGTCATTGCAAGCGCCAGGGGTCCGGGCGTGTCGCGCCGAGTCAACGTATACGGATTTCCGTCAGCGGGTTCGAGGATCAGCTGGTCAGGCTTGGCGGTAAGCCGTGCTTCGCTCGAGTAGTCGTCCCGGAGGCTCCAAACACCATCGGTGTTTGTCAGATAGCCAACCGTCTTCGCGTTGGCGTCAAACACCGCCCAACCGTCGGCAACTGGTTCCGCGCGGAACTTGGCCTTCAGCTCAATCGCCCGAGGTTCTTTGACCTTCGTGAGTTTCTCCGAGTACTCACCTGGCTGCTCGACCAAAAAGTGGTCGTCGAACTCCCGAATCATCCCCACCATCACCATCTGGTCGTCATAGACTCGGACGCGTGTCTTGCTTACCCGCACCTTCATGAACGGTTCGCCCTCGGCATCGCGCACAACAATGCGCGTTCCTGCGCCATCACCACCTGGCCCGTATGGACTGTTGTGATCGTGGACCTTCGGACCGCGTTCTCGCTGACATGCTACCGAGAAAACCAGCAGAAGAATCAGGAGATAGTGATGTCGTGATTTTGGCATAGTTGGTCCAGAAGACCGTTGATGAACGCCGGTGTTGTTTTCTCGCCGTATTCTTTGGCGAGGTCCACGCACGCGTTAATGACTTCGAGCGGCGGATGCTCGGCGTGCAGGATTTCCCATGCACCAACCCGCAGAATCGTCCGGTCAACCGGTGCCATTCGCTCTACTTTCCAACGTGGGCTGACTGCCTGAATCTCAGCGTTGAGTTCCTCGATTCGGGCCTGAACACCATGTACCGCCAAGGTCACGTCGTCCCAGACCTGCCCAACACGCGAGCCGAACTCGTCCGTCAGGGTACCCGGAATGGTGTCCAGTGCATCGGACTCGTCAACCTCTGCGCTGTCGATCGCGTAGAGTACAAGGACCGCTGCGCGGCGGATCAGTCGAGAGTTACTGTCGCTCATGAGTTATCGAGTGCGTCGTAGAGGGAGACCATTTCGATCGCGGCCATCGCCGCTTCCACGCCCTTGTTTCCGGCTTTGCTTCCACTGCGTTCAACCGCTTGGTCGAGGGAATCGCAGGTGATGACGCCAAAAGAAACGGGAATTCCGAGGTCCAGACCCAGCGCACCGACTCCTTTCGTCGCTTCCGCGGCGATGTAGTCGAAGTGCGGGGTTGACCCACGGATGAGCACGCCAAGGCAAATGATGGCATCCAGTTTCTTTGTCATTGCGAGTCGTTTCGCGACCTGCGGAAGCTCAAAGCTACCCGGGCATTTCGCGACGACGATATCGCTGTCGGATGCGCCGTGGCGAACCAACGCGTCAACCGCGCCTTCGACCAAACGGTCGGCAAAGAACGAATTCCACCGGCTAGCAACGATTCCAAACCGTTTGCCGTCTGCCTTGAAAACACCTTCCACCACGGTTACTGAGCTCATTTCTTCTCTCCAAAAAACCAGAAGCGCGGGCCTTATACCGCAGGGATAGGAACCTGGTCGACCACATCCAGACCGTAAGCTTCAACACCAACGATCTTCTTCGGCCGATTGGTCAATACGCGAATCTTCGCAACACCGAGATTCACCAGAATCTGTGCGCCGATTCCAAGGTCGCGTAGCGCATCTTGCGGCTTGTTGACGTCAACCGGCTGATCGTCGGCTAAGCCAAGATGCTTATCGACCATCTGCACGGCGCTGCGCTCGGTCCGATCGAGGTAGACGATCACGCCGCAGCCTTCATCGCTAATCGCCTGCATTGCGCCCGATAGGTTGGCGATGGAATCGCTCCGTTTGGACGTGAAGACGTCGAACGTGTCGCTGCGATGTTGAACGCGCACCAACACGGGTTCATCTTCCGATGGTTCCCCACAGACAAACGCCAGATGCTCACCAGCATCGACGGTCGTGCGAAACACCACCACGCGCCAATCGCCGGCATACTCGGTCTCAAGCTGCTCTTCTTTCACGACCTCGACCAAGCTCTGGCGTTGAAGTCGATATTGAATCAGATCGGCCACCGAGATTAGCTTCAGCTTGTGCTCACCCGCGAACGCCTCAAGGTCTTCCATGCGGGCCATGGTGCCGTCTTCGTTCATGATTTCACAAATCACGCCCGCAGGCTCCAGACCGGCGAGGCGAGCAAGGTCGACGCTGCCTTCAGTTTGGCCAGTGCGGACCAACACGCCGCCGTCACGGGCTCGAAGCGGGAAGATATGACCGGGCATCACGATGTCTTCCGGCGTCGTGGCTTCGGCGACCGCGACCTGGATGGTCTGCGCACGGTCAGCGGCCGAGATACCCGTTGTCACACCAGTTCGTGCTTCGATACTCACCGCAAACGCAGTTTGGTATGGGCTACGGTTGGAGGTCACCATCATCGGAATCTCGAGGGCATCGAGACGTTCTCCGGTCATCGCCAAGCAGATAAGGCCCCGAGCGTGCGTCGCCATGAAATTAATGGCCTCGGGCGTCACCAATTCCGCAGCCATGACGAGGTCGCCTTCGTTTTCGCGATCTTCATCGTCGACAAGGATGACCATCTCGCCTTCGCGGATCGCCTTCAACGCATCGTCGACTCGTTTCAGCGATTCGATATCAATGGGTTCGTCATTCATGATTTGAAAATCCGTGTTCTGCGAGGAAATCGGCATTTAATGCTCCATCTGAGTGACCGCGTCCAAGTAGCTTCTTCACATACTTGCCCAAGACGTCAGCCTCAAGGTTTACACGACGGCCCGGTTTGTAGTCCGCCAAATTGGTCTCTTCTGCCGTGAATGGGATGATGCCCAGTCCGAAACGATTCTCTTTGACCCAGTTCACGGTGAGGCTCACGCCATCCACAGTGATAGAGCCCTTGTCGATGAGGAACTGCGCTACCTCATCAGGGGCTTCGATGTCGATGAGCCAAGCGTTTTTCTCGCGTTTGACGCCGCGAACTGTACCGACCGCATCCACGTGTCCGAGCACCAAGTGGCCGCCCAAGCGATCACCTACGCGCAGCGCCCGCTCCAAATGGACCTTCGAGCCCGGCTTCCGGTCACCAAGCGTGGTCTTTTTGAGCGTTTCGGGGCCAGCATCGATCGTGAACGCACCATCTAATATGGAAGTTACGGTCAAACATGCGCCGTCGACCGCGATCGACTCGCCAAGGACGAGGTCGGCTACCGGGTAACTCGTCGCGATCTCAACCGTGAAGTTCTCGCCCGAAGGCTGAATCCGACGAATCTCCCCAATATCAGTCACCAAGCCGGTAAACATTAGCCTTCCCTCTTCACGTCGCCTTCGATCAGCACATCGTCGCCAAAGCGGTCTACGCGGACATTGACGAGATGAGCTCCGAGCTTCACCTCAGACACTCCCACACCCGCAATAGGCGTTGTGGCGTCCGCACCGCCGATTAGCTTCGGCGCGACGAACACATGGGCGCGGTCGATGAGATTTGCGTCAAACAGACTTCCCAAGAGGCCGCCGCCACCCTCTACCAACACGGAAGTAACACCCCTCTCTGCAAGGGCGCTCATGGCCTCGGAAAGGTCGATATGATGTTCTGAACCGCCGATTTCGATGACCTCCACACCTTGGTTCTTCAGTGCTTCAGCCCCTTGAACATCAGTCCGCGTCAACATGATTCGCCGTGTTCCGTCGTCGGCAAATACGGCTGAGTCTGCCGGCACCACCAGCTGTGGGTCGACGACAATCCGTACCGGGTTGCGTCCGCCGTCTTTACGGCAAGTCAACTTGGGGTTGTCTGTCTTCGCCGTGTTCGAGCCAACCATGATGGCGTCATATCGGTCACGCAATTGGTGGGTGTACGCACGTGATTCTTCGTTGGAAATCCAAGCTGAATGGCCTTCACGTGTCGCGATCTTGCCGTCTAACGTCATCGCATACTTTGCGACCACGAGCGGGCGGCCCTCGTTCATTACTTTGTTGTAGCCCGCATTGATGGCCACGCACTCCGCTTCGCAGATGCCCGTCATCACCTCGATTCCGTTTTCACGCAGAATTCCGACGCCCCGGCCTTGTTCATTGGGGTTGGGGTCAATCGCGCCGATGACAACCCGCTTGATTCCGCGCTGGCTGATCGCATTCGTGCACGGAGGCGTGCGGCCAAAGTTGCTACAGGGTTCGAGCGTGACGTAGAGCGTGCACCCGTCGCCAGCCCCCTCCAGATTCTCGATTGCAACGACCTCAGCGTGCGCGTGACCGGCCTTTTCGTGGAATCCCTCGGCCACAATCTGACCGTCGCGCACGATGACACATCCAACCATGGGGTTGGGATGGGTACGGCCGCGGGCCTTAAGCGCGAGCTCAATCGCGCGCTGCATGAATGCTTCGTGGTCAGACACTAGACTTCTCCGGTCGGATTCTCTCCCTCACCGGATGCTTCGTGGGTGGGTTCGGATGCTTCTTCGAGTTCTTTAAGTTCCTTGAGGAACTCCTGAATATCGCCAAAAGCCCGATAAACACTAGCGAATCGCAGGTAGGCCACAGGATCAAGTTGACGTAACTGGGCGCTCACCGTCGCGCCGATCCACTCACTCGAAACTTCACGCGCGTTCTGCTCAAGCAAGCTGCGCTCGACCTCGTTAACAACGTCGTCGATCTCTTCGCGCGAAATCGGCAGTTTCTTACACGCGATGCGGACTCCGTCCGCGATCTTCGCGCGATCAAAGTCCTCTCGTGTACCATCCTTCTTGACGATTTGCGGGAAGAGCTCTTCCAGCCGTTCGTATGAGGTGAATCGACGGCCGCAACCCAGACACTCTCGGCGACGACGAATAGACATCGCGTCTTTCGACTGTCTGGAATCGACTACTTTGTCTTCGATATGTCCGCAGAATGGGCAGCGCATCTAACGCCCTCGCTCGACTAGGACTCGTACTTCTCGAGGTCGCCGATCATGCTCACGCGGCGTTGATGTCGTCCGTCATCGCCGGGATCGAAATCGCCGTGAATGAAAGCCTCAACACATGCTTTCGCCATGTCGGGGCCTATCATGCGTGCGCCGAGGCACACGATGTTTGCATTATTGTGTTTGCGACTCAGACCGGCTGAGATCGGCTCGCTTACCAACGCGGCGCGGATTCCGTCCACCTTGTTCGCAGCGATCGACATGCCGACGCCAGAACCACAGATCAGAATGCCAAATCGGGCATCGTTGGAGGCCACTCGTTCTGCCACAAGTCGGGCAAAACTAGGGTAGTCGACCGCGTGCGCGTCCGCCGGACCAACGTCGACGACAGACAAGTCTTGGCTGCGAGCCCAAGCGGCAAGCGCACTCTTGAGCTCAATGCCCGCGTGGTCGGACCCGATCGCGACATCGTAGACTTCCACAGTCTCCGACATCTCGCCGTCAGATCGCATTCCACGAACGAGGTCAACGAGTTCCCCAACAGTTCTGAGGTTTTCAAGAACGGATTCTGGCGTCTCGCCGAGGGCAAACTCCTCCTCGATACGCCAGATTAATGTCACGATGTCCAGGCTAGTGGTGCCTAGATCATCGAGAAAATCGGTGTCAGTCGTAATTTCGTCCAGCGGTACTTCAAGCACCTCTGCGACGATCTGTATGACCTTGTCCTGAGTGGACATTCAGAGTCCCTCAGTACTCCCAGACTTCCACGACTTGTTCTTCGCCGTACTTGCCGCAGCTCATGCACACGCGGTGTGGACGCTTGAACTCGCCGCAATTTGGGCAGGTTTGGGAATTGGTCACCGTCAATTTACGATTCGTCGTTCGGCGCGAGCGCGTTTTCGATTTCGACTTTCGTTTCTTTGGGACAGCCATTGTCTTCTCCTAGAAACACATTCAGTTCTTCAATTTGATATCTTTCAGCGGACCCCAACGTAAGTCGACTTCCGCTTCCTCGTTCTCTTTCAGGGCCTTTTCGCCAACATTGGACTGATATGCAGCGTCGCATGCTGCGGTATCAACCTGACAAATCGGGTGTGTTGGTAGCTCCAACATGATTGCTTCGCGAATCAATTCCGATAAGTCGATGTCGTCGCCGGAGTAGAAACTGATGTCCAAGTCTTCCTCGTTGAGTTCGACTTCTTCATCACCATCTTCATACCGGTCAACCCAGTCGGAGCGGGACATCAGAACCCATTCAGTGTCTACATCAACGGGTTCCGAAACCTGCTCCAAGCACCGACCGCATTCAAATTGAACATCCCCTCGAATGCTCACCAGGACGCGGAAGGTTCTGTCGATTCGAGTCATCACGGCGTTCACTTTGAACGGACTGGATGCCTTGAATTCGGTACCCTCGAAAAGGTCGTTTGCAGCTGCTAATTCAAGCGTTTCTGTAAAGGTCTTTTGTCGTTCAGACCCGAATTCTTTCACTGAAACAAGCATTGCACACTCCCACACCGCAAAAAATTCTGCGCTGCTCAAGGGCGCGTAACCCTACATATGCCCCCCTAGTGTGTCAAACACTTTATCGACCGCTCAGGATCGACAGTTGGGTCACTTCACAAATGCGTCCAGACCACCCGCATCGCCTTGGACATAGCTGGGTCCGAAGCATAGTGGTTGGAAATCGCTATCCACGCCTGAATCCGTGTAATGCGGCGTCCATCCCGACATGTCCTGGAACAAACGAATGGCACGAATGGTGCGCTCTGAACACAGGTCAAACCAGTGATGCGTGCCACGAGGGACATTAATCATATCGCCTTCCACGACCTCGATCCGAAAAACAGGCGCGCCTTCTGGATGAACGTGGAACAGTCCGCTGCCTTTCACAATGAAACGCACTTCGTCTTCGTCGTGCCAATGCTCTTTGTCGAACTTCGCCAGCATCGCATCAAGGTTTGGAGTATCAGGCGTGATATTGATGACGTCAGCCGTCACATACCCGCCTTCGGCCTTCAGCTTCTGAATGGGCGCGTCGTAGGCCGCAAGGATTTCTTCAGACGTGGCGTCTGGGTTCAGATCATCTCCGTCTTCAAAGCGGCGATACCAGATGCCGTATTGTTCCAAAAACGCCGAGATTTCGCCGGCGTCGGTCAACGTGCGGTCTTCAGATGGGATGGTTACGCTTGCCATAGCTGCTCCTGAGCCAAAATCATCGTAAGGCACGCATAACAAGGATTATTCCCCAAGTTGTCAAGCAACAGCGTCGCAGGAATGGCCAGAGGCGATCACAGCCAACGGCCGTGACCGCCATGGCATTGCAACTTATCGCAGGTAGATGGCGCCATCCCACCAAGGGTACCAGCCCTCGGTCTGTGGGCCGGCCTCGCCCCATCCAATCCGGAACTTATTCGACGTAGCGCCGATATTATAAGGACCGTTTTGGTTGGTCGGCCATTGGATGGTGCAGTCCGTGCAGTCTTGCGCAGGAACCTTACGCGAGAACGAAGTCACCGGACCGGAACCCCCTGCAGAACCGAACGAGATATCACCACGGTTCACGCTGCTGCTCGCAGCCGTGTTCCAGTTTGTCTGGATGAAACCAAGGTCAGACGTGTGATTCTGATCGCCATCCGCATAGGCACGCGCCTCGTAATCATCAAAACGGAATTGGGTGAATCCGGATGGGAAGTCGAACGAGTAGTGATAGGTGTGATTATCCGATCCTTCGTCCTGCGTTCGAGGTAAGCAACGCTCGAAGCGTGCGTCGTCAGCCTGGTCGATACCCACCATCTCGCCACGCAGCTCGTCCTTGGCTGTGCAGGCCAAGATCTGGGTCCATCCGCCACCGTTCGTCGACATGTCACAGAAGACCTCGAACTCATCATACAGTGGGTCCGGACCATCGGGGTCGATGTCGTACGAGCCGTCCAAAGCGTTCGGGTCGTCGGACAAGATCTCTTTACATGCGCCGTACCAGACTTCCTCGCAGGACGAGTTGACCCAAATACCGTTGGTGCATGTTTGCTGTACGCGGCCGCGGTTTGCGTATCCACAGCGAGTGTTCAACAGCTGGGTCGCATTTTCGTTACATGCTGCGCAGATTGGGCCGATTGGACCGCCGTCACAGATCATCGTGTCGCAGTCCATGTCATCGACACAGGTGTCGCCGAGCTCGCAATCGAATGGGCAGGAGCCGCCGCAGTCGACGTCGGTCTCGTCACTATTCTGGACGTTGTCGTCGCACCGTGCGGTCTCGCAGGTCTTCGTATCTGGTCGGCAGACGAGGCTGATGCAGTCCGACCCGAAATCGCATTTCTGGAAGTCGGCGCATGCGTTCGGGCAGTCACCGCCGCAATCCACGTCAGTCTCGAGCCCGTTCTCCACTCCGTCGGAGCAGGTCGGAGCACGGCACGAACCGCTGGTACACACGCCGCTCACACAGTCGGTAGCGTCGTTACAATCCAGTGTATCCGCACATGGTGCACATTGATTTCCACCGCAGTCGACGTCGGTTTCATTTCCGTTGAACTGACCGTCATTGCACTGACCCGCCTGACACACGTTGCCGGAGCACACGCGACTGAGGCAGTCTTCTGCCAGCTGACACATATCGTTGTCGTCGCAGGGCTCGCAGTCGTCACCGCCACAGTCGACATCGGTTTCTTCGGCGTTCTGAACGTTGTCTTCGCACGATGGACGCGTGCATTCGAAGGCGGCATCACAGATACCCGAAACGCAGTCGGTTCCAACGGCACAGCGATCGCCTGGATCACACTCGACGCAATCTGGACCACCGCAGTCGGTGTCCGTTTCATTACCGTTCGTCTCACCGTCAGTGCACGTTGGCGCTGAGCATGTGTCCGTGACTCCGTCGCAGACCTGGCTGATGCAATCATCGTCGCGGTCACACGACAACGTATCGGCGCATGGCCCGCAATCTCGGCCACCGCAGTCGACGTCGGTCTCATTCGCGTTTTGAACGCTGTCGGTACAGGTTGGAACGGAGCAGGTGCTGCCACCGCAAACACCGCTGACACAGTCGCCGGCGACGGAACAACCCTTGTTGTCGTCGCAAGGCTCACATGGTCCGCCACAATCGACGTCGGTTTCCGTTCCGTTTGCTTCGCCATCGTCACAGGTCGGCGTCGCGCACACGTCGTTTTCACAGACGTTGCTTACGCAGTCGGAGATCTCAGCGCATCCCTTGCCGTCGTCACATGGCCCGCAGAGGCCACCGCAATCGACGTCGGTTTCAAGTCCGTTTTTCAGACCATCGCCGCAGTTTTGGGCCTGGCAGACATTGTCGTTGCAGATACCTGATCGGCAGTCCAAGTCCTCGTCACACGCCTTGTCGACGTCACATTTCACACAACCGATCGTGCCGCAGTCGACATCGGATTCGTCGCCATTTTTCACGCCGTCAATGCAGCTCGCCGACGAACAAACGCCGATATAGCAGCTGTTCGATGCGCACTCACTGGCGTCAACACATGACGATCCATCAGGTTTCAGCCCGGAGTTGTTTGCGTTGTTTTCATTGTTTTCGTTGTTCTCTTTGTTATTCGAGATCAACGAAGGACCACTGTCTCCGCATGCAGAGAAAAGGAAGGCTGCTACGATCAGCACCAGTAGGCATTCAATTCGACGCACGTGTCGCTCCGAAACATGAGTTGTGACGTAAATTTGGTCTGATCAGTAGAACCCAACCCGCAACACGTGTCAAAGGAAGTGAACGAGTTAACTACGTCTCCCACCGGGCGCCCAGTTCCACCCTACTCAACGATAGTTCTCCATCGGGTTCGATGTAGAGGATCGCTGCGAAACGCTCGGTATGAAAACCAACCTTTCCGGCCGCACCGGGATTGATCCACAACGCTCCCTCGACTCGCCCAACGACCGGAATATGGCTGTGACCGACCACGATGACATCGGGTTCTTCGTCTCGGATGAGCTCCAGAGCTGCAGACTTGGGACGACGTGGGTTGCCAGCGATGTGGAGGACGGCGATCCGTATTCCGCCTACTTCTTCGACGCGTGTGAGGGGCTCAAATCTTAGATCACCGCCATCGATATTCCCCTTCACAGCGGCGACAGGAGCAATCTCGGCTAACTCGGTCAGAACCTCTGGCGTACCGATGTCACCCGCATGAACGATGAGCTCTACGCCTTTGAACGCCTCATGAAGTCCGGGATGCACCCAACCATGGGTGTCGGATACCAACCCAACTGCGATTCTATCGCTCACTGCATTGCTCCTTGGGATCTCAGCAATTCGTTCTTATCATTCGCAACCAGATGAGCACCATAGATGACATAAATCCCAAGCAGATTGCCACGCGCTTGGGCCGATTTACCTGGCGAGTCCTAAGAAGGTTTTACCTTAACAAGGGGCTGCTGCTGGCCGGAGCCGTTGGGTACAACGCCCTTCTCTCCCTGATCCCGCTGCTCGCAGTGGTGTTGGTCGTCTTATCAAAAGTGCTCCACCCGCAGGACATATTTGAGGTCGTTTCCGCCGAAATCTCGATCGTGTTCCCAGGCCAAGCCGACGCCTTGAACACCGTGCTCTTGGATTTCCTGTCCGGTCAGGAGGTCTTTGGGGTGGTGGGTTTTGCGGTCCTACTTTTCTTCGCATCGATCGCGTTCCGTATGATGGAAGACGCGATGGCCGTGATTTTTCGCCATCACAAAACCCGCCAGGAACGCCATCCGCTGATCTCATTCGCGATTCCCTTTGCCTACATCACAAGCATCTCGATTGGCTTGCTGGTCTTGACCGTCATGGCCACTACCTGGGAGGCAATGGAACAGCGTCAGGTGATGATCTTCTCGGCGCAGGTGAGCATCCCCGACTATGCGTTCCTGCTCAAATTGGGCGGGTTTGTAGGCGAGGTACTGCTCTTCGCGTCGTTCTATCGGGTGCTTCCGACCGCACACGTTCGTTACAAATTGGCGCTGATCGGGGGGTTCGTTGCGGCAACGCTTTGGGAGGCCACACGAGCCATCATGGTTTGGTACTTCGCCTCAATCTCGCTCGTGAACATCGTCTACGGCTCCCTTGCGACCATCATCATCATCCTGCTTTCGCTCGAGATCGCGGCCATCATCATCTTGCTCGGCGCGCAGGTCATCGCGGAGTTGGAAGTCAGCTCCGAAGAAGGTCTAAAATGGTACGAAGAGCCTGAGATCTACATGTCAGGCCGATTCGCGAAACCTGCTCCGCACGAGCTCTTGGACACCGGCGACGCACAATAATCGCCATTTTCTTGCTTTTTGTCGGGAGTTTAGGAAATGATTGAAGCTGACCAACAAACTATTTGAATCAAACCGACCCTGTCCTTATAGTGGCGCTTCTTAGACTTTAGGCAGTTTTGCCACCAAGATTGGTTCGCGAATTTGGTGTAGGAATATGTGGACAAAATCCATTCGTAACATGGCCGTCATTGCCGGCCTCTTTGTACTCTTCGTTTTCGCAGGTTGTAGTGACGACACTGCGACGGCTTCATCCTGTACCTCTGATGCAAACTGTGCGCTTGGAAGCGTCTGCGGCGCCAACAACACCTGTGTTGTTGCAAGCTGCGACCTCTGTACGCCAGAGCAGATCTGCTACACGACGCCATCAAATCCAGAAGGTTCGTGCTCAGCACCTGAGTGCTCGACCGACGCTGAGTGCGCCAATAAAGGCGGCAGCTGCGTAGGTGGACAGTGCAGCGACCAAGCGTGCAACTCCAATGATGACTGCGGTGACAACGAGATTTGCAGCCTCGCCGGCGAGTGCGTGCAATCCGATGGAACTTGCACCGAAGACCTCGACTGCCCATCTGGTCAAGTCTGCAGCAACGACGCTTGCGTTGAAGGCTGCAGCTCGAACGACGACTGCGACGCGACGGAATACTGCGCCGCTGACAGCACCTGCCAATCTGGCTGCCGTGACAACGACGGCTGCGGAACCGGTCAGGTCTGCATGGAAGGCAACTGCCGCTGCACCACCGGTAACTGCGGACCAGGCCGATACTGCGACGGTCAAACCGGTCAGTGCGCAACCGCAACGGCATGCAACCAGATCACCTGCCCTGGCGACCAAGTCTGCGAAGACATCGGACTCACCTGTGTGGACCCATGCACCGTGGATAGCTGCGCTGCAAACGAAGTCTGCAACATGCAAAACGGTCGCTGCGAAGTCAGCAACTGCCCTGGCGAAGACCCAACGCAATGCGAAGGCGACGTGCTCCGCCCAATTTGGGACCCAATCAAGTGCTTCTGCGCTGAGTGTACTCAGGACAGCGACTGCAACATGGCAGCCGGTGAAACCTGCAACTCCGGCGGTAAGTGCTTCGCGTGCCAAACGGCCTGCCAACCTGACCAACCGGGAACCTGCATGGGCGACACCCCATATTGCATCGACAACTGCTGCCTGGAATGCATCGGCGCTGCCGACTGCGCACAAGGTCAGCTCTGCCTCGACGGCTTCTGTGGTGACCCACCAAACTGCCAGGTCGACCCTAGCGTCTGCCCAGCTGGATACACCTGTGACCAAATTACGGGTCAGTGCCAGGAACCAAATCAAGGGCAGGCTTGCAGCCAGGCAGACCCACTTAGCTGCCCAGCTGGTACCTTCTGTGACCCAACTACGAACACCTGCAGCGGTGGCTTTGGTGGCGGAATGAACCCATTCGCATGCGGTCTCTGCAACGCTGACTGCACCTGCGACAATGGCCTTAGCTGCGACGGTTTCTTCTGCGAATGTAACCCAATCGAAGAAATCATCTCCGCGAAATGTGCAAGTGGTACGGTCTGCATCCCGCTCGACCTGGGCAACCCAACCGCCGGCGTCTGCTTCGGTATCCCCGGAACCTAGTTCCAAGCAAATTTGGGGTTCTAAAGGCGCCTTGCGAGGCGCCTTTTTTGTTGCCCATTTGCAGGCTTAGCCCAATTGCGCTAATACTCCGCGCGCTTATTTGAATGCTTGGCCAAACGGCCAGAATGTCTATTGAGGTTTTGGATGAATTTCTTCGCCAAAGTGGCGCTTCTCTGCGCCCTGATGTTTGTCATTTCTTGTGGGGACGATGATGGAGGCAAAAAGGGACCAGCCCGAGAATGTCTCGTTGATGCAGATTGTCCAACTGGCTTCGAATGCAACGCTGCTGGTGAATGCGTCTTTGTAGGCGGTGGAAACAACGTCAACAACGTCAACAACGCCAACAACACCAACAACGCGAACAACTCGAACAATCAAAACAACTCGAATAATCAAAACAACATGACCAACAACAATCGGGTCATTTGTGGAGACGGCGTGGTTGAAGGTAACGAAGTTTGCGACGGGAACTGCCCCACGGAATGCCCTGCACTCGACGCATGTAATCCACAAGTCATTGTCGGCTCCGCTCCAAATTGCACGGCGCGTTGCGAAGTTTCGCCGGTCACTCAGTGTATTACCGGTGATGGATGTTGTGCGCCGGGCTGCACTCCAGAAAACGACCTCGATTGTTTGGACCCCAACTGTGGCAATGGCGTCTTGGATATCGGCGAGACGTGTGATCCTCAGATCGGAGCGGGCGCTGGCTCGTGTGACACGGCCCAAGCTTGTGTCGCGCCGGATTCATGCACGACCGTCAACTTCATCGGCCGAGCAGACATCTGCACCGCGACCTGCCAAGCGACCGCGATCACCGCGTGCACCAACGATGATGGATGCTGCCCGAGCTCGTGTGACAACACCAACGACAACGACTGCGACGAACCCGTTGGCGCTGCCTGCACGGCCGATTCCGACTGCCAAACTGGATTCTGTGCAACCCAAGACAACACGAACTGGACCGGCGGCTACTGCACCTCGCTGTGTCAGGTCGATGCGGATTGCCCAGGCATCGGAAAGGTCTGCGCAGGCCGCATTTGCGCCCTACCCTGCACCGGCGACAACGATTGCCGGCAAGGTTACAGCTGTTACGACTACTACGGCGACGGGGTCGACATTTGCGCGCCTGACAGTGGTGCCCAACCGGGTGCTGCCTGTACGACCGAAGATGACTGCCTTGGTAACCTCTTTGGCGCGAGCTGCGGAGAGGTCTCAGACGGCTTCATCGGTGGATATTGTGTGCTCGGATGCCAGGTTGACGCCGATTGCCCCAGCGGAAGCCACTGCGCGCCAGTTGGTCAGGGCGCCGCCTGCCTGCCTGACTGCGCAAGCAACAACGACTGTCGTGCTGGGTACGAGTGCTTCGATTACCTGGGCGATCCTCGTAACACGTGCGGTCCTGTCGCAAACGGCGCCGGCCTCGTTGGCCAAGGGTGCACTGTCCTTCAAGACTGCGCAGGTGGCCAAGATGGTGGCTGCATTCAAGATCAAGACTGGTTTGAGGGCTATTGCTTCGAAGGCTCATGCTTCCTGGATTCCGATTGTCCCGCGGGCGCACACTGCGGATTCCAAGGCACCAACGGTGAGGGCATCTGCTTGGACAGTTGCACCCAAACGTCGGACTGTCGCGCAAACTACGACTGCGTGGACACGGATGGCGACAACACGACCGAATGCGCTCCAAGCGGTGTCGGCACGGGTGTTGTTGGCGACCTCTGTGCTGGCGTGTACGCCTGCGCTGGCGGTGAGGATGCTGTCTGTTTGCGAGAAGAACAGAATTTCCGCTCGGGCTACTGCTCGGAGACGTGCTTCAGCAACGCTGACTGCCCAACGGGTTCACACTGCGGCCTGAACGACAACGGCGAAGGGCTGTGCCTTGATGACTGCCTGAACTCGGCAGAATGCCGTCTTGATGGCTATCAGTGCTTCGACTGGGACGACGATTTCAACAACACGATCGAATGCGCACCAGCAGGAACCGGCTCCACCGCTGTCGGAGATGCGTGTGGCGGCACGTGGGAATGCGCCGGCGGCGCGGGCGCCTTCTGCGTGCGAAGCGCTGCATGGCCTGACGGCTACTGCGTCCAAGGCGACTGCATGTCGAATGCAGACTGCCCGGCGGGCGCACACTGCGGGTTCATCGACCAAGGTGGTGTGGGCATTTGCTTGGATTCGTGCGCTGCCGATGGAGATTGTCGCGCGGACTACGGGTGCTACGACCCCGACGCCGACTTCCAGACCGAGTGCTTGCCAGACGGTGATAACGCCGTTGGGTCGCCGTGCACGTCGCGCTTCGAATGCCAGGGACGAGACAATGCGGCTTGCTTCCCAGATGACCAATTGCCAGACGGATATTGTACGCAAGACTGTGGAGCGACCGGCGCGATGTGCCCTGGCGGCAGCTCTTGTGTCGATGTTTCTGGTCAGGGCGACTTCCTCTGCTTCGACGATTGCGCGTCCAGCCAGGACTGCCGCGCAGGCTATGTCTGCCAGCAGATCGGAGCAGCGCGCGTCTGCATTCTGTAGAAAAAACGCCCCCGGTCGAACGGGGGCGAATCCTAGGGTGCTTGGGACGCATCAAAGCGGCGTTGACCGGAACTCCCGGAAGACATAGCTTCACCCCGCCGTGAGCCTATTCCTATTTCTCAGGGTGCCACATGTCTCGCGACCAAGACCAAGATCTCTCTCCACTCGAAGACCGTGAGCAGCTGCTCGCGTATTTTCGCTCCGGCATTAAATCCCCAGATCAGCGGGGACTTGGAACCGAACACGAGAAATTCGGATTTCGTCGGGACAATAATCGTTTGATGAACTTCGACGAGATCGAGACGCTTCTGTCTGGCCTCGCGGAGCGGTTTGGCTGGGAAGCCGACCGAGATCAGGGCCGCATCGTTGCCCTGACG
>JAUIBR010000062.1 GCA_030427705.1 bacterium | reverse complement strand
ATGACCGACCAAAACGATGAAACCACCGCGGTTCCAAACGCTGCCACATGTAGATAGAGAACGGACGCGATGGCGTGAGGCGCGTGATGTGTCGCGCCGCTCTCCGCCAAAAAGATGAGCCCACTCAAAATAAACAGAGCAGGAGCCATCTTCGACGGCGAGTAGGTCGCCATGAGTTTGCTGAAGAACACGGCTGTGATGAATGAAACGATGGCGGCAGCCAACGTCGCGACGGGAAGCGCGGTTACCTCAAACTGGTTGAGGAAGAAGCCGTCACGGACCGCCTTCGACGCGATTTGCTGAGCGATCATCAATGCTGCGATCGATGCGCTCAGCCATACGATTTGTCGAGAGCTTCGGTCCGTCATGGTGCCCTGGTTGCATCAGGGTTTCTTTTGAAACTCCTTGGCGACGACCTTGTCACCAAATCGTTCCACGTTGGCCAGCCAAGCTGCCGCGTTTGTGATGTAACGTGCTGTCCCGGCCGTATTCCACTTGTAATACAGCCGCGTAAATCCGCCATCGACAATCGCTCTGCGACCCTTCTTATCATAGAACGAGGCTACGACATTACCCGCGGAGCCCCAAATAAATGGCGTCAGGACCTCATTGGGTTGGATGGTCGCGATGGTAATGCCCTCGTACATATTCTCGATTCCGGTCGACAACAGATGGTCGCGCAGGATGCCTGATTTATTCTTCTCGGTTCGGAACGTAATCACCTTGTCGCCCGGTGTGTCGCCCTGCATGTCGACGTCGAAGAGATACTGCGAGATGAAGTTTGCGTCCGAGATACAGGGGTCATTGTCGCCCCAGATATAGACGCCCTTCCCGGTCTCGTAGAACGATTTGATGAGTTTGGCGTGCTCTTCGTTGAGCTTCTGCCCATAGCAATCCGAAATCAGCCAAAACTGATTCGCCTTCTTCAGGGTTTTCTTCAGGTCATCTGGTTTTGGCGCGCCGTTGAAGCGATAAACCGAAAACCCCTTCTCAGCCAAAGCGGCTCGCGGCTGTTCGAAGCTGAAGTTGAAGAGCTGCAACACCACAATTGTCTGCCCCTCAAACGCGCCATCGACCGCGAGGTCATGCTGACTGCCTCCCGCGTTGCCATATTGGTCACGTGAGACCTTCTTTTCGACCTGTCGGACGGTGCGTTTGCCGTCCACGACCTCCTCAACGCTTTCGTAGGCTTTACTTGGCGCACTAACGCCGGCGCCGCGGTTGTACTGGGCAAATGCTGGGGTGGAGAGAAGTAAAACGACTAGAATTGCGAGATAGCGAGACACGTTGGTCCTCCGATGTGTGTTGTGACATCAGAGCAAACGGTAGACCTGCGGTTTGGACCTAAACTAATTCATCCACAGGCAGTCTTGCCAATCCGTGACCATGTGGAAGAGCAGTCCAACGCCCGCAATTCGCGTGGGTGGGAACGTAATCATCAACGCATATATCCCCATCGCCCAATAGGTGTGAAACGGGTGGAAGTTGATGCTGCAACGGTTTGGAACAAATACGTCTGGCCACGCAAAGAGATGGTCGAGATCAACCAACATCGTCGCGAGCATAATCAGCCAGGCTTTTTTCCAGTCTTCCCTAAAGAACAGATAGGCAATCAGCCCGGGCACCAGGAGGTGCAGGCTGTAGTGAACCACCGGCTGCAGAACCTCAACCAGCGTCATTCAGGCGCATCCCAACTTCGGTATAGGCAACGTGGAATCCCAGACGCTGTGCGTTTCGCTCTGTCCCAGTGCCAGGGACGGAGCCAACTGTCACGTAGTCGTATCCGCGGCGACCGGCTTCTTCGTGGCGAAATCTCAGAAACTCTGAGTGGATGCCGCGTCCTCTATATTCCTGATTGACGCAGGCGCCAATCAAGACGCCGGTGTTCTCGAAGTGCTCGAGTCCGCCCACGCCAACGTCCTGACCGTCGAGCACGAAGAACCAAAAGTCACAGCGAGGATGCGTGGCAATCCGGTACGTGATGGGATGGATTCCCTCAGGAATGTCCTCCCCGTAGAACCCTTTGAGGTGAGCCTTCACGAAGCGTTCGACCTGGTCCTCACGACTTGGATCGAGCTTTTCAAACTCCAAGCCAACCGGATGCTCTGACCCTTCGATGACCAAGTCGGGTGACGCATAGAGGACGTTGATGAACTCGTAGGGCGTGAAGCCTCGACGCGCCAAACCCTCCATCAAACTCGTGTGCTGATAGGGAGTGACCGCTATCTGCGGCAGACGTCCACGATCGCGATAGAAGGCAATCAGCTCTTCGATGACAGCTTCATCAACAGGTCCCGACACACCGACACCGGCAGCGTAGGTCGCCCAGGAACCCACGATATCGCAGGCCATGTACCCGTCGGCGATGGGCGCAGTGTCGCCGCCGACCTCGTTCATCACGAGGCCAAGGCGGCGCGCCTCCCTCAGGGCGATGGTTTTTGAAGGGATTACCAAAGGTCAGTCTTCGCTTTGGTTACCGGCGAAGGTGATTTGCGCCTTCTGAACCGGCGCATTGAAGCTTGCGGGCTGCTGATGTCCCAACTGCCGAACGGTTTGGGCTTGAATCTGCGCTTGGCCTGCGTATTCGTAGCCCATGTCAGGGATGACCTGCGGCTGGAAGTTCGGTGATGCTGCGGCCTTGAGCCAGTGCGCATATTCGTTCAAACGCTGCGTCATCTGGAAGCCCCACTTGTCCTTCACCTGACGGCAATGGTTGAGGTCAATCTCCGAAATCAACACACCGTCGCGGGTCCGTGCCAAACCTGGCGTGCGGCCACCATCCGGCGCTGCGACGTAGCTTGAGCCATAGAAGTGACCGAAGTCCTTATGGGCAGCTTTGCCGTCTCCCGACGTGAACTCGTTCGGGAAACTCTCGGTCCCGATGCGGTTGATTGCAGCGGTGAAGTAGTTGTTTGCGATCGACGCGCAACGTGCCTCGATCGGCCACAGTGGCTCCGAAAGTGCGCCAACCGTCGCGGACGGATTGAACACAATCTCTGCGCCGTTGAGCCCAAACATCAGCCAGTTCAGAGGATGATGGCGCCCATAACAGATATTGATACCGATCTTTCCAAACTGCGTCTCGAACACGGGATGCCCGGTATCGCCTTCCATGTAGTAGGTCGACTCGTTGAAGTCGCCCACACGGGGGATGTGGTTTTTGCGGTGTTTACCGATGATGTTGCCACGATTGCCGATGACGACGGCCGTGTTGTGAATCGTCCCGCCATGGACGTCGTCGCGCTCCAAAATCGGCGACACGATGACCATATTGTACTGACGAGCGAGCTTGGCGAGGAACTGCGTCGAAGGTCCGTCGACAGCCTCGGCAAACTCAAGCCACGGGTGCTTTTCGCGAGTGCAGAACGCAAACGGCATCGTCCACGCTTCTTGCAGGCAAAGGACGTTGCAGCCCATCGCGCCAGCGGCATGGATAATCTGTTCGGTCCGCGCGCAGATTGCGTCGAACTGCTTCGTCACGGGTGCGTCGGTCGGCTCAACAATCTGAGTCTGGATCACCCCAACGCGAACAACACGTGGTGAACGACGTTGTTCAGGCGCAGCGTGAAACTTGTACGCTGCAACATCAAAGTCATGCTCTTTCGCCAGTGACGCTGCGGTATCCGTGAGCGGAAGCTCTTCGGGCATATTGCCGTACAGGATTCGAAACGCCTCAGCCTGATCCTCTTCAGGGAGCTTGCGCAACAACCCCTCAAGGCTCTCAATTTCTTCTTTGGTCGCCATAGAAACACCTTACTCAGAAATGTGGAAAGCAGGGATTGTAGGCCACCAAAGCGAATTGGTCACTTGGAACTTGGCATTCGCGGCTAGGGGCTAGCGGCTTGCGGCTTGCGGCTGATGTTGCTGGCATACCTGTCGATACATGCGCTTCGAAAGGTCGAATAGGTATGCGCTGTTTTCAACGTTCTTGACCCAAGTGTCTGGCAGTGCGGAGATGCCCCAGCGCGCGCCGAGAATCGAGCCTGCAATACAGGCGATGGAATCTGAATCTCCGTCCGTATTGGCGCCGGCCAACAGGCCACCTGAAACGTCGTTTTCGTAGCGGGCGTACACCCAAAGGGCAGACGCCACGGCTTCTTCAGCCACCCAACCTTCGCCGATGCCATCAGACGAAAGCGCGACGCCTAGCTCGGCATCCCAATAGGTTTCCAACCGCTCCCAGCATGCTTTGAAATCCGGAGACCGAGGACAACATTCGGCGGCGATGGCCTTATAGATTTCTTGCGGTGAGGCGTCGCCTAACGCCATGCCCACGGCCAACGCAGCAGCCGCCGCGCCTTCGATACCCGCATCGTGTCCATGGGTCAGGATGCTGCTTGCCCGAGCCACTTCCAGCAAGTGTTCCCGATCCCGATACAGTAGACCAATAGGTGCAACTCGCATGGCGCTGCCACAGCCTTTGGAGTGGGCAACACCGGCTTGCCGCCATGGCACACCAAGTTCCAAGTTTCGGCAACCCGTCATGCACGTAGAGCCTGGCGCTCGGTTGTTTTCGTCCGAGTTGCTCCATTCGACAAAGCGTCGGCCAATCGCCTCCATTTGCCTATCCAAACTCGCCGCCAGCCCCGCGTCCAAGAGGCCCTTGGCCACGGCGATCGTCATCTGCGTATCATCGGAGTACGTGCCAGCTTCCTGACGCGCGCCGATGATATACGGACCACCCACAAATCGTGGGTCGTCGATGGACACCATGTCCGTCAGTCCCGACGGCGGAAAATTGGCAAGCAACTGTTTGCGCGTTCGAAACTCAGCCGGGTAGCCAAGTGCATCACCAATCGCCAATCCCAATATTGTCCCTTCAAACTTCTCTTTCATTCGACACCTTTGTGTAATTTTGACACTAAGATTATCGAACATAAGCAAGGAGCGCAACCAACGTGCGCTCGGCCCCTACCTATGCTGGTCTACGAGGATTGGGTTGCCATCAGGGTCGACGATCACGAAGCTGGCTGGCCCCGTCGTTGACTCGTCCGCTTCATCCGAAAACTCGATGCCTTTCTCACGTAGAGTCGTCTGCAACTCCCGTACATCCGTGAACTCGTCGAGCGGCTGGGCACTTTGATCCCAACCAGGATTGAACGTCAGGATGTTCTTCTCGAACATGCCCTGAAACAACCCGATGATCATGTCGCCGTTCTTCATGATCAGGTAGCCGTGCGATGGGTCACCACCAAGCGAATCAAAGCCGAGCTTCTCGTAGAATTCTTTCGAGACCTGCAGGTCTTTCACCGCCAAACTGATAGAAAACGCGCCTAGTTTCATGTCATCTCCCTTACCTTGGTTTGGGTGAACCTACCTCTGTTCGTATTGGTGAACATGTATCTTTCTTGCTGCAATGTTCATCAGATGGGCGACAATCGCGCAATCACTCGCTGTATGGTTCTAAGGGGCCCCAAATGTCTGACAATGACGCAAACAAAGTACTGACGTCTCCCAAGTTAAAGCTCGAAGATTTCGAGAGTTCGGTTCAACTTCGAACGCTCACCTCCGAGGATTTGCCGGCATTGTTGGAGCTTCAGAACGCGTGTTTCCCCGGCATGGAACCTTGGAGTGAACCCGAGTTTTTGAGTCAGCTGAAACACTTCCCTGAAGGCCAATTTGGGATCGAAGTCGAAGGTCAGATCGTCGCGACGTGCAGCAGTTTGATCGTCGATTTCTCGGAGTACTCCGACTGGCATAGCTGGGAGACCATCGCGGACGACGGTTTCATTCGAAATCACGACCCGGAAGGCGACACGCTCTACGGGATCGAAATCATGGTTCACCCCGAGTTTCGTGGGATGAAGCTCTCGCGCCGTCTGTACGCGGCCCGAAAAGAGCTCTGCCGCAAACTCAACCTGATGCGCATTATTGTTGGTGGTCGTATTCCAGGCTATGGCGCACACGCAGACGAGATGACGGCCTCCGAATATCTGGAGCACGTCGTGGCCCGGGACCTATTCGACCCCGTGCTCACCCCGCAGCTCGCCAACGGTTTTGTCCTTCGCGGGTTGATTCCGAATTACCTTGAAGAAGATGTCGATTCACGAGGGTTTGCCACCCACTTGGAGTGGCTGAACTTGGACTACCATGCCTCGGTCGAGAAACGGCTAACGACCGTCAGCAAGGTTCGTCTGAGCGTGGTTCAGTGGCAGATGCGACCACTGAATTCCTTCGCGGACTTCGAAGCCCAGGTGAAGTTCTTCGTCGACACCGCGTCCGAGTATCGCAGCGATTTTGTGGTGTTTCCGGAGTTGTTTACGCTCGAACTTTTATCGCTGATCGAACCCTCGACGCCGAATATGGCGGCACGGCAATTGTCCGAGTTCACACCTCAGTATCTTGAGCTGATGGCGGATTTGGCGCTTCGCTACCACATCAACATCGTGGGTGGGTCACAACTGGTTCTGGAAGGCGACTCACTCTACAACATCGCGTACCTGTTTCGTCGCGACGGCAGTATCGAGAAGCAATACAAGATTCACGTCACGCCAAATGAGCGTAAATGGTGGGGGATTCAACCTGGCCAACGCGTTGAGGTCTTCGACACCGACTGCGGCACGGTTGCCATTAATATCTGCTACGACGTCGAATTCCCCGAGCTTGCACGCTACGCCGCCGCCAGAAACGCGCGCATCCTGTTCGTGCCGTTCAACACCGACGAACGAAATGGCTACCACCGCGTCCGCTCGTGCGCCAAAGCTCGCGCGATCGAAAACCACATGTTCGTCGCGATTTCCGGATGCGTGGGGAATCTTCCGTTGGTGCAGAACACCGATATTCACTACGCACAGTCGGCAATCTTCACCCCATCAGACATCGCGTTTAGCCGCGAAGGCATCGCCGCTGAAGCCAGCGAGAACATCTCGCAGCTGTTGATTCATGATGTCGACACCGAGCTCGTCCGACGCCACCGCGTCAACGGCACGACCAAGAACTGGCACGACCGGCGGACGGACCTATACCAGGTCGTGTTCAATCACCCCGAAGGGGAAGAAGGCATCTAGACCTCAGGAAAGTCCGCCGCGCTGTGTCGCTCAGGAACTTGCTCTGACTCGTCGCCCCAAGTCCGATTGACCATCTGCCCGCGCTTCACCGCAGGCCGCTCGCCCATCGCAGCCGTCCAACGTAGGACATGCTCGTACTCGTGCACCGACAGGAACTCCGCGGCATTGTAGGCTTTGCCCAGCACGACCGCACCGTACCAGGGGTAGATGGCCATATCCGCAATCGAATACTCATCGCCCGCCATGTACTCATGGTGCTCGAGGTGGCGATTTAAGACATCAAGCTGGCGCTTGGTCTCCATCGCAAATCGATTGATGGGATACTCAAACTTCGCGGGAGCATAAGCATAGAAGTGGCCGAATCCTCCACCAAGATACGGCGCACTGCCCATCTGCCAGAACAACCAATTCAATGCTTGTGTACGCTCGGCGTGCGTCTTGGGAAGAAATGCCCCGAACTGCTCGGCAAGGTAGAGCAGGATCGAACCGGACTCGAACACACGAAGCGGCGTCGCATGCCCGTAGTCTAGTAACGCCGGAATCTTGCTGTTCGGATTCACATCGACAAAACCCGAGCCAAACTGGTCGCCTTCGTTGATGCGGATCAACCATGCGTCGTACTCAGCATCGTGCCCTGCCTCCAAGAGTTCTTCGAACATCGTCGTGACTTTCACGCCATTCGGTGTCGCCAGCGAATAGAGCTGAAATCGATGTTCCCCTTTCGGCAGTTCCTTTTCATGTGTGGGACCGGCGATAGGCCGATTGATATTGGCGAATTGACCGCCGCTCTCTTTGTCCCAGGTCCATACTTTCGGTGGTGTATATTCTTCTGACATCGCCGTAATCCGTGAATTGGTTTCGGTACGTTCGATGCTCCCACCTTCAGGATGATTCGAAAAGCCTAGGGCGCGATGAAAGCCCAGTTCGATTGCACGTCGCCCGTGGATACCTTCAGGACTCGCCCCTCAACGCGTGTCCCGCGGCTTGGCGGAGTGCGGTTGGTTGCATAGGCGTCATCTGCGGGAACGCAGTTAAACGTGTGCCGCTCGTAACCACCTGCCAAGGCATAGGCAACCGTGTCGAAGAGCGAATGGAGTGCGATGGGGTCGTCGACCCCTGCGTAGAAGCCGCCCGTCGCCTGCGCCAGTGTCTGCAGGTCTCGGATCGCGTTGTTGGCGTCGTTGAAACGGGTGTCGGACGCCGATGCGGGTCCCAAACCTACGACGTATACTGCGATCCCATGGTCGAGCGCGGCTACGATTGCATCGTTCACGTCATGTCGCTCAGACAAGTTGTCTTGCCCATCGCTCAGGATAATCACGTGCCGTTGAATGCCCTCACCAACATCATACCCAAGCATGTCGGCCTCATCCGCCGTCGCTTCGATCATTTCGTAGAGCGAATCGTAGAGCGGCGTACCGAATGGCTCATGTCCACCAATCGAATCCAATGCCGTCCATAGCTGGCGGCGGTCGTCATTGAAATCGGCGTGTAAAGCAGTAGCAGCCATTCCAAACGTCGGTTCAGGACCGAACTCAGCGATGGACAGCTGGCTATCCGGGCCAGTCTCGTAGAGCGTATCGATAAAGCGATGCGCCGCACCAACACGCTCCCGGTTGGGATCATGAGGACACGTGTCGCATTCGCCGTCCGTGTAGGTTCGCTCCATGCTGCCTGACCCGTCGATAAGTAGGGTCAGGACATTCATCGGCGCTGCACCAACCACAACGCCTTCGCCGTGGTCGCAACTTGAATAGCTACCGTCGTAGTTCTTCACTTGAACGTCGATTTCACCAGGCGAGAGGTCACCGGAACTGCGCGAAACGAGGCTCAAATCAACCGCACCATCCGCGCCATAACTCGGTGAAGGCGACAATCCCGCAACGTCCACTTCAAGGGCGTCGGCAAATTCGTCCACCAGAACTTCCTCGGGGTCCGCATCACCGTTGGCCAGGTCATTGATCGTCTGGATTCGGTCGAGGGCCTGACAGCCAGTCAGTGCAATTCCGACAAAAATCAATGCAGATAGTCTTTTGTGCATGGTTCAGCTCGGGTGTGTTTTTGCGCCTTCGTACGTTTAAACGCGGCAGGTCCTTGAAAATTCAACGCCTTTCCCCCATTTCATTTTGATATTGATTTTCAAAATCAAAGATGAGAAAACCCCGCACGGTGTTGAAAACGATTTTCAATATCAACCAGGAACTGATAAAACCATTATGGCGCCAGCGAGCGCACGGAGTTTGGAAATGAAGAAGTATGTGATTATTGCTGCGTGCGCGCTCGTCGCTTGCTCCAGTGACGACGACAGCAGCAACAATGCAAACAACGCAAACAATCTGCAGTTAAGCCAAGAACTGCTTGGTGAGGTCGCCACGAACTACTCTGAGATTGTGAAGGCGTCGTACGAAGATTCAATCACCGCTGCTCAGGCGCTCGACACCGCAATCGAGACCTTCACCGACACCCCAAATGACGACAATCTGGAGGCGGCAAAACAAGCCTGGTTGGACTCCCGAGAGCCCTACCTTCAGACGGAAGTCTATCGTTTCTATGACGGCCCCATCGACAATCCCGAAAACGGTCCGGAAGGCCTGCTGAATGCGTGGCCGCTCGACGAAAACTACATCGACTACGTTGAAGGCGACCCGGACTCGGGAATCGTGCAAGACGACTCGATTACGATCGACGGCGAGACTCTTGAGTCACTGAATGAGGTCGACAACGAAAAGAACATCGCGACTGGTTACCACGCGATCGAGTTCCTTCTCTGGGGACAAGACCTTTCGGACGCCGGCCCGGGCGCGCGACCTGTTTCGGACTATGAAGACTCGAATGCGTTCGCGATTCGCCGCAAGAGCTACTTGAACACGGCCTCGGTCCTCCTGCTTGAGCACCTTGGTCAAGTTGACGCGGCTTGGGCGGACGGCGCTGAATATCGCACTTCGTTCGAAGCCGATCCTGACGACGCCCTTCGTAAAATCCTCACGGGCATGATTGTTCTCAGCGGATTTGAGACGGGTGGCGAACGACTGCAGACGGCGCTCGACTCGGGTGAGCAAGAGGACGAGCACAGCTGCTTCAGCGACAACACGCACCGCGACATGATCCAAGATGTGCAAGGTGTGCAGAACGTTTACCTCGGAACCTACACTCGCCTCGACGGTTCGACGGTCTCCGGCAAAGGCGTTCGTGACGCGATTGCAGAGCTAGACCCTGAACTTGCGCAAGAACTCGAAGACAAGATTGCGGACAGCCTCGCGCTTGCGAACGCGCTTCCCACGCCGTTTGACCAAGCGATTGCGACCGACAATTCCGACGGCCGTGCAGCAGTCGAGGCGCTGATCATCTCGCTTCGGGAACAAGAAGACTTACTCGAAGAGGCATTCCGGCTCTTTGGCTATGACATCCCCGTGGTCGAATAACGCGAAACCCATGAACACACGTCGTACAAAGCTTGCGCTCGTCTCTTCCCTGCTGCTCACCGTTGGGTGCACAGCAGTGGAGAACGAGCCCTTTGTGCCTGACCCCGATTCGCGGCTGCCTGGTGGCGATACCACCAACACGCTGCTAACGGGGTCGAACTCGTTCTTGCCGCCCGCAAACAATATCACGGTCGAAAACGAGATGCGGTTCTTCACGGGCAATAGCTATTTCAATCAGGGCTGGGTGACCGCGCCAGCGACGACCACAACCCGAGATGGCCTTGGACCTTTATTCAATGCGCGCGCCTGCTCAAGCTGTCATTTCAAAGATGGTCGTGGTGCGCCGCCAACCGGTGACGACCCAACCAATTTTGCGGGTCTGCTATTGCGGGTAAGCGTGGAACGCGACGGTCTGCACGCGCCCCACCCTGTCTATGGCGACCAGATTCAGCCGTCCGGAATCCAAAACGTATTGGGTGAGGCAACGCAATCTGTGACCTACGAAGAGATCGACGGCGAGTATCCAGATGGGACGACGTACACCCTGCAACGACCTACGTATGTCCTCTCGGATTTCAACTACGGCGAACCCGAAGTGCCGCTGTTGATTTCGCCGCGCGTCGCACCGCAAATGATTGGTCTCGGATTACTCGAGGCAATCTCCGGTGAGCGATTGGAAGCGCTGGCAGACCCCGACGATTTCGATGGGGACGGAGTTTCTGGCCGCGTCATCTACATGGAAGACGGCTCGACGCCCGGCCGATTCGGCTGGAAATCCGAGCAACCTACCCTGGCCTCGCAGAACGCCGGGGCGTTTCTAGGCGACCTGGGCATCACCTCCGAACTCAAGCCCGAGCAAAACTGCACCGACACCCAATCGGCATGCAAAGAAGCGATTGAGGGTGGGGAGTTTGAGATCGAACCACACCTCTTCGAGCGAGTCACGGTCTACACCTCAATGGTCGCCGTCCCACAGCGCCGAAGCTGGGGGAATCAAGACGTCGAACTTGGAGAGCAGCTGTTTGAAGAGGTTCAATGCGCGACCTGCCACACACCTCGTCACGTCACGGGCTCACACGCTATCGCTGAACTCGAGAATCAGACTATTTTCCCATACACGGACCTGCTGGTTCACGACATGGGACCAGAGCTTGCCGACGAGCGGCCTCCCGCCTATTCCGGCGCAGCGCGCCCAACGGAATGGCGAACCCCGCCACTTTGGGGCATCGGACTCTTCCCGGACGTCAATAAACACCAAAGACTCCTGCACGACGGCCGAGCGCGCGGCGTTGAAGAGGCAATCCTGTGGCATGGCGGCGAGGCGGAGCTGGCTCGCGAGCAGTTCAAATCCCTGACCAAAGAAGAACGGGATGCCCTTATCGCCTTTATCAACAGCCTGTAAGCAAATGCGTAAACGACTCTTCACAGCCGTGATTGCCGCTTCCTTGATCTGCGGATGTTCGTCGGACAGCTCCTCGCAAGGACCCGACCCTCGATTGCAGTTACTCGAGTCCTGGTGGGCCGATTTTCTTAGCCCTGAGCTGGACGCGTTGACTGACGCGAACGGAGCGCTCGAAGCAGCGGCTAAGGCGCACTGCGAAACGCCTACGGACACGTCGCTCGCCGAGTTGAAGGAGGCGTGGGAAACGTCGCAACGACACCTTAAGCGCCAGGAGGTGTTCGCGTTCGGTCCGTACACTGAGGAGCCCGAGCGATTCCGAGCGGAGCTCGATTTCTGGCCGGTACGCCCAGACTCCATCGAAGAAATTCTGGCGGGTGAGAATGACGTTTCGGCGGAAAACGTCGCCGGATTTGGTGGCCCCGGAAAAGGCCTGCCGGCCGCTGAATATCTCATTTGGAATGAGGTTTCTGTTGATTCGGACGAACGGCGATGCGCGTACCTACAAGGAATTAGCGGTGCCGCGACAACGGCATCGATGGGCCTGAAGACCGCCTGGGACCCCGAGCAAGACGGCCACTACGGGCTCTTGCTCAATCCGAGTTCAGAGCACGAATACGAGACGATCATCTTGTCGGTCAGTGCGGTGGTGAATCGCCTGTGGTTTACGATCGAGAACATCAGACTGGAGCGGCTCGGTGAGCCTCTAGGTACGACTTCTGGTGGGTCTGCTCAGCCAGAAATCGTCGAAAGTCGATTCAGCAACGCCTCGATTCTGGCGGTACAAGCCAACCTGGCAGGTGTTGAGGAGCTCTATTTCGGCAAAGACGATTCTGTTGGGCTTGCTCAATTCGTTGGCAGTACCGCGCCTGAGCTAAACGAAGACGTACGGCGAGAACTCGATGCATCGAAGGCTGCACTGGACGCGATTCAGCCAAACCTCGCCGATGCCGTTGTGAATGACCCGGCAACCGTTCAAGCGGCGATGGACCAGTTATTGAAACTCCAAACGCTGATTGAGGTCGACGTCATTAGCGAATTGGGCCTGTCCCGCTCGTTCAACGATACCGACGGGGATTGAGTGTTGGGACGCGCACATAAGGCAGTCGATGGTGCGGGACTGTCCGCCTTCCGTGCGTTGATTGGGGCCATTCTGACGTTTTCGGTGCTTCGCTTCTGGGCTAAGGGGTGGATCGAGTCCATCTACATTCACCCTACATTCCATTTCAGCTACCCAGGATTTGGCTGTGCAACGACCCCGACCGAGCCTGTCGTCTATGCAGTCTTCGCTGCGATGTTCGCGGCATCGGTCATGCTCACTGTTGGTCTGTATCCCAGATTCTGTGCGGGTGTGTTCTTCCTGACGTTCACCTATGCCGAACTCTGGGAGCGTGCCACGTACCTGAATCACTACTACTTCGTCAGCCTGCTCGCCCTGCTGCTGGCATTCGTTCCAACGGCAGGGTTCTTCTCGATTCGACCGGACGCCAGGCAACGGGTTGTCGCCAAACTCAACTACGATGTTCTGCGGGCATTCGTGTCGATCGTCTATTTCTACGCCGGATTTGCAAAGCTCAACGCAGACTGGCTGTTCCGTGGGGAACCGCTTCACACCTGGCTGAAGTCCTACGATTCAATATTCACTTTTGGCGGAATGGTGCCGCTCGAATGGACGGCTATCGCGATGAGTTGGGGGGGCGCATTGTTTGACCTCACCATTTGGATATTCCTGCTGTGGGAGCCAACCCGTAAGGTCGCGTTTTTGGTCGCGGTGGGATTCCACACAACCGTCGGGTTGCTCTTTCCGATTGGAGTGTTTCCTGTGGTGATGGTTGCGGCCATCACCATCTTCTTCGCCCCACACTGGCCCCGCTTGATTCGGAAATTGCCCGTGGCCGACACAACCAAAGTCACGACCGTGAGCCCTTTTGCAACGACAGCGGCGGCGGCCTTTCTGTTAGTTCAGTTTGTTCTTCCGCTTCGGTCGTTTGCCTATCCCGGTGACGTCAATTGGACGGATGACGGTTTCAAATGGTCTTGGAGAGTCATGCTGGTGGAGCGCGTCGGGGCGCTGGAATACGAGGTCAGAACCGACCAAGCGATTCACCGCGTCAATCCCAGACATGCGCTGACCGAGCAGCAACATCATCTGTTGACGGTCACCCCAGACATGATTGTGGAGTACGCTCACCATCTTGGTGAACGATACCGCGAAGAGGGCAACGTCGAGGTCTATGCGATCAGCTCGCTGGCCTATAATGGAAGGCGGTCGCAAGCTTGGGTCGACCCAAATCGAAACCTACTTAAGGTTTCTCGGACCCAGTTTCACGACTTCATTTTGCCGATGAAAGACTAGGTGGGTTCCTCAAAACTGCCGTCGAGCAGCTTCGCAAATCGCCCCTTCTGTCGGTCATGAACCGGCCCATTCGCATTCCATGGCCAACCTCCGAACTGCGTGCGCTGATAGTCAGCATACGCCTGCCGAATCTCATCTTGGGTGTTCATGACAAAAGGGCCACGTTTGGCGACAGGCTCGTCCAGTGGACGGGCCTGAAGCAAAAGCACCTCAATGGGCTGTGAGCCTGCGACCAGGGTCAGGACGCCGTTGTCATTTACGCGCGCTCGATTTCCCTTTGCCACGTCTTTAGTGCCGATTTTCACGGATTCGCCTTCGTGCACGTAGAGGGCTCGAACCGTTCCTACGTTTACGGCTGGCATTTCGAACACCGCTCCAGCTTCCATTTTGATCGACCAGATAGCCAGGTCGCTCGCTGGGTCGGACGCCCATGAGTTCGGGGGCGGAGCAGGTGGTGACTGACCATCCAGAGTGCCCGCTGAAAGCGTCACGGTGGTCTTTCGACCGGCCTTATCGGTACGCGTGACGCGAGGAATCTTCTCGTCCCAAAGCATCGTGAAGTGCGGGGGAACCATCTTGTTTACGCGCGGAAGGTTCAGCCAGATCTGGAACAACTCCAGCGGATTGGGTTCCTCGGACCGCAACAGCGGGAACATCTCGGCGTGTTGAATACCGCCACCAGCGGTCAGCCACTGCACATCGCCATTTCCATAGCGTGCCGTCGCTCCCATCGAATCTGCATGGTCGAGTAACCCTTGTCGAACCACCGTCACCGTCTCAAAACCACGGTGCGGATGGCGAGGAAACCCAGGGACGATGCGCCCGTGATACATATTCCATCCATCCTTGGTCTCGAAGTCTCGGCCAAGGTGTCGGCCATCGAGCGAGGCTTGCGGCCCCATGTTCTCGTTGCCTTCCGGATAGTCATCTCGATGGTGAGCGCAGAACAGAAACGGGTCGATGGTTGGCCACTGCATTCCTCGAATCGGAACGATTTCCGCCACATCCGCGGGTTTGCCGGGGTGCTTTGAAGCTCCTTGAGGTTCAGTCGCGACGGGACGATTGTCCTTCTCAATCTTCGAGCATGCCTGCAAAGGCAGCACGCTACTGACCGCCAACAACTTCAAGGCGGTTCGCCGTTCGATGGTGCGACTGCCAACGCGACCTGGTGAGACCTCAGCGAGCATCAGTTTGTCACCAAGGCGGTCATCTTCCACCCGCAACCGGGTTCCGCAATCGTCGTGCAGCTCCCACGCGGCAAACACCAGTTTCTCGATGTCTTTGGGCGTCAGATCGCGCGCCTCAAATCGCGGATGCGCCTCTTCAAACTGCCGAACGACACGTGCCGATTTTGGTGGATTTGGCGTGCCACCAAGCATCAGGATCAACGAGCCTTTCTTAGGCACCGCGCCTTTCTCCCCCGAACCGACGTCAGTCAGCGGACGCTCACGCAAGGAGTTCAACGCCCATGCGACGCCATGCCAAGCCTCTTCAAATGCCCACGCGAACTCCTCGAAGGTGATGTTCTCGGTAGCTTCGTCGAGGAAGTTTCGACCGGTTGTAAGCGCATCTTGTGGATTCATGTCGTTTCTCAGATTAGCTGCACTACTTTGACGCCTAACATTGCGGATTTGTCGCGAAATTTCTAATTCGCCCGGCTCAACACACTGTTTCTGGGTATCTACGGCTGCATATCTTCAACAGTTTGCGCGCTTTGTGCTAGCTCGCGCGCGAAGTCGACGAACAACTGAATTCGTTTGGGCACGGGGTCTCGGCGAGCGTGGATCGCCCACATCTTCCCAAATCGGATCGGGTGTTCTGGAAACAGAAGTTGAAGTTGCCCGGCTTTCACGGCGTCGCGCAGAATTACTGCCGGCAACACGGAAATCCCTAACCCCTCGACGGTCGCGAAGTATCGAGTGATCGGGTCATCCGCCTGCAACGGGCCCTCCGGGATTACCTCGACTCGCTCGCCGTCGCGCTCGAACACCCACGTCCGAATCAGCGGTGAGGTCGGGTCGGTCATGCAGACATGCTGACTCAAATCTTCGAGTCGTGTTGGGGCGCCATGCTCAGCGACGTATCTGGGGGAAACACAGAGGTAGTAGTCATAGTCACCTAAGATTCGCGCCTGTAGCTCACTGTCCGGCAACACACCAAAACGAATAGCGACATCGAATGAATCACCGATCAAGTCGACGATGTCCTCCGAGATAGACAGCTCCGTCTTGATGCGGGGGTAGCGACGATGAAACTCCGGCAGGTGGCGCCCGAGCAGCAGTCGACCAAACTCGGGAAACGTCGATATCTTAAGGGTTCCGAGTGCTTCAGCGGTTTGTGTGGCCAAACGCGCTTCGAGTGCATCGACACGAGACAAGATTTGCCGCGCTTCGTCGTACACAATACGTCCTTCCTGAGTTAGCGACAGACTTCGCGTCGTGCGTTGAAACACAGTCACCCCCAACTGCGTTTCCAACGCGCTGACCTTTTTGCTGATCGTTGAGGGCACGACCCCCATCGCACGAGCCGCGTCGATGAAACTGCCGCGGTCGGCCACGTGCAGAAACACCTCAAACAAGTCCAACATATCAACCCCTTCCTAATTATTTCCAAATCGGAAAATATCAAATTCCCCGGCAAATATTAATCTTTTTCGACAGTGTCGCTACATTGCTAACGTGCTCAGATGGAATGTTTCCATTTCGCACACAAACTGCACACTTTCGTCATGAGGTTGGCAAAATGTTAGACATCGCAATCAACACAGTCGTCTTGACCTATTGCACCCTTTCGGCAGCTGCCGTCGTCGGTTGGCTTACGTTGTCGCTTCGTCAACAACGTCCAGCTCGCCGCTAGGGTTTCAACAACTCGCGAGTGAAGACCTCGCCTAACGCCTGCAATGCTGGGTATGACACGTCGTCATACTCGTAAGCATTGTCGTTCAGAATCTGGTTTTCGTTGGGCCAGAGGGTCGCCGTCAGAAAAAACGCGCGACCCGTTTTGACGTCCTCGATGTACGCGCTGTCCAAATGGAATCCGTACGCACGCCCCGCTTTATTCACATACCGAAAACGACCTCGGTCACCGCCGAAGGCACGCAGGACTCCCGGCGAGAATGGCTTGAACCTGGCTTCGCGCTGAAGCGTTTCGGCTTCAGATGCGCCGTCAGGGCGTTGGGTCATGAACACCCGAAGCGCCTCGAGGTTTGCTGCGCTTAGACCGAATGGATGCTCCGCTCCAAACAAGTCTGGCCGCGCAATCGCAACCGTCGTCGCCATGAGGTCTTCCATTGAGATGGCGTTCTTTATCGCAAAGTCCATCGGCGCATCGACCCGCGACTTCGTCACGGCATCGACATAACCCACGCCAAGCGTTGTCCCCGAAAGGTAGGTGGGTTGAGGCGCGGGATTTGGACCTCGGACGGGCCGAACACGCACCCAGCCTTCGTCGGCCATAATCTCGATCGCGGGTGCCCACGCGTGAGCATCTTGCGGCGCGGTCGTTTGGCTGAGGCGATGCCACATCCGCACCGAATCCAGACCCGCCGCATGCATTAGGGCATTCTGTTGCTGACGGCCGGCGATATCGTAAAGCGCATTGAAAGCCGAGTTGCTCGACACCACCAACGTCTTCTCTAGAAGTTCATCGAGCGTCGTTTCGGTTTGGGGACTGACGACGAACCGGTCCTCATGGTTCGGGCGCGTAAACTCAGGGATTCGAACCGGAGTATCCAATGACCAGCCGTCATGATTTTGAGCCTCACGCAAGGCTGCGATCGCCCCGACAACTTTGATCGCGCTGGCCGGATAGGTGTACTCGGCACCCGCACGAAACAAGGACTTGCGCAGGCATAGCCCACGCTTGGTCTTGACGACTTCCGCCACCACCACCTGGAATCGTAGGCGTTCTGCGTTCGGTAGGAGTTCTGAGAGTGTCTTGTCTTTTGCGATGACGTCTCGAACCCACCCGTCGGGTCGTGGTTTGACCTCGCCACCGCATACCTTCAGGGGTTCGGCGTGCAATAATGCTGGGAAACAGATGGCGAGGGCGACGATGGAAAAACGAAGTCGGTTCACGTCTCTTCGGGCATCTTTGCGACTTTTGGTGGGCGTTTGGAGACCTTTGCGTCTTCAATAATCTGCGAGAGACCCAAGATCTCTTCGTCGTCGACGCGATTTCGGAACAGCAGCCAGCTGACCTTCTTCGCTCGCGATACCTTCAACCACTGCTGGAGATTGGCCAGCGGCTGAACGTTGTAGTGGTACTCACCCCCCTCAGGCACGCCGAGTTTGGGGTTGGGACGGGTGCGCAAAACAAGCGATTTTTCGTCGGATGGCAGCGCCGCCACATTGCGTCGATACTCAGGCGTGAAGTCGAAGTATTGCTCAGCATTCGAGGTGTAGAGCAGACCGACCGTAAGGCCCACAGATTCCAGGGCCTTCGAGATGCTGAGCATCGTCTTGTCCCCAGTCAGGTCGCCGCGAATGGCGATCACGCGACCGTTTCGCCAGAGGTCTCGGATGTATGCAAACTGCGTTTCATCGGTCAAAAACGTCGGAATCTTGCGCTCTTTGTAGACCTTAACGACGTATCGCAGGCGCGCCCGAATCGAGGCATTCGACTTCTTAAACGTCTTCTTGAGCGCCTTGATCTTGCGTTTGTCTTTGTAATCTTCCTCGATCCACGTGTGCATCTGCTCGGTGTTCTTCCACGCCTTGCGCAACTCAGACGCCGTTTCAACGCGGCGGAAGATGATGCCGTAGAGCTCATGCACATTTCGAATCTGAAGGTCGAAATCCATCATGATGAGCACAGGCGACTTGGCCCACGCAGCCATCAAGTAGTTTTGGTCGGTTGCAACACCAACCCAGACACCTCCGTGCCCATCGATGTGTTTCTTGTAGAGATTGTGGAAGTCCTCGTTGGATACCCAATAGTGCGACGAACGAATCAATTCTTCGGGCGCAGGATCGGACTCGATAGATGCGAGGGCAGCCTTCACTTCTTCCGGAAGCGGCTCGGTTGGGTCCATCGCGCGCTCCGCCACCGTCCTCTCAGGTTCAGGCGCAGGTTGGGGTAGATCGGGCTCAGCAGCCATATCGGCCTCTGGCTCAGCCACCGTGGTCGGCGCTGGCTGCACTTGTGCGGCCGGCTCAACTTTGGGCGGTTTTGGTGCTGTTTCGGGCCCGCTGCACGCAACCAAAACCAGGAGCGAACAAGCGACAATCATCAATCGTTGCATGTGCATGAAATCTCTTATCAATTCGATTCCGCCGAGTGTACAGAGGCACACCCAGTCGTCAACGCCTACTCTTCCTCGAAAGAACCCGACAACCCCAGAAACTCTCCCACGAAGTCGTGAGCGGGATTTTCTTCCAATGCCTTGATGTCTCCAATCTGAACAACCTTACCCTGAATCAGAACACAGACGTTAGCCTTTAGGGCGAGCACATCCTCGACATCATGGGTGACGAGGACTGTGTACCCGTCAAACTGTCGAAGGTGTCGTGACAGGAAACTGCGGACCTCTCGCCGTGCAATCGCGTCTAGCGCGGCGAGTGGCTCATCTAGCAAGAGCATCTTTGGCTCACACACCAGGGCTCTGGCCAAGGCAACGCGCTGGCGCTCACCTCCCGATAGGCCGTCAATCTCTCGATAAGCCAGTTGTTCGATGTCCAAGCGGCGCAACATCTCAGACGTCGTCCGGTCGATATCGTCGGCGCCTTGCAACTGCAGACCAAACGCTACGTTGTCGAACACATTCAGATGCGGAAACAACCGATAACCCTGAGGCACAAACCCGATGCCTCGTCGTTCAATCGGCAAGTCACCCAACGACTCTCCGTTCAAGACAAACGTGGCCCCAAGCGCACCCAACAGGCTTCGAAGCATCGTGGATTTTCCGCTGCCGTTGGGTCCAACGACCGCCAAGACCTTCGCATCGGTCGAGATGTTGGCCTGCAAATGGAAGTCGCCCAGCTTGACGTCGATGTCTGCGCTCCAGCTCATGACGACCTCCTCAAGATCGGTCCGAGCCGTAGCGTCACCAATAATAGCGCGCCGATCGCGACCAACACCAAAGACATCACTACGGCGAGGTCGACGTCGGATTCCAACGCGTTGAAAATTGCCAACGGCATAGTCTGCGTCGTCCCAGGCATGTTTCCGGCAAACAGGAGCGTCGCCCCAAACTCGCCCAATGCTCGTGCCCAAGCCAACGAAGCACCCGCAACCAAGCCGGGAAGCGCCACCGGTATGGCTACCTTCATGACCGATTGAGCCGGCGTCGCACCCAAGGAACGCGCGACGATCAACGTGTCCTCATCGACCTTCCTAAACGCGTTGGCTGCGGCTTGGATGAAAAACGGCGAGGCGACGACGACCTGCGCGATGACAACAGCTGCGGTCGTGAATGGGATGTTGATACCGGCCGCGTCCAACATCGGACCAAACGTCCCTTCCCGTCCGAACGTTTTCAGTAACGCGACCCCAACGACCGCAGGGGGCATGATGATCGGCAAATCGACGATGACAGATGCGGCTTTGGGCCAGGCCCCCTTGGCCTTTGACAACCACCACGCCAGGGGCGTGCCGCACACCACGATGATGAACAGGCTCAAGATCGTCGTCTTGAGGCTCAGCCACAACGCGGGCGCAAAGCTCGGATGTTCTACTGCAGACGCGACCGCGGTCGGCGACGACGCCAACAATAGGGCAATGAGCGGCAGCAGCAGCAACCCCCCGAGCAGAATCGCAAAAGTTGTCGACGCGACCTTCATGGGCTCTCAAATCCGTGTCGCCGCAAAATACCTTGGCCATCCGAGGTTAGGTATTCGAAAAACGCTTTGCCGTTTGCCCCAGCGTTCGTTGTCAGGCCAACAGCGTATGACGCGGAAACTTCGGATGTAACCGGGAGCGCACGAACCTTCGCGTTCACATCCGTGGCGTAGACGATTCCCGCGTCAGCCTCGCCAAGTTCGACTTTTGCCCGAACTAATCGCACGTTGTTCTCGCGCGAGACGATGCGCTTTCGCAGCACGTCGCCATTCTGGACCGCATCCAGGAACTGCTTGGTGTAGCGACCTATCGGCACGTTTTCTGAGCCGACTACAATTCGACTTTCGGCCCCGAGCTCTTCCAGCGACTGCACCGTCGAGTCCGCAGGAACGATGACAACCAGACTGTTCCGCGCGAGCCCCGTTGTCGTGCTCAATAGTTCCGCAGCCTTTAGTGCCTCGACGTGAGACAGGTCAGCGGAGACGAAGACATCGGCCTTTGCCCCCTGCTCTATCTGAAGGCGAAGGACCTGACTTCCACCGAACACGGGCCGAACATCGACCCCGGGGTGCAACTTCTCGTATTCGTCGGCGATGTCGTTCATCGCTTCGGTCAAGGAAGACGCGGCAAAGACGTTTATGACTTCGCGCGACTCACATCCCACCAACATCAAACAAACGAACGCGAAGGCCCAAACACGCTGCACAAACGACCTCAACTAAACCGAGGACTTGTGTAGATTTGCCGGCACCAATTGTAAAGCAGACAGGCCTAATGCAGCCGTGGAGGATTGCCATTCACATCGGTAGAGACGACTGGGTATGCCTCGGCGTCTTGATACGGCAATTCCGGCCACCACCGCTCCAAAACTGGTGGGCTGGCGGGCTCTATACTCTGGCCGGGACGTGGTATCCCGATTTGAACTTGAGCTTGATAGGCCGCCCACCATGCGCGTTCCGCGGGTGCGGTCCAGCCATGGAACGCCAAAGTGAACATGCCCCAGTGGATGGGAATGAAGTACTTCCCTTTAACCCATTGGTGGGCCAAAACGGCCTGCTCCGGGCCGATATGCCAATCCGGCCAGTCCTTTCCGTAAGCGCCGGATTCGATCATTGTCACGTCAAACGGCCCATACTCTTCGCCGATACGCTTCATATCTTTGAACAGGCCGGTATCGCCGCTGAAATACGCACGGTGCGTTGGGCCGATGATGGCCCAGCCCGACCAGAGCGTGCGGTTTCGGTCGTGCAGGTGGCGGCCGGACGCGTGACGTGAAGGCACGCACACGATCTCCGCGCCGTTTAGCGGCCGCTTTTCCCACCAATCCAGCTCCACAATTTTGGCAGGGTCAACGCCCCAATACTCCAGGTGTGCTCCGATCCCGAGCGGAACGAAGAACTTCAGGTCGCGGTCCTTGAGCATCTCGATGGTGCGATGGTCCAGATGATCATAGTGGTCGTGTGAAATCACAACTGCGTCAATTTTCGGCAGGTTTTCGACAGCGATTGGCGGGGCGTACCAACGCTCTGGCCCAAGCCAGTTGTAGGGGCCGGCATTTGTCCACACCGGGTCGGTCAGTACCCGCAGGCCGTCGATCTCGATCAACAATGTCGAGTGCCCTAGCCAGGTTACACGCAGACCAGATGCGGGCGGACTATCGAAGCGACCGGCATTGCCGTACATCACGGGGATGTCGACCTCGACGTCATCTGGCGCACCATAGCGGCTGCGTTTGTCGATCGATTCGTAGAGCTTCGAGTAGCTCATACCGCTCCAGATGGGCTGCGGATTGATGAACGCACCATCACCCCATTGCGGCGAGTTCTGCATCCGCAACAGGCGCTCACCTTCAGGTGCTGCGCCGAACCCGGCACATCCCCAAGAAATTAGCAGTATGAATGGTAGTAGCTTGCGCATAGTCTCCCTTACCAAACTGAAGATGCATTGCGCGCCAAATAGTTTTTTAAAAGCCGCCAAATCCGGAAATCCGTATGACGCTATCAGCCACACTAAAAGACAAACTGCTCGCGACCGATCCCGAGAGCTGGACCACATTTGTTGAGATGTTCGCCGAGGGCGAACCGGATTTGCCCATCGATGCGGAATTCGCCAAGGAATTGATCGCAGAGACCGGCGTTGGTCCTGTCGAAGACAACGCCCGACAGTACTTCGAACAGTCCGAGAAATTCTTCACCACAATGACCGGAATGCGTCGATTCCGTGATTGGCTGTATGCAGGCGTCTTGGAAGGCACAACCGCTTCGGACCCAGAAACGTGGGCGGTCCGCTTCCTTAAGCTGAGGTCAAATCCCGGTGAAGATGGGGGCTATGCGGAGGCCTTGGAGTTGTATCAAGCCATGAAGGTGGGAGACGCCAAAGACGTCACGCTGGGAGCCATGGCTCAGCTTGTGGTTCGCGGTACCTACGTGACCCGCGACTACACCGAGTCATTGAAGTACGCGCAAGCCGCAAGCCAACATTATATAGACGCGAAGGATGCCGCAGGTGCCAGCAACGCCAGTCGGAAACTAGGCGTCGCGCTTCTTTACAACGGCCAAGTACAGGCGGCATTCAAGGTGTTTGCCTCAGCCTTGCAGTCTCGCGGACCCATGTTCGGCGGCGGCGGAACCACCATCTACACAAAAGCACCGAACGAGCGCGAAGAGGCAATCGACGAGATTCAAGCCATCGCCGAATGGGCCGACGCGAAGACTCCTGAATGGGTTCGTGCCGTTGGCGGACTCGCCGAGCGCTGGCCTGAAGAGGCCGACTATCTTTGGCCAGTTTATGAGCAGTACGTGACCATGTTGTTCGAGGAGACGCACAACCCTGAGTCCGATATCGAAGTCATCGTTCGCCAATCCGGCCAACGCGGATTGATGGAAACGCCGGCACGCGCCATCGACATCTATTTGGAGTTCTTCCCAGAAGATGATTGGGCCTGGGACCAGAAGAAGTTCATTGGAGAGTTTCGACGCGTCGAGGACTTGATTGCGCTCAAGGACAGCGACTTTGAGAAGATGGTCGAAGGCCTCACCGAAATCCTGAACGAGATGCGCGACAAAGGTGAATTGGGAGAACGAAACCTGAGCTTTCAGGTCATCGACGCCCTGGTGGACGGACTCGTGGAAGCCAAGGACGCTCGCGCCCTCGACGTGCAGAAGGACATCTGGGAGTACAAACTCGATAAGTACGGGGAGTGCCCCGCTGCTTGGCTGGAAGAGCAGAACTACGGGACGATCTTGATCCAGTTCGACCGCCCTGATGAAGCACGAACTCACATTCAAAACGCTTTGGATAAGCTCAAGAACCAGTTTGGCCCCGAACACCCGCATGTGCAGATGGCGCGCCGCAACCTGGACCGACTCAATTCCTAGCCCAGCCTATTGCACCCGCCCAAATCCACCGAGATGCATGAATGATGAGTAGGCTTGGAATCCATGCACCATGATCTGCATTGGCGTGCCTGAGACCTTGGCGACAGTGCCTTGAGGAAGCGGCACAAATGCGACCTTGTAGCCCAGACCATCCGACTCCCAATTGGTCACGGTCGACCCGTTGACCTGCACCGATCCATCGTCTGGGGTGATAATCTGCATGATTCCTTCACGGTCGGCCGAACCGGCCACGACGTAAGAGCCGCCCCATGAACCGAGCGGCGCGAGCGTCGCCATCGATGGCGAGCGGCTGGCCCCCATGTACTGCATCACATGCACGGGTGAGTTAGCTTGGATGGCGAGTCCATCGAACGTTTCGGCGTCAAACTCGACCTCGTGGAATTCACCTTTATTGATGCTGACCGTTTGTTGCACTGACCCCGTCAGCGTGACTTCGGTGGTTCCGACCGCAGGAATGATTCGGAAGGCTACGGGGACGTTCACGTCGCCTTCGTAGATGGGAGCCGCGACGAACGTCAGGCCTGGCCACGGCAAGATGACCTCTTCAAGGTGGTCGCAGTAGGCGGTGATGACCGCGCTACAAGAGTGCCCGCCGATGACTGACATCGGGCTCGTCGATGAGAGTTCGACGCCCGTGTAGTCGACACTTGGGTCGTCGGCCTGAATGAAAAGCGCATCTTGAGCGCCGATGGATTGGGTTCCTCCCTCGCCGCCTGATACTTGACCGCTCGCGTCCATCAACACTGTGTATTGCGAGCCGGTCCAACTCCCTCTGGCGTAAGCAGCAACGACGGCGTTATCAGTCCAAGCATGCGTTGGAACGAGCAGGGTCGAATCTTGGCTCGCCGTGCTCAGCGAGTTGTTGAATTGCCAGACCGAAACGGGTGCTGTGCTTGTGATCGAGACCACTTCATACTCGACTTCTGACGTGAAACTCTCCGACGTTTCCGGCTGAAGCACCGCGGTTTCGGTGGCGCCGGTGCTTTCGTTTCGAAACTCAACAGAGGCAACGCCGGTTCCTGAGTTGGCCACGACCCAGGTCGTGCTCATGCCCGCCTGGCTGTTGCGTATGTTCGCTCCCAAGAATCGACAACCTTGCGAATTTGTGGAGGTAGCAACTGCGTCACAAGGAGACAAACACTCACCCATTGCACACTGTTCGTTTCCGCAATCTTCTTCTTCGATAACTGCGCCGGTGACGCAGGAAACCGCCGTGTTGCCGACACACCGAGATTGCCCGACCGGAAGGTTGCCCTCGCAAAGCTCGACCGGCATGTCGCCACCCATATCCGGGTTGTTATTGGCGTTGTTCGCGTTGTTCCCGTTGTTCGCGTTGTTTGCGCTGTTCGTGTTGTTTCTCGAATTGTTCGAGCTATTCGCGTTGTTGACGTTGTTGACGTTGTTAACGTTGTTCGCCCGATTGTTGGACGCCCCGTCTTTCTTCGTCGTATCGCCGCATCCAATAACGCCAAAACCTGCCAAAACTACCAATATGATCGTGAACCGCGTGTAACTCATGAATCCTCCATTTGGCGGAAGCATATGGAAACGCGAATCTCAATCAAGCGGCCCCGCGCCCTATTTCAGACACTTTCAGGCGGCGAGCGGTGGGGCAAACCAACCTTTGGTACGGTTTGCAAACGCGACTAACGACAACATGACCGGGACCTCGATTAGGACTCCAACAACGGTTGCAAGCGCTGCTCCAGAGTCCAAACCAAACAGGCTGATCGCGACGGCCACAGCGAGCTCGAAGAAGTTGGAGGTTCCAATCATGGCGGCGGGGGCGGCGACGTTGAATGGCAGTTTCAGTGCTTTCGCCATCCCATACGCAATCGCAAAGATGCCATAGCTTTGGATTATGAGCGGGATGGCGATGAGCCCTACCCGTCCCGGTTGCTCAACAATCGTCTCAGCTTGGAACCCAAACAGCATCACGATCGTCAGTAACAAACCAATGATCGAGGTTGGCTTGAGCTTTGCGCCGAGCTTTTCGACGGCTGCTTCTCCGCCCTTCGATATGAGACTGCGGTGGGTCAAGACGCCCGCTGCCAGAGGAATCACGACGAAGATAACTACCGAAGCAACCAACGTGGCCCAGGGGACTTGAAGGTCGGTAACACCAAGCAATAGCCCCGCGATCGGGGCGAACGCGAACACCAAAATGATGTCGTTCACCGACACTTGGACCAATGTGTAGTTGGCGTCTCCGTCGGTCAGGTGGCTCCAGACGAAGACCATCGCCGTGCATGGCGCGACACCAAGCAAAATCATTCCCGCAATGTATTGTTGGGCGTCCGCGGCCGGGACCAAATCGGCAAAAAGGAACTGAAAGAACAGGATACCGAGAGCCGCCATCGAGAACGGTTTGATGAGCCAGTTGACGACGAGTGTCAGCGCCAACCCTTTTGGCTTCTTACCGACGTCCTTTAGACATGACGGCTCTACCTTCAACATCATCGGGTAGATCATCAGCCAAATCAGCACCGCGACCACCAAGTTCACGCCTGCCACCTGCAGGGTCGCGATCGTCTCAAACATCGAAGGCGCAACCAATCCAAGCCCTACTCCGGCCCCAATCGCAAGCGCCACCCAAACGGACAGATATTTTTCGAACAGTCCCATATCGTCACCAAATCGCCTATCGTCGAATTACGATTAAAACAGCGTTCCTTGCGCAAAAAAAATGCTCAGAGCCCTTCCACGAGTGCCTTAAAAAGTGCCACGGCGCCTGGTTCGACGCAGTAGCACACGCGCGGGCCATCGACGTCGCCACGAATCAACCCGGCTTCTTTGAGCTGCTTAAGGTGCTGCGAGATCGTGGACTGCGCTAATGGCAGTTCGTCGACGATATCACCGACAATGCAGCCTTCCTTTCTAACCAAGAGTCGAATGATCGATACCCGCGCTGGATGCGCCAGCGCTTTGGCCAACTGGGCAAGCTGCTCGTTGGCTTCGCCCTCATCGGAAGGCACGGGTGGTGCAGGCTCCGCAGGTGGGCAACAGATTTTGGCTTCGTCGTTCATCAAGCCTCCGACTCGTTAATCGTTGAATTACGATAAAACAGTATCGAAGTCAATTCGCGACACGCCAGGCAACCGTGCCACCAGCCCGAAATGGCACGATAACGGTGTCGCCAAACGGAAGTTCGGCAGCAACCGCAGTCTCGACCTGCTCTAGCGTAATCGTGCCTTCATTGGGCTCCAGTCCGTAGAACCGTGCGCCATTCAGGCTGGCAAACGCCTCCAGGTTCTCGAGTTTGCCCGCAGCCTCGAAGACTTCGGCGTAGAAAGCGATGGCGTTTGGCGCGCTGTAGACTCCGGCACACCCGCAATCCGACTCCTTCGCGCCTTTCGCATGGGGCGCGGAATCGGTGCCGAGAAAGAAGCGGTGGTCACCACCGCAGACGGCATCGACGATGGCCGCGCGATGCCGCTCGCGTTTCAAAACCGGCAGACAGTAGTGATGGGGACGCAGGCCACCTTGGAACAAGGCGTTTCGGTTCAACAACATGTGTTGTGGCGTGATCGTTCCGCCGACGTTGGTCTCGTGCGACTGCACAAACTGCACGCCCTCGGTGGTTGTGATGTGTTCCAAGACAACCTTCAACCCGTTATGCCGCGCGACGATTGGGTTGAGTACCTCGTTTAGAAAACGCGCTTCGCGGTCAAATACGTCCACGTCCTGATGCGTCACCTCGCCGTGCACACACAGCGGAAGCCCATGCTCCGCCATCGCGGCGAACACCGGGTCCATCGCCTCGATGTCGGTAACGCCTGAATCGGAATTCGTCGTGGCACCGGCAGGATACAGTTTTGCGGCAATCATTTTGGGATGATTCGCGGCCTCGATGACGTCTTCCGGCGTCGTGGCATCCATCAGATAAAGCGTCATGCGTGCATCAAGCTTCGGAGCCACCTCGAGGATGCGCTCGCGATATGCCATCGCCTGTTCGACGTTTCGGATAGGAGGCTTGAGGTTCGGCATCACAAGCGCACGGGCAAACACCGCTTCGGTCGCTGGTGCTACCGCAGCCAGGGCGGCTCCGTCGCGAAGATGTAGATGCCAATCGTCAGGTTGTGTCAGTTTCAACGTTTTCATGTTTGCCATATACCTTCTTCCATGGACTGCTGCGAGTCCTCTGCCCGCTGGCGCGCCATGTATAACGGTCGCGCTAGCAAATCAACTCCGCTCGTCGCAGACAGTAGTACGGGCTGAATCATGCCAGGTAGCACGATGCTGAAGCGCCTTCTTTTTGTTTTTGTCTTTGTCGTTGGATGCGGTGACGAAAACGTTGAACTGCAATCCGACACGGACCGGCGGCTCGATGCCGGGATCGACCAGTCAGTTAACGACGATGCTGGCAACTCAGACGTACATTTGAATCCAGAAGATATGAATGTGTCAGACATGCAGCCAACCGACGCGGATATGGGCGTCATCGACATGGCTCCAGACTTGCCGCCCACCCCGCTTCGTTGCGAAGAAACGGTCCTAGACGGCAACGTCGCATGCGCAGGTTCTGAGCCCTCCACGACAGAGCACTTTTTGATTTCCGCTGCAGAGTGTGGATTTGGACTTCGGCCGCCTACAAACGCCAGCATCACCGAACGGCGCCAGTTGATTCAGGCTATCGCCGACAAATCAGGCGGAATCCGAACGATTCAACAGGTCATGAGCAACCTCAATCGATCCGGGCGAGCCGGAATCAACTCCGACAATGCCTATCGATTGCGCAATCACAACTTCCGTGGTTTCCGTTGGAACACCGGCGACGAGAACGTCTCGTACTGGTACCCACAAGGCGTTACCGGCTCGTCGGATGCGGTCGCTGGCGGCAAGATTGCTGGACGCGACCTGGTAATGGTCAGCTGGTATCACAACAGCGACGACCGTCCGACCAAAGGCGTGCGCATCTCGATCGCTGACGTCACAAACCTCAACAATGTCACGTATCGTCATCTTTTATTGGTCGAACCGACGGGCACTCCCGACGCGCCAAACTTCCGCTCCGCACAAACCGGGTCGGGTGGCGCACTACACGCCGGTGGCATCGTCTGGTGGGAGGACTTCCTGTATGTCGCCGACACTACGGGCGGATTCAGGGTCTATGACCTGACGTCCATCATGCGAACCAATAACGCCGACACGAACCGCATCGGCATCTCAGGCGACCAGTTTGACGGACTTGGCTACGCGTATGTCGTGCCAGAGCTCTTCCGCTACCGCCGCAACAATCAGGGCTGCACGATTCGATTCTCGTTTGTGGGGTTGGATAGATCATCGAACCCACCCGCGCTCATCTCAGGTGAGTACCGAAGCGACGATCACAACGGGCGAATCATCGCGTGGGACGTAGACGCCGAAACGGGAATGTTAGCGACGGATGCCATGGGCGTTCGACCCAGCGCCGCATACGTTTCCGGGCAGACGCGTATGCAAGGTGCGATGCGATACGAGGGCAATATCTACATCTCGTCGTCCAGCCAGTACCAGCGATACGGACGCCTCTACCGGACAAAACCAGGATTCGGCGAAAGCAGTATCACGGCATGGGTATACGGCGCTGAAGACCTCTATATGCAACGCGAACAAGACATAATCTGGACCGCCGCGGAGTTCCCCGGAAACCGCGACGTTGTTGGGATACCGCTTGTTCGCCCTTAACGACTAGCTGCAGACGCAGTGAGCTGACTCACACGTACCAAGCAAGCTCGACCCCATCGCCGCCTCGCACTTTCCGGACGCGAACTGCTGGCCCTTACACCATTCCGAGCACGACGTGACGTTTGGTGCACCAAGGTCGCCTTTGTGCGTGTGGCACTCCTCAGCCCCAGGATTCGACTCAACCAACCGGTCTGAATCCAGACAGAATTCGCCGAATTCTCGCCCAGGTTTGATGACACCGCAGGCGTTGTCGGCGTATTCAAGGTGGCATCCCGCGTTCCCGGGGTTAACCCCATCACTGTCTGACCAATAGGAGTCCTGACCGGTCTCCAAATCCAAGCGACACTTCGTGGCCCCCACCGGCACGTTGCCGCCCGTACATGAAGCCAAGGCTGACTTATCCACCTTGTCGCCCTCGAGCTCTCCACCGGGTGTAGTGGGGTTTGATGCTTCGGTCGACGCCGTCGACTCCGGTGTTTCTGCGTGCGCGTCCGGCTGTGTCTTCTCTGTCTGGGCTCCTCCAGAGCACCCCCAAAGTACGAGTGAAAAAATCGCGATTAATGCTGTGCGAAACATAGGACCTCCTATTTGTAGTTACTCAAGGGATGCGCTGTTTTCGATAATGTTACAAAAACGAACCAAAACATTGTCGTTTATATAAAAACGAATACCCGGACGCATAAGAGTGAACGGAACGGATCGCGAAAACCGTGTTCATTTCGGAGAAACTATGCGAGTTGTTTTGGGCAGGAGGTGACTATGTGGAACGAGCGATACTCCAATCAATTTGAGTCCTACGGGACGGAACCTAACGACTTTGTTCGAGCGGTCGGAAGCGCAATTCCGGACGGGCCAGTATTGGTCATCGCGGCTGGCGAAGGACGCGACGCAGTGTTCCTGGCGGAACTGGGTTACGACGTTACGGCCATGGACTTATCTGACGTTGGAATGGCCAACACAGCAGCGCTGGCCAAACGCCGTGGAGTGCATGTCGAGACAATGGTCGCTGACCTGACAGACTTTGAGTTTGGAAGGCACAAGTGGGCTGGGATCGTCTCGATTTGGGCGCACGTCCCGCCGGAGCTCCGGCGTGAGGTGCACGCGAAATGCGTAACTGCGCTCCAGCCCGGTGGGGCATTCATCTTGGAGTTCTACTCACCCAATCACCTTATGCTGGAAGGCAAAGGCGGACCGCCTAATGACGCCCTCTTGCTGACCCCGGACCAAGCACGAGAAGAGCTAGCGGGATTGACCTTTGTGTTGTGTCAGGAAGCGCGGCGGGACGTGGACGAGGGGCTCTACCATCAGGGACCAAGCGCCACGACGCAGGTTCTCGCATTCCACTAACACAAATCGGGATAGGGGGCGGCTGTTCTCAGCCGCGCCCCTCCCACACCACCCTGCATGCGGGTCCGCACAGGGCGGTTCGATGAGTTGAGGTCATGTCTTCGTCAATCTCGGTAATCCAAGTTCGTCGAAGCTGCGGTTTGGGAGCAAACGGTTGAGCTTCATGGCTGATGTCCTCCACCAGGACCGTGTGAATCGTGCGATCTCTCGCGCTTCTCCGGGACTGGCTCCG
>JAUIBR010000007.1 GCA_030427705.1 bacterium | reverse complement strand
GACCGTTAGGCCGATGAAAAATGCGGACCAAATACCCATCAGCATCATCGGTCCGCCCAGCGTGATTTCGAAGGCAAACGCGGTCAGTTCCAACACACCCCATAATAGGGTCGCGCCAAACAACCACGGGATATTGCGCGTTCGACCAAACACCCACGCCCCGGCTGCCAAGCCCAGCAAGAACAAGAACTGTTCAAGGAATCGCGAGTTGAAGATGCCAACATTGTCTGCGGCGGTCGCGACGCGTTCGGCGCGAATGACCTCGGCGGGTACCTTGCCAAAGGGCGTCTCGGTCCAGTTCGCCAAGCCTCCAACCGTGGTCGTCACAAAGACAATTCGGCCGCTGAACAGGCCAGACGGGAAGTTCTTGCCCACCAGATTGCCGCCAGAGATACCCGGCAGCCCACCGCTGAAGTTGGTCAATGACTCCGCGTTTTCTGCCTTCAGGCCAGCCATCTCAAGGATACGACCTTCGGCTGTGCGTCGCCCGCCCGAGCCCAACAACACGGTCTGCCGTGGGTCGATGGGCTCTTCAGAAACGCCATGCCAGCCGCAATCACGGTCCAACCACGTGGGCCGTTTTGGGCCATAGAACAGCATCCGCCCGGAGCATTTAAACACGTCCTTTGACGGCTTCACCGCCGTCGGCGGCAGGTACACAGCCACGACATCCGGCGAGTCGTCGGCGATCGCATCGATGACTTTGGTGAATTCGGCCTGCGCGAACGGCGGGCCTTCCACAGAATCTGCGAAGTCGTCGTCGAGCGTCACACTCACGACACGCTGCGAAGTCTCACGCTCACCACGAATGGCAAACAGCGTGCCCTGCCACGCATGGCTCAGCGGTTCGAATGCCCCAAACGTGCCCAGAAGGACCACGAAAAAGGCAAAACCCGCCCCAACCATCAGGCGTCTTCGCTGGCGAGTAACCCACTGTCGAAGGCGCCAGCGATTTGCACGACTTATCAGCACAAAATCCCTAGCATTTAATGGCTGTGCAACCGCAGCTTGGACAGTTTAGTGGCTTCGCGTATTCAAGCAATTTATCGATGGTCGTTTCAGCGCCCTGCGGTCGCTTGGTCGCCTCCGGTTCCAAAACTGTTAGACACTGTGAGGTGACCACAAGAGTCAAGACGCTAACCTCAGTCGTGATGAACGAATGGAGGTTTGAGATGAGACATTTGAATTACATGATTTTTTTGGTGCTTTTTGTAAGCCTTTCCGCCTGTGTTCCTGACGAAGACAAACCAAGCGGTGACCCCAACGAATCGTTTCTGTCCCTGTTGGGAAGCGGAAAGCAAGACGCCATCCTGATCGAGGAAGGAAGCCCAGAGGCTCTCGGGATTCTTGCCGTGGTCAACGAACTTAGCCGCGATCAGCTGGACATCGAGGTGGGACTGGACGCGCGGGCGGCGGAAGCCATTGATGTCTATCGCGTTGGCAATATTGCCGACCCACACGACGACCGGGTTGTGCAGACCCTGGATGAACTCGACGCAATTCCATGGGTAGGCATGAGCGCGTTCATTTCGCTGTATGAATTCGCCCTAGATCGCGGATACATCGACCGATTCCGTCGACCACTAACGTGCGCAATCGACGCGGATTGCGGTGCCGGGGATACGGTCTGTTGGTTTGGCCGCTGTGGCGACGTCACGAATGCAAGGCACCGCGGCCCACGGTCAGAGTATGCGCACTTTGCGGCAACGACGCATGAAGGCGGACCGAGCGCCGGGAAATGGACGATCCGCTCTTCCGGCCCAAACTCATACAGCTTTACCACTGGCCGCGGGGTCGATGTCGAAAGCGTGATAACGACGCCGGTGGCCGAACGCCCCAGGGTGGAGTTAACCCGCGAAGACGTTGGGGCCGAGGAAATCCTCATCTACGACGATCGCCTTAAAGCGCCATCTGGCCCAGAACTGACGTTTCCCTCGGAGTCTTGGCGCTATGCCGGACATGCGTTCAAAACGGCGAGCGGGAACTTTGTACTGCTCACGGACCCAGGCCCTCGCGGGGGACCGAGCGAATACGCAGTCTATCGCCAGACGCAGACGACGTGGCAGCTGGAGCTGGAGTTGACCATCGCGTCATCGTACCGCCTTTCCGAGGCTCACCTTGGTTTCGCAGACGATGGTATCCCGAGGGTGTTCGAAGAGCGCGACGGAGAAATCCGCATTCACGAACGCACGGCAAATGGCGTGTGGAAACATGTCAATTCCATCGACCTGAATCGAGCAGGCTTCAGAGACGATGCCTCGAGTTATGTCGTTCGAGTCGTGTCGCACCACGATGGTAGGAGCTTTATCAGCGTGAGGGACATATCGGAGAGCGTGAGTGCAGTCTTCGTCGTGGATTCTCAGGTGTCTGCACACCGTTTGGGCTTTGTCGCTTTCGAGCTAACGCCCACGCCAACCGGTGTGCTCGCATGGGACCCGCATAACGACAACATTGCGCGGATTGAGGGCCAGCGTGTTGACGTCCTTCAGACTCCGTTTGTGAGCGATATCGAGTGGCTTGGGGTCGACATCGATGGCAACGTCACCGCATTCAACCGAGATTTCTTCCACGTGGATGTGTTCCACCTACAACTTCGGTAACAAGCTAACTAGCGGAATTTGTTCGTTAACCACCCGCCCTTTTGGCGTTTTGTCAGCTTCTGCATCTCGTACGCCATCTTGGCGTGGCTGATGCGGGCGGCGGCGAGGTCGCGCATGAACGCTTCCGAGCGATAGCGGCGAGCGACAGCGTCGAGGGGGTCGAGCCATTTTTCGAGCGCTTCCATGGCGGGCATCCACCAAACCGCGGCTTGGTCGCCGGCGTCGGACCGCGCGGTAGCTTCTGTTAGTTTTGCCTCGGTCAGGGTGGCAAGGTGGGCTCGGGCGCGTTCAATCAGGCCCACATCACGCGGGGTCAACCGCCGCGTTTCGCTCAACTCACCCAATGCTCGCCAGGCCTGCAGCGCCTCGGTCATGCCGAATTGCGCCGCGCTAGACAACCACATGAGCTCATCCGCGAAGCCCTGTTCGTCGATGGTTGGCAGGCGATTTACGCGTAACATCGTCGTGTTGAGTTCGACCCATCGATACACGAAATCCAAGCCTGTCCCTTTGATATTCTGCGTGCCCATCAGGTCAATATGGCAACCGGGTGGCATGACTTTCGCCGCCTCCAAGATGATTCCATCGCCCGAGATTTCGGGGTCGTCGATACTGTGCACGGTGTGCCAGAAACGTTGGCGCCACACGCCATGGACGACCTTGTGGAACTCAGCGACGCTGCCAGGTTTCTCTAAGAAGTCGTTGAGTTTGGTCGTGACAAAGTCGTGCGCGATGGCGCAGGCGAGCCGTTCGCACCAATGCTCGATAGCATCCTCGGGCGGGCAGTTTGCAAGGGAATCAGCGACACCGGCGTCGTCTTTGACCAACGCGGTCTCTTGCATGGATTTCAAGGCGGACAGGACAAGGTCGTCTTGCGACAAAGTATGCCGAATTTTGTCATATTCGCTAAAGACGCCCGCCCAGTCTTTGAGCTTTGACTCGAGCGCGTTTTCGAACGCCTCGTCGGGTGACCATTCTGTGGCGACGGCGCTGAGCATGATACGCAGCTCATCTGTGAGCTCGGATGCGGTCGACCGAAAGATTCGAACACGCGACATGAAATCGCGAAGACGGCGATGCGCCTGGTCGGCGTCGTTGTCTCCGTCGTCCAGAATCGCCACGTTTGCAAGGTAGCGATCCAGCGATTCATTGAAGTAGATGCGAAGTCCCGACAGGTTCGTGCCGATCAGGATATGACGGTCGACAGCGACATCGCGAACCAAGATGTCGGCAAACACGACCGACCGGGATACACGGTCGCCGCGGTTGTTCACGACGGTCGCAACGCGGCGTGTGGGGTCGTTCTTCGGCCCAACATCGTTGAGATTCATGCGGGTCCAGTTGTTCATGAAACCCGCACGTTCGTTGGCAGAACAACCGTTGATAAACTTCAGATAACGACCACGAACATTGACCTCGGGATAGACTTTCAACACGCCCAAGTCAGGCACAACTTTGTCGGCCATCATGAAGGTCGCGAACTCCGGCTCGATGCCCAATTCCTGGGCGAGGCGAGCGCATAACGAGATATTTCTGGGGTGCTCGTTGTAAGGGAAACGCTGCAAAGAATCGTCAGGGATTAGGAATTCATCCTCTTCGCCGACCACCAACAGGTTCGTCTGCTTCTTGCGCGAGAGTTCCTGAAACACCGGCAACATCTCGCGTTCCGCAGTAATCGCCGTCAGTTTCCGTGGCAAGAATCGCCCGATGGTCGCGGCAACGTCCACGCCGGCCGGCCCCTGAATATCTTCGTGGTCGGGGTAGGCATTGGTAAGCGTCACGATGTCATCACGCATCCAGCCGGCCTGCAGAATCTCGACGTATCGAGGATTCAGGGCCATGCACTCCCACAAAAAGACGTCGGAGCGCATATTATAGCCCATCTCTAACATGTCGCGTTGTTCCCAGATCGACGCCTTGTCGTAGGGGCGATAGATGAAGATTTCACGGGCCTCAGCGCCGCGCGGCGCATGGATGAACATGGCTTCGCAGCCGGTCGTCTTCACGAAGACGTCGTAGCCCATGCCGTGGAACATGCCGGCCTTGAGGCGTTCGGTACCGCTCTTTCCGCGCGTGCCCCACCCACCAACGCTTAATGGGATTCCGTTTCGCGCCACATCAATTCGATGTCGAGCCCACACCATGCGGCCCACGAAAAACAGAAAGAGGCCGACGATGACAAATCCGAGGTCCTGAATCCGGACGCCAACGCGCTCAAACAGAACCGAGCTGACCTGTGAAGCCACGCGCTCACTGGTTGTCATGAACTGGCCAACGCGGTCTGCGAAGGAGGTCGCGACGAGTGGAAGAAACGTTGCAGACTCCAGAAGTTTCGGCCGGCCCTGCAAAGCACCTAGCGGCTTGGCGCTGCTCGTTGAGCCAATCAGACTGCGAACATGCGGCGGGACAGGGTCGTCTTCAAAGAACGGACGGAACGTCACCTTGGTCCCGAGCTCATTCTCAATGAACGCCAGGAAACGCCCGCGCTCTTGCTCGTCACCGCCCAGAATTGAAGCCTGGCGCATGCCGTCCAAGTCCGCGTAGCGCCATGAGACCTTTGCGTAGTTGCGAAGCCGGCCCACTCCTGTCCGAGGCGCCTCCAACTCCGTCACCCCCACCGAAGTGAAGATGCGAATGGGGCGACGGCTAATCTGTGCATCCAGAACATCATCAACATGTGGCAGATACGGCGCCCAACCGCCTTCTGCACCAACTTGTTTTCGCTCGCCAGGGACAGCCGTTGGCGTCAGTTCCCCCAGATGCGTGGGGTGGGCGCGCAACGCGCCGGGGAACACTCGAGCCCGCGTGTGGTGGTAACCCTGCCGCTTGTTTGGCGCCGGGTGCCTGAGCTCATGCAGCACTCGCCAGGGCCGCGTCCGGAAACGCTCACCGCGACGCACTCGCCAGCGACCCAGAAGCCGCCGCGCGTAGAGCCCGTATCCATCACGAGCCACGATCGCCATCGCCAGCCCGAGGTCGGATTCAGAGACATCACCGGCCACAAAGATACCTTGCCCGTACTCAAGTTTTTTGAAGCCAACTACAAGCTCATCGACCGTCCCCTGCGCCATCTCTTGCCGGAAGTCGGTCAGCGCGTTTGCCAGCGCTGCGTCTTTCTCAGCCTCAAGCCGTGGGGCGAGCGCATCACGCAGGGTTTCCTTCGCGACATTGGCTTGCTCGGTGGGTAAGTCAGGTTGGGATAAGACCCACGCCATGCGATGGGTCATGATGCGCAGCGCGGTATCGTCTTGTTCAAGGTCAATCAGTCGGGCCAGGAACTCCGCAGCTGCACCAGCTCCCTCTTCGCCACGCGCTGCAACCCAAGCCAACGAACGCGCCGCACAAGCACGCACCTTGGGGACAAACGGGGGCTGACCCAGGTCAAACAGAAGCTCGACCGCAGCCTTCTCGTCGCGATTTCCCAGGGCGGTACAGATCTCGAAGAGAACGCCATCGCTTGACTCACCACCGGCCATGCGCCGCAGACCTTTCCACGTGGTTTCGCCACCATGAGCGTCGACCAACAAGCTGCCGCAGCGCGCCCGTACATGCCAGTCATCGTGTGCGTCACTGGGCTTGGTCAATCGGTCCAAGAGCAGCTCGTATCCGGACTCGGGCTCGTGCGCCAAGATCTCAAATGCCGTTCGGCGATGCCAAGACCACTGGTTTGCCTGACCGCTAATCCTGACCAGGGTCGACAGCCAAAGTGCTGGTGCTGATGCAGATTCAAGCAAGGGAACAAGCAGCGGCTTCGCCGCGCGAAGCGCATGCCAGGCCAGGTCTTCAAATTCCGCGCTGGCCGCCACGTCCAACAACACATTCGCGCCAATATCGCTCAACAACGCGCTAGCGATCTTTGGCAGGTCCTCTTCGTGCGCACGCCCTGCGATATCCCAAGCGAGGTATTCTGCCGCCAAGAGCGTCAGTCGAACCCTCGCGATGACGTGCGATTCGCGGCGAGTATGGCGTTCGAGATACGTCTCCACGTCCAAGTGGCGGTCGACCGCACGAACGTCCCAAAAACGCTGCCAAAAGCTGTCAGCCTCTGCCCGAAGCTGGTTAATCAGAATCTCGGTACGGGCTCGCCCGGGAACCTGCGCGAAGTACTGGTCCGAGAAACGCCGCACTCGCTGGCGCCCCTCAAACAGGCGTCGATTCTCGTCCTCGAAGACACGCATGAGCTGCCGCCAAAGCCGATGCTGCACTTCAAGATGGGCGTCAGGATGCTCAAGCTTTGAAGCTAGCTCGCTGGCCGCCGGCGAAACCTTCGCCATCGCGGCCTCGACCACGGCCAACGCAGAGTGGTCCAACTGCTGAACAAGCGGCGGGAGAGCGCCGTGCAGCGTGGTAATCGGACTGTCTGGTTCGAAGAGATAGAGCATCGCAGCTGCATTTTACCCCAAACCCGAGGTTGGGGGTAAAAACTGCTACTTGTAGCGGACGCCGGCGATCTTCCGCTTTGCCACATCGAGGTCGATCTCGAATTCGCCGAAGCGGCTATGCAGGACAACGGTGAACACGGCGGGGGCGTCCTTGGCCTCAAGATTGGCGACATCGCCAAACTCAAGCTGGATACCGTCATCGCTAAGTTTGTTAGCGCTTGGAGCCACTTCGCCGTCGTCCGTTTTGATACGGAACACGGGGTTTAGAAGCGCGACCTCGCGAGGGAGTTTCACGCTGATATCGTCTTTGCCGATTCCCAAGTCGACGTTCATATTGCCGGACTCTTGGATCATGGACGTAATCGCTGTAGGCGACAGCTTCATGGCGTCAAACCACGACTGACGCTGCTTGGCGATCTGTGGGTCGGCTTGGGCCTGCTTGGCCTGCTGCCGAGCCAACGCTAACTTGTATTCGTCGGTATCAACCCACATCACTGCATCGTCGGTCACCAGGATTGCGCGGTTGGCGACGATGTCATCAACACCGCGAACCTGGCCCAGGAACTCGTACTGAATCTCGAGGTCGCCGAAGTCCGTTTTGGCATTGGCGTCAACAAGTGGCACGGTTTCTCCAACCTTGAACACCTGCCAATCTTCGCGGTGCATGTCCGTGAAGCGAAGCGCCAACAACAGCGTGGCGTTGTAGAGCTTTCGCTTACTCTGGTTGTTGACCTTCACCGCGAGTTTACTGCCGATGAGGGTCGGCTCCGCCTCAAGGCGAAGATGGGACTTTTCGATGAAAATCTTGTCGAAATCCGTGCCCAGATTTTGGGTGCAGTACTCGAGGTCGCTCAGGATCAAGTTCCATTGCGCTTGGTTTCGCCGGCGCGAGAAGTGGTCCAAGACCTTCTTTCGCCCCTTATCCACTTCACCCTTGGCGAAGAATCCACGGGCCAAATGCAGGTCTGGCGAGAAGATTCCCGCTCCCAGCATGGTCGATTCGTACAGGTCGACGATCAGGTCACCCTCTTTGGTCTTCCGCAGGTACGAACGTACGCGATACGGGTCCAACATATCGGTCAGGTTATCAGCTTGTTTGGGGTAATACGCCGCGGCCTGCTGGTAGTTCAGGCTAGCCTCTTCCGCATTGCCCATGCGCTCTTGCGTCATGCCTAGCAACACAAGCGCCGGTGCAGTGCGATCCGGGTGCTCTTTGATGTAGTCGCCCAACAACGCATTCGCTCGGCCAAGCGGGTCGCCTTCGGCATTGGTTGGCTCGTACTGTTCGATCAACGACAAGGCTTTGATGAGGTGTGCTTCGGTCTCTGACGGCGCTAGCTCCATCGCTTTGGTCGCCGCGCCCTCAGCCGCCGACCAATTGCCGCGGGCTGCGGCCAGGTAAGCGCGGTCGCGAACCGTCACAACGCGGTCCCATTCGGCAAGATGGTTGTAGTAGACCTCGCTGTATTCGCCCATGACGGCCAACATCTCGGTCTCTAGCGCAACGAGCTCGTTCAGCAGTTCTTGGCGTTCGGCCTGCTCTTCCTTCAGGTCGGCCAACACCTTCTTCGCTTCCTCCCGGTCAACTGTTGGCGCTCCACCCGTCGCGATATTGAAGTCTGCATCCACCATGGTCATCGCGGACAGAATCGTCCGCGTCACGGTGAACGTCGCTTCCTGATTCTCGATCTCGGTCTGCTTCGCATACAGCCGCAGCAACACATCGAGCACCTTCTTGCGCCCTTCCAGAACCTCCGGCGAAACACCGCGATAGTCCTGCTTGGCCATGTAGGTCAGATAGTCCTGCAGCGACTCACTCTGCTCGAGCGCTTTGTCCAAGCCGTGAATCACCCGCACCGTCTTGTCGATATCGTATGGCTGCTTGGCATCCTCAGGCTTGTCTTTCGCGGCCTCATCCATCGCCATGAACACCGGCGCGAACATCTCCTGAGCCTTGGCTTCTTGAGCCTCAAGCTCCGCATTGCGTTGGTGCTGATAGTAGAAAACGCCCGCGGCCATCAATGCGATGACAACCACTAGAAAGATAATGGCTTTGGGGCTGCTCTTTGATTTTGAGTCTTCGGTTTCCATGGGCGGACTATGCCCTCATCCAGATCGGTCCACAACCCCACATACTCAACAACATCGGTGCAATCTTAGCTTCACTACATTCACCCCGGTATCTCACAGGTCGGGATAGAACTGCCGTCTGGAAGCACACACTCTGCTCCAGCGGCAGCGCAATCAACACGATATTGCTTACCGTTTCTACAACTGACCGCAAATCGACCACCTTCACAGGTGTCGCCGTCCAGGGAGTCGCACTCGGTTGGGTTTGCGACGCAGTTGGGTTCGCTCGCACCAACCTCACAGACTAAGGATTCGCTTAGATTGGCGCACGTGCCCTCTATCGGCACTCCCCCGACGCAATAGCTCAAAGAAACGCCATCGGCACCACACGTACCTTCGGTGCACGATGAACTCGACTGGTCAGTACACAAACCATTCGAGCATGACTTGCCCAACACCGCACAGTTGACTGCAATCGGAATCTCCTGACCATCCCCCGGACACCACAGAAACACGTCGCCCGAGCAGGCGAATTCTGAAGTGCAGACCTCGTTGGGCACTCCGCACGTAGCCCCGATACATGACAACCCTTCGGCGGCGCAGTTACGAGGGCGAATCTTGCCATCATTGCATTCCAAAAGAGTTGAACCATCACAGCGGGAAACCTGACAATCCTCAGTACCTTTGCACCTTTGATAGTCCTCACACGAGTTCGCACTTTGTACGCAGGAGGCCAACGTGGATGCCCGCAGCCGCTCAGCCAAAAAGATGTCGGTGATAAAATCGTCATCGAGATAGTTGCGCACACAACTTCCGGGATCACGACCGTCGCAGGCGCTCTCAAATGGGCATAAAATCTGACCAACCTGCTCGCCGGTAAGAAGGGTCAGGTCTGCGCCATTGTTCGAGTTCGAGTCTGAACTACAGCCCAAAAATATACATGTGATTACTGCAAAAATGTGTCTTGAATTCATGGTTCCTCGACTTGGCTTCATGACTTTCAAACGCGCACCCGCCGCCAGATGACCTTCACGAACTCTCCGACCACAAATATCGGTAGACCCACCGCGAACAAGACGCCCCAGTCGTTCAACGTAAGAGGAACCGTGTGCAAAAGGTCCTGCAGGAACGGTGTGTAGACCGCGGCAATCTGCAGCCCCATGTTCAACAACCAGGCGCCAATCACCCAGGGGTTGCTGAAGAACCCCATGCGAAACAGCGGCATGTGAAGGCTTCGGAAGTTGAAGACGTTTATCTTCTCGAAGACGATAAGACCCGTGAACGCCATCGTCTGGGCGCGTGCAACCTCGCTCGGGTCGCCTTGCAGGTACCAGTGGAACACAGCATACGTCGCCCCGCCCAGGTAGCCGCCAAGTAGGAGGATTGAACCCACACCCATCCAGTCGATGAGATTTGCTTTGGGGTCACGTGGTGGGCGTTCCATCGTATCTGGTTCGACCGGCTCGGCGCCCAACGCGACCGCGGTGACACCGTCCGTCACCAGATTCGCCCACAGGATTTGCACCGGCATCAGGATCAGCGGCCCGCCCACAATAATGCTGGCCGCGATGGCGACGACCTCACCAAAATTCGAGGACAACAGATAGCGAACGAACTTCTGGATGTTATCGTACTGCCGCCGTCCTTCTTCGACCGCGCTGACGATCGAGGCGAAGTTGTCGTCAATCAGCACCATCTCGCTGGCACCGCGGGCAACCTCGGTTCCCCGCTGCCCCATCGCGATTCCGATATCCGCCTTCTTGAGCGCCGGCGCATCGTTCACCCCGTCGCCGGTCATCGCCACAATCTCGCCGCGGTCCTGAAGTACCTCAACGATCCTGAGTTTGTGCTCGGGCGTGGCTCGGGCAAACAACACCTGACCCTTCAGCACTTCTTCGAGCTCCTCGCGTGTCATCGCTTCGAGCTCGGGGCCCGTGACTGCAAACTCCGCGTCGAGGCCGACGCTTTTGGCAATTGCCATGGCGGTCGTCGGCGCGTCGCCCGTAATCATGATCGTGTCGATGCCAGCTTTCTGAGCCATCTTCAGCGCAGACGGCACCTGCTCACGTGGTGGGTCGATAATGCCAACAAACCCCAGGAATGTGAGCCCGCTCTCCAATTCTTCGGCGTCGGTCGTGGCGTTCTCCATCGGTTTCCAGGCGAGGCCCAAGGTGCGGCGTCCTTGTTCAGCTTGCCCTACCAGAGCAGCTTCGACGTCGTGGCGTTTTTCGGAGTCCAACTCGATGCCGCCGTCCCTGGTGGCGATATGCGTGCAGTGGTCCAACAGCATTTCGGGTGCGCCTTTGACCCATACACGCAGTTCCCCGTCGGCACGCTCGAGAATGCTCATGCGTTTTCGCTCGGAATCGAACGTGACCTCGTGGACGACCTCACGTTGAGGTGTAACGTCCAACCCCGCCTTCAACGCCGCGGTCAACAGCGACGCCTCTGTAGGTGCGCCCAGCGCTTTCCAAACCGCCTCATCCTTGACGACCTGGGCATCGTTGCAACGCACGCCGCACTCCAGAAGTTGAATCAGGTGAGGGTGCATCTCGGCATCGATCTGGCCGCCATCAATCTGAAACTCACCCTCAGGTTCGTAGCCAACGCCTGTCACCTCGACCGCGCCTGAAGCAGTCCAAATGTGCTGGACTGTCATCTCGTTTTTCGTGAGCGTCCCCGTTTTATCGGTGCAAATGACTGTCGCAGCGCCAAGGGTTTCCGCGGCTTGGAGCTTACGCACCAATGCCTTGCGCTTCAGCATCTGTCGCACGCCAAGCGCCAGGGTAATGGTCACTACGGCGGGCAGTCCCTCCGGCACGACGGCGACGGCGAGCGCGACCCCGGTCATGAACATTTCGATGACCTCACGACCCGTGAGCGTGCCAAGGACCGCGATGAGGATCGACACGCCCACCGCTGCTAGCCCCAATCGAGTCCCGAGATGCCCCAGCTGTTTTTGAAGATGGGTCTCGTCTCCACGCACGTTTGACGTCAGGTCAGCAATCTTGCCGAATTCCGTGCGCATCCCGGTCTCGACCACCACGGCAAGGCCGTGACCGCTTGTGACCGCCGTCCCGGTGAAAGCCATCGAAGTGCGCTCGCTAAGCGGAGCATCTGCGCTCACAGGCTCAGCGGATTTCCTAACAGGTTCGCTTTCGCCGGTAAGCGCGGCTTCATCGATCGAGAGATTCAAGTGACTGAGGATTCGCGCATCGGCGGGCACGCGGTCGCCGGTGTCCAAACGAATGATATCGCCTGGCACCAGACCGCTGGCATCAATCTCGTGAAACTCATCGTCTCGCAACACTTTGCATCGTGGCGCCAACATCTGCTGCAACACCGCAAGTGCCTGCTCCGCTCGCCATTCTTGAACAAACCCAAGCACGCCATTGAGGACGATGATGGCGAAAATGGTAAGACCGTCACCGACGTCCCCAACGGCAAAGGACAAGACCGCTGCAACAACCAAAATCCCAATAAGAACGTCCACGAACTGGCGGACCAAGACTTGAAGCCAGGTCGCGTGTTCGCCTTCGGCGAGTGCGTTTGGCCCGACCTCTTCCAGACGGGAGGCAACCTCGGATTTGGTTAATCCGGTGTCCGCGTTAGAGCTGAGTTGCTCTATCGCGTCTGCGCTTTCTAGCGCGTGCCAGTTGTGATTCGTTGCGTCCATGGTGGCCACAAAATTCGCGGAATTCTCGACGTTTGTCGACGTGCTTTCCACCGATTTCACGGATTGGGCTCTGATTGTCTCAGATTCCTTTTTGGGGTGAGTCCTTGGAGACGACTTCAAACATTGAAATCAAAAGAATTTCCGCGAGAATCCGTGCGGAATCGGAGAAATCTGCGGAAAGACCGCCCGAAACTACACATGGACGCCGATTTTTACGACCGCGCCAATCCCAGTCCCTGCAGCCGGTTTACCAACTCCTGCCGCCAGACTTCGGGGTCCACCATTTCCAGTTCAAACACTCGTTCCGCAACCACGTCGCAGTATGGCTCGCGGCCCTTGGCTTTCATTAGATATACGCCCCAATCCGCATCCGAAGCGTTGTTCTTCCGGGCGTCGATGCGCTCTTTCGCAACGTCCTCAGGGAGCGTGCATTCGATGATATGCGCCGGAACGCCGGCGGTTTTCGCTGCCTCCAAAAAACGAAGTCGCATCGCGTCTTTGTCGAACGTTGCATCCACGACAACACGACGACCTGCGGCCACCTGCTCAAGAGCGCGCTCAAGCAGCACATCGTAGGTTCGTTGGGTCCATTCTGGGGTATAGATTCCACCATTGTGCTCGCTCTTCGCGGATGTCAACGGGTCGGCAATGCCTGCAATCGATTTACGCACGACGTCAGAGTCTAAAACCTCAAAACCATGTGCTTCAGACAGATGGGTGGACAACGTCGACTTCCCAGTGCCTGGCAGCCCTGTCGTCAGCAGCATGCAAGGTCGCTCGCCAGGCTCAGCCAAAGTCCCCAAAGCAAACAACCAATGTGCGGCGGAGTGCTTCCGAGCGGCTTCGCGCTGCTCTTCCGGCACCTCTGGCTCCACGGCACGAAATCCATGAACCTTGGCTCGGACCGCGGACCGATAGGCCACATAGAAGGACAACAGCCTTAGGCCGTCCTCGTCCTGCGCTGCTTCTTCGTAGGCGCGCACTAGTTTTTCAGCGAGCTCATGGGCCCATCGAAACTGCAGGTCCATCACCAGGAAGGCCAAGTCCGCAACCGGATCGGCGAACCGAAACGCGTCATTGAATTCGATGCAGTCGACGACAGCGAGCCCCTCTTCAAGGACGTAAACATGCTCTAATCGTAGGTCGCCATGGGTATCGCACGTCGTGACGTCGGCCCGTTGTTCCACCAACGCTTCCACCGCAGCCATCTCAGCGCGCGTCAACTCTTCTAACTGTTGTAGAACCTCTGCATTCACGGTCACGCCAACCTGGTCAGCGGATTGCGAGAAGTTATCCAACGCATTTTGGAACACGGTTTCCTTTCGCCCGTACTCACCAATATCGCCACCCTTCGCGGCATTTGTATGGAAACCTGCAAGCAGCTCACCAAGCTCCTCCATCAAGGAATGCGTAACCATGTCATTTTCTAACATGGTTTTCAGGTTGTTCGCCTCCGGCAGCCGCACCATCTCGACCGCCCAATCCACAACCTCGCCATCACCACCAAAACGCAGTCCATCTGCCGCCTGAATAACCGGGACCACGCCAAGATAGACACTCGGCGCAAGCCGGCTGTTCAACCGATGCTCCGCCTCACAGAACTGCTCGCGAAGCTGCAGGGTCGAGTAGTTCACAAACCCAAAATCCACCGGCTTCTTAATCTTGTACGCACGCTCGCCAGCCACAAACACAGCAGAGATATGCGTTTGGAAAACCTCAACGTCTTCGACGTCGAAAGGAAACGCCGACGGTTGGCTGAGCAGTTTGATTTTGGTTTCGATGTTCAACGGTTCTGGGTTCTTGGTCTTTAGTTTTTGGTACTTGGTTTCGTAGTGCAGTCTTTCCGCTTCTACATAAGGTGTTCTTGGACGCCTAGCCAGTGTTCGAACTCTTGAAGATCGCGAATGCTCGCTAACCTCTCAAGGACCAGTAGCCGGTGCTTGATTGGGCGCTCAAATTTGGCGCGTTCGAGCGAAGGAGGGTCATTTGACGGAAAGCAATTCGGGTCCAGAGCGTCAAGCGACGAATGCAACCAGTTTACAACCGGAGTTAGATCCCAATCATACTCAATGATTCCGTTGACGTACTTCTGCCATGGGTTCACTTCGTCGTCTTGAAACCTAGCTGCGCTCTCAAGCAATAGTTCGATCGCGGCCCTTAACCAGTCTCCACCCTCGCTTTTGTGCCTGGCCTCCGCGGAAATCGCCCAATACCGATAGTTTGAAGCGCTAAAACACCCACACGTCCGAGCGTGGTCAATCCAACCCTGCACGTCGTTGGAATACTCCCAATCGGTCAGAAACTCGTTGGGATACGCGGCTTTCAAAAGCGCAGCTAGGGAGGCTCTGAACTCGTCCTCGATTGCAGAACTACGCCCAAACATGCTTCCTTTGGGTAGGGGAGGCAATGAGTCAACGACAGTTCCTGCCAACTGCCGAGAATCTCCGACATGGTCATTCAGCGCAAATCGTCCGCCTTTCAGCCAGCGAAGCGAAAGGTCGAAAGAGGAGGCCGTTGAGTAGAACCGAGCGGTGCGCGTCGTCCCGTCCAGTAGTTCTCGACAACAATCCATGAGGACAGGGAGGTCCACCCAAGGACGTATGGTCTGAGGACCGGACGAATACTCCGAAAACTCCAACGAAAGTGTTCCCAACAGGAATTCCTCAAACTCGTCGTCGACTACCAACGTTAGTTTCACTGGTCTACCGGTGGCGCTTCCAGTCCAAATCGATTCTCCAATAACTCAGCGGCAACCTGCCGCTCCCTCGCCCCGCCAACCCTCAACAGTTCAACAAGGGCGTACTGTGCGTGAAGCCTAGGGTCTTGAACCGCAAATGCCGGCAATGACTCATGCAGCGGGGCAATAGCTTGGCCGCGATGGGTACCTTGCGGGTGCGGCCAAACAAACGAATCTTCCGAATCCGAGACCATGAATTCACCCAAGCCTGGTGCACGCCAATCCGCCGCAAATCCACGCTGAATCGGACCAACAGTAGCGGGAAATGCATAACGCAAACCATGAACCACGAACTCCAGAAGATTACGACGAATCACGCGTCGCCGAGCTTTTACGTACAACTGTGCTTGTTCAGCGCGCTCCAACGACTTGAAGACTTGCGAGGGTGCGAGGGTTAACTCTGCCCCCAAACTCTCAAACGTCCATTCTTCATGAGAGTTTGCGATGGCGAACAGTATGTATATTTCCTGAGGTTTCAATTGCATTTCAAATTTCGAAATATGGAATACGCTCTAATAATAACATATGTATCGCATATTTCAAATTTCGAAATATGAAACGGCGAGGCGAAGCCGAAGCCTGAAACGCGACCGAAGGGAGCTGAAACGCGAGGCGCAGCCGAGCTGCCTACCGAAAGTAACGCGGCTCCAACAAATCCCCATACACATTATTCGACGGTCTCACATCATCCAGCCCAGTCTCACTGAACCAATACGTGACGCCCAACCCAACCCGGAATCGCGTGACCTCTTCGCTGCCGGGCACGATGCCCAAGCGAGTCCACAGGTCAAACGACAGGAGGTGCTGGCGATGGACCCAGTAGCCAAGGCGGCCGCTCAAATCGAACTCGTGCACGGGTTGGCCAAGCTCCCGAGCATCGTCGGCAAACAACCAGCGAAAGCCATAACCGAAGTCGATGCGGGTGCTCTGGATCATCGCTTGGGTCGCCGCATCCAGACGGATTTGGTCGATGGAGTAGTTGGGATTGAACACCGGGGTGACCTTCCCGATAGCGCGCATGTTCAAGAACGGTTGCCACCACACCGTCGCGACTAGCTCGGTCGTGATGACGTGATCTTCTGCGTAGCTGCTGAAGATAATCGGGTCGGCCTCACCATCGCTGACCTCCAAGGCGTTGGACGGTTGGAAGCGGCCAACGAATCGCAGCGCAGGCAGCGCCAGGAAGTCCGGCAAGAACGCCCATGGCCGGCTTATACGCAGGAACGCACGGCTGGACGCCAGGAATCCACCGGCGTCTTGTGCGTAGAATCGGACATCCGGCTCGACACGAATATTCGTGAATTCCTCGTGCCAGTAGCCACCGGCATACAACTGATAAACCGGGGGATTTCGGAAGGTTGTGCGCAGGCCGAGACGCCCGTCAACCCAAGCATTAATCGCGGGAACGCGTGTGTACCCGCCACCCAACAAAGTCATATAGGGCGCTTGTCGGGCATCCGACGGCACCAGGTCTTCGATCAGCGTCAGGTCACGCGTCTCCCACCGCAAATCGACACGACCGCTGGCGGTAACTCGGAACTTCACGAGCAGGTAATCGGGCCGCACCAGCGTCGCGACTTCGGGCGCATCTGGCTCTTCCCAATCTGGCGCAGGCTCCGGCCGAGTAAGGCCTTCGACATCTATCCAGCCTCGGCTAGAAGGCCGCAAGAGACGTTCGTAATCGTCCACGCGCATCGACACGCGAAGCGTTGCAAAGCCCTTGTCCGGTTTGAACTCCAACTGGGTTGCGCCTCGAAACGGAATCCAAAATTCGTCGCGAACCGCGCGGTGCAGACTCAGCTCATTCAGTGTCGCGCCGGCTTGTACGGCGGGGTTTAACTCGATTGTCCGTGTCGCGACTTGTCCATCGGGCCCCGTCATCGTGATATCAATTTTGGTCGACGTATCAGGCTGCACGCTGCGCGCGTCGACCCGCAAGAACACCGGTCCGGCTACATCCAAGCTCGCCGGCAGGGCCGCGGAGACCATGTCCAGACGTCGTCGCAACAAGGGCACCACGGGCTCGGCAGGCGAACCCGACGGCAGAAGTCGCGCACGCATGATTGAGGTTCGTCCCGCCAGATCGTCTTCGCGCTCGACCCGCAATCGATATGCCTTGCCCGGCACCACCGGAAAACGCGTCACATACACCTGCCCGGGCACAAACGTGCCGCCGACCGACTCGGCCTGCACACGCTTGCCGTCCTCTTCAAGGTCAGGAATCAAGCGGCATCCCGGTGGCCTGGGCAGATCCGGTTGCAGGTCCGGTCGCAAGTCGACACATGTCGTCTCGACCTCCAACAACGCTGGCTGCAGCGTCTTGAAACGAATCGTGCGACTGCCGGCACCAAACACCTTGGGCGCACCCTCCGGGCTCCAGTCCGTCCCCGTCATCGCGTAATCAACGGCCGTCTCGTCCGAGGACGATGTCGTCGGCACAATGAAATCGTCCTGGTTAACAGGGTCTAAATGCGGGTCCAACTCGACCAAAAATCGACCCGACGCGATCGTGGGAACCGACTCCCATCCCGTCCACCGCAGACCGCCGTAATACTCCGAACGAATCGAAGCCATCGGGAACTGCAACATCGCCAAACGCGCGTTGCCATACGCCTCGGCAGCTAAACCTGGCGGCAATTGCGCAAGCTTCTCCTTATCACCTTCCAAGGCCCGAATCTGCCTGCGGATGTAATCGGCATAGGCGTTCTGCCCCAGGTACCGATGTGCAGGCATGTTCTCGGCCAGATACCGCAAACTCTCCAGCGCAGACTCGCCATCCGGGTCTGCTCGGAACTCCAAATAACGCCAAAAAACGGCACATTTGTTTTTGGTTTTGTCGTCCAGTTTTTCCGGTTCAGGTGGGTCAACGCACGATTTGGTCTCGGCCGTTCCTACCGCACCGTTTAAGGTCATGGGCATGCTCTGCCCCTGCAGCCACTCACCGGTCAGCTCCAGATAGCGCGAGCGCAAACGCTCCCGCACCGCCTCGTAACGACCACGGGCCTCCTCAATCATCTCGATCTTCGAATGCTCGTCAGCCAGCACGGCCTCCAAGTCGACGCGGGCCAGCTTGTCCTGGTCCAACGACATCAGAATCCGGGCACGCTCCAAGCGTTCTTCAGGGCGTTTGATCACAGGCCCCGACGCAATTGCGCGACTTAGTTTTCGAATGCGGTCCAGCCGCTCTTTATCTGGCGGCAGTACCACCGGCTCTTCGATTGGTGGAACGGGAGGCGGCGCTTTTGCGACACGCACGTCGAGCGAGGCCAAGACCGGCTCTCCAGATGGCAAACGAAGGCGCACCGAGGATATGCCCGCGGGGATTTCGAACACGCTGACAAGCGGCGGGGTCTCGGGATTCAGCCCTGTAAACTCAAGCTGCCGACGCTCTTGCACGCCGTCGTCCAGGATTAGTTTCCCGCTCTGATTGGGTTGGGTCGGATGGATGCGAACCCGCACAAAACGTGGGTCCTTCGAATCGCCGATATCCCAAGACGCACCGGCCGTATCCACCTTCCAATAGCGGCGACGCTCGAACACATCCGCAAGACTGATGTCCAATTGGCGCTCCGGCGGATGCGCAATCAAGACCTGCGAGTCGTCCTTCACGACCAGCTTCTGCTCTCCAGGCTGCACCGCAAAATCAAAGGTTTCGCTGGCCTCCGTCCGCGCCAACCCATAGTCGTCACCGTTGAGCTCGATCGGATGAATCTGCTTGTCGCCGTCACCTGAGGCGAAGATGCGTGCCCGTACCAATCGCTCCGGGATATCTGGAGCCTGGCGCAATCGAAACGAGAATGGCTGATTGGGTTTTGGCCGGTACAGAAGCGTCGTGCGGTCGGCGATTTCGGCGACGTAGATGCGCTCATTTGGCTCACCGAGCGGCTCCAAACGAATCTCGGCCGTCCGTCGACTCGCCCGCGTCATCGGCAGCCAATACGTTCGATACCACCACGCCTTCTGTAGCGCTTTGCGGAGTCGCACATCGTATGGGCGGTTCTTCCATGCCCGATACAACATGGCTAATCCAGCCCATCGCGAGGGGTGGTCACGCCCACCCGCCATCATCGCCTCGGCGCGAATCAGCGCGGCATTTTCGCCCTCAGTCGCGGTTTGCGGTGTCGCGTTCATAAGGAACAAGGCGATTTCAGGGCGCCCAGCGCGTAACGCGAGGTCAGCCCCGGCAAACGCGAGTTCACGCTTCAGCCGAGGCTCTTCACACGCCACGATTCGTTCCTGTAGCGCTTCATTTACCTCGACCAAATCGGCTGACCAACGCAGGCGAGCGCTCAACAACCAGTCCTTCGCCAGTTCAGGGGCCCTGGCGAGTTTGTCCGACTTTTCGAGCGAATCGGCGAGTGTTCCGACACGCTGGTTGTTCTGAAGGAAGCCTGTGATTTCCAGGCGGAGCAGAGTCGAAACGACGCTCTTTGGGTCCAGCAAACGTTCAGCCTGTTCGACGTGATGGCGCGAGTTTTCGATCTTAGTGGCCGCGTCTTCGACATGCGTTTTCGGCCGATAAATCTCCCCGTCAAAGAGCACCTGGCTGCCCGCAATCTCCAGCTTCAGCCGGTGTCGTCCCGGCGGCACCCACCACTGTGTCGTCCGCCGCCAACCGACGATTCGACCACGGCTATCCGATACATATTGAACGTCTTCGGGTTCCTCGACCTCTTCCGTCTGAGGATTATCAGCCTCGTCGGCGTTGAGTTCTTCCTGGTCGAGCCGCGCAGCTCGACTTGAAAACTGGTCTTTGTGCACCAGCGTCCCGTTACTATTTGTCACCTTCAGGTCAAACCGGGACACGATATCTGGGCGGTCTAACTCCTTGATTGCACGCAATCCCAAACGAACCACCGCGGGCCCGTCGACGACCAAGGTCTCATCCAATCCGGGGTCCAACTGCACCGCGTCGTCGACGCGGTCACCCGTATCGACCTTGTAAGAACGTGGCTTTTCATCAAGGTCCGAGATCGCATCTCGCCGTGTATAGAAGCGGGTGCGCGGCCTGCGGACCTGTTGAATCCCACGTAACAGATAGGCGTGTCCTAGGTGACGCGCAGCCTTCTTTTCGTCGGCTGACCCACCGAGTCGGTCCACCAGCGCCATGACCAATCGCGCACGCTCAGCCTCGGCCAAAACCTGCGTTTGCCCAGGCACGGGAATGCCTTCAGGAGGGTCGCCTTCGCCCTTGTCCCACCAACGATGCAGGTGCGTCTGCCACAACTCCCAGTACATCCAAGGTTCGATGGTCTCCATGCCGAATGCGCCGACCTCGACCTCGAACTTGGAGTTCTTTGACAGCGTCACACGCATCGGACTTGAGCGCTGCATGGAGGTCAGGAAAATCCAGTCCCCAAGGTCAGTGCGGATGGGCTCAAGCACCGCGCTCAGTTCCCCGCCATCCTCAAGTGTGTCAATTTGTGACACTGTTAAAAGCGGGTCCGCATCGACCGGCCGAAACTGCACGCGTACCACCTGCAATCGTCCCGGTTCGAACTCCCAGCTTTGTCCGGGTTTGAGCTTGGTTGACTTGATTTCAGGGTCCAACGACTCCCAAGTCAGCATCTCTTGCTTGTCCGGCGCAGGCAGAGGTTGCCACTGTGCAAACGCCACCGCCGGTAGCATCAGCCCGAGGACAAACCACACCCCAAAAATCCGTGGGTTCCCGACCATTGGGTGCATTGTCGCTCAGAGCACTAATATCGCAACATTTGAGAGGCAGGCTACGTTGCGCGCGCTAGCCTTCGGCTGCTTGCTGCAGAGCGCGCATCACCCGTGGCCGCGCGAAGCAGCACGCGCAAAGCAGCACGCGCGAAGCGGCACGCGCAAAGCAGCACGCGCGAAGCGTAAGCAAAGCAGCTCCTAGAGATCTCCTGAAAGCACTTCGACCAAATCAATCAAGGCTTTGGGATCGGCTTTCCAACCCTTGCGCACTGCAATCGCGAGCTCCAGGTGAAGGAACGCTCCGATCTTTGAGTGCGTGACCCAACGGCCGACCGTGTTTCCGGTGGCCCCCAGCTTCTTGGTGTCGTCGGGGTAGATGGCGACCTTGGTGCCCTTGAGCTGCTCGGCCAATACGACTGCGGCCTTGCGGACACGGGGGTGCGGCTCTTCGGTTCCATCGCTGACAACGATCTCGAAACCCGCTTCTTTGAGCCGTTTGTCACGGTAGCCGTGTACTTGAACCACAAGCGCGTCGCGCACCGTTCGCAGGTATTCGATGGACATCATGTAGAACACTGAGTCGGTGTTGTGCGCCATATCGGCCGGATGCCCCAACGCGTCTTCATCTTCGTCTGGGTGGCTGCGATAGCGATGCACCGAATTCACGTACACGCCGCGCGCCTTAGTCTGCCGAAACGTCTCGAGCATCAGGTCGCCCGTGTGCATGTCGTGGAAGCTGTGCGGAGCTTGCAGCAAGACCTCTTTGGCCGGCCCAACACGAAACACATAGAAGCCGGTACCGCGCCATGCGGGGCCCGCTTCGTAGATGACCAGGCAGTCCTCGTCATCGACCTTGATGGGTCTCAACTTCAATCCCGACTGCTTAAACCGCTCCTTAAAAACCTCGAGGTCGACCTCACCCGCATGCAGAGCATCGGCGAAATCAGGGATGGTTTTGTGCAGGTTCATCCGCTCTTTGAGCGTCGGTGGCGCATAATACGTATCGACACTGGGACTCACCCGCGCCTTGTCCAACAACGTCTCAAACGTCACCGAATCCGGAGGCGAACTCGAAGATGCAGAAGAGGAAGTCCCCGCCGGACACCCCACCAAAAAAACCAAACATAGAAGCAGTACTACACGCATAAGCCGCATGTTCGCCTGCCAAGAACAACAACGCAACCCCCAAGCCCCCTAGCCCCTAGCCCCAAGCCGCCTGGCCGTGGCCTGACACGATCTTACGATCGCGTTTTCCACCTACACATCTGATTTTGGTCTGCTAGATTGTGCCCGTGACGATTCAGGAGGAACCATGCGACGAACAGCCTTAGCGTTGATCGCACTTACCACGTTTGCCTTCGCTTGCAGCGAAGAAGCCAATTCACCCCATGAACACGGGCAACCGGTGCAACTTGCCGCAGGCGAGTTGGTGGACGCACGCTTTGAACAGCACGAGCCGTTTAAGCAATTGGGGTTCTTCTACGACTCGGCGGACGCCGAGATTTTGTATCGGGTTGAGGGCTCGAACTGGAAGCCAATCGATGTCACGTGGTCCGAAGACAATCGGCACGTTGGGCGCGTCATGCTTGACGCTCCGGCCAAGGTGGTCGAGCTGAAGTCCGCGAAGCCGCTCACGTCGGGATTTGTGCAATTCTATCCTGAACACGTCGGCTCTCAGGTTCTCACAAAAGACCTGCCCAAGGTCGAAGCGAACCCCGTTTTGAATGGACTCGCACCTGCAAGTCTGGTGATTTCCCGCGCCGAATGGGGCGCAAGGAATCCCAACAAAGTTTGCTACTCCCCGCATACGCCGTACCGAATGGCGATCCACCACACGGCTTCGCCAGACTCGGATGGTGGCGATCCGGCAGCAAGAATGCGGCAAATGCAGGCCTATCATATCGACACCAACGGTTGGTGCGATATCGGCTACCACTTTGTGGTCAGCCAGAGCGGAAAAATTTACCAAGGCCAATCCAGCGAAGAGCGTTTGGGCACCCATGTGGGCGGGCAAAACACCGGCAACATCGGCGTGTGCCTGATTGGCAACTTCCAAACGCAAACACCAAGTCAGACCCAACTTAGCGCCGCAGCCGATATCGTGAGGTGGATTGGAAACACCTACAATATCGAGTTCAACCGCACGAATATCAAAGGACACCGCGAGCACGCAGGTGCAAGCACGGCGTGCCCCGGCGATAATCTGTTGTCACAACTCGACACCATCATCGCCATGGCTTCGAATGGAGAGATCCCGGACGTTCCAACCGATGAATACGATGTCGCGTTCGACGTTTCGTGGCTCACGCCGACTGAAGATGTTTATCAAGACGGAACCAGCCTAGATGTCCCGGATGTCTTTGCTGGCGACGTGGTCGAAGCCGAGATTCGAATCACAAACAACTCAACTCGACCACTGCGCGGCATCCTGCTCTCGTATCTCTTCGACACAAAGTACTTGGAACCTGTTGAGTACCGAATCGAGACCGATGCGCCTGAATTCGACAAGACGACCTTTGTTCTGAACGACGCCAACGATGCGCCAGAAAACCCCGTCCTGCTAACCGGCGAGGGCGACCTCGTGATGTACGCGATGGCTGCTGGTGAGACAAAGCGAGTCGTCGTGAAGTTCAACGTTTTACGTCCCTCGATTGGGCCAAACGGTCACCCAGCTGCGCGCGCTTGGGTTCGGAACATCGACGATGTCTACGGTATCCAGACCGACTTTGGTGCCGACCCCACAAATATGAACGTGATTGGTCAGCCGCTTCAGGGTCTGGTCGAGCTCGACGTGCTTTCACGCGATATGTGGGAGTTCAATGGAACGGACAGCTTCGAGACGGAAGGCTGGATCGCGTGCTCCGACGATACCAACGCACTGACGATTGAAGGTGGCGCGATGGTGACAAGCGGCGGCAACGCCTGCATCGAGTCCCCGATTTGGACGCAAGTAAACGCTGCTGAATACGACCAGATGGTCTTGAAACTCGCCGAGCCAGCATTGCAGGAGCGCGCTTCGTTGTACTTCGCAAGCGAAGGCTCAGACGTGTTCACGGGTGGAATCGGTTTCGCGCTACGGGGCGATTTGATGGTCATCCCTGTCGGCAATGACACACGCTGGGTCGGCTCGATTGACGGCCTTCGCCTGATTTTTGAAGGCGCCGGGACAGCGAAGATCGACGCCATCTTCTTCCAGAAGTCGGACGGCACCACCAGCAACGACGAGCAAGACTTCGTTGACCAGGAACCTGAAGATGTCGAGATGCTCGACCCCACTAGAGACCCGGGTGTTCGCATCGATGACCAACCCAAAGCAGCCGATATCACGGTCAGCGAAGGCTGTTCGTCGACGCCCGTAGATTCCGGGGCGAACGGGTATTGGCTATTGGCTATTGGCTTGCTTGGACTAGTCCGACGACGTCGCGCCTAAGGTAGGCGCAAGTCCGCCACGAATAGCGTGTGGTGTTTGTACCGTGCGATCGTGTCCAACGGCTCGCACATCACCTGTTCAACTCCGTTGACCTGTGAAAGGTAGCCGCACCAATCACTGTGCGTGCGAAAGACGTGCTCGTGGTTGGGTTTGAAGGCGTCACTCTGGCTCGCGTACTCCAGGTTGGCTTCCGTGGCGTGGGCCCAGTTTCTGAGTCGATATGCAGCCGAGAATTCGGGACGACTATCTTCCAAAATTAGAATGCGCTGTTGGGTCACCCGCGCAACCTCGCCCAGCAACCTGTCGCAATGGTCTGCCGACAGATGATGCAGAACGTAGCAGACCATCGACACGTCGAACGTATCGTCATCGAACGGCAAATGCTCGCCGTCAAACTCCATGATGGTTGGCTGAGACGCACTGACGGGGTGCGGCCCCTGCGGACAACGCCTGACGTCCACACCGGTCGCCTTCAGTCCAGGAACATACATTCCTAAGTCCATCAGTCGGCGCCCGTTCCCACAACCAACGTCCAGCACCTGAGCGGCTGACGGTATGTGGCGAGCCATCCACGCGGCTTTCAGCAAGTCATGCGCATTGGACGCGGCCGCCGGCTCATGTCCTAAGTTCGCTACATGTGCGCTCGCGGATTGAACGCCACGCAAGACAAAGCGAACGAATGAATTGATTCCAGTTTCCGTACTCAAATCTCACCTTCAATTTCGAGTTCGCACGGTAGACTGCATACGACATGCCAACCCGAAACCAAGGTTTCATGCGGCTTTCCCCCGTGAGAATGGACAAGGTCTGCTCCAAAAGCGGAGTACGAGAGTAGCCAAGTGGATTCGTGGTGGTGACTAGTGGCGCTTTGGGGGTGGACCAATTTGTGAGCAGACGGTTGCTATGTTTAACGGCGGCTTCCCATAGATAAGCTCAGATACAACGCAGATTCACACAGACCTTTTTTTATGATTGTGGATGCCCGAACCGAAAAAGAAATCTGTGTGAATCTGTGCGAAAGTCTGTGGCAATCTGTGGGACCAAACCCCAAAGCATGTGAGCATCCAAAAGTTGCACGCGCGAAGGCGCTCACCATGATCACAAATGAAACCACACCCTTGGCTCTTGCCTGCTAGGCTCTTGGGTCGCGCGCAGAGCACAGCAAACTGGAGAGGTTGAACGGAAATCCGCTTGGTGCAAAGCTGACAGCTAGATGTAGAGAAGGGCGAAATGAAAAAGACTCTAACCATATTTTGTATTCTACTGTCGAGTGCATGCGGTTCCGAAGAGACCGCAGACGACCCTTACTTCCCACTAAAAGAATTGGGCCCAGCTGAGCTTCAGTTGTCTGTTGGCGAGTCGGGCGGAGTCCTTGCGCTTGGCGACGATTCGGTGTTTGTGGAGTTTCCCGAAGGCGCGTTCGCGAGCGAAACATTGGTCACCCTGCGGCGAAACGAGTGTGATGCCAAACACCTGTCGCTTCGAGTGGGTACCTGTGGGTACGACGTCGAATTCAGCGGCGAACTACAGGGCCGATACGATGTGAACCTGGAGGTCGAAAATGCTCGGTGCGTTCTGACCGACTCAGTCCATGGTTTGTCGTGTCTGGAAGATTCGGAGACAGGGTCAACCGCCACGACAGCTTCCACGAGTCTGCAACGTGAATTCGCCGCTTTGGTGTCTCAGAACCTGCCCGCCGACGGTTGCGTTGACCCGGTTTTCAACCACTGTGGCGGCGATATCATCGGAGAATGGGAGTTCGTTCGAAGCTGTGGGACCTTGTCCCAACTTGCCAATATCGAGTTCTCCGAACCCGACAGGTATTCATCGTGCTCCCAAGATGATTGGTACGAAGGCTACCCATTTGAAGTCCGCTCAAATCTTTACATTCTCCCAGAGGCGAACGAAGGATATGACGGCTACTGGCAGACCGAGATGAGCGTGCGGGTCTACAAACATTCAGTGGTGACCCTGCAGTGTCTCTCGACGTCCAACGAATCGTGCGGCCCGGACTGTACAAACCACAACGGCGTTTGTGAGTGTTTTACTGAAGACACCACCGGTGAAGGCGGCTTTGGACGGCAATGGCGTTGGGATGAGAACTTTGACATCTTCCTGGACCAAGACACAGATCGGCTTGAGTACTGCGTCAAGGGCGACTCGCTGAAGGTCCAGTACCCGCATGAAGACGGCCCCTTCGTTGTAGTTTACAAACGAAGGCCATAAGCGCGCCCAAAACCCAAAACCCAAAACCCAAATCCCAAAACCCAAAACCCAAAACCCAAAAACCCAAACCCAAGAACCAAGAACCAAGAACCAAGAACCAACAACTACTACCACCCATAGTTGACAACTACTATCCACCCTAGTAGTTTGCGAATGCGTTACTGCGAGACCCTTGGAGTCGCCCGTGAACTACCTCATCCGCCCTGAAGGCGAAGGCCTACGCGCCGCCCTATTCGACCTCGAAGCCGATATCATGGAAGTGGTGTGGGCACAGTTTGACGAGTTTGATGTTGGCGATGTGCTTGAAATTCTTCAGAAAGACCGAGAGATCGCGTACACAACAGTAATGACGACGGTTTCACGACTCTTCGACAAAGGCCTGCTCACCCGGCGCAAGGTTGGACGCAAGTTCGTCTACCAAGCCAGCCACACGCGCGAGCAATTCCTCGCAAGCTTGGCCCGTGACGTCTTTGATCGGCTCACAAATAGTGGGCGAGATGTTGCTTCGGCATTTTTGGTCGACCGGGTTGCGGAGTCTGATGAGGCTGAGCTTGAACGCCTTGAAGAGCTGATTCGTCAACGGCGCAAGGAGCTCAAATGATCGAGCTCGCCTACCCCGTCATCGCATTCATCTGCGTGTTTGCGGTGCTGATTCCAGCCCTGTCGGTGCTTGCAGCATTTGCGCTGAAGCACCTGCACTTAAGCGACCGACATCCACAGCTTCGGGGCAGCTGGCTGAACTATGCTCTGATCGTGACCCCTGTTGCGGTGCCTGTGATTTCACTGACCATCGCGCTGGTTCATCGCTTTGACGGACACCACGTCGCACAGGCATGCCACGCGGTTCACGAGGCGGGTAAGGCATGTGTAGAGAGCCCACTTCTGGCGACATTTCTACTCATCCCAACTTTGGCCGCCCTTGCATACCGTTTCCGACCCGCGCGAAGACGCGGTGAGTTGCATCAAGATTGGACCAGGCAAGCTGGTGTGCCGGTACGGGTCGTCGCCGGAAACTCGGTTTGTACTCGAGGTTTCGTCCGCCCTTGGATCGAAATCGGCGAAGAGTTGGCGACGGAGTTGGACGCCATCGAGTTCGAATCTGTACTGCTTCACGAAGCTGCACATGCAACCTCCTTCGACCCGTTTTTCGCGACATTGGGTTCTGCGGCGCTCCTGATCAATCCCGCGTCCGTGCTGCTCCAGCGCCACTTCGATGCCTGGTTGTTGGGCCGCGAGATTCGTTGCGACCTGTGGAGCCTTACGCGTGGTGCAGACCGTTTCGCCCTTGCGGAAGCACTGCTGAAAGTTGTGCGAATGGACAGTCCGATACCAGCGGGTGCTTCTGCTTTGACCGGCGCCGCAGCTGCACTGCACCTAAGGGTGGCGGTTCTGCTCTCGCCGGAGCCACCGAAACCCATTGACCAGCGCATCGGCGCCGCGATTACGGCACTTGGATTTCTGGCGATTGTTGCCGTTTCAATCCAATGCGAGCTGACGATGCTCGACCAGTTTCATCACGCGGTCGAACACTTGTTTACCGAGCCTCACCACCACGGCTTGTAACCCCAGGTCCTGCTATGAAACCCTTTGTTGGCGCCGCGCTCACGTGGTGCATCTTGACCCTCCTATGCCTGCCGTCGGCCCTCGCGCAGGGCCTGACGTTGGACGACGCGATGTCCAAGGTCGATGAGCTCCCGGTTCTGAAGGAGATTCAGACCGGCGCAGTGAAGAGCTTTGAAGCAAAGGCAAACCAAGCTGGCCGATGGGAAGACCCGGAGCTGGAATTCGAGTTTGTCGGGCTCATGGATGCCGAGACCGAGGTCGAGGCACGGGTCAATCAAGCGATTCCGCTGAACGGTGAACCTGGTGCGCGTCGAACGGCGCTGGAACACCTGTCCCGAGCAGCGCACTGGAGCGCCGAAGTTAAGGCGCAGGAGCTGAAGCAGGACGTCGCCGACACCTTCTTCGAGGCTGTTTACCGACGCCAACGCCTCGTCGTTCTTCAAGAGCGATTAGACGCGGTTCAGAAGACGCTCAAGAATCTGGAACAACGCGAGGCAGGTGGTGAAGCCTCGAAGTTCGATGTGGCGAGGCTCAAGCAAGCCGTCGTACGGCTGACCCGTGCCATGGAACGTGAAGCGATTGAAGAAGAGGTCGCTCGCCGCACCCTTGGCATCTTCCTGAACATCGAAACCCCAGCTGCAGTTGACGGGACGCTAGCGGTGGGTACCTGTGGCGGCTCAACCCAGACCACGCCGGCGATGAAATCGTTGGAAGCACAAGCCGAATCCGCCATCACGGAGGCCGAGCAGACCGACAAATTCTGGGTGCCAAGTCTAGAGGTAGGCGCCGGATACGTCGGCTTCGATGGCGAAGAAGCATGGGGCCACGGCGTCATTTTGGGACTGACGTTGGGACTACCGCTGTGGCGAAACGGAGACTTCGCGCGTGATGAACACGAAGGACGACATATCACGCTTAGAAGCGAGGTCGACCTCTTGAAATTGAGGCAGAAACAGGCAGCTGAAACCTTGAGCTTTACATGTCAAAAAATGGCAGAGAACGCACAGAAACTCGAAGTTGATCTTGAAGGAAGCAAAGACATCGTCCGCCAGGCCCAGGCCGGATACAACGCGGGCGAAGTTGGGGTTTTGGAGCTTTTAGACGCCGAACGCGGCGTGCTTCGCGACCGCCTGGGACTACTCGAAATTGAATGGCGAATTCGTAGCGTTCAGAACGCTTGGATTACGAACAACGGAAGCTGGAAATGAAAGCAGCTGCAATACTGATAGCAATACTCGCCCTCGCTGGGTGTGACCATGGACACGAGCACGGCGCCGATGAACATGGACACGGCCATGATGAGCAAGGCCATGATGAGCATAGTCACGACGAACATGCACATGATGATCATGGCGATGAACACGGGCACGACGACCACGGGCACGACCATGGCAAAGAGACTGTCAAGTGGACGAGCTTCGCCGAAAAGACGCAGGTCTTTGCCGAATACAAGCCGCTTCATGATGGCGAATCCGTCGAGTTTCACATTCACATTACAAGACTTCGTGATTGGAAAGCGCTCTCTGAAGGACAAGGGCAGCTGACGTTGGAGGTCTCTGACAAGTCGACTACCTCCCAAACTGAGTCAGTCGCACCGGGGATTTTTAAGGCTCGACTGAAGCCTCCTGCCAAAGGTGAAGGGACGCTGAAGTTTGAATACAACGGGGATGTTCACACCCGCAAAGTTTCGATTTCAGGTGACGGCGACCACGATTCCAAACACGAAGGCCACGACAAGGAAGATGGCGCACATGTTCATAACGAGGAGGAGAACATCGCTTTCGGCCTCGAACAACAGTGGTCAATCAACTTCGGGCTCGCCCCGATAAAACGCAGTGCCGTGCGACCCACATTTGACGCGTTCGGTGTGATTCAACCGCGGCTTGGGGGCGAAGGTGTCGTGCATGCGCAGTCAGCCGGACGTATCTCGGGCGACCAAATCCCAACACTTGGCGCGCAAGTTAAACGTGGTCAAGATCTGGCATGGTTAACGCCAGCGGTCGCGGAGCAAGGTGATTTCGCCTCACTAGATTTGGCCGTCCGACAGTCCACAACGCGCCTGCGCGCCGCAAAGGTCGAACGTGACCGCCTGCAGAAACTGGTCGATCAGGGCGTTATCCCATCCCGACGATTAACCGAAGCTCAGTTCAAAGTTGAAGAGGCCGAAGCAGCGTTAGCTGCAGCGCGTTCAAGGTCTGGACAGGCTCGAGGCGTCGTCGGAACAGGCTCGCGTCCAAAAGGTTCCATTCCGATCAAAGCGCCAATCGACGGCATTGTGGTCAGTGTGGATGTACCGCCAGGGCTAATTGTCGAGAGCGGTCGCCCCCTCTTCCGCATCGTCGACCCAGACCCGTTGTGGCTACGAATCGATGTACCGGAACGGTATGTGCCAAATATCGCAGATATCAGCGGGCTGTGGTTCGAGGTTGAAGGCCTCGAAAAACCGCTAGAGCTCTTTGATGTTCCGATTTCGACTGGCGGAACAGTCGACCCGACCAGTCGAACATTGCCGATGGTCGTAGAAGTACCAAACCCGAATGGAGCACTGAAACCGGGCATGTTCGCAGATGTGCATGTTGTCAAAGGCGCGCCGTTTGAATCCGTCGTCGTGCCCAAGGCTGCCATCGTCTACGAGGAAGGCGTGCCGGTGGCGTATGCGATGGTCGATGGCGAAACCTTCGAGCGACGTCCGCTGAAACTCGGCGCAGCCGCCGCGGATCATATCGAGGTGCAACGCGGACTTCGTGACGGCGAATGGGTTGTCACCGACGGGGCATTCGCGATTCGCCTGGCAGCGCTGGGCGAGGTGGATGCCGGCCATGGTCACCACCATTAAGGGACGACGATGATTGACGGAATCCTACGATGGTCATTGGACAACCGCCTGTTTGTGCTGGCGGCATCCCTGGCCCTTCTGATTTGGGGAGCGCGAACTGCCAGCAATATGCCGGTCGACGTCTTCCCAGACTTGACCGCGCCCACGGTGACCGTGGTCGCCGAATCCCACGGAATGACGCCCAAGGACGTGGAGCAGACCATCACGTTCCCGATGGAATCGGCGCTCAATGGAACACCTGGCGTGCGCCGCATCCGCACCATCACCACCGAGGGTATCGCGGTCATCAATATCGACTTCGATTGGGGCGTCGACATGCTCGAGGCGCGGCAGCTTGTGGCCGAACGCCTTCAGATAGTCAGCAACCATCTGCCGCCTGAGGCCGAAGCTCCAATCATGGGGCCGATGACCTCCGTGATGGGCGATATCGTGTTCTTGGGCCTCACCGCCGAGGACGAATCCGTCACACAAATGGATCTGCGCACCGTCGCCGACTGGACCCTCACACGTCGCCTGTTAGCCACGCCTGGCGTCGCGCAGGTCATTCCGATTGGTGGCGACGTTCGGCAATACCATGTCGTGCTTTCACCGCAGCGACTGGACGCGCTAGGGCTCACGGCAGACGAAGTTGCACAGGCACTTGAGCGCGCCAACGAAAACGTGCCCGCAGGCTTCCTTGTTGAAGGCCGCGTCGAACACGTCATCTCTGGTGTCGGTCGAATCTCACGCATTTCAGACATTGAAAACACCTTCGTGACCAGCCGCAACGACGTGCCCGTGCTCGTCAAAGACCTCGGCGAAGTTGCGATTCGACCCGCGATTGCGCGTGGTTCGGGTGGGGTCAGCGGAAAGCCGGGAGTGCTGTTAGGCGTGCGAAAACAACCCGACTTGAACACGCTCAAGCTGACCAAAGAAATCGATGAGGTATTGGACCAACTTGAGCCGTCCCTCCCCGAAGGCATCAAACTCCATCGCGCCCTTTTCCGGCAGGCCGACTTCATCGAGGTCGCGGTCACCAACGTGTCCGATGCTCTGCGCGACGGTGCCATCCTCGTGGTCTTGATCGTTCTGCTATTCCTGGGTTCGGGACGCGCCACGTTCATCACGGCGACGGCGATTCCCCTGTCCCTTTTGACCTCAGCCGTCCTGCTCGACGCCTTTGGTTACAGCCTGAACACGATGACACTGGGTGGGATGGCGATTTCCGTGGGTGCACTGGTCGACGACGCCATCATCGACGTTGAAAACGTCACTAGACGGCTGCGCGAGGCATTTAAGCGCGGCGAGGATTTCTCGCTCTTTGACGTCGTCTTGTCCGCCAGTATCGAGATTCGAAAAAGCATCGTGTTCGCGACCGGTATCATCATCCTGGTCTTTGTCCCGCTGTTCTTCTTGGCCGGTGTCGAAGGACGAATCCTACAGCCTTTGGGCATTGCCTATGTCTTGAGCCTAGTAGCCTCGCTGGCAGTCGCGGTCACTGTGACACCGGTGCTTTGTTACCTGCTTTTGCCCAACGCAAAGACGGTCAAAGGCGCGGAAGAAACGAAAGTCGTCACGACGCTCAAGCGTGCGTTCAAACCAATCTTGGAAGCGACCGTAGACCGTTGGAAGCTGCTGCTGACCGTCGCCACCATCCTCTTTGTTTGCGCGATCGTCGCTGCCGCCATGGCTGGCCGGACGTTCCTGCCAAAGTTCAACGAAGGCGCGCTCACGATGAGCATCATCACGCCACCCGGGACGGGCTTGCAGCCATCGACGGAGTCAGCTCGTCGTGTCGAAAACGTCGTGCTCAGCCAACCTGGTGTTGTGTCGACCGGTCGACGTACCGGGCGTGGGTCTGGCGACGAGCACGCACAACCCATCTTTGCATCCGAGCTTGAGGTCCGTCTGGACCGCGAAGCGGGGATCGAGCAGGAGCAGTTCTTGGCCCAACTGCGGCGTTCGTTGAAGGACGTGCCAGGTGTTGCGGTGATCATCGGACAACCGCTGGAACACCGCATCGAACACCTGATTTCAGGCACCCGCGCCGCCATCGCCGTGAAGGTCTTTGGCGACGACCTGACGCAGATGCAACGCATCGCAAATCAGGTTGAAGCGCAGATGAAGACTGTGCCAGGTGTGGTCGATTTGAACACCGAACAGATGACGATGGTGCCATTCATTTCGATCCAGTTTAAGCGCCGCCAGCTGGCACGATATGGCCTGTCGATTCATGAAGTCGCCGACGAGATTGCGACTGCCTTCAGCGGCCGTGTGGCCACTGAAATCTACGAGGGCAACGTGGTTGTCGACCTCGTTGTGAAGTACGACACCAAAGACCTCGACACCATGGAAGAGGTGATGAACACGCGCATCGGAACGCCAAGCGGCGCGCGGGTTCCGCTGCAGTCCCTAGCCACGGTCCAACGAAGCGTCGGACCCAATATGATTGCGCGCGAAAACGTACGCCGAAAACTGGTGGTCATGTGCAACGTTGCTGACCGCGACATGGGCAGCGTCGTGGGGGATATCGAATCCAAGCTACGCAAAAACATCGACCTTCCGGAGGGCTACCACATCGAGGTCGGCGGACAGTTCGAGAGCGCAGTTGAAGCTGCGCGCGTCATCGGCATCATCAGCGGGTTTGTCCTGGTCGGCATCCTCTTGCTGTTGATCATGGCGCTCGGTCGGGTTCGTGACGCGTTGTTGGTGCTACTGAATCTACCTCTAGCCCTTATCGGTGGAGTGGTGGGCGTCTATGCGGCGAGTGGCGTGATCTCTATCGCGTCGCTGATTGGCTTCATCACGCTGTTTGGGATTGCGACACGTAACGGCATCATGATGGTCACGCATATCCAGCACTTGCGGGACGAAGAAGGTGTCGCCGACCTTCGCGAGGCGGTCATGCAGGGCGCTATGGAGCGTCTGTCACCCATCCTCATGACGGCGCTCGCCTCTGGCCTTGGGCTACTGCCATTGGCAATGGCATTGGGCGAACCGGGAAGCGAAATCCAGGCTCCGATGGCAATGGTCATCCTGTTTGGATTGGCCACGTCGACCGCGCTGAACATGCTCATTGTTCCGGCGATGTATCTGCGGTTCGCAGGAGAATAGGGCTCATCTGACATCCCATGTCAGACCGGGTCAGCTGCTTTCAGATCACTTCTTTCCTAGGTTGCGGCGGTGACTTAGGAGCGAAAATGAAATTTCTGATTGTGCTGATCTGCGTGTTACTCGCGGCGTGCGGGGATGACCTCAAAAAGAACAGTTCGGCGGCTGATTCGAACAATTCGGATACGGATGTCATGGATATTGATGACACGAAATCCGACGAACCCGATCCTGACCCGGACCCAGATCCTGACCCGGACCCAGATCCTGACCCGGACCCAGATCCTGACCCGGACCCTGATCCCGACCCGGACCCAGATCCCGACCCAGACCCAGATCCCGACCCAGACCCAGACCCGGAGCCGTGCGTTCCGGTCACCTGTGCCCAGGTTGGAGCGGAGTGTGGTGCACTCGATGACACATGCGGCGCGACACTCAACTGCGGCACCTGCACGGATGGGAATTGCGAAAACAATATGTGCGTCGTTACGCGTCCACCAACGCCAGCTTCCTGCTGGGTCGCTGAAGACTGCCCAAATCAAGGTGCGTGTGTCGGCGCTACGGCCGGCACTCCCGGCTTCTGTCACACGGACTGCACAAACGACGCAAACCAATGCGCGGCAGGCCAAGTCTGCGACAAAGTGTTGTTCTGGGGGACATGCTACGACCCCTGCACGACCGACCAAGACTGTGCGGTGGGCATGGCCTGTGACATCTATGGTTTCTGCATCGCTCCGCCACCACCCGACGACCTCTTCTTTTTGAAGGAGTGCACGACAGACTCGCAATGCGGCGGAATTCTCACCTGCGAATCCATGTCATTGGGTGGGTTTTGCACCATGCCGTGCACTCAAACCTGCAATCAGCAAGGTGCCATCTGCTCGCCTTTTGAAGGCGTCTGCACATCGACCTGCTTCGACCACGACGACTGCCCCAATAATTTCCTCTGTGCCGAGAACAGCTACTGCTGGTGAGCTATCGGGCGAGGTGGTCTTGACCCCACTCCAAGTACTCAGTGTATGAGCCCTTGAAGTTCTCAACGCCATCCGGGCGAATCTCAATGATTCGCGTGGCCAGCTGGTTCACAAACCACCGGTCGTGAGAAACGAAAATGATGGTGTTTGGGTAGGACTTTAGTCCTTCGCAGAGTGCTTCGATTCCTTCCAAATCCAAGTGGTTGGTTGGCTCGTCGAGCACCAAAATCGTTGGCTCCAGAATACCAAGCCGCGCGAAGTCCAGGCGCGCTACCTCGCCGCCTGACAGCGCTGCGATTTTCTTCTCGATGTCTTCTTTTCCAAAGAGAACTTCTGCGAGCTTGCCACGGACGAATCCGGTCGGTTTGTCAGGGCAGAACTGCCAGAGCCAATCATGCAAAGTTTCGGCAGGGTAATCGCGAACCTCATGCTGGTCCTGCGAGAAGTATCCCGGCTCGACTTCGTGACCCCAGGCCGCCTTGCCGTTATCAGCCTCGACCTCCCCCATCAGGATTTTTAGCAGCGTCGACTTGCCGATTCCGTTTGGTCCAATCACCGCGACACGCTCACCGCGTTCGACCTTGAACGAAACGTCGTCCAGAACCTGTTTGTCGTCATAGGCCTTCGAGATGTGTTCAACATCCACGACGATTCGGCCCGTCTGACGACGCGCTTGCAGCTTGAAGTATGGGTAGCGACGCGAGCTTTGGGCCAACTCTTCAATCTCGATCTTCTCGATCTGCTTTACGCGGCTTTGAGCCTGCCGAGCCTTCGTAGCCTTCGCTTTGAAACGTCGAACGAAGTCCTTCTTCTCTTCGATGATGGCCTGTTGTTTCTCAATCTCGGCTTCTTTGCGATCACGCTCCTCGGCCTTGGCCAACTCGAACGCGTCGTAGTTGCCTTTGTAGAGCATGACCTGTTCGTAATCGACGTCCACGATATGCGTGCAGATCGTGTTCAGGAACTGTTGGTCGTGGCTGACGACGATCGCGCACCCGCGGAAGTCCTGCAGAAACGTCTCGAGCCAGGCGATACTGACGATATCAAGGTGGTTGGTCGGCTCGTCGAGTAACAGAACGTCCGGCCCACTCGCCAGCGTTTGGGCCAGCAAAACACGGAGTTTGTAGCCACCCGAAAGGACAGAAAGCGGTTCAAGATGGACTTCCGTTGGGATGTTGAGTCCTTCCAAAACCTGCGCAGCTCGGGACTCAAGCGTGTACCCGTCATAGGCCATCACGACTTCTTCAAGCTCGCCAAACCGCTCATAGTCGAAGTCAGAGGCGTCGGTTTCAGCGGCCTTGAGCATGGCCTCTTTTTCTTCCATCGCCGCCCAGAGCTCGGGAATCCCCATCATCACGACGTCCAAAATCCGGACGTCTTCGTATTGATAGTGGTCTTGGCGCAGCACCCCAACACGCGCAGTCTTGGGGATGTTCACGATGCCTTCAGTTGGCTCGTCGTCGCCTGCGATAACGCGCAGTAAGGTGGACTTTCCAGAGCCATTCGCACCGACAATCCCGTAACACGAGCCCGGATTGAAATTGAGGGTCGCCTCTTTGAAGAGGGTGCGGGCGCCGTGTGAAACTCCCAGATTGTTGATGGCGACGGTCATGAAATACTGCTTCGCGCTGGCTACGGCGTGCGGGCTACTTACGTGCGGGCTGCTTTGCGCTGTTTTGTGGAATCTCGCAACGCTGAATCGGGACGGACGATAACGGGTTTGCGTTATTTTCCAAGGAGCAAATCATGAAAGACTTTCGAAAACTGCGGGTCTGGCACGATGCAGTCGCGCTGGCCGTCCGAATTCACAAACTTACCAACGAAATTCGCGACACCAAGAGATTCGCAATCGTTGACCAACTCGAACGAAGCAGCCTGTCCATCGCTTCCAATATTGCTGAAGCCTGCGGTCGGCCATCTGACTTAGACCGTGCGAGGTTCATTGGCTACGCCCTCGGTTCTAACTGCGAAGCTCAAACCCAACTCGAAGTTGCAAGACAGCTAAACCTGTTTCCCGAAGAAGCTAAAGAACTCCAATCCCAACTCCGCTCCCTACACAGATCTTTAACCGCACTCCACCACCGAATGAAAGGAAACCCACCGTAGTAGCGCGAAGCAGCCCGCACGAAGTAGCCGGCACTTCGTAGCTAGCGCAACGCAGCCACCACGAAGTAGCCCGCACGTAGTAGCTGGCGTGAAACAGCAAGCACGAAGTAGACTGAGTACATGGAACTTGAAGGCGTCACCAAATTCTCGGCATCACACCTTGAAGCTGAGTTTCCCAGTTGGGCAACACCGAAACTCGAAGCACTATTGCAGGCTCGTGGCGTGCTCCGGTCACGTGATTGGATCGGCATCGACCCTGCGCGTTACGGGGGTGTTGGCTATGGAAATGTGTCGATACGTGTTGGTCCCATGCGCCGGACCAAAGGCCAACGCTCCTTTGTCGTCTCTGGCACCCAGACCAGCGACAAAACGTCCACGACGCACCAGGACTACGCTGTCGTTCACGAGTATGAGGTGCGCCGAAACTGGGTACGCAGCTCAGGTCCCGCTCGCCCCTCGTCCGAGTCGATGACGCACGGAATGCTCTACGATATCGACCCTTCGATTGTGTGCGTTTTGCACGTGCACTGGCCAGAGTGCTGGGCGAAACGCCATGCGCTTAAGCTACCCACTACGCCGATGGACGTTCGATACGGGACGCCGGAAATGGCGCGGGCCACCAGGGAACTATTTGAAACCACTGACGTCGCGCAACGTCGATTGTTCGCGATGGCCGGACATGAAGACGGTATTGTATCGTTCGGCGAATCGGTCGATGACGCGCTCTCCGTTTTGTTGTCAGTTGCCTCTTAGGTCTCGTAGTCGTCTAAGAGGCCAAATCTTCATAGATGGTGTCGTTTCATCTGTGATCACGGTGGGCGCCTTCGCGCGTGTCGTTAACGTGGTTGTTGTGGATTGCGCACTTTGGCCACCGAGGGGAACCGAGATCCGTGAGGCCCCACCGAGATTTCTTTGCTTTCATTCGGTGACGAAACTCGTATCTAACACCAGACCATCAAGGCTGAAGTGAAGGTCCCACGCCGTCAGGCGTAGGAACCGTAGCGTCGGTCAGGCGGCAGCAAGAGGCGGTGTGATGTCCGCGTGGACGCTCACGGGCCTCAGTGGGCCCTCTGTGGTAAGAAACGCAACCTTCAAACCAACGAAGAACATTCTCAGGAAGTTATCCGCTACTGACAGCGCTAAATGGACTTGCCATACGCCGCGTACCACCGCGCCTCAGTCGACACCTTCGCTCCAAATTTCCGATTGAATTTATCTGCTCCAATCAGCGCACCATACATGTACTGATAGAGGTCGCCGCGCGGGATCGTGATCGCAATCGCCATGGCTGTGAACAGCCCCAAACCTTGGTATTCCGGCAGAATCGCCGAGGTCTTAGGGACCAAGATGACGGTCCCGGTTTCAACCAATTGGTCGAAGTGGGTGTCGAAGTCCAACTCCGAAACCGGGACGCGGTTCTTCGCGCCCTGCATCGTGATCGGACCCCAATGTGGGTACGCCAAAAAGAATCCGGACAAGCGGTCCTGAGGGTCATACAGCGCCATGCTCGATACCGGGTCCGTCTTTCGAATCCACGACGGTCCACAGGCCTTTTCAAACATCTCGTAGGACAACGGCGTGTAGCCCCAATTGTCTTTGAACATCGTCTCGATAAGGCCATGCAAAGTCGGCAAGTTATCCAACCATCGCTCGTGCGTCATCGGACGGAACTCGAAGCCCTTTTCGCGCAGTTTATCAAGCTCTGGCCCACGTGCCGCGACCAACTGCCTGGCGATTTCTCCAGGCGTAATCTGGGTGACAGCTTCTGCGGTTCGCACGAACCCAAGTCGGTCTAAAATCGACTCGTAGTACATCGGATTTTGCGGCTCGCCGACGAACGGAATCCCGCCCTCTTCGAAGCGAGTTCGGATTCGGTAGTTCCCAAACGTCGAGAAGTTAATCGGCCCACACAAGTCCTTTGCGCCGCGCTCTTTGGCCCAATCCGCAGCAGCTTGAAAGATGGCGTCATCGGCCGCTTCATCACCCATGGTTTCCCAGTACCCAAAGTAGGCGGCCGGGGTGCCGTTGTTGTTCATCTTGTCGTTGTGGAACATCGCCAGGCGGGCTTTTCCGGGCACGCAAAACGTCGCGCTCTCGCCATCGGCATACCAGGGATTTCCAGCGGAAAACGCGCCGCGGACCGAATCTGGTTCTTCAGGAATCCACGCGGGTTCGTCCGCATACACGATCGATGGCAACTCGAGGAATCCTTCGACTATCTCTTGGTTCCCTGCTTGATTGACGTTCATTTTGGTCCTCTCACAGTGTTCACGCCGATTCGCTGACGCGTTCACGTTCACGTTTACGCTTTACGGTACCGGCGCCGCCGTCTAGTTCGACTGCCTCGCCATCTTCGACTGATTTCAACAATCCAGGCACTCCTACAACCGCCGGAATTCCCAACTCGCGGGCGACGACTGCGGAGTGAGATAGAGTGCTCCCCCGCTCGACCAAGATGCCGGCGCTCGCGGGGAACAACGGCGCCCAACCCGGGTCTGTACGCAAGGTGGTCAGGATATGCCCCTCGAGGTCCAAGTTGTCGCTTGGGCTCATCACAACGCGCAGCGGCGCATTCACAACGCCGGGGTAACAACCCGTTCCAACCAACACATCTGCATCGGGATCGAAGTCAATTTCGAACTCCGGACCACGATATGCGTTTCCGTGATAGACGGGGCCGATAGTCTCGAAGTGGTGCGGCAATTCAAGACGTTCATACTCAGCATATTCTGCCCTACGCGCAGCGGCGATGGCCGCCAAATCCGCCGTCACCGCGCGGCCTTCGTGGTAGGCGAGCATCTCGTCGGTGGTCAGGTAGAAGACATCGCGCGGGTGGTCGAGTTTGCCGGCCTCATGCAGGCGCATTCCGATTGCCGCATACGCATCTCGGATGAGCCCGAACATCCGCGTTCGTGCCAGACGCATATTCTCTCGAAACTTCACGGCCTTTCGCGCGGTCTTCAGTGCCTTTGGAACTCGTAGCCGATCGAAGCCCGAGATTGCGCCGAAGAGAGCTTTCTCGGCGTTGCTTCGAAGCTCAGCCTCGTGGGCAGCCAACGCATCTGGGTCCAAATCTTCACGCGCGGCAAAATTGCGCAGCACCTGAATGATGAAACTTGTATCTTCCCGGGCGGTAATCGTCTCAAGCTTCAGCTCGCCGATGACTCGGTCGCCATAGCGTTCGATGTACGCATCAACACGTTTTGTGAACTCGGGGTGGCTTTTGCGAAGACGTTCCAAAGTGGTCGACGTCTCGCCCTCGTTCAGCGCCGCAAGCAAGGCTTCGTCCTTCCGTGCATCGCGAGCCAATCGCATGAGCACCCGCGTGGGTTCCAACGACTCAATGCCTTCTTCGCCACTCATGAGGTTGTTCACAATCTCTTGAACGTTTGGAAGTCCGGACTTTTCGACCAACCGCCGTAGCGCACCCACCTTCATCAAGACGAAGGTGTCGTTGATGATGGGCGTGGACCAATTCTCGAGCATTTCAACGCGGATTTGCTCGGTAACGGCGATGAGCTCGGAGTACGTGGCGGTCTTGAATCGCGAGCGGTCGATGCGTTGGTAAGCCGCTTCGAAATCCGCCAAGAACTTCGGAACGGCTTTGTCCAAGCCCCGAAACAACCAGAGCAGCTTTGCGAAGGTCGCCAGCATGCCCGGTAGTTTCGCGAGCTTTTCGGCGAACGTGAACTCCTGGCCCTCAACGAAATCCACCGGGACTTCCAGCCCCATCATGGCTTCCATATCTTCCTTATTCCTGCCAAAAGATGGCAACAATAAGAGTCCGCGATACCAGTTGTTGATATTGTAATAGACGCGTCCGCGTACCAGCCCAATCATGTTCCGCAGCATCTCGCTGTGGGCTTCGATGACGTCATCACCCAGGCCAAGGGCGCGCATCGTCTGCTCGTAAACGCTGGCATAGGCAGCCTGCGCAAACGAGAACGTGAGCGGAGTCGTGACGCCGCAATAGCTCTCCTGGATATTCGAGTTGTCGAACACGACGCGTGGACCAGACGTGTTTTCTGGGGCAGGCAGAGCCGTGATGGGGCGCGACTGAAGGATATAGAGCTGGTCGCCGTCGAAGGTCCATTCGATGTCTTGCGGCCTTGCGAACTCGTTTGCGATTCCGACGATTGTCTTGGTCAGGGTCTTCAACTGCGACGTGGACAGGCTTCGGCTGTCCTGTTTGTCGGGCTCAACGTCAATTTCCTGCGTGCCTCCACCTTCGGCAGCGACCACCATGATGTCTTTGTTGGCGAGCTTAGCCTCAAGCTCTTTTCCGTCGTGTGAGACGACAAATTCGTCGGTATTGCAGGCGCCGTTCACAACGCCTTCGCACAATCCCCAGGCGGAGGTGATTCGGCAGTTGTCGCGCGCTCCGGTCGTCGGGTCGGCTGTGAATGCGACGCCGCTCACATCCCCGGTGACCATCGATTGCACGACCACACCGACCAATGGAAGACCGCTCAATCCGTGGCGTTCTCGATAGGCAATGGCATGCGGAGTGAATGCGCTGGCCCAACACTTTTTCACGCTTTCCAGAACGTCGTCCAACGACTCCTGATACAGAAACGACTCCAGCTGTCCTGCAAACGATGCTGTCGCCGAGTCCTCACCAACCATCGAACTGCGAACAGCGAAAGGTCCCTTTAGGTCCTTGAGTGACGCGGCGATAGCATCCTTTAAGACTTCGTCGATTTCCGACTTCTCAATCAAGTCCCGCAGCTCAACAATGCCAGCATCTGACATATTATTTGCGAACTTCGAAATCTGACCCGTTGCCGCGGCATGCGTCCAAAACGCGTTGCCCGGAATCGCAAACCAATCTGGGACCTCAACGTCGGAAACAGAGGTTAGACGAGCAAGACCAAAGGCCTTCCCACCAACACGGGATTCCCCCGCCGATAGGGCGTCTGCAGGTTTTAGAATCATGAACGGACCATGCCATAGCTGGCCCGTTTTGGCATTGCCGAAGTTAGTTGTTTGGCGTGTGGCGCGTGAAGCGCTAGATTACGAAATGGAATCTTCGGAGTGTCTTATGATCAAGAAATTCACGCTATTGGCAGCCATGCTTTTGTCTTTGGGCTGTCAACTGGAGGAAGACAGCGAATACAAGCCGGCTATCGGAATCGACAATCAGACAGACTGGGATTTGAACATCCACTTCTCGACCGAGTACGCCGGATGCTGCACGAAACGAAACATCTGGTTTTCACCTGCAAACAGCTTCGCAACGATTCCCCACGACCTCTTCGAAGGGGACGACCCAGCCTATATTTACGGAGAGACCAGTTGGTTTGGCCTACATACCGGGGGCGCTGAAAATCCCTGCGGCGAGGGACTGCAGTGCTATATTGGTCGCGGCTCTATGATTACACGCGAAGGAACCACGCGCCAGATTGAGATCGTCAAAGGCGACGAAGAGCTTCAATAATCAAGCCCAAGTGATACCGGCCTTCGCAATGATGGCCGAAACAACCACCACATAACTCAAGAGCATCGCCAGACTCACGCTGCCTTCATTGGCTTTCCGGGTCTTGGCCGACGGCTCTTTTGCGAACTTCACCAATGTTATCAACGCGATGGCGGGTCCTATGAGGAGAAGCAGGTACCACCAAAATGCCGGCGCACCTTGGAAAATCCAATGCAACAGACCGGCCTGGACACCCGCTGAGCCCATCAGCAAAACGAAGATGAACGTTGTGGAACCCTTGATGCCCATGACCTGTGTGTAGGACTGAACCTCGTCGCGCTCTTCCTCGGGGCCGCGCAGCTTTCGGGTGACTTCGAACGAGCCGCCCGAAAGGAATGACAAACCCGCGAGCAACCCAACCTCAGGCGTCAGCATGCTGGCACCCGCGCCGATCTGGGCGAACCACATCATCGCGATCGGCATAACAACCATGTGCGAGACGGCATACAGCGTCAGGCGCTTCTCGAGCCATTCACCAATGAAGAACTCTTTGGCCATCAACAGGCTGTACGCGAACGTGGCCAGCCACCAATAGGTAATCAGGCCAAATCCTTGGTCCAACCAAAGCGAGCCTGCAAACTGGGTAGCGATCGCGAAACCACCAGCGACCTTGAGATGGCCGAGGGTGATCAGTCCGCTCTGCAGCACCCGGTCTGGGTAGTTCTGGCAGTCGAGCTCGTAGTCCTTGTGCTCATCAAACACGCGGAGCATCAAGAAGAAGCACCATGCAGGCAAGAAGCCAATGACTTCTCGCAGGCCGAACTCGATGGTCTCGGGATTGGTAGACAGCCGCCCGGCGGTGACCGCGGTCGCATACAGGATAAAGAACAAGATTCCGTGCGAGAACGGAAACCGCTCATTCATCCAACCCAGGAATCGGGCCGGAAAGGGACTGTCTTTGGTCAGATCTGCCAAGGTATTGCCTGATTCTTACGACGATGGTGGAACACAGGCTTTGCTGCCCTTCGCCCCATTTACGTAGTCCACATTCGAAGAACAATTCGCTTCGTTGTCTGCGCTGCGGTTTGCATTGCATTCCGCTTTGTCGACGCAGAATCGGAAGCAGTAGTTATTGCCGTCGTCGTGGGCCACACAACCTGAGCCATTTGGACAATCCTCGTCCGCCATACAGTTCGGAATGCCGCAGTAGCCGCCTTTGAAGTTCAAGCATTGGACCTCTTCGGATGGCTCATCGCATTCGCCATCTTCATCCTCATCCGCGCAGAATTGCTTGCAATCATCCGCAGTGGAGCATTCAGCCCCGACTCCCGCCTCGTCGGCTTCGTTTTCGTCGTCGTCTCCACAAGCCACACCCAACGCGAACGCAGCCGCGATCAACAAGACCAGATACCATTTGCGTTTCAATCGTCTCTCCAAAATTCAGGAACGCCGCACTGTGCAATGCTTAGGCGAACACGTCAATCAAGCCGCTTTGGTCCGCACTTCCAACGTCTCGAATGGCATGTCGACATTCGCAGACCGCAACGCTTCATAAATTGCCTCGCGCAACGCAAATCGGGCACGGATATGGTCGCGCTCGTCCTTAATCCAAGCGCGGAATTCCACGCCGACGTTGTAGTCGTTCAAGGCAGTGACCACCATCTTTGGAGCGGGTTCGTGCAGAAAATCGTCGCCTTTCACCAGGTCCAAGAAGATTCCGCGAACCTTACCCAGGTCTTCATCGACGCCAATCGTCACATCGATATCGATGCGAATATTCGGGAAGTTTGTGTACGAGGCGACCGTTGAGTTGACGACTGTCGTGTTGGGAATCGCAAGCATCTTACCGTCCACCGTGACCACGCGCGTCGAACGCAGCGTGATATTGTCGACGCGGCCGTAGAGCCCGTTGATCTCGATCAAATCGCCGATAACGAACGGCCGGTCCCACAGGATAAACAGGCCCGATATCAAATTCGAAAGCGCATCCTTAGCCGCAAAACCGATGGTGAGTCCGACTACTCCCAGACTCGCCAGAATCGCACCGACGTCGACGCCCACCTGCGAAAGGGCCGTCAGAATCGCGACGACCAATAGGAAGTACTGCACGACCGTCTCGATGAAACGCGCCAGTGTCTTGTCCAGGTCACCTTTGTTCGCAACGTATGCGACCGTCCGACGCGTCGCGCGCCAAAGAAGCCAGAACACCAGTAGGACGATGACCGCCACGATGACCCGCGGTAAATATGCGGCGAGCGAGGTTGGCATCAATTCGCGCAGCGATTTCAGAATCTCTTGAAGCATGTACGACTCCCGTCAGAAGTGTGTTTCCCCAGCGTTTTATACGGGATAGCGGTTCGATGCGAGTGGCGGATGCTCATCGACTAGGCGAGCGCGCTCTCTCGGCCAGAATCGCGAACGTAAAGGATAGAGCTACCGGCAGCCTTCATGAAGGTGGTCAGCTGGTCCCGGTTCACCTTGGGAGCCAACCCCATGATCTGCAGGTCGGCGTGCGGCGCGGCCTCAATGCTCTCCATGAACGCCCCATGCATGACCACAAGTTCGGTGCCCTTCGGCAAGCGCGCATCATCAATGAGCTGCTGAAGGTAGGCCGTCGCCATCTCGGCCTGACTTTCATCTTGGATGGCCGTAATCATGCGGATCTTTGCGCCCCAGTTTCGGCCGATTTGGTACGCAAACAAGATGGAGAGGTCCAGGTTCGCCAGGCGAAGCCCCAGGTACCACCGCGGACTCTGGTCACGCACCCAGACATTGATCGTCCGCTCGTGCCCAAAACCAGCCTCGGGGTGGACTTCCAAAAACGCTGCGCCGATTTCGTAGTGAATCGAAGCGTCCACCAGACCCTGCAGCGTCTCTTCATCATGGCGTTGCGCAAGCCCAAACAGCACGTTGGGCCGAAACTGCGATCCCGCGAGGACAGCGCAACATTGACGCACACCCGAGACGAGCTCGGGCGCTTCCAATACCGCGGTGGTCACATGAAGACCGTCTGCTCGAAACTCACGAGTTGCATCGTAGATCTCATGCAGTCGCGCATCCGCTTCCGCACCCGTCGTTGTGACCCCGACAACCTGCATCGACCCTTTGGGCGCGGCCATCGCGGTCAGGATTCGAAACGCGCCGTCAAGCTGCGCACGAGTCGTGACCGGCACCAACAGGTCCGGCTTCCAAGACCGCTCATTATGTTGGTCGGGACCCGAATCAATTTGCCGAAGCGCCCAATCCACCAGGGAAACAAACACGCTTGAGCGCACGGTCTCCCAAGGGGTGTCTAGCTGTCGGTTGAGCAGCCAGACGTAGAGCGCAATCACCATCCCAATCGCCATCAACGCGAACGCTGGCCCCACGATAAAACTGGCCATGGCGGAACCGGTAGCGCCGATAATCGGGACAATAATCGGCACGCGGAACGTGGGCCGAAACGACACCATGTTCAGGGCTTGTTCAATCAAGACCACGACGTTCACGACGAGGTAGGTCAAAAGGAAGAACATCGTGATGAGGACGGCGACACGGTTCAAGCTACCCAAACTAAGCGCCAGAGCCACCAAGGCCGCCGTAAACAACGAAGAGTTGCGAACGCTCGCCGCAAACCAATCGCTGCGTGGGAGAACCTTGTATGAGCCGAGCGACTGCAAGAGCCGTGGTGCCGTGACCATCGAACTCAAGGCCGCCGTGAACGTCGACGCCAAGATGCCGGCAAGGACGATGGGGCCGTACGCCGCGCGCTCGACGACGATGAGGTAGTGCTCACGAAGTTCCGCGGGTGTCGCGACGATCGCGTACCAAACAGCGACGCCGACATAGACGGCCAACGCCGTGAACACTGCCATCAACGTGCCACGAGGGATGCTTCGGCGTGGGTCCTTCAGTTCTCCCGACATGCCGGCACCCACCATCACCCCGGTACCGGCCGGGAAGAACACAGCGAAGACATGCCAGAAGTCGTTGTCTTTGAAACTGCCCCATATTTCGGGTGTCTGGAATTGAGCTGCAGGCGCAAACTCAAATATCGGGGTGCCAAGGAAGATCGTGCCCAACGTCACGACGAAGAACACCAAGACCACGCCCTGCAGACGGAACGCCAAGCGCTGCGAGAATGAGACGGTAGCCGTGACGACAAGGAACACGCAGCCAAGCACCAACCAACTGGGATGGTCAGGGAAGATATGCGTCCATGTCTCGGTGAAACCGTAAAGGTAGAGGCCGGCGGAAAGCGCTTGGGCAACATAGAGTGGGATGCCAATGGCGCCACCCGTCTCCAAGCCCAGGGACTGCGCGATGAGGCCAAACACACCACTTGAACCCAGACGGACGTTGGTCGTAATCGACGAGAGTGACATCGCCGTGGGCACCGTGATCCCAAAAATTAGAAGGATAATCGCGACCGCCCCCAGAATACCCGCTTCACCGACCATCCACCCCAGACGCAGATAGAGCATCACGCCCAGGATCGTCAGCACAGTGGGACGAAACACGCCCTGAAATGTCGATAGGCCGCTGTTTTTGGAGCTTCCTTCGCCAGATAGCGCTTGGCGGAATTCATTCGTGCGTTGCTGTTCTACCGCCGGGAGTTCTTCCGTATTCTTGGCGTAGTAGGCGACCTGAGATTGGGTCTTCGCCTCGGACAGCGGGGGTTTTGTACCCTTTTTCTGCTTGGACATCGCGAACGGCCTTCAAGCGGGGGTGCGAGGCCGCAGGATAGATGAAGAACTAGTTCCGGGAAACTAACTCTTGCGCTTTGCAGTTTTCAGGCGCGAATTTGGCGAGTCCCTGCATCGCGGTTTCGAACTGGTCACCGATTCCAAGGTCGGTCACCCAGCCGACTGGGCGCACGTACCAGGCGTCAAATGCCTCGCGGTTGATGACATAGGCTCCACCATTCTCCGCTGGGATAATAAGGAACGAATGCGCGCCGATAACGCCGGTCCCGTCGGGATTTTGGCCGTACCAACGAATGATCTTGCCCCGCTCCGCCTTGATGATTCGACCATGGAACTCAATATCACCGAGGCGCTGGTAAAACACGTTTCCGACTTTGAACTCTTTGCCTTTGACCCAGCGGGTTTCATCGATGGCCGGATCCCATTTCGACCAATGGTCGATATCCGTGATCGTGTCGTAGACGCATTCGGGTGAGGCATCGACTTTCACCCAGCGCTCGACCGCGAAGTCTTTGCTGATTTCGTCGCTCTCGGGGTTTTGTTCAATGACAGCCTCCAACGAATCGGGAACGGTCGAGCTCGTCCGTGCACAGGCGACTGCGTTCATGGCGGTGATAGCGATTGTCAGTACGATGAGGTTTTTCATGGTGTCTCCTTTTGAGTTTTCCTCGTTGTGGTAGACACCTTAGGAACTTCTAATTTGAATCAGTAGAGCCAACATCGCAGACGAACCATTCAAATATGAATAGCTAAGCTGATTGAACGCGTGTGTATTGCTTTTGACTTTGGTGACTGGGGACGGGGCTGTATATGCCGTGTATGACTGCCACGAATCTCGCGCAAATCATCCTCGCTCATGCCGAGACAAAGCCTGACCTGCCGGCCTTGATCATCCCGTCTAAATGGGACGAGGACGGTATTCACGCTGTTGACCAGGTGACGTTCAGGGAGCTAGCGACTCTGGTCGCAAAACTGCGCGGTGGACTGGCGAATGCCGGTTTCAAAGAAGGCGACCGGGTTGTCGTCATGTTTCCCGTTTCGATCGACCTCTATGTCTTGGTCCTGGCCCTGCTCGCGTCCGGGATGGTCGCTGTATTTGTTGACTCGGGAATGGGGCGAAAGCGAGTGTTTGAGGCGCTTGAACTCTCGAAGGCGAAAGCGATTGTCAGCGTCGACCCGTTGTTGAAACTGTGGCCAATGCTGAAGGTCCTGAGGGGAAAGAAACGCTATTCGGTCGACCGCAAACGAATTGGTGTCGGCACATTATTCGATTTGGGCTCCGCAGAGCCGTCGCAGGACCCCATTTTCGCGCCTAAACCCAATGTCTCGGCGTTGATGACGTTCACGTCTGGCAGCACGGGCAGTCCTAAGGCTGCAAACCGAGTACACGATATCTTGGTGGCCCAACATCATGCGCTCAGCGAGGAGTTTCCGGAGGCAGAGGGTGAGATCGACATGCCGTGCTTCCCTGTGGTTCCGCTGCACAACCTCGCATGCGGGATCACAACTGTGATGCCAGCGGTCGATCTTCGCGCTCCTGCGACCGTAAACCCTGGCTTGGTCATCGACCAGGTCGCCGAGTTCGGAGTCACACGCATGACGGGTGCCCCGGCCTACTTAACGCGTCTGGCCGACGAAATGGAGGCTCGCGGAAGCGGCTTGCAGACGATCAAGACCTTAGGGGCAGGCGGAGCTCCAGTTCCCAAAGCACTCTGCCAACGACTTGTTGATGCCATGCCCAATGCTCGCCTCTTGGTGATTTACGGGTCGACTGAGGCAGAACCGATGGCGCACGTGACCATGCAAGACGTCGTCGCTGCTGACGGCGACGGATATTTGGTCGGCATCGAGAGCGAAGCCGCGACGTTGGCTTTAGTTGAACTGCCTGAAGAACCGGTGACGTTGGATGAAACCGAAATCGACCCGTATCGAGTACCGACGGGTGAGGTGGGGGAAGTCGTCGTGCGAGGCGGACACGTTCTGCGCGCCTACGTCGATAATCCGCAGGCTGATGCGGAAACCAAAATCAAGGCCCCTGACGGCGGAGTCTGGCACCGAACGGGCGATATGGGCCGCTGGGATGAGCAAGGCCGACTGTGGTTGGTCGGCCGATTGAAAGACCGTGTTCGCATCGATGGCAAGCTCGTCGACCCTTTCACCTTAGAGGTTGTGATTGATGAAGTAGTCGGCGTTCGACGAAGCGCAGTCATTGAGCATGAAAACGGCGTCGAAGCCGTCTTGGAGCTTTGGCCCGACGCTGAAGACGCAGAGGCGAGGGTCCAAGCCGTCTTGGCCGACGCTGGCTACGAACTCTCAGTTATCGCCGTGGACGAAATCCCGATGGACCCACGTCACAACAGCAAAATCGACCGAGTAAAACTCCGTCGCTACCGCGCCGCCGGACTCCAATAGCCCCTAGCCCTAGACGCCACACCCAAGACCCAAGTACGCTTGACGCATGACGGCAACAAACGAAGCTGCGCAGGCCATGGACCTGCAGCAAATACGCTATTCGATGGTCTGGGAGGACCACGAGCTCCTCGCAAAGGGACTGCAGATTCAGCCCGATGACCACCTCCTGGCCATCATCAGCGGTGGCAACAACGTGTTGTCCATGCTCCTGCGCGAGCCCGCGAAGATAACCGCCGTCGATTTCAGCCCCGCACAAATCGCCCTCTTCGACCTTAAGATCGCCGGAATCAAAGAGCTCTCCTACGAGCAGTTCATCGACCTCATGGGCTTCACTACACCAGCCAAAGCAAAGGCCGCGCTTGAGTGTCTTTTACCTCATAGGAACTCGCAAACCATTGATTTTTGGTCGAAAAACATAAATATCGTGGAAGATGGCATCTTCCGGTGTGGGCGATTGGATGGGTACTTTGAGGTGTTTCGAAGGGACACCATTCAGCGGTATTGGAACGATGAACTGATTTCTCTTTTGTTCAATGTTCAGGATTTGGACGAACAAGCGCGTCTGTTTCGCGAGAATACGCCGGACGCGTTTAGAGACGCATTTGTTGCATATTACGGGCAGGAGTCGATGGCCAAGCGCGGTCGCGACCCAGCGCAGTTTAAGTATGTCGAACACGATGATGTCGGCGAGTTCTTCTGGGAGCGTTTTTGGTACGCGTGCACCGAACTTCCACTGCACGGAAACTTCTACCTGGAGCGCTTCATCACGGGCACCCACGCTGACCTAGAGCTCGGTCCCGAATACCTCCGCCGAGCGAATTTTGAGCGGCTCAAGGACCTCGTCGACCGCGTCGACTATCAACACGCCGAGCTCGAGCAAGTACTGGCAGACAACCCGCCTGACACCTTCAGCAAAGCCATGCTCTCCGACGTCTTTGAGTACCTCTCGCCCGAAGCATCAGACGAGCTTTTCAGGCTACTCGCACGTGGATTAAGACCGGGCGGGCGCGTCGCATATTGGAACCTCCTCGTGCCACGAACCCCACCCAAAAACGTTAATTTGAAACAACTTACAAGTTCCTCTGAGGAATTATGGCGCCAAGATCGTGCTTGGTTTTACCGAGATTTTTGGGTGGATGAGGTTCAGCCGTGATTCAGAACGTTGTTAAATATCGATGGGTGTTGCTGGGGCTGTTGGTCTTGTTCTCGGGCGCGATGATGCCCGGCGTGATGACGGCGGCGGTGCCGGATAATGCGCTGACCGTTTGGTTCCTTGAGACCGACCCTCAGCTCAAGACGTATCGGGAGTTTCAAGAGGAGTTTGGGAACGACGAAGTCATTCTGCTCCATATCGAGAACCCTGATGGCGTCTTCACCACCGAGACACTGACCAAGATTCAGAAGGTCAGCCAACGTGCCGAGGGTGTAGACGGCGTGGCGAGGGTCCACTCGATTCTGACCCTTCAGGATGCTTGGGATATCGACGACACGTTGGTGTTTAAACCCGTCATTCCGGCGCCGTTTCCGGACCAACAGGCTCAGTTGGACGAGGCCGCAAAACGAGCGACAGGAAATCCAATCTTCATGGACCGCGTCCTGAACAAGGACGCGACGCAGACGATGGTTTGGATGGAGATGGACGTCATGGACGACATCGACGCCAAGCGCGACGCCATCGTGGCTGAAGTCCGCACCATCGCGAGCGAGGAGCTTGGCGAAACCAAACACGCCATGGGCGGGCTTGGGGTCATCTACTCAGGTCTCAATGTCCTGACACAACGTGACTTCGGGAACTTCCTTGGGTTTGCGTATCTATTGATGTTCATCGCGCTTCTGGTCGTGTTCCGGAGTATCCGAATCGTCGCCGCGACCATTGGCGTCATCGCGATCGCATCGACGGTCAGCCTCGGTGTTTATGGGTATTTTGGCCACCAATTGAACATGGTGAGCGTGGTCATCCCGACACTGGTCATCATCCTTGGGGTCGCAGACGCGATACATATGCCATCAGCATTCGTCGGCGTCTCAAAAGGCCCAGGCACCCGTTTGGAGCATGTGATCGAGACAATGCGCCGGGTCGCGCTTCCTGTCTTTTTGACCACATTCACGACCATGGCGGGTTTCCTCGCGCTGGCCAGCTCGCCGATGGCGACCATCCAACACATGGGTATCTATAGCGCGATTGGGCTCTTTGCGGCGCTGATGGTGACGTTTGTGCTGATGCCAATCGCGTTGATGGCTTTGAATGACGGCTACGAGCCACCCGACAATGCGCGAATTCGGGCGCTGCTCGACCTGGCAAGAGACGGGGTGAAGCGCTCTCCCGCTGCGCTGGCCGTGGTGATGATCATCATATCAGTCATCGCTGGTTTCTTCGCCAATCAGGTGCGCACAGACACGTTCACGATCGGCTATCTGCCTGACGATTTTTGGGTCGTCGAACAGCACAACCACATCGAGACGACCTGGGGTGAGTACTCGGTCTTGGACTTTGTGGTCAGGCCCAAAGGGGACCGCACCATGCGCGACCCAGAGGTCATCCGGGCGACACAGAAATTTATCAAAGAGTCGTCGAAGCACGAGCTGATCCGACATGGTATTGGACTCTCGAATATCTATGTGCGCATGGCCGACGTCTATTCCGGTGAGACGGTCGAGGACCGGCAACTGACGCCGGAACAGGTGGAACAGCTGTCCTTGTTCATCGACCCCAAGTCGTATGAATGGGACCGCTCAAGCCCGAAGTATCGCGACAACCTGATTGCGCCGTTCATGACGCAGGATGGCAAACTGGGCCGCGTCACGCTGACGGGCAAGATGATCAGCGCAAAGACGCTCGACGGTCTATTGCATGACCTTGGCAAAGTCGGCGAGGAGACCTTGGGTGACGTCGCGACGATTGAACCAGCTGGTTATCCGCCGCTCTATGTAAAGATCATCGACTACGTGATGAGTTCGCAGATACGGGGCTTCTTCATCGCTCTGGGCATCATCTTCCTGATGATGTTGATCGGCTTTCGCTCGATACGTTTGGCCATCGTCAGCCTTCCACCGAATATCTTTCCGGTATTGATGATGATGGGTGTCATGGGCGTGTTCGATATCACTTTAGACGTCGCCACAGCCACGGTTGCAGCCATCGTCATCGGCGTATCCATCGACGACACTGTGCATTTCCTGCATCACTGGAAAGACGCAGAAGCCCGAGGAATGCGATGGGAAGAGTGCTTGGACTACACCTTTGGACGGGCAGGTTTTGCCGCGACCATCACTTCTATTGTGTTGTTCTTCGGGTTTGTCATCTTGATGGGTGCGAGCCTGAAGACGGTCTTCTACTTCGGCCTTCTCACCGCCATCGCCTCAATCTGCGCACTGCTAGCCGACCTGATAATTCTGCCGATTCTTCTTAAAATCTGGCCTGCAAGAGTCACGGTTGGAGAATCAGATGAGTCAGAATAGACTTGCAGTGTGATTTCCGACCTCACATTCGAACGTGTTCTCGGCAAAGGCGGGATGGGCGTTGTCTGGTTAGCCAGTCACCCTGACTTGGGCGCTGTGGCGGTCAAATTTGTTCGTGTCGTCGAACACAAGAAGGACCAAATCGCCCGTGAGTTGAAGAACGAAACGACCGCAGCCGCAAAGATGTACCATCCTCGGATTGTCAGCGTGATTAGCACCGGGACAACCCCGCAGGAGATTGCGGACGACATTCGCGTCGATCCCGGCGCACCGTATCATGGTGGATTCTGAGGGCCATGTGCGGGTTCTTGACCTTGGCATCGCACAACTATTCGATCTCAACGCGGTGCTGGCCACAGTCGACCACGCAACTGGGACGCCAAGATATATGGCGCCGGAGCAGATTCAAGGTCGCCTGCGCGACCAAGGTCCATGGACCGATATCTACTCGCTGGCGTGCATGATTTACCGCGATCTGACGGGGCGCTCTCCGTTTGATGGGGACTCGGTTCTCGAGCTGATGCAAAAACACATCGAGGAACCCCCTCCCAAACTACCCTCGCCATACCCTCGTGCTTTATCGGGTTGGCTGGAGATGTGCCTGCAGAAAAAGACAACGGAGCGATTTCAATTCATCGAACATGCCCTTCAATCGCTGAAGCTCATTGAACTCCCAGAAGTTGCTTCCGTAGGTCGGTTTTTCGACCTTGACCACACGCAGAAAGGAGACGACGAGAAGGACACGCTCCGATCTGGTCCAAGCACTCCGAGCGCTTACGTGCCAATCTCGGGTCTGCAGCTTGAGGTCCCGAAGGCACATCGAGACAGCGAGCTTGGGGCAAAAGTAATCTGGTCCAAGGACTTGTTCGCGACTCGCGCGTTTCCTGTGATTGGAATGGCTGGCCAGCGTCAGGCAATTTGGTCCGAGTTTGTACGGGTCTGCGAGGGCGAATCACGAAGCATTGCTCTCTCGGGTAGCGAGGGAGCCGGGGCTAGCGAGCTTGCCCATTGGATCGCGGAGGTTGCTCATGAGCGAGGCGCGGCGCTTTCAATGGAAGTGCGGTTTGAGACCAAAGTCAGCCCATCACATGGTTGGGGACCGGCCCTGGGCGCCCTGTTGAAGATTGATGGCCTTGACGCGCCGCGAAGAATCTCACGGATCTGTAAGCACCCACTTTTTTATCGAATCGACGATGAAGTGCTAATCCCGCTAGCGAGGACATTTTCCGCCTCAGTCGCAACGGCCACAGAGAGCATTTCGTCCGATTCAGCGACGCCAGAGGAAGCCAACCAAGCGTTCATTGAGTTGGTTGCTTTGGCGTCGAGACGCACACCAATTGTTGTAACCGTCGAAAACCCCAGTTTCGCGAAGTCGTTCAACGAAACCCTCAATCATTTCAAGACGACAAGTGCGCGGGTGCTAGTAGTGATGAGAGGCTCTGGTAAAGGCGTCTCGCCTGACATCCTCATTGAGTTAAATGACCCGAGTCCAAGCGACGCATTTGAAGAGGTTTCCAAACAATATGGCCTGTCCCCGACTGTCGCCATGCAACTTGTCAACGAGGCGCAATCTAACCGCTTCTTGATGCGCGAAATCCTCGATGACTGGGTGCTTTCGAACTCGCTCCAGTTAGGCCCAGACGGCGCGGAGTTCCGAGCCGGAATTCCCAACCGAACACGCAATATGTGGCCAGATCGTTTTGCGCGAGCGATAGGCGATCACACCTCTGCTTGGAAAGCTGCCGCTGTCTGCGCTGTACTTGGCGAGGCCTTCGAGCTGGATTTGTACGATCGAGCCTGCGCGCATCTCGTCATCGAAAACGGACTTGAGTGGCTAGATCTCATGCGTGATGTCGGCCTGCTGGACTATCAAGAGAATCAGATCCGCTGGAAACACGCACGAATCCACAAGAGCATGTTGGACCGGGCCAAGACACAGATCGACTATGTTCAGACAGCAAATGCCTGCGCCCAAACCATGGCAGATAGTGACAACTTTGAAACGAAGGTCGCAGCCTCAACAGTCCTTAGAGAGATTGGATTTTTCGCCGAGGCACTTCAGATCTGTATCGATGCAGGTGCCATCGCCGAGTGGTTGAACGCATTTGTATCCATGGAGTCAATCTGTGTTGAGCTTGAAGACCTTGAACCCCACCTGAGCGGGACGCTATTGGACGAAGCCAAGGCTTGGCGTTTGATTTGGTGGTCGAAGGTCCAGCGACGGAAGGGGCAATCCAGCGATGCGCGCGATTCGGCAAAAGCTGCATTGGCCTACTCGATGCAACTGCAGGGCGACATCCTTGCACAAAACTGGTTGCAGCTCGCTATCTCCACACAGACGGATTCGATTCCAGAGGCGTTGGACTGCTACCAGAGAGCGATTGATAGTGCATCGGACGGCCGCATAAAGACCACCGCGCGCACCGGTACTGCGTGGGCTTTACTGACGTCCGGACAAACGGAGAGAGCGTATGACTTCATCCAGCTACACGACGCGGATTCGGCATCTGTGGCCGAGGTCGATCCTATCTCCGCAGCCAGGTGGAACAAGATTTGGGCGTATGTTTTAGCACACCGCAATGAACATGAAGCGGCCTTAGTCAGACTTCAGGCAGGGTTGGATGCGTTGGGGGACCTCGACTCTGGAGGCATTCACGCATCCCTGCTCACAGATATGGCCGAATCACACCGTGCTTTGGGTGATCCGCAGAAGGCTATTGAATGCCTGACCAAGGCGATGGGCTTCTTCAACTTCACCTTGGACAATCGTCTGGCGATCATCCAAACGAACTTGGCAATGGTGTACATCCAATCCAATCGTTGGAGAGAGGCTCAAAAACAGCTCTCCAGAATCACGAGAGAATACGAAGATATTCAGTCTCTCGTCAGCCTTATGAAGGCCGCTTGCGAAGCACAATCTGGGAATCCAAAGCCGCTACGAAGTCTTCTGCCAACACTCAACCCTTCCCCTTTCATACGTAAGGACTGCGTCCAAGTACTGCAACATTTGAGTCCAGTGCTCGCGCCGGAGGACGCAAGGTTGATCTCGCAACATTTGGGTCGAATCTGAAGAAACCCAGGTTGGCATTCATCAACTACAGAAACTCGAAGCCAACGTCGTAAGAGCCCCAATCGCTGGTCTCGACACCGTTCTTTGAAGAGCCGCGAATGGTCATGCCTTGCATGTCCACCATTCGAATCCGAACTTCCTTGGTTTCGCCGAAGGCCACTCGGCCGGCGTGCACCGCAGCAGCCGCTAACGAGGAATCGGACGTGTAGGGCCCCGAACCCCAGACGCTGCCGTAGCTCTCGCCGGTTACGCGGAACCGGTAGACCTCACCGATGTTCTCGAAATCTGTGACGGAACCTGGGTCTTCGTGAACGATCGACCCACCGGGCACGATGTCATCGACGTCCGAGTGCATTAGAAGCTTCATCTGGGCGGTAACGGCGAGGGCGTGTTCCATCTCACCGGCCTGCATCAAACGCTGTTTAACCGACTCGAGGTCGGCACATGCATCATCGACCACGGCAATCTTCTGATCGCGGTATCGGTCGCGTACCTGCTCGATGCGGGCTTGGAGCTCGGCCTCGATCGCCAGGATTCGTTCCGCGCATTGTTCGTCGATGCCCTGTAGTTCGGTTTGGAGTCGCTCAAGACGACTCTGAGCCGCCTCAGGGAGCGATTCGAGCAGCTCTTCGGTCATTGCGTCGATGGCATTTTTGTTCTTCATCAGGGGTCCCGTTCAGTTCCAATCCAGTTTACTCGCACGATGTCACGCCGCCGTATCATGCCGCAAGTCACTAAAATTCAAACAGATCATTGAGTCGTCCATCGCTTTCAGCTAATCAGGGGCATCCAACGTTAAGTTACGAAAGGAATTCCGATGAAGAAGGTCGCAGCACTTTGCGCGGTTTTGGCTCTGGTATTGGGTTGTTCAGGAACGGATGAGGCGGTTTCAAACTCGCGAGCGAACAACGCGAACAACGAAAACAACGTCAACAACGTTAACAACACAAACAACGTCAACAACACAAACAACGTCAACAACGTCAACAACACCAATAACGTCAACAACGTTGAGTGCAATGCTGGTGAACAAGACAACGATGGCGACGGAACCTGTGCACCGGCTTGCGCGGCCGATTCATGCGTAAACGGTACATGCGACGACAGTTCAGGAATGCTGACGTGTAACTGCGAAACCGGCTACGAAGGAGCCGACTGCTCGGCCTGTGCGTCCGGCTATCAGGACAACGACACTGATGGCGTGTGTGAGATGGATTGTGCGACATCTGCCCTCACATGCCCTGAGAACGCAGAATGCGACGACAGCTCCGGAACACCTGCATGTGTGTGCTCGTTCGGATTCCAAGACAACGACAACGACCAAACCTGCGAGCCGGGATGCGCCGCAGATTCCTGCAATGGGAACGGCACTTGCGATGATGCAGGTGGAATGGCGACTTGCACCTGCACGAACGGCTTTGCCGGGGACGATTGCTCGTCTTGCGAAGATGGACTTCAGGACAACGACAGCGACGGCCTATGCGAACAAGCTTGTGAGCTTGCCGGATTGCGCTGCATCGAAAACGTGGATACGCCCAACTTCGACCAGACTGCAGCCGATGCGGCATGTCCTGCAACGTGTTCTGCGGCCGGCCTTGTTTACTCGGGGAGTTTCTCGAACACCGCGGCGGACATCACAAACGCCGGTTGCGCCAGCGACACGACCAGCGCGCTTTGTGATTGCGCGCTTCCAACCAACACACCGGGCGATTTCTGCCTCACCACCGACCCAGCCACATTCGATTCGTCGGCCGCCGCTACACTGTGCGCGACACGTTGCGAGAGCTTTGGACTTCTGTGGGACGGTACATCCAGCAACGATTCCGCGACCGTGGGCAATGCGGGCTGCGATACCGCGACACAGGTCGTCTGTGGTTGCGATGAAGCGCCGGGAGTCTGTGTCGGTTTGAATCGCGAATGTGACGATAGCACCGGCGCAGCTGCATCGTGTGCATGCGCTGCAGGGACTCAAGACAACGACGGCGACTACAATTGTTCGCCGGATTGCAGCAATATCACATGCAACGCGAACGCAACGTGCGACGACACATCCGGCACCGCCGACTGCTTCTGCGACTCGGGTTACCAGGACAACGACGGCAACGACACGTGCGAGCCTACCTGTGCGACTGCTGCGCTCAACTGCTCGGCAAACTCGACCTGTTTGGACGCAGATGGCACGCCTGACTGCGAATGCGACGCGGGATACCAAGACGGCGACAACAACGGTACGTGCACCGAGGACTGCTCGCTGGTCACGTGCGGCACCAACGCTTCGTGCGCCATCAATAGCGGCACGGCGGAATGCTTGTGCGACTCCGGATTTGTCGACCCAGATAATGACGGTAACTGCACGCCACCGGCCGACCTCAGAATCACCAGCTTCTCTTGCACGACCGTCGCTGCCCCGTTGGGACTCGTTTCATGCACGGCGGACGTCAACAACCAAGGCTCGGCCACCACGGGCGCGATTGCGCAGCTCGGTCTCCTCCTCTCGAGCGATGCCGTGCTCGACGCTGGTGATGCGCTGTTGTCTAACTGCGCGATCGCCGAATTGCCAGCAGGCCAAACGACCACGGTCAGTTGTAGTGGAACCGTCCCAGCTGGGACGATGAACGGTAGTTACTTCCTGATTGCGGACGCAGATACGACAGGCGTTGTCTCGGAGACAAATGAGTCAAACAACGCGGCAAACACGCCTCTGACTATCGACGACCGGCCGGATATCATCGTCACGGCGGTGGACTGCCCGGACGCGATGACCGCTGGCACGACGGAATCATGCACCGTCGGTATTCAAAACGCTGGCGCCGTCGCGACACCAACCGGTTTCAACGTCTCACTGCGCTTGTCGACCAACAACATCATCAGCACGGGTGACACCGAAATCGGGACATGTCTTGCGCCATCCGTCGCCGCGAACTCATCGACAAGCCTGACGTGCAGCATCACGCTTACAAGCACGACTGGCGCGGTGTTTGTGGGCGCTATTGCAGACGTCGACGCTGCCGTGGCCGAATCGAACGAGTCCAACAACACCGGCTTTGAAGCAGTGACCGTGACTGGCGTAGCCGATATCGCCCCAACGGCGGTCAACTGCCCCGCGACCGTCGCTCAGGCTCAACAAACCACGTGCTCCGTGACTTTCAACAACCCTGGCACGATCGATACTGGGGCCTTCGATTTTGAGCTGCGGGCTTCCACGAACAGCGTCATCTCAACTGCCGACACCTTGCTTGGAACCTGCTCCGTTACCAACGTGGCGCCAGCTACACCCGTAAGCGTGGATTGCACGGTGACCATCACGGGCAGCATTGTCGGCTCAGCGTTCATTGGCGTTCGCGCCGATTCGGGCGATGTAGTGGTTGAATCGAATGAGATAAACAACACTGCTTCTCAGGCGGTGACCTTCCTTGCAGCCGGGCCAGACCTGGTTGTTGGGGGCGTTGATTGTCCGGCGACGATGAACATGCAAGCGACGACAAGTTGCTCGATGACCATCCGCAACGAAGGTGGCGCAGCATCTGCCGCAACCACTCTGGAGACCCGTTTGTCCACCAACTCGCTCATCACCACCGCGGACACGCTCATGGCGACCTGTGCGGTTCCCGCGTTGGCTGCCGGTGGATCTACGACGGTCTTTTGCGCATCCACCATCCCCGCAGTTACAGCAGGCAACTACTTCCTGGGCGTTCGTGTCGATCCAGCAAACACGGTCGCGGAGACGTTCGAGAACAACAACACTGGGTTTGACCCGGTCACCCTCGTTGCGGTTGCAGACCTCGAAGTGAACAACATCACGTGCACACCAACAACCGTGGAGTTCAACACCACGCTGTCCTGCGATGTGACGGTCCAAAACGTCGGTCTGGCTTCGTCAGTTACGGACAGTTTGCAGATTCGGTTGTCGACCAATAGTGTCATTTCGTCGGCTGATACGTTGATGGAGACCTGTACCGTTCCTGCGATCGCACCTGGTGCATCAACCGTTGTCACCTGTGCCGGTCTGGTCAATTCAACGACTGCAGCGTTTGCCGGTGCAATGGTCCCGCCTGGCGGTCAAACCGAGGTAAGCACCTCTAACAACTACACCAATAGCCCACAGTCGATTACGATCACGATGCGCCCAAATCTGGTCGCGACGTCGATTTCATGCCCAGCTTCGATCACGTCGGGCGTGAACTTCAGCTGCTCGGTGACCGTTCAGAATCAAGGCAACGCGACCGCGGTCGCCAGTATCACGGATCTGCGCCTCTCCACGAACAACTTCATCTCAACGGCTGACACCCTAATCGGAACCTGTAACTTCGGGAGCATCGTTGCAGGCGGTTCGCAAACCGTTTCGTGTGTAGGCAACACAACAAGCACCGCTGGCAACTACTACGTGGGAGCTCGAGCGGACTCCGTCAATGCTATCAGCGAGATCAGCGAAGCCGACAACTCAGTCGCAACAACATCAACCGTCACGCTCAACTAGGCTCGACAGAAATCGACATACCGATGTCGATTTCTGTTGATGCCCCAAAAAAGCAATCTAAGATCCGTAGTTAATCCCCCACATGGTTGTTAGTCCATGAGAGGGAGGTCCGAAAGCACGGTGGTCCGCGCTGATCGTCTGTTTTAACAGGGCTTCTCTCCCGATGGCATTAGTGCGTCCGGAGCACGCCCAGAATGCCCCAAAGTTGGGCACATGGAGAACAAACCATGAAATATTTTGTCATCATTGTCGCGCTCTTCCTCTTCGCTTGCGAAGCGAAATCCAACAACGCTCAAGTAAACGATACGTCCTCGAAAGAAGACGCCTTCACCGAGCAACCTGTCGCTGCGGCGGGCAGTGAAGCAAACGATGGCGAGGGAGACTATCGCGAGCCTGAGGAACTCTACGAGGAAGGCGAAGTCGCTGACGAATCTGAGGAAGAGTCCATCGACAACGAAGAAGCTGCCCCGACCGAAGAAGAGGGCATGGACTCTGACGAAGAAGAAGAAGTCGAAGAAGAAGACGAACCTTCGGCAGACGAAGAATAAGCCACTTACAGCTTAAACACCGGAATATCATATTCCTTGGCGAGCTCTAGATAGCGCTCGTCTTGTTCAAGCTCGGGCAATGGTTCCGGATCAATCCCCTTGTCCATTGCCTCTTCTAAAAGCTTGAACCCCTCTTTTTCATCGCCGTTTGCGATCAAGCAGACGGCGAGCGTCGCTTTCGCCGCCTCATTTTCGGGGTCTTCCTTCACGGCTTCCCGGCCAGTGTCGATGCCGAGCTGATGCTTTCCTGCATGATACGCACACCACGCAATCTGATTCAGGATGGCACTACGGGAGTATTCTGACGGCTCGTCATTGTCGAAATGCGTCAGCATCTCCTGCGCGGCTTCGACGGCTTCGTCCGCGCACTTTAGAGCCAACAGGACATTGGACTTCCGAATCAAATCGCCCGACAAGACCGCCCCGGTTTGGTACTTGATTCGGGCATCCAAGACCGAAAGCGCGATGCGAAACTCCCGCCAGCGCATCAAAGTGTCGACATCGACGAAGTGGAACAACGCGCCGGGCGTCAGGCTAATCCCCAAGAGCACGGCATCCAGGTTTCGTCCTTCAAGCTTCTCGGCCACACGACTCACACTGCCAAGTTCACTTTGTTTCAGGTACTCGACCATCGGCGTCGCAAGAATCTCCTGAGCGCTGCCTGACTCGGACGGTTGTCCCGTCGCCGGAATCTCGCGACGAGTTTTGTACTTCAGACCCTTGCCGTCATAGGGCGGAACTTCGGGGATAGTGTCGTCGATAATCTCGACCAGGTCGCAACTGCCCTGCCCTTCGCCCATCCACCACGAATAGTGTTTCTGGAACGCGACCTTTCCAAACATCTCCCAGACATTCTCTTTCTCAGGGTCCAGAAAGTCAGGCGCCGCACCACCGCATCGGCAGGCGTTGGGCTCTTGAAAATACATGCTGATATGGTCGCGAAGCGGCCCCTCTTCGAAGGAGTTCACGAATTCCTCGTGATCCGGATCGGTTTCCGCATATTCATGCAGCTCCATCGGCTGCTCAGCGAAGTTCTCGATCATCAAGATGGCCTTCAGCGCGTCCATCAATGATTCACTGCTCGCCTCAAGCCGGCCGAGCACCATCGCGAAATCCACGTCCTCTGCAGATACACGCTCTTGCTTAATCAACTCGGCAAGGTTTTGGCCGTAGATGGAGCCATCGACGAAAAAGCTCTGGAGTGACAAATCGGTTGTCTCATCAGGAAGAAAGCCCTCCCAATCGATGATCGACTTACCGTAGTCAAAGTCATTACGGCCCCAGAACCAGTAGCCTTCCTCACGATTGTAGTTCTTGACCTCGTCCGGGATAGAAAGCTCTTCCCAGTCAATCGCCTCCCACATTTCGTCGAAGAATCCATCATCCCAGTGGATGCCGGCCCAGCGACGCGAGTCATTTCGAACCTCGTCTTCGGTCATGCCCAAGATGTACGCGCCGAACTTGGCCACTACCGCATCGATATCGATCGTTGATTCCGCCATGATTAAACCTGCCGTTCGGTGATTGTCGGTTCGATGCCATGTTTCTCAGCGAGCGCAATGAATCGCTCGTCATCGGCCAGCTCTTGATGTGGGTGTGGGTCAAATCCCTTCGCCATCAACCGGTCGAGGATTTCGAACGACTCGTCGAACTGTCCCGCTTCGAACAGAATGTTGGCCAGTGTTCCCTGATGGCTGTCAGAACCATCGAGTTCATTTGCCTGACGAGCGGCGTCGAGCGCCTCGTCAATATGGCCCAGAAGGAAGTTGCTCCACGCAATCCCATTGAAGGTCCATGCCCGCCATGCCTTCGTCCACTGGCTGTCGTCAGTAAGCTCGGCCAAGAGCTTTTTGTAGACTTCGATCGTCTCATCTCGGCGTTTCAATCCGCCCAGGCTGACGCCCCATTGGCAGTGAAGGAACGCCTTGTCGGAGAGCGAAACTTGCGATTGCAACGCGGTTTTCGCCATCTCAACGGACAGTTCGCGATCGACGCCATCGGTGAGCTTTCGCCACTCGTCGCCCAGAACACTCTCCAAATTCCCCGTGATGCGAATGCCTGCGAGGATGTCCTCTAGAGGCAGTCCATCCGCAATACCCTTGCCGATTTTCGCGAGTTTTGGAAACTCCTCGTTGTCAGCGATGGTGCTTTCGAAACGTTCTCCGATGTCCGTCATTTTATGCTCCCTTTATAGGCCCTCTGGCACGCAGCTCATCCCTGATTCTAGCGCCATGCGGCATTCATAATCCGTCCGGCAATCATCGCCGTTCATGCAATCCTTCAAGCAGATCGATGGAGACGTCGCCTCCAAGCAGCTTGCCCCTGTTGGACAACCGTCGAGGTCGGTACAGCCAGTAATCGTGCAGTATCCGCCCAAGAAGTCCTCGCCACTCTCGACCACACAAGCACCCAACTCAGCCCCCTGACAATCCGCGTAGCTTGTGCATGGGTCGCCGACTGCGCCCGTCCCGGTGCCAATCGGCACGCATTCAGTGACGTTGTCGTTATTGCCGTCGAAGCATCCGTAATCTTCACGGCAGTCTTGACCGTTATCACAATCGGTCACGCAGAATTCGCCACCACAGTGGCTGCCTGTCGGACACGTGTCGTTGTTGGGGTCGCAGTCCTGCGTGCAATACCCCAGTGTCCAACCGCCTTCAGTCTGCGGGTAACATTCCAAGCTGCCACAGTCCGCGTTCGTCGCGCACGCTGCACCAATCGTTGGACCTGCATTATTGCTATTGTTGGAGTTGTTCGAGTTATTGACGTTGTTCGAATTGTTAACGTTGTTCACGTTGTTGACGTTGTTCACGTTGTTAACGTTATTCGAATTGTTGACGTTGTTGACGTTGTTCACATTGTTGGCGTTGTTGGACGCATCGTCCGCGCCACACGCTGACAACACCGCTACCGAGCAAATCGCGATGATTAGCTTCTTCATGCTTAAAGCTCTTCGACGACAGTCTCGAACTGGTCATCGTCCAGAATCGAATTCTCTTTGATCTGATCCAGCAGGTCATCGCGGTCGAGGTCAGAAACCGACTGCATGCAACCCAGATGTGTGTTTCCCTTGCGCCACTCGTCGATATCGACTTCGTAGTAGAGCACGCCACGCAGAGAATCCTTTTCGATCTGTTCCTTGCAGACCACGCACTTGGAACGTCCGGTTTTGGCGAGTTCCACACGTGGAGTTTTGGTGCCTTTCCCGACGTTCTTTGCCTCTTGAAGGATGGCGTCAACGTCACCGACGTCGCCGCCGAAATCCTCAACAGCTTCCACAAAATCCTTGGGATCAATCGACGCACCACAAACCAGGTGGTGCCACGTGTAGCTCTCCCAGCGTTCGTTGTAGACGCCAAATCGGAGCTCGCCGTTCTTGATCTTGTTCTTGCAGATTTTGCACTTCGAGCGATTGGATTTCGCTGCTTCGATGGTTGAAGTCGTCATTCGTACATCCTTGAAATTCGGGTGCCGAATGAATGCCCCGCCTTGGAGATTTGGTCAAGCCATCAGATCCCGACGGTGCAGACGCCGTCGTTGCAGCCATAATCAGGCAGGGCGCAATCGCAAACCTGTGGTCCAGGATTGCAATCAACCTCCTGCCGAGCCGCATTATACGCCTCAACCGCATTGATGTTGATGGCTGCCGACGGGCATTCGCAATCCTGACAGACTCGCCCATCCGCGACGGGCGCGCAGTCCTCGTCGACCTCACAGCTCTGGTCGAAATCTGATGCAAACACAGCGACCGCCGGCGTCGCTTCACACATCCCCGTGCTTCGGCATACGACCATCTGCTCCTGGCAGGCAGCGCCAGGGCATGCAACATCGTTGAAACCCATGCACTCGATGGCCTCGACGTCCGACGTGAAGTCGCTCAGCGCGGATTGTGCGATCGCGGTCCCGCAAATATCTCGGCAGCCGCAAACATCTCCGCCGTAGACCAGCGCACATTCGCTATCGAACTCGCAGGTCTTATCGTAATTGTCAGCGTTGATAACGGTGCCGCCGTTGTTGACGTTGTTTCCGTTATTGATGTTGTTGAGGTTGTTGACGTTATTGACGTTATTGCTGTTGTTACCGTTGCCGGACTTCGGTGCGGCGTCGCCACAAGCGAACAACATCAAGGCGCAGATCGCGAGAATGAAGCGCTTCATATCTTGCTCCGATCCTCCAAAAAGTGGAGGCAGTTAAGGGAATTGGGGTTCGTTGAGTTTGACCCGAACTAAGACCGGAAGCAAGGACCGGACGAATCAGTACATCGCGCGGCCCATCTCGTTTCGCCAATGTGCCGTACGAGGGTCGTCTTCGCCCAGAATATGGTAGATGCGAATCATCTCTTTTCGGCCCGCATCGTCGTTGTACGAGCGGTCGATCGAAACAACTTTCAACAAGTGTCCCAGCGCACTGTCCCACTCTTCGTTTGCCGCACGACGCAACGCCACTTCGTAATTCAAATCCACCTTGTTTGGTGAATCATTCAACGCCTTGTCGAGCTCAGCCTCTGGGCGCACCTTCTGCGCAGCGAGCTTGAACCACAGTTTCTGATAGTCTGCGGGATAGTCGTTCTCGGCATCCGCTGCGGCCTCAAGCCCCTTTTCAGCCGCCGCAATATTGCCATCGTGAAAATCGACGTGAGCCAAAAGAAGACGAGCGCCGACGTCGTCAGGTTTTGACGACAGCGCCCCTTCCAAAAGTGTGCGTGCCTGGTCAAACTGCCCCATTCGGATCGCTTTCGCCGCATCATCCAAGGCTGGAGACGAGGGCTCGGGCAGTGCTTTTTCAAGCCATTTTCGAAGCGTCGATTCCGGCAGAGCGCCGGAAAACTCGTCGATGACTTCGCCGTTTACGAAGGCCTTCACGTTGGGAATTCCGCGAATGCCGTAGCGAGCCGCTGTCGCCTGGTTCGCATCGGTATCGAGTTTGGCGAGTACCCAATCGCCGCAAGCCTCGTCCGCGAGCTTCTCGATGACCGGGCCGAGCATGCGACAAGGGCCACACCAAGCGGCCCAGAAGTCTACCAGTACCGGGACTTCATGGGATTTCTGAATGACCTCGGTCTCGAATGTTGCGTCGGTAACGTCTACGTACGCCATGAGCTACTCCTTCAAAATGCCCAGAGTAGAACATAATCCTGAATTTGGATTTGGCTAGCGGCTAGGGGGCTACTTCGGGATGTTGAAGGTGATTTTGAGGAGGACTTCCTTCTTGATGAGGTCGTCGGCCATGCCCTTGTACGTGATGTCCCAGTCAAAGCGATTGATGACAAACTCGGTGCTCGCCGTGACCGTTTTGCCGCTCTTGATGGTCACCGGGAAGGCAATCTTCTTGATGACACCGTGGAGGTTCATGACACCGGTCACCTTATGCGTTCCGTTGTCGGAGTCGATTTTCTCAATCTTTGAGCTTTGGAAAGTCGCCTTCGGATAACGAGCAACATCAAAGAAATCCGGGCTCTTGAGGTGTTCCGTCAGCTTGTCGTTGTCACTCCAGATCGAGGTGGTATCGACTTCGAACGTGAGTTTCTGAAGGGTTCCGTCTTTGCCCAGCGTCGCGGTACCGGACCAGTTTTTGAATCCGCCATCATGGTCGCCGGTAACCTTGGCTCCGACGAACTCAATCTTGCCATTGGTCTGCGTGAGATTGACGGTCTTGCCTTGCGCGAACGCAGCGCCAACGGGCAACAACATGAAGGCGGCCGAAACGAGGAATACTGTGAGGTGTTTGATTTTCATGGTTTTTCCATTGAGTTAAGTTACGAACAGTACACACACGAGACGCCGTGGATTGAACACACGATTCGTAAACACACTGTTTTCCGCTGTCTACCGCTGGCGAGGTGCCTGGCGACGGAAGAACGGTGACCCCAAAGAGGCTAGCGAAAGTTGGGCCGATTGTGGTTGCGTACCAACCATTGAATGCCCAACGCGAAGTTCTCGGCCGACGCGTTGAGGACGGCTTCACGATAGCGCATCCAGGCAAACTCGATGGCGCCATCGACCTTTTGCACGTTCGTCATCACAAACGCATAGAGGGCCAGCGCAATCGCGGTCGCGACCGCCAACATTGACAACATAACCCAGGGCGCGCCCTCGATAATATTGTCAGAATCTGGCATATATGGTGCCACACCGACGCTAATCAACGGGAGCAACAGGAGCACCGCCAACGCTCTCCGCCACGGTGGTTTGGCATCTTCATTTCTGTACTCGGATCGAAACGACAGACCGCCCTTTCCAATACGAAGCGAGTTCCTAATCTTCAGGCTCAAGGTTGCAGAATAGATGTCTTCTTCGAATTGAAACACTTCTAGATCGAGCTTCTTAAGAGGCACCGAATGTGAGCGGGTTGGCCACGGTGCGCGGTCTTGAAACAGGATGGTGTTCTCTTTTGTGTCGATGTTCAACTCGAGGGACCGCCGTCGAAAGGCGCCCCACGAAAAGCGCGCCACATGGAATGTGATAATCGTCCCAAAGATGAGGCCAAACGTAGTCCACGAAACCGAATCCGCGCCGATACTCTCGAAGAACGCCTCAGAGCTGATGACACCGGCAAACCCCGCCATCGCCAACGCAAACACCATCAGATACACGATGTCGGCATACCCCGAGTTGCGCATCTCGATATTCACCCAGTGCCCTCCAACACCGCCAACTCCGCCTCGAAGGCCTCGATTAGCTCCGACGGGTCGGTGGTTATCGACGTGTCAGCCCTAACGCCTATCCGCACCTCGCCAGCATAGCTGAGCAGGCTAATACCTAGCCCCAACAGCGCGGGGTGCGGCACCCAGAACATCACATGGTCGACAGTTTTCCCGGCGAGCGTGATCTTCTCGCGGGGGCCCGGAACATTGGTGACAACAAGCGAACCTTTGCGAGTGAAGATATCCGTCGCAACATGTTCGACGACATCGGGCACGACACCAAAACCAGCGAACAAACCAAACGACACGATCGCCTGAGGGCTCTGTTTGAGTGCGTTCATCGTTGCACGAACGGACGCAAATCTGTCGGTTGGCGTCGTCTTTCCAATTGGCATCTCGAAGAACACGATACCGAACTTATTACCCAACTCCTTTCCCATCTCGTCGGCAGGACGAAGATTAATCGGAACGATGGCGCGTACCGCGTCCAGGTCTGTGTCCCCACGCGCGATGAGCCAATTGCGCAGCGCCCCCGAAAGCACCGTCAGCAAGATATCGTTGATGGTGCCGCCGTGCTTCCTGGCGAGATCCTTGAAGCGTTGCAGGTCAATCCCGTGTGACCACGCGGCTTTACGAATTCCTGTGAGGTCCGCGCGCAGCGTTGAATCCGGGTCGAAAGGCATCAGCAACAACTCGCCCAGCGACGCCGCAGCGCGACCGGACAACTTCGCCGCCTCAACAACCTGTTTGGGGTTCTTCGCGATGCCGACGAGGTTATCAACAATCCGCGTGTGCCCGCTCTCAACGACCGCATCCATCGCAGGCGTAGGCGCGTCAATCGCTTCATCGGTTAGACTCAGCAACACACCAACAAGCGCGAATCCGTCACCCAGACAGTGATGAATCTTCGCGACGATCGCACCGCCACCGACCACGTTGTCGACAACGTGCACCTCCCACAAGGGTCGGTCCCGGTGCAGGTTCTGGGTCAGAATTCCGCTGACAAACGTCTGCAGCTCTTCCTTTGTGCCCGTTTGCAGTTTGGTGTGCTGGATATGGTCAGTGATGTTGAAGTCCGGCGCCTCTTCCCAATAAGGAAGTCCCGCCCCTGGATCGACGACGCGCATCGAGAACTGCGGAAACTCCGAGAATCGTTGCGTCACAATCCGCTTCACACGCTCGATATCGAGGGGCTCTTCGAATGTAATCAACGCCACGATATCCGCGGTGTTGGTGCCCTCGTCCATGCGATACCAGGAGGCATCGACCGATGATAATCGTTCAGTCATGCCTCCATGGTATCCCGAGGCGAACAGGTAAGACAATTGGTGGTCACACGACTATGGCGAGCCACAAAAGAACGAGTGCGACCGTTTCCCAACGTTTCAACGGGCGGTCCTGCCATTGAGAAATGGCAAATCCAATCAACCAAAACAACAACGCTGCGTGGGCGATGATGTTTATCGGGCTGAGTACGGCGAACACCCCTCCAAACTGCTCCAATCCGTAGACAGCAATCGAAGCACCAATTGCCCCCAGCGCAAAGGCCTGAGCCCGAGTGACGTGAACTTGCGCCCCAGCCACGTACGTATGACTCGCCAGCCCGAGCACCCACAACGATTCAAAGCAGAAGAACAAGTGCTCCCCGATCGCTACACCGGCCAACTGGTGGACGCCTTCCAAAAGCGCCAAGGAGGTTTGCGGAGTTACCGAAAAAGCATCTGCCAATGATGGAACTACAAACGGCCAGCGCGAGAATCCGATCGCCTGGCTGAACCCGGCAATCACCCCAAGCGGAGTGGCCGCACGAATCCAGGCGGTTGATGCACCGAGTCGCTCATTTACAGCAAGCACAACGAGTGCGAACGCGACCTGACTCCACATGAAGGCAGCATAGAACCAACGGACCTTCGTCTCGTTCTGGCTGAACAAATCAAGGATTTCGCCAGGCGGTCGGCGCAAGACATCTGGGAAATCAAAGTAGGCGGTCAGACCAAAATACGCGGTGAACATCAGAACTGCATGAACACCGACGGCGATAGCTACAGCGTGTCGATTCGTCATGATGCACCTCACCAGGTGTAGCCAGCGCCGAGCTGGAACATGTGGTACGTGTTGAACGGGCTAGAGGTGAAATCATCCGTGATCTTGCGTTTTAGGTAATCAGATGCTCCACCGGTAACGCCTTCTCCTTTTATCGTGATTTCAGGATCAGGCGCGCCAAACATCCACCATCCGGCCCATTCCGTGAACAAGTGGATTCCATTGTCGAACGTGAAACTGTAGCCGAGTCCCAACGACGGACGCACTGCGGCAGGTCTCGAAAGCTCAATAGACATAGGGCCGCTGACTTGGTCACCGCCAATCATGCGGTCCCGATCGTCAAACTGCACTGTCTCAGTATCACGGTCATTGAACACCGCGCCGATGGAAACGTATGGGGAATAGCGATGGGGCCGAATTCTAGCCTGTAACATCGCTCTTTGGCCCACCGTCTCCGTTGACCCTGTCATTCCATCCAATCCAATTGCGTTTGCGTTGAACGACGTCCCATCACGCGAGATGGAATCTGGAATCTGGTACACAACGCCGGTCCAGATGTAGTCGTTGAAGTGGTAACCGACGGCGATCCCCGGTTTGAACGACCCGTGAAACGGAATCTCGCCAAACTCGAGGGAAACCGACCACATGCCGTCGAGCGGCTTTTGCTGAGCTTGAGCCATCGACACTGAACCAATGACTTGGATCAGAACAAATAGTGAGATGATTGCTAACTTTTTCATTTCGTCCTCCGTGTTAGTTGCAGGAGGACTCTATGAAGGCTGGCCCAATTGAAATTGAAGCGCTACGCCAACGACTTGAACGATCGCGCCACAGTCAAAGTTGTTGGCGCCATTCACTTGGCGGAAGGCCTGTGGCTGCTTTGAATTTGCGACTGAAGTGAGCTGCATCAGAGAACCCACAACAATATCCGACCTCCGTAATCGACTTGGCAGGGTCTGCTAGCATACGTTGCGCCTCATCGACCCGCACGTGGTCAACCACCAAACTAAACGTCGTGCCCTCTGCAGCGAGGGCACGCTGCAAAGATCGGGTTGACCTCGCCGACAGTTTTGCAACTTCCCCCAAGGACCATCGATGCGCCAAGTCTTGACCAATAATGGTCGCCACTTCCTCGGCGGCCGTACGTTCCGATAGATCTGTTGGACTCGCTTGCTGAATCAAAAGGTCATCCAGCCCCGCGAGGACCCTCCGAGCGGCAATAAACTCGGACCATTCGAATCGAAACGATGAAAGGACTCCATCAGGTATGTTTCGAAGCTCGCCATCGCTCACCGCGAGCAATTGCGGCGCATCGCTGTTTGGAAAAGTCGCTTCTAGATTAAGGCAACCGATTTCCTGCAGAAGTAGTACTCGAGCGCCAAACACGAACAGACTCTCTGCACGCACAGGGGCACGCCCGGACATTGCGTAGTGCTCAAACTCGAGAGTGCTCTCGGTCAGCTCATGGACACGTAGCCTGTGGTGAGAGTGCCAGAAACGCTCCAATCGCTGCTCTTTATCAATAAGGTCAGATACCGAGCTCGAGTTGAGCATCACATAAACAAGAGGCTGCCCTTCGGCCTGCCGAAACACCATTGGGAGTCTGGCAACTGCCAATGGCCCGCCATGGGCATACACGGTTTCCAACGCTTGCCGATGCGTCTCGATGTCAATTCCAGCCGTGGCCATGGCATCCAAGTCACGTAACGAATCCGGCATCGCGTCAGGTGCATTTGCCTGAATCCAATCACACGCGACTTTGGTTAACAACGGGTGGATGGCGCGAGACATGGCGCGTTCCCTCAAGTCATTGGCGCGCATATTCAAGCCGCGAATTCGTGCGCCAGTCAGTCTCTGATGGTCGAACCTCAAACAACCACAGGAGACCCAAGATGGACAACAACTACTTCACAGGAAAGCGCGTACTAATCACCGGAGGGACCAGCGGAATTGGCCTCGAATTAGTCAAGGAACTCAAGCGCCGCGATGCGGCAATCGTGATTTGTGGCCGTGACCCAGCGACTCTGTTCCAAACATGTGAAAGACATGAAGTTCTGGGAACGCCGTGCGATATCTCAGACTCCAACGCCCTGGTTGGACTCACAAGCTATGTGGTCGATGAACTCGGTGGGTTGGACATCGTGATTCAAGCGGCCGGAATCCAGCGGTCCATTGACTTCTGCACCGGCAAGATGTCTGGACACGGGCTGCTCGCGCGCGAGCTTGATGTGAACCTCAAGGGCCCTCTGGAGCTGACTCAGCTCGTCCTCCCCCTCCTATCGGAGTCACAAGATGCAAAATTGGTTTTCTTCACTTCAATCCTGGCGATGACCCCGAAAGCGAGCGCGCCGCTCTACTGTGCGAGCAAGGCCGGGTTGGCAAGTTTCGTCCAGTCGATACGGTACCAGCTGGCCAATCTGGGGATTCAAGTGGTGGAGGTCGTTCCGCCGGTCGTCGACACGCCCATGACCGCGAACCGCGGTGGTTCCAAGGTGTCGGCCGAGTTCGTGGCAAATCACGTCGCCAACTCCTTAGAACAAGGCCGGGATCGCATTTTGATTGGACAAGCGAGAGTCGCAACCTTGATGAACCGGCTGGCACCATCGCTACTCACTCGAATGCTCATCCGCGAATAGGGAAGACAATCGCGAGCCCGTCAGTTATCTACGCGACTGACTTTTTCGGAACACGATGATGGACACAGCACTCGGACGATTTCGTTTGGTAGCCTTTCTGGAAGGCCTCTCTTATGTCTTGCTTATGTTTGTGGCGATGCCACTGAAGTACATGGCAGGCATGCCCATGGCAGTGAAGATTGTGGGCTGGGCACATGGCGTGCTGTTCATGCTGTACGTCGCACTGATGGTGCACGCCTGGGTCGAGCGAAAATGGTCCATCTCCTTCGGAGCGGCGGCGTTCATCGCCTCGCTCATCCCGTTTGGCACATTCGTGCTGGAGTGGAAACTCCGCGACCAAGAACGACAAAACCCCGCGATGAGCGCGGGGTCTTGAATATCTGAAAATTGTTGGTTCGCTTTTAGCGACGACGCTCTTGAGCGACGTCAACGTTGATGCGACGGCCATCAAGTTCTTGCTGATGCAAGCCTTCGATAGCTGCTTGTGCGTCGTCCGCATCTTCAAAGGTTACGAATCCAAAGCCACGGCTGCGGCCCGTTTCACGGTCAGTGATGACAACAGCGTCAGTGACAGTTCCGTACTCTTCGAATGCAGCGCGAAGGCCAGCTTCTTGAGTACCCCAGCTAAGACCACCAACAAATAGTTTGTTCGACATTAACTCTTTCCTTGTGCACCCTTTGGTGCCTGTTTTCTCGTTCTTCTCTCACCAATTGAGAGCTGGGCGGGAACCTAACGTCGAAACGGGGGGTTGTCAAACTGCCAATCGCACAAAAAGTCGCGGCATCACTTCGGTTTAGCGATTAGGTTCTTTCCGTCTTCGGAAAAATCCATATTGAAGGGAACCAGTTCGTAGTACCCCTCGGACAAGCCACACATCAATAATCCGCCGCCAGGAGAGCGCCACAACATCTCTTTGCGCGTGCGAATCTCCCAGAATTCGTAGTTTTCTGGGAACGTCTCGCGTAGCTGCTTTTCGGACTTGAAGCCCTCGTCATTGGTCACATTCAGCTCAAAAAACGCGGCTGGTCGGTCACGTTTTAACGTTTCCGCAAGTCCTTCAAATGCCGGTTTCTCAAATCCCTCGATGTCGATTTTTATCAAATCGACCCGATCGATGCCGGCCTTCTTGAGGTCATCATCACCTTTCACCAACGGCAGTTGAATCACGTCGGATTCATCGGAGTACTTGATTTCCGAGAACGTGTTGCTGAACGAACCCCAGCCCTGATTGAAGCCTGGAGGGACATGAAACGGCATCTCGCCCGTCGAAGCACTGTATCCGACGGTGCGAATCACAACGTTCTTAATATTGTTGAGCTCAAGGTGCTTGTGCAGCCGAATCAAAATGGTTGGCCATGGCTCGACCGCGATGACCTTCTTGGCATGTTTCGACATGAAAATCGTGTGCGTCCCGACGTTAGCACCGACGTCCAAAACAACGCCTTTGCCCTCGCCGCTTCGCTTAACCAGCTCATCGCGCATCGCATACAGAACGGGTACTTCGTAGCCACCATATGCAAAGACATGAATGTCGATGAGGTTGTCGGTCTTGCCCTCGTACTTCATACCTAAGAAGTCGCCTGCAAAATCCTGGGGTTCGGCCGGAACGTACGCCCGGCCCTGTCCTGCAATCAGACACCGCCCCGTCGTTGCCAACTCGCCGTCATCGGTTGCGACAAGAAAGGCGACCACAACCGCCAAGATTGCGGCCAAAACACCAGCGCGGCGGCGGGGATTTGAGGGCTCAGTCAACGTGTGTCCATCGAAGTGGGAGACACATCAATACCGCTAGTCGTAGATCGTGGGCAATAGCCGCGGGAAATCTCCGTCCTCGACTTCGCCTCGGTAGAACAGTGCGTCGTAGATCTGGCAGCGTCGCGGCGTGAGCTCTGGATCGCAGATTTCGTGCTGGAACTGCATGTCTTCGAGACGCACGATTTCGGTTCGAGCCGGGCGCAGGGCAAGCGACTCGTAGGCGTCACCATACGTGATGTCTGAGGCTTGTGCTTCCTGTTGGTGACACGAACCACACACCGTCCCGTCCTCGCCAAATTTGATGTGTTCGAACGCAGCATCGGCGGTGATTTCGTCTTCGACCGGCATCACGATTTCGCCCTTCACGGACATATTCACGCCGCGCTCTTCAGCGAATTCGAGCACTGTTGAGCCTTTTCCGTCGGGAACAAACGACATGATCATCTGGTCGTAGACCGCGAAGATTCGTGGTGCGTTTTCACCGCCTGCAGGTTGTGCGCTGAAGACATCGGAAGAGCCAAGGACGGTCATCGGTCGATCCAAACTCTCGACAAAGCAAGGAACTGTGACCGGTTTGGGGAGCGAGTTCATGAGGTCAATGACCCCATCAATCGTTTGTGGTGCACCACTGACGCCAGCAGGCGGACGACAGCGTCCCTCGTCGATGTCCGTCTGTTCGGGTTCCGACTCACCGCAGCCGACGGCCAAGATTCCCCACAACATCACGACATACCACTTCCGCATTTCAACTCACGCAAAAAACACTGCGAAGGTTCGCAATAACCATACCACCCGCGGAGTCATTGTGGCAGCTCACGGCGTTCGCGTTACAGCTCGCCTTCGGCTTTGCGTTTCAGCTCACTGCGTTTGCGTTTCCGCGCTCGCGTGCTCGCGCGTTTTTTTCGTCCTCGATTGTTGAGGCCACAATTTTTCGCTTCGTGTTAGATTCGGGAAAAATCAAGCGAGGCAAACATGCGTATTCTGTTTTTGTTACTACTGGTCGCTGGCTTGGTCGGCTGCGAAAGCCAAACAAACAACTACAAAGTTAAAGAGATTCGGGTCAGCTCCATGACCCATCGAATCACGAACGGGTCGGTACCGCCACAGTATCAAGAGGAGTCAACCGCAACCTGGGTGGTGGCGGAAAAGGACCAGGCAAAGCTATTGGAAGTTATGCGGGCGGCAAAGGTCAACGGTATGGTTTCGCTGTACGACTACGCACTGGTCATTGTAAATAAGGATGCAGATCGGCTGAAGGAAATTGAAGCCGCAAAGAAGGACGAGCCACTTCCGTCCGGTGCAGGTTGGAGCGAACTTACCATCGAATTCGAGCCCAGTGGGTCGATAGAACTCAACTCAGCCGGCCCTGACGTTGAGGGCGCATCGGAGCTTTGGGAAATGCTCAAAGCGAACTCTGAATACTCAACACGGTCGCTTAATCCGGATGGTCCAACCATCGACGAGGTTAAGCCCGCTGAGGACCTCGAACCCGCCGAAAAACCCGAATCTGAAACGAAGTGAGCTTGCTTGTCGCATCCTCCATCTCGTGTGATACTCCTGTCACACTACCTTCACATTAGTTGAAAAACCGGCCACAGATAGGCCGGACGAAAGGAGATTTCATGAAGAAGGCTGCGATTCTTTTGGCCGCTGCACTCGTGTTTGGTTGCGGCGATGACGACGATTCGAACAACGCAAACAACGCCAACAACGCGAACAATAGCGATGGTTGGGCTGCGGGCGGATACACCGTGACGGTCCTCGACGTGACCGATAACTGCTTCGACGGCGCAATGGACGTTATCGTCCTCCCAGACGGCACGCCACGCGCGCTGCCAGCAGCGGTTACGCTTCCAGCTCCGGGCGACCTTCCAGCGTCGATCGATATCGAGTTCAACGAGCCTTTCCAAGATGTGACGGGTGTTGCCATCGAGGCTGCAGGAAGTGGATTCACGACTTCCGGCACCGGCTTCTCGCAGACGGGCGTCGACATTACGTCTGACGGCGGTGACTGCGTCGCAGACATGACCGGTACGTTCACGCTTACGCCAGGTGCAGACGGCCTCACGGGCTCCGGCTCGCTGTCGATTACATCGGCGACGGGTGCAGACTGCCCAGCGTTCCAAGCAGGACCTCCTTGCACGGTTGTCAGCAACCTTTCAGCAGTACCTGCGAACTAAAAACATCACATGAATCGGCGCGAAAAATCGCTGCGGTTTTCAGGAAGCGACGCACCCCGTGCGACGCTTTCTGCGCGTTCAGGGGCGGTCGTTTCGCAGGTCACAGAGATCGGCCAAGGATGGCTGACTGTGGTGCTGCTAAAGGCCTCCCCGAACTCGCTTCTGGGCCAATCGTTTGACAACGTTTTGGTAACCTTCGGCACGCAGAGCACGGTGCTCCCGCGTGTTGTCGTGGAGCCTCACGGCGACGGACTGAAGCTCATCGCCGCAGACGACAACACCCGCGCCGCCATGTGGTTGTTCAAAGACCATCTTACTAAAGGCCCCAAGCGCCCAAGCCGCGAAATGCGTGCTTTGGGCACTGGTGTCGACTCCATCCCTGCCCGCGGCCAATACACAGAGGCTGCCCGGATGGAGCGTTTGAATTTCATCCGCGACGAAAGCGGACACCCGCTGGAATCACTCGAGCAGACGACGCTTCTGCCCAAGCGATTGACCAGCAATATCGAGAACATGATTTCCTCGGTCGAGGTCCCTGTCGGACTCGCCGGGCCCCTGTTGTTCCATGGTGAGCACGCGCGCGGCGTTGTGTATGCCCCGATGGCGACGACGGAGGGGACGCTTGTTGCATCCGCGGCACGTGGTGCCCGCGCAATCACACGCTCCGGTGGTGTGACGACCCGCGTTTTGTCACAGCGGATGTTGCGTGTGCCGCACTTTGCATTGTCCACGCTCAATGGCGCGATGTTGTTCGCCGACTGGATTCGCGACCACGCCGAGCAGATTGCAGAACAGGCGACCAAGGTCAGCCGATTCGCGCAACTCATTAGCGTTGAACCTCAGGTTATGGGACGCCATGTACACGTCGCGTTTCTGTACGAAACGGGCGACGCTGCAGGCCAGAATATGACCACGTCGTGCACGTGGCATGCGTGTCAGTGGCTGATGCGTCAGATGAAATTCTTCGACGATATCGTCTTCGAGAATTTCATCATCGACGCCAATATGAGTGGCGACAAAAAGGTGAACTTCCAGAGCTTCATCCGTGGGCGCGGAACGCGCGTCGTGGCCGAAGCGTTTCTGGACCGAGAGACCGTCGAACAGGTCCTCAAAGTCACCCCCGAACAGCTCGCGAAATCCAATCATGCGTTTATGACCGGTAGCTTCCAGGTCGGCATGATTGGCTACAATATCAACATCTCGAACGTTATCGCGGCAATGTTCATCGCCACCGGGCAGGACGTCGCATGCGTGCACGAGAGCAGCCTTGGACAGCTGCAGATCGAGCTCGATTCTGATGGCATCCAGGCCAGCATGTTATTGCCCAGCCTCATCGTCGGAACGGTCGGCGGCGGAACACATTTGGACCGCCAAAACGAACTGCTCGCGATGATGGGCTGCGCAGGTCCAGGTCGCATGGCGAAGTTCGCCGAGATTATTGCCGGATTCTGCCTGTCGTTGGACCTCTCGACCTTGTCCGCCATCGCAGGTGGGCAGTTCGCACATGCCCACGAAAGGCTTGGCCGCAACCGGCCTGTGGAATGGTTCGTTCGAGCGGACCTCAACCGTGAGTTCTTCGAAGCCGCGTACGCAAAAGTGCATCCACCGGCCAAGATTACAGCGGTCGAAAGCCTCCCAGATATCGAGCTTGGTAGCTCGATCATCACGGAATTGACCGCGCGAAAAATCAGTAAGCTGGTTGGTCATTTCCCGTATCGACTCGAGTTTGAAAACGGTTCCGTCGACGTCGTCTGCAAGGTCAAACCCATCGACGAGGAAGTGGTCCTCATGACCAATAACCTCGCGTCGATGTGCTTGCCACGGCTCGCAACGGCATTCAGCAAATTCAAGATGCAGACCGATTTCGTTGGCTGCGACGCACGCGAACTCGCCATCTATCGTCAAACGGATGCGCGGTTTGTCGACCACGCGCCAAAGGTTTACGGCATCGCCGAAGACGAGAGTCGTGAGCTCTTCACGCTGGTCTTAGAACGGCTTGGCAACGACGTCATCCTGATGGATACGGCAGCCGACGTCAGCGGTTGGACAACCGAACATATAGAGGCTGCTATCCGCGGAATCGCGGAAGTTCACTCGATTTGGTACGGCCGCGAAGGCGAGCTTAAGAAGCAAAAATGGATCGGCTTTGTGCATGATGACCATTCGATGGCCAATATGACGGAGCTTTGGGATTCGCTGGCGATCCATGCGGGCGAGGAGTTCCCGGAGTGGATTACTGACGATGACGTCGTGGCGTGGCGCGAGATCATTCGGGACATCCCGAATTGGTGGCCGCAGCTAAATCGCATGACGAAGACCTTGATCCACAACGATTTCAATCCTCGCAACGTCTGCCTGCGACAGACCGCCGAAGGCCACAAGCTTTGTGCCTACGACTGGGAGCTCGCGACGATTGGCGTGCCGCAGCACGACCTCGCCGAGTTCCTCGCGTTCACATTGGACAAGGACTGCGACATCGCGGAAGTCGACCATTTCCTGGAGCTACATCGCGAAGTTCTGCAGAAAAAGTCAGGTCGAATCATCGACCAGGCACTCTGGCGAAAGGGCTACCAACTCAGCCTCTACAATCTAATGGTGAACCGGTTTGGTCTTTACCTGATGGCCCACACCTTCCGGCATTATGCGTTCATGGAGCGGACCATTGAAACGCTTCGCCGTTTGTTGACCATAGAAGAAGGTCGCGAACGAGGTGCAGCATGAAAAAGCCTGTCCTGGCAGCATTGTTAATCACATCCATGGGGTGTGGAACCGATGAATCGAGTGTGCCCGACCGCGTCGATGACACGCCGATCGTGGAAGCTGCGCAGCGGGTCGCACCAACGCTCACTTTGACCGAGCCACAGCGTGGCATCTTCGTGCTCGATTCGACCGTGCGGGTCGCCGGACGGGTTGATATCGGGAGCTCCGATATCGCAAAGGTTGAGGTCAACAAACAGGCTGCGGACTACGATCCAAGCGGCGCTTGGAGCTATACCCACACCATCGAACCTGGACCAAACATCCTGGGCATTCGTGCTGAGGGCACCGACGGCGGTCGCGCAGTGGATGCGGTCAGCGTGTTTGGAGGCGACGTTCACGCGCCTGGAACAACGCTTGAAAACGCGGTGCAGATTCATCTGGGAACGCAGTTCCTGGACGACAACGAGCCCGATCTGGACGACATCTCGGGCATCGTTCAGCAGATTATCTCGGACGAAACGTTTCTTGAGTCTCTGACCTCGGAACCCTTCCAGGTAGGTGATGAGACCATCACGGTCGACCGCATACAGGTTGACTCCGCGAATGTTGACCTGACGCCCGACACCAATTGTGTCGACGCAACTATGTCAATTATTGGCACTGAAATCGACCTCACAACCACCGGCATTGCAGCCATCTTGGGAGACCAGGTTTTTGTGACCGCAGACGATGCGACAGTCGACCTGCGAATCTGTGGAACCAGCACTCCTGGCGAGTTCGACGTCGTCAGCGCGGATGTCGAGTTCGACAATCTCGTGCTCGCAACGAACGAAAACCCGGACCTCGCGACCGACCTCCCCAGCGTGCACAGCACGTTGGTGAACCTGCTGGAATCCGCGATGGGCGCATGGCTTGGTGATTCGCTGGGCGGGTTTTTGACCGACTTACTAAGCATCTTCCAGCTCGATTACACCATCGCTGGAATCACACTCAGCTACCAAATTGCCGAGCTCTCGGCCCATCCCGCTGGCCTTGAAGTCATTTTGCGTGGCAGCGCGGACAGCACATTCGGATTGCCTGAAATGTGGGCGGGCGCGGGCAGCTTGAAGACAGACGATGCGCCACTGGGAGACGACTTCAGCGACGCTCCGATTGCATTGGCGCTAAGCGATGATGCGCTCAATCAGCTGCTATTCGCGTATTGGTGGTCCGGTTCAATCGCTGACTTTGAAGTCGATCCAGCCGCCCTGTCTGAACTACCGGAAATCTTCCAACCACTCAGCAACTTCGAGATCGCGTTGGGACTCCCGCCAACGGTGCTTCCCGCCACATACCCCGAAGAGTATGCCTTCGACCTCGCCAGCGGTGAGGTTGGGCTGTTGATTCAGACCGACACCAAGACGTTTGATACCGGCTTGCACGTCCGCGCCGGTGCAAACGTCTCTATCGACGAAAACGGCGGCATCGGCATGCAGCTTGATGGACGGGCTCAGAAGATTACCGTTCACGCGCACGTCGCCTCTGCACCAGATGGGGTCGACAAAGGCAATATCGCGGCGCTACTGCGACTAATTGTTCCGACCGTCCTAAAGAGCGTCGACGTGAACTATGGCGGATTCCCACTGCCTGATTTTGAACTGTCGGCATTCAGCGAGAACGTCGAGGGATTCCAAGGCAAGTCCATCGGCTTCCGTCCCACCGGCAGTGGTCATGCCGGTGAAGGCGGTGGCTACCTCGTCGTCGAAGGCCAACTCGAGGAGAAGTAATGCGAGTTCGTTGGTTTGCGCTGGTGGCGTTGTTTGCTTTGGGATGTGGGGACGAGGAAGCTCCGGACCTGGCCGACACGGTTGATTTTGCATCGGGTGAGTTCCAAATCACGACCCACTCAGTTGTCGATGAATGCTTGGATGGCGGATTGAATCTGCTCTTCATGCCTGAAGGCGACGAGACGCCGTGGGGCTGGGAATTTCCCATCGAGCTCTACGCTGAGTCCGAACTTCCACGAACCTACGATATCCAACTTCGCGACCCGTTTGGCGCAATGACGGTGAACGCGGTCGACAGCGGCGTCGACCTTCAGCAGATGATCGCCAACAAGGACGGCGTCTCGCTGGGTAGCCAATATGGTGACTGCGTGGCAAATATCGATTCAGTCGTGGAGATGTCGCTGGTCGATTCCAACACTGCCGAGGGCCTCGCGTCGCTCTCACTGAGCAACCCTGTGGGCGACGATTGCCCCGTCGACCTACCGCCATCTTGCAGCGTTTTCCTGAGCATCGAAGCCGCTCGCCAATGAAACCAATCGCCCTCGCTGCTGCAGCCGCGACGCTGCTGCTATCTGCCTCCGCATCTGCCCAAGATGTCTCTTGGAGCGGCGAAATCTCGTCGGCCGTGGGCACCGGTATTTGGAAATGTGCCGATTCGACCTGCCCGCTGACCAACTACAACAACCGCAACGTCTTTCGTCTGAAACTCGACGCCAGCATTACCGAACAAGTCGTTGCGGTCGGCGAGTTGTCGATTCGAAATGTGAACGAAAGCACGGTTGAATCTGCAGATGATTCGACCTCGGTGGACAACGTCCAACCCATCGACCTCATCATCATGAACGCCTACGTGGAGGGTTACGACGTGCTCCCAGGCTTCGACTTGAAGGTCGGTGCACAGCGCATCCAATGGGGTACAGCGGACGGCTACCGCCCCACAGATCGCATCAATGCGTTCGACTTGCAGGACCCGGTCTACTTTGACCGCCGCCTTCCGTCGGTCGCAGCTACCGGCACGTATCATGTCGGCGATTTCTCTTTCTCTGCGTCATGGATTCCATTCTTCACGCCTTCGTTGTTGGCGCCGGAGTTGGTCGACATCGCAACCTCAGAAGAAGCGACCGACACGATCGAGGTCGACCTTGGTGACGATGACCCGCCGGATATCCGCAACCTTCGCACACGTACGTTCCTGCCCGACGGCGAACTAAACGATATGCAGTACGCGGTGCGCGCCGTGTGGAACGCGCCAATTGCGGACTTCTCGTTGGGGTATTTTTACGGCCGAGATACCCTGCCAAATCTTGACGGTGAAGTGATCCCAGAATCGTTCTTTTCGACCGAAGAGATCGACATTGTCGCCACGCTGCAGTACCCGAAGCTGCACATGATTGCTACCGATGCGCGCGGCCCCATCGCTGCCGGCATTACAGGCTGGTTCGAAATGGCGTTCGTCATTCCCGACCGAACGCAGGTCGTGATTACGGAGCAACGTCTCTTGGACCTGCAGCGCCTGAATATCATCGACAACGTAGACGGCCCAGTCGAAGCAGACGTGCAGACCGGCGACCCCTACCCTAGCTTTGTCGTCGGTCTGGACCGCTCATTTGGCGACATCACATACGTCAACCTGCAGTACCTCTACGGGTTCCTGTTCGAGCGTAACCCCAGCGACTTGCACCACTACGCAATCCTGAACCTACGCTTCCCCAGCTACGACAATTGGATTGAGTTCGATACACGCGGTGGCATGGAGGCAAATCCAGACCTGGACGCGTTTGGTTGGCTCGCGTCAGGACGACTGACAACACGCTTCGCAGATGTGTTCCGATTCTCGCTTTTGGCGGCGCTGCAGAACGGTCAAAAGGACACCACGCTGCGATTGTTCCGACCCATCTCCGAGATTCGAATCGAGGCTGGCGCGAAGTTTTGAATTCGCGCTGCGCGCTCAGAGTTCGCGCTGGCGCGCTCAGAATTCGCGCTGCGCGCTCAGAGTTCGCGCGGTGCGCTCAGAATTCGCGCTGTGCGCTCAGAATTCGCGCTGTGCGCTCAGAATTCGCGCTGGTGCGCTCAGAATTCGGCCTTCGGCCTCAGATCACGAATACGATCTGAGCGGCGTAGCCGCGAATTCTGAGGCAAGCGAAGCGAAGCCGAATTCTGAGCGGCGTAGCCGCGAATTCTGAGCGTAGCGAACTCTGAGCGTAGCGAATTCTGAGCGTAGCGAATTCAGTCCTGCTGAATGGCGCCGCAGGCCGGAATCATTGCGCCGCGGAAGAACGTCTCGAAGTCCTCAAAGCACCACTCATCATCACCAAGCTGGCATAGCTGCTCGTGATACATCAGCGCTTCATCCCGTGCGATGCAATGGTTCGCCACCACGTCGAAATCCGACAGACCTGGCTCGGTTCGAAGAGCATCTGGGTCCGCATTTTCGATGCATTCCACCAAGAGTTCATCTAGGCGATCGGGGCAGAATGCCTCGGGCTCAGCTGGCTCAAGCGCACAGTCGTCATGTGCGCAGAGGAGCGCCATTCGGTAGTCCCCACGACCATCTCCATCTTCGGTGGTCAAGACAGCCAAGAAGTCGCCGTCCTTTTTTAGTGTAATATCGATTCGGGAGAGGTCGGAACGTCCACCGAATTGGTCCTTTGCGATCCGCACATAGCCGCGGTCATCGGTCGGCGCATAGAGATAGAGCTTCGTGTTGAGACCGATATCGGTTCCAGAAGCCAGAAGCTTCACCGTCAGCTCAGCATCCTTCTTCGCGCGAATCGTGTACGCGTGCATCTCGAAGTCTTCCGTGAACGCCCCAGAAACTGCTTCACCGAACGTCATTGCCCCAACACGCGTCACACCATTCGAGATGTCGGACTTCGCGAAGTCGAGGGTCTCGGGCGGGGCATTCGTTGGCCCATCTGATGTGGTGTCACCGCAGGCGACGAGTGAAAGGGCGAAAAGTGCAGCGAATACGGGGGCAAAACGGGTGTTCATGACTACTCCTCAGTGTCAGTGCCCCGGTAAAATGCAACAGGTGTGCCACCTCGTGGCGACCGAGTTATGCGGCCTTGCGCCCTTTCGGCTGGGACATAGACACCTCGATCGGAAGCAACTCTAGTTGCCACTTTCGTTCGCGAAATCGTCGATAATCGACTCGCGCTCATGTTTCATGAGTTTGCTGAGTATGTGAGCTTTAGTGCTAACCCGTCGGATTCCATTCACCAGCTTCGGTTCCTGAAAGTTCAGAATCAAACCTCGCTCTAGTTTCGCGAGGTGAAGGTAGTTGAGCACCTGTCGCTTGTGCTCATCAACAATCGCATCAACGCATTTCACTTCGACGATGACCTCATCATTGACGATCAGGTCACATCGATAACCCATCAATCGTTCTCCTTCGAACTCGAGAAAGAGTGGTGCCTGAGGCCGGACTTTGAAGCCTCGATTTCGAAGCGCAATGCAAAGACATTTGTCATATGCGGCCTCCCATAATCCAGGGCCCGCGACGCGCTTCACATAATAAGCGATTCCGATGATTTGGTAGGTTAATGGGTCTTCTTCTTTAATCATAACAGCTCCATTTTTGGGGTTCTGCACGATTATCGAACGCAATTAGGGATCGTTTCCGAAATCGGAGAAAAATCCACAGACAGCGCAGACGCGACACAGACGATCACAGACATTTTCAAATGACGTCCGACGCTGTCACTTCGGAGAAAAATCCACAGACAGCGCAGACGCGACACAGACGAGCACAGACTTTTTTCAAATGACGTCCGAGACCACCTCACCCTCGAGATAGCGACGTCTATTGAGTCAGCGCCAACCAAAATTTGTCTGTGGAAGTCTGTGAAACGTCTGTGCCGTCTGCGGATGAAGCCCACCAAATTACTCCGGAGAAAAATCCACAGACAGCGCAGACGCGACACAGACGAGCGCAGACTTCTTTCAAATGACGTCCGAGACCACCTCACCCTCGAGATAGCGACGTCTATTGAGTCAGCTCCAACCAAAATTTGTCTGTGGAAGTCTGTGAAACGTCTGTGCCGTCTGTGGACTGCCGCCACGCAGTTCACTTGAACCAAAGTCACGTCGATGACATAGTCCCACGATGCGATTCATGCTGACATTGCTGCTGATCTTGACGCCGTCTGTGGCCGTTGCGCAAAGTGCCGCGGAAATCCTGCAAAAGGTCGATTCGGTCGCGTCTTCTGCCGCGGATTTCTCGGCGAAGATCGAGCTCACGACCAAGGAAGCCAGTGGCAAAGAGACGTCGCGGGATATCCTGGTTTGGCAGAAAGGTGACCACAAGCGGATGCTCAAGGTCACGTCGCCGCCTCGCCTGAAAGGCGTGGGGTTGTTGGCAACCGACGAAGACCAGTTCTACCTGTATTTGCCGTCGTTCGGGCGAGTTCGACGCGTTGCTGGGCAACGTCGTGGACAGCCGTTTTTGAGCTCGAACTTCACGCAAGATGACATGGTTCGCATTGGCTATGCGAAACGATTCAGTCCCAAACTGAAGAGCCAGGACAAGGATTCGTGGACGCTGACGCTCACACCCAAGAAGCCAGATGACGAGCCGTACTCTTCGCTGACGTTGAAGGTACGAAAGGCCGACCATGTTGTGTCGCTGGTTGAATTCTACAAGGGCACCAAGCTGGCGCGCCGACTGACCGCGACCGACGTTAAGGTTGTGCAGAAGACCCCGCTTGCCCACAAGATTGTGGCCGAAGATTTGGAAGCGAAGAGCACCTCGACGGCCGTACTTTCGGACGTGAAGACCGACACCGGTCTGAAGGACGATTTCTTTTCGAAGCGATATTTGAAGCGAAAGAAGTAACTCACCTACCCATTCCAAAGAGCGAATTGGATGTTTTTGAAACGACGTGACTTTTTGAAAGCGGTGGCCGTGTCTGTCGGCGCCCTTGTTGTTGGATGTGGCTCGGACGACGACACCTCGAACAACGTCAATCCAACCTGCTACACCGGGCTTGAGGACGGCTCGATGTTCTTCCCGCAGTCGGTCGCATCAGGGGACCCGTCGCCATCGACGGTCATCTTGTGGACGCGCGTGGAGGATGGGGACGGTGATATCAGCCTTCAGCTTCAATTGGCGCTCGACGAAGAGTTCACCCAAATCTTCGACCTCGGTGATGAGTGCGGCCGCGTCGTGACGGCGCTCGCCGCGTTCGACAACTGCGTGAAGATTCGCCTGGAAGACCTCGATCCTGGGACGACCTACTACTACCGATTCGTCTACGAAAAGGACGGGACGCGCTATGCATCTCGAGTGGGCCGTACGGCGACCGCACCGGCTGCTGACGCGGATACGGCGGTGAAGTTCGCTTTTGCCAGCTGCCAGGACATCAACGGGAAGTACTACAACCCGTACAAACATATGGTGACACAAGATGACATAGATTTTGTGGTTCACCTTGGCGACTATGTGTACGAAACGACCGGCGACCCTCAGTTCCAAGAGACGACACCGGGGCGCGGTCTTATCTTCCGCAATCCGGAAGAAGCCATCGTGTTCAACGAAGGCGAAGATAACCAGTATTACGCGGCCAAATCACTGGGTAACTACCGCGATATGTACAGGACATACCGGGCTGACCCATGGTTGCAGCGGGCGCATGAGCTCTTCCCGTTCATCGCGATCTGGGACGACCATGAGTATTCGGACGACTGCTACGGCGCCACCGCGACGTACACCGATGGGCGTGAAGACGAGACCGACGTCGACCGACGCAAAGCCGCTAATCAGGCGTGGTACGAGTACATGCCGGTTGACTACCTCGACGCTCCGGACTTTGAGTACGACGCATCGGCGAACTACCCAGACGACCTTCGGATCTACCGCGACATTCGATACGGGAAGAACCTTCATGTTGTGATGACTGACCTGCGCACCTATCGCGCTGACCACGTCATTGCCGAAGACATGTTCCCGGGCACGCTGCTCTTGAACCAGACTGACTTGGAAGCGCAGGAAGGAAGCCTTCCAGCATGGGCTGACCCGTATGTCGACATCGACACCTACGATGGTGGCACTTACAAGACCGTGCTCACCGATGCGGCGGGTGCGGCCGGTTACGATGCCGCCGATGTTGCAGGCAATATCAGCGTCACGTTCATCAACGGTGTCGTGGCGTCTGTGAACGAGAATCTCCCGCAGGACATGCAGATTCCGCTGATTGACCCAACCGGGCTGGAAGCCGGGTTGACCGCGATCTCGATGGGGAAAACGGGCGCAACCGGACAGCTTGGTTCGCGCTATTTCGTGGTCCAAGACGCGTTCCTCGCCTATGCCCGCAGCCAATACGCAGCAACGTCTGGCGCATCCGAGAACACCCTGGGTGACGCACAAGAGGCGTGGTTCCTCGAGACCGTCAATAATAGCGACGCGACCTGGAAGGTCTGGGGCAACGAGTTCACGCTAACCCAACGTATGATCGACCTGACTTCGCTCGGAGCGACGCTGGGAGACCAGTTTGCAAAGCGCTTCCTCTTGTCTGCCGAAGACTGGGACGGTCTGCCAAACAAACGTGACGAGCTCATCAGCGCGCTCAGCGATGCTGGGAACGTGGTTGCCATCACCGGCGATATCCACGCGTTCTTCGCTGGAAACCCGTATGTGACGGGCGACACCAGCAAGCGAATCATCGAGTTCGTGACCGGCGCGATTTCGTCGTCGTCGATGAAGCGATTGCTCATCAACACCGCCAGTAGCGACCCGACGCTCGCCGCAGCAGGTGCGGCTGCATTGGCCGCTGGGATCGAGCAGTTCCTGCAAGCCGATACGGTACCCAACCCTGATATGGCCTATATCAATTCGGACCATCAGGGCTACGCCACCCTCACCGTGGATGGTGAGCAAATGCAGGCGACGTTCTACGAGTTGGCAGAGACGAACTCGGTGAAAGACCTGAGCTCTTCGGAAGTCGAGGAAGAGCTACAGATTCAACAGTTCAGCATCAACGCTGGGGCTGCCGACTTGTTCACGGTGAACGACGATGGCGACACCGTCCGCTGGGACCCGACCACTGGAGCATGGGTGTAAACCATGCCAATAACTGACTCCGTTTACGAGAAGTTAGGCTTATTCTATCTGGGGCGACGAAGCGACCAATCGGACGTCCCGGTTCTGTACGACTCGCGGGATTTACTGACGCACGCGGTTTGCGTTGGCATGACCGGGAGCGGCAAGACCGGTCTAGGCGTAGGCATTCTGGAAGAGGCCCTGATGGACCGCGTGCCGGCCATCGTTGTCGACCCCAAAGGCGACATGGGCAACCTCTTGCTGACGTTTCCAAAGCTGGAGGCCGCAAGCTTCGAGCATTGGGTAGACGAAGACGAAGCCCGACGCGAAGGCATCACCAAATCCCAACTGGCTCAGAAAGAAGCCGACAAGTGGAAGCGCGGGCTGCAGTCCTGGGGACAGGACGAGGCGCGCATCCAACGATTTCGCGAGCAAGGTGACGTCGTCATCTACACGCCGGGCAGCACGGCGGGCAGGCCTCTGTCGGTGCTGTCATCCTTGAACGCGCCCACGGGATTTGAGCTGGACGACTACGAGTCGTTTGCTGCCAAAGTCGAAGGCACGGCTGGCAGCCTGTTGAGCCTGATTGGCGAGGATGCAGATCCGTTGTCGAGCCCGGTCCACACGTTCTTGTCCGCAATTCTGACCCATCGCTGGCGCGCGGGAGAGGACGCCACATTGGCCACGATCATCCGCGACCTTGCCCGACCGCCGTTCGCACAGATTGGCGTGATGCCGGCAGACGACGTGCTGAACGCAAGCAAGCGAACCTCGGTGGCAAACAAGCTGAACGGACTGGTCGCGGCACCTAGCTTCCAAGGCTGGTTGGCAGGCGACCCGCTGGAGATCGACGCCCTGCTCTACGACGAATCCGGCCGTCCACAAATCTCCATCCTGTCCATCGCGCACTTGTCGGAGCGCGAGAAAATGTTCTTCACGTCGCTGCTGTTGAACCGCCTTGAAGGCTGGATGCGACAGCAGCGCGGCACATCAAGCCTGCGCGCGCTTTTGTACATGGACGAGATCGCGGGGCTCGTTCCACCAGTGGCCAAGCCCCCGACGAAGAAGCCCATCATGACGATGATGAAGCAGGCACGCGCATACGGATTGGGGTTGGTCCTGGCGACTCAGAACCCGGGCGATATCGACTACAAGGCGTTGTCGAACGCCGGTACGTGGTTCATTGGCCGTCTACAGACCGACCGCGACCGCGAGAAGGTCGCGCAAGGCCTCAAAGAGGCGTCCGGACGTGGCCTTGATGACATGTTGTCCGCGCTCGAACCAAGGCAGTTTCTACTGCATAACGTGCACGATGAAGCGCCCCTGTTGTTCCAAACCCGATGGGTGATGTCGTACCTGAAGGGGCCGCTCACGATGGGCGATATTCGCGAGCTGACCGAGGGTTATCAAGCGCCTGAGCCCGAAAAGGTGACCGCGGAACCGGAGGCTAAACGTGCGGTCCTACCCGACGACGTGAAGGAGTACTTCTTGGACGTCGCGATGCCCAAACCAGAAGGCGCAACCCTGCTCTGGCGGCCCATGCTCTACGGAAGCGGCACGGTCCACTTCAACGACAACAAGCTCGATCTGAACGACGATGTCGACTTCGGATTCATCGTGGGATTCACGGATGGGCCAGACCCAGTTGATTGGAGCACTAGCTTCACGACGATTCTGGATACGTCCAAGTTTGAAGAGACTGCAGAAGACGGCTCGTTCATGGCGCTGCCGTCCCCCGCGTTCGAGAGCAAGAGCTACACGGCTTGGAAAAAAGAGCTACACAACCACGCCTATCGCGAGGTCAACTACACACTGCTGGAATGCGCTGAGCTCAAGCTAACGTCCACCCCTGGCGAGTCTGAGCGCGCGTTTCGAGCACGAATCGCAGACCAGATTCGTGTGCGGCGTGATGACGACCTTGATGATGTTCGCGAGCGTTACAACAAGAAGATTAGCCGCGTTGAAACCAAGATCTACAAGCTGCAAGACAAGCTCGAAGTCCAGCAACAGCAGGCTAGCGACGCCAAGACTGACACTCTGCTTTCGGTTGGTGGCGGACTGCTCAGCGCGCTGACGGGTCGGTCGTCGCGTTCGGCCATGCGGCGCAGCGCCAGCGGGGTTCGTAGAGCAAACAAAGAGGCACAGGATGTCGAACGCGCGCAACGACAGCTTCAAGACGCCTACGATGAGCTTCGCGAAATCCAGCAGGAATCCGAGGCTGAGCTTGCCCGCGTCGCCGAGACCCACAGTCCAGAGGCGTACCCAATCGACACCAAATCCGTGACCCCGCGAAAGAGTGACGTGGACGTCGACTTGATGGTGTTGGTATGGGTCCCATATTGGGTAGGACCCGACGGGACCAAAACCCGTGCAATGTAAGGATTGAACATGCTTGAGAATTATCTGGAACGCTTTAAGGCGATGGTCGACGAGCTTCGGAAACACCCGGAGATTTCCGTGAAGGAGTTCGCGGTCATGGAGCCCGCGACGCCAGAAGAGCTGGCTGAGGCGGAGGCCTACCACCAGCTTGTGCCAGGCATGCGTGAGTTCTACTCGCAGTGCAATGGACTGAAGCTGGAATGGGAGTACACCGGAACGCGTTTCGTGGAGCTCGGTAGCCCATTGTCTCACGTCGTCGGCTTCATCGACATTTGGCCCGTCCAGCACACGTTTAAGGACCAGGAAGGGCTGCTCTATTTCGATGAAGGCGACAAGTTCAAAGGCCTGCATCCCATCGACTTCTATGTGCCCGAGGCCTGCGTCGCGATTCGATTCGAAGGCAATATGCAGCCCGAGATGTACTACCACTATTGCGGCGAAGAGATGTCGCCTATCGGGATGGATTTCGCGACGTATATGGAACGCCTACTGGAGTCCCGTGGCTACTGGTACTGGCCCAAGGCGCTCGCCGAACCCGAGTACTTCAACGAATACAATCCCGTTTCGTACGAAGAAGCTGGCTTCCGTTTGGTGATGCCAGAGCTCTTCCCGAACTTCAACAACGCCAACTTCCCCAGCATCGATGGCCGAACGCCACCGCTGAGCGCGCTGGACGACCTGGTCAATCATGGCGGCGGAACCGCCGACCTGAGCAACTACAAATACGCGCGTTCATTGGGCGCAAAGGCTGGCGCAGCACCAACGCTCCAACAGTCCAATATGGGCACCGCGATGACCGCAGCTGGCCCCGGCGAGTTGATGGATGGCAAGCCTGCGCAAAAGAAGATGATGATGGCCGTGCTAGCGTTCTTCGCCGGCAACTTCGGCATTCACCGCTACCTGATGGGCCATAAGAACTGGTGGTTGATGCCGCTAACCTGCGGCCTATGCGGCTTCTGGGCACTGGCTGACACGGTCATGATCCTGACCGGAAATCTCAAAATGGCGGACGGCCGAGACCTCCTCGAGTAGACGGGTCACAGGAATTGGGATGAGGTCAACATGAGACAATGCAGCTTTATAGTCGTTGTGATTCTCTCGATCGTTGGAATCGTGGGCTGTAGATCTACCAATGCCTTCGAGTCCGATTCTCAACGGTATCCAACTCTTCGAGAAATTCAGGAAATCACATCACAACCCAAGCCCAATATGGATGTGGTAGAGAGAGACTACCTCAGTCTAGATTCTTGGAAACTTCGCGGAGAGTTGCCCGAAAAGGCTGAGTCTCACCCTGAACCACCACTGAACAACACCGAAGTTCAATTGGCCAAACGCGCCAACTTCTTTCCAAGCAAGAGTGCTAGATGCGTTGCACGCGAGATTGGGGAGTTCCTAGCCACAAATCAGCGTTTTCCGCTTCCGCACGTTCAAAGGTTCATAGTCGCCGCATGTGGATCCACCGGCCAGTTTGGTTTTCAGGACTTCGGGTTTGAACCGAGCCAGATATCGGTCGAAAACGCGCTCGATGATGTCGCTCTCGATCAGTCAAAAATCCACGAAACGGAACTCGCCGTGGAGTTTGGCGCGTGGTCGGGTGTGAGAGCAGGCGAAGGATACATCGTGGTTGCTTTCGGTAGACATCGCGCGGAATTGAACCCGTACGACCTAACTCCTGATACCCAATTCTTCGATCTCAAAGGCAGAACGCAAGGAAGTAGCGGAAGTCTCAGGGCGAGAGCCACTTCGGGACCGACCGGTGTGGTGGATTGCATTTCACTTCCCGGGTTCGAAGCCCCGCGATTCCACATTCGATGCCCGCTGGATAAGACACAGCCAAACACTACCTATGAGATAGGTGTCGTGGAAACCAGTGGTCCCACCAGAATCATTGTGGGCGGCATGGTGTTCTTGAACAGTGAACAACAGAGAAATTGGATTTCCCCCGGGGACTCATGGCCCAGCACTGAGCCAAAGACAACCCAGCAGTATCGGCAAGAGGTTCACCGATTGTTGAACACCATCCGAAGCGAACTTGGATTGAAACACGCGTCATTGGAGACTGAACAAAGCAAACAAGTCGACACTGCGTTTCCTCACTGGTTGGGGTTCATGCAAAAAGACCCTGAACAGGCTGACCATCTTATCCGAGGATTGAAGGCGGGTTGGTTAGTGAATCGGGACATCGTAGGTTCTGCTTGGCGCGGTACCTGCTCTGGCCGGACGCCCCAAGATCTTGTCTCGGCTATGCTGTCCTCACCCTCTGGGAGGGCTCATTTGACCAGGGATAACGCCGGCAGTTTCGCTATCGGTATCTACAAAGATCCGAAAAACCGATGGAGTTGTGCTTTGTTTCTGAGCTTCACCCCACTCCCAGACGAATCCCACGAAGAGCGCGTCGATCGATTCCTAAGTGCGTTGAATCAAAAGAGAGCGGAACGTGGCCTTCCTAGGGCGCGACTCTACAAACAAGTCAAGGCCGTCGCGGCTGAGTTCGCCAATCGCGTTGAGTCCGGCAAACAGGACCCAGAGGACGCCGGCGACGCATTCACTCGGTATCTCAGTCTTCGATGGAAAACCGAGGTCCGGGGAACTGGCGGATTGACTTCAGATTTGAACCGTATCGCCCCGAATCACCCGTTGCTTACTAAGAAGAACGTTCGAGGCTCGATCTTCATCGCACCGTATCGAACACCCAACCATCCATTCACAAGGTACGTAGTCGTGTTCGCATTCAAGGACTAGGTGGGGCGATTTCGTTGTTCCTACTGCGTCACGATGAATCGTTGATTGACGCTCGGAACATCCACGTTCTGTTCGGTGCAATCTGGCCACACCACTCGCAGCTCTTCAACCACGTCGTTTGTGCCCAAGCCGAAGTGCGCGATTCGCTCACTCGATGACAGATAGCCCTGCCCGCCGTCGATCCAGCGGTACTGCGATTGACCATTCACGGTCAGTACGACGCGAGCTCCGATCGCATCGGTATTTGGCGCCTGACCGACCAATTTCACCATCAGCCAGTTGCCGTTCGACATGTCGTTTCGGCGCACTTTGATGCCTGGATTCGGGCCACGGTTGTTGCTGACCCAAACCAGGTCCAGGTCACCGTCGCCATCCAGGTCGCCCACGGCAGCTCCGCGGTTTGCGCCCCGTTCGTCGTCGAGCACCCAGCACGGAGCCTTGGTGAACGTGCCGTCTTGGTCCGAGATATACAGGTGGTTGGGTTGGTATGTGGCCTCAGGTGTAATCTGGGTGACGACCTGCCCGTTGCCGACGAAGAGGTCTTGCCACCCGTCGTGGTCAGCATCAAAGAACACCGCGGCCCATCCGGACAACGTGAAGTACTCGCCGTCACGGTCGAAGTAGAGGTCGTAGAAGCTCTCGATATTTGTGAGCGACGATGTCCATTGCCGCTCTCCATCGCGCGCGTCGGGTTCGGTCGTGAACCCTGCCGCGACCCCTCGTGCCTCGGCTTCGTCGGTGGCCATCCCGTTTTCGACAACATGCAGAACGTTGTTCGCCATATTTGTTGCGTAGGCGTCTTGGTCTCCATCGTTGTCAAAATCTGCCACAGTTGCGGTCATCCCGAAGATGCCAACGTCCATGCCTGCAGTTGGTGCGATGTCTTGAAAGCGCCATGTGTCTGGGTTTCCGGCATCCGGACCCAAGTTTCGCCAGAGCTGGTTTGACGCTTCCATCATGCCAAAGTCGTTTACGACCCAGAGGTCCAACAAGCCATCTTGGTCGAAATCAAACCATGCATGGGCGAGCGTGATGCCAGCTCCGGAGCCGCTGCCGGGCGCGTTTTGAATTGGTGTAAATGTGCCGCCGTCGTTGCGCAGTAAGCGATTGTCGAGCTCCCGATAGAGGTCGAAATCGTTGGGGTTTGTGATCATTACCGGCGCGTGATAGTTGGAGATATACATGTCCAAATCGCCGTCGCTGTCGTAGTCGACAAACGAAACCGCCGAGATCATATCGTCAGGGTCATGCGCGCCCAGCGCCTGCGCCTGGTCGGTGAAGGTTCCGCCTTCGTTGACCATCAAAATCAGCCCGCCTGTTCGGCCGATGGCCAGGTCGATATCCCCGTCGCCGTCAAAGTCTGCGCCAGAAATGCTGGTGGTTTCGGTCAGGCCGCCAAGCCCAACATCAGCTCCCCGTTCGGTGAAGTTGCCCGAGCCATCATTATCGAAGTATCGAACTTCGTTGCCTTGTGCGGTGACGACAACGTCATTGTCGCCGTCGTTGTCGAGGTCGAAGATCCCAACGCCCGACGTAATCGTCCCGCCTCCCTCGAAGTCAGAACCCGTGTACCGAATCTCGCCCTCAATCCCGTTCTGCCACGGAGAAAAGCGAGATGCGTCGCCGTCGTCCATGCACCAATTATCGTGGTCAACGTTGTTCTGATTGTTGGCGTTGTTTGAATTGTTGGCGTTGTTGACGTTATTGCTGTTGTTCGCGTTGTTGCTGTTGTTGGCGTTGTTCGCGTTGTTGACGTTGTTGACGTTGTTAACGTTATTCGCCCGATTGTTGTCGTTGTTTTCGTTATTGAAGATCAGGTTATGGCCCGATTCACAGCCCATGACCAAGAACAGCGCGGACGAGGCCCATATCAAACGTCGAACAAACATGTTTTCACCGAAGTGCGTTAGTTGCCGCTAGTTTAACGAAAGTCGGACTTGCGGCAAATCGCCTTTCGGTGACGCCATTGACGAAGCGATTTGGCGTTGATACTGTCCAATCGATAATCACGCCAACGTTTGGGGGGTCGATAAATGAAATTCGCATCCATTTTGCTACTGGTTTTTGTTGTCTCATGTAGTGATGACACCACAAAACCTCCCGGTGCTGATATGGGCGCCGATGGAACCACACAGAATGACACGGGAACGGAACCTGACCTCGTTCAGGATGCAGCGGACGACGCAACTACCGATGTTTGCATTCCTCACCCGCTAATCGGATTCTGTCCTGAGGTGTGCACCTCCGAACGGGCTGCAATTTGCTCAACCGAATGCGCGACTTCAAGTGACTGCCCGACCGGTAGCGCCTGTGACTCACGTTTCGGTGTTCGTATCTGTTGGCTGGAGTGTTTGACCGATCAAGATTGCGTTGACGCGGGATTTTACGCCTGCCGAAGGGGGCTTTGTGCACTGTAAAAGAGACATAGTTGGATTCATTTTCGTAGCATTAGTGTTTTTCGGTGGAAACACAGCGGTCAGTGCAGCTGACTCGTGTCCAGATCCGGACACGTGTGTGCCAACATTCTTCCAGAACCTGGAACCGATGACTCCAGGATTACGGCACAACGGTGTCCCGGGACCAACGACACAAGTGGACCCAGAACTGCGGGGTGGGTTCCATGTAACCCCGTCGGGCCTGCCAACATACAGCCTTCCAATATCGGTGCCTCCAGGACGCAACGGCGTTCAGCCTGATTTGAATCTCGTCTATGACGGATCGACCTCGGAGGGGGTATTCGGAGTCGGCTTCAAACTAAGTGGAGTCTCGTCTATCCAACGCTGCCAAGTGGCTCCTACTCATGAGTACGCCAACGGCCTGCCAAAGTACAAGTCCTCCCCAAGCCAAGCCTACGACGATTACTGTCTCGACGGCCAACCGATGCTGGTCGCAGCCATTGGCCCCAACGGAGAACCGGTTGAGTACGGGGTGCCGAATTCAACCGCCAAAATCACGCCAGATTCTTGGAATGGATCCAATACTCACGGATTCACAATAGAGGACGGAAAAGGATTTACGACACGTTTGGAACGCGTCGGTGCCCAAAAGGTGTTCTACCAAGTTTCAAGGACGGACCCCTGGGATAATCGCGTCGATTACATCTACTCGTATTTTTCCAATGGAGTTTGGGGTCGCCTAGATTCCATTAAATATACTTCGACAGGGTCTCAGGCAGGAACACGGGAGGTCCGGTTTCGGTACACACAGCGGATACATCCCGTTCGTCGGTTTCGTGATGGAGTAGATGACTCACGGGATGCTGTGGTGAACAAAATTGAGATGTTTGTCCATAACACAGAGGCTTGGCGCTACGAGATTGATTATCAACCAGGTGATTGGCAGAAGAAAGTAGCTTCAGTTCGGCAGTGCGCAGAGAGTCAATGCAGTGTTCCTGTCAGATTCAAGTGGTCGAATGACTCGGCGCCTGAGTTATTCGATCAATCCCAACTGAGGTTCAACACAAACCCGCAAAATCCATCCAGTGGTCTAGATATAGTAGTTGATCGGTCCATTTCTCAGGCAGATTTTGATGGCGATGGGATGGATGACTTTCTGGTAGTTGGGGAACCCCGCACAAAGTTCATCGTCAACCAACCTGGACAGGAACCGAAGCAAGGATGGTACTTGTATCTCTCGGGCGACCCTACACCCTACCTCACAGCCCATCGAGTTGAGTTTTCGTTTGATGATGGTTCGGGACCTCAAACCCTGCCCTTTAAGCCATACGATCTTTCAGCGCCTGAGGAACAATTCCATGCTGCCGAGAGTCTGCGTGGTGATGTCATCAAGCTGTTGGACTACAATCTGGATGGAAAAATGGACTTTGTCCGTTCGCTTCATCCAGAAGAAACAGATTCCCGCCTCTACGTGTATGTCTCCAACGGAACAGGAACCTTCACTAAGACTGACGCCGGATTCTGGGCCGAGACCATGCGCGGGGCTTTCGACGTACCAGCCAATTGGGCCAAGACCTATTGGGAGTTCACACAGTCGGGAGATTATGGGGTCGGGGTGCAGGCGAACATATTCGATCGCAGCTTGTTCATTGATTTCAACGGAGACGGGGCGCAAGACCTCGTCTATTGCGATGTTGGAACCGACGGCCTCCCCACATGGCAGATGCGCCTACACACAGGGAGCGGATTCGGCGTCTCCCGAGAGACCAACGTAGACTGCCGCGCAACCGACACTAGCAACAGTCCGTGGACTCTGATTGATCTCAACGGTGATGGCGCGGTCGAGATTCTACAAAAGGACGATGGAAACTTAAATCTGATTTCTTATGACCCACTGCAACCTGATGGAGTGATTGTGGAGGCGATGGCGATCGAATGGGAAACAGAACACATCCACCTCCCCATCTACTTCAATCATGACCGCAACCAAGACTTGATTGTCCTGGATCCAAGTACTTTTCTTGTGACTGTTTATGTGAGCGATGGGTTTCGATTGATTGAGTCAAAATCCTTCGGCTTCGACGATGACTGGGCAAACCTAGATCTTGCTGCATCCCGGGTTTTGATGGGAGCTGCATTCGCGTTCGATTGGAACGCTGATGGACGACAGGACCTTGTGTTCCCATCAAGACAAGTCAAAGACGGTCCTTGCCATCTTGAAGCGCCGACCCAGGCACCGGCGGGTTCATACGGACGCGACGCCGGAATCGGCAGAACTTCCTTCGCCCGCTACGTTTCTGGATGCCATTTTGGGATGATCGAGTGGAGGGCTTGGCTCAGCGACGACGACCCACGGCCGGAAGATTCCGTTGCGACGGGATTACTCACGAAGTCCGATCGAATGGAACGCAACGAGTATCTGCATGCCAAGTATCTGGATACGTCGCGTCGATGGATACCGTTGGATCTACATTACGTGGAAGGTGAGTTTGTCACTACTTGCATTGAGACTGTTTGCTCATTGGAAATGGCGTGCCTAGACGCGTTTGGCCCAGTTGAATGCGAAGTGTGTGAAGACCACCAAGCGTACGGGTGCGAGCCCGATATTCGAGATATGGAGAATTCTGCGCCGATTATCGTCCGACCGAGCATAATCAACCACAACACAAGCGAATTCGTGTGGATGTCGCTGGAATCTGAGGACGAATGTGAGCTGAACTCATATGAAGGAAACTATGACCTCGTTGTGAACGGTAACTCGTACACCCTGCCCTTTGAAGTATTACTTTGGGACGGCTGCGGCTACACAGCAAACTTCCATCACTTCACCAAGAATTCCCGCCCTAGAATCGAGGAGATTCATGAGAGACTGGACTCGGAGTTGTATGACCGACCCAGCGTGTCGATCAAATGGAAGCCAGAGTCTGATGTCACTCAGACCTCAGAGTTTGCCAGTGATTCGTGCGTGTTTCCCAAGTCTTGCGATCCAGAGTCCGCACGCTTGGTTGTCGGGGAATACTCAACTTTTCAAGGTCACAAACTTCCTCGTCTCACCCATAAATTCACCTACTTCGACCCAGAGACGGAGCTCACTGGAAAGAGTGTCAATCGATTTTCCGCAACCATCAGACACACCTTCTACGACAGTGTGGATACAGATGGGGACGGGTACGCTGATGTTCCAGCACGGGACGTGGGTTTCCAGGGACGAAAGTGGAGCCGACACCCTGTCCTGCTTAACCAATCAGACTTTCGATATTCCAACTTCGAGACTCTCACTTGGAGTTTCCGAGCTGAAACCGACATGGTCTTTCACTGGAATAGAGAAAGTCGAGATGTAGTCCATGAGTGGGATTTTCGGGGTATGCCGTTCCACTCTCAAATCACCGTTGATACGACAAGTGGCATCGTTGACTTGAGCAACCAGAGTGGCTCACTTGAAGAGATTCTAATCGAAAGATTGGGTCTGACGACAAATCCGACTGGCATTCTGCTAGGACCCGAACTTTCCAGGTCAACCACACAAACATCTTGGGACAACTTTCAAAACACTATTTTTCGTGGGACGCAGGTCTTCGACCCCTTCGGCATCGAGATAAACCACCAATATGTTTCAACGTCATACGCTCCCCAGTTAGGGGCATATCTCTTGGGTCTGCCGTTCGCGTCCACCCAAACCTCCCAGGTCGCAGATTCCAATGGAGTCGTGGATACAAAACAAAAGACGACCAACTTCGAGTTCGAACAGAGCGACCCCAACAATCTGCATCGGCTCAATACGGTCATTTCAGACGATGGCGTGTGCCAGCGAGTGGATTTGAGCTACGACCAATTCGGTAACAAGAAGACAACAACCAAATCAGGATGCTCGCTAGAGGGATTCGAGTTCACTTCCTTTGAATACGAATCGGAGGGTTACTTTTTGGAATCCGTCACGAATGATCTGGGACACACGACGATGTTCTCCCACGATGCTCGGCATGGACGAACCACACTTCAACGCGATCCAAACGGAATCACCAATTCATTCTCCCATGATGCTTTTGGCCGTATCCAGGAGCATGTGCACCCCGACCTCAGAGTAACCAGTTATCTGTCCGAACATGTTTATTCGCCAGCTATTGGTCCCTTGGTGAAGACTCACGTTGCCACGACGGGCGGCGCTGAGACCATCTCACTCTTGGATTCACGAGGCAGACCTTGGGTAAACTTATCATCGATCGATGATCTTTGGTGGCGCCGGGTGGACTACCGCTACGACCAATACTTGGGCGTCAAGTCTGGTTGGTCAAAACCAGTGGTTCTTGGGACAACCCCCTCTGATTTTACTTCGTTGGAATTCGATTGGCTCGGACGGAAGGTTAAGGAAACCCACCCAAGCGGACGCGAAATCGGCATTGATTATCAAGCGGACGTCGAGGGGCTCGTAGTTCAAACAACCGAACCGAACGGTGGAACCAGCCAAATGCGATATCGCCGAGATGGTGTTCTGCTGTCCAAGACGGATGCCATGGGTGGAAGGAATATCTATGACTACGGTGCATTCGGACAGTTACGCGCCGTCACCGACGCCGACGGTCACACTTCCAATTATACCTACGATCCAGGTGGTCGAGTCTTGACGGCATTTGAGCCAAACACCGGCCAGACTCAAAACAGCTACGATGCAAGGGGCCGTCTCGCTATGACAAGTCGTGGGACAAGCCATTCAATGTCATTTGAATATGACGAAATCGGTCGCGTTGTTGCGCTCACCGATCATGACAACAATGTGCAGACTTTCGTTTACGACAACGCTGTCGGAGCCAGTATTGGGCGTGTTGCGCGCACCACATCGTTTGATGGCGTGGAAGTGATTCACGAATACGATGCTCTCGGAAGGCCAGCAACAAACACCACGAACATAGGCACGGACTCGTACGAGGTATCAGTCGCCTACGACACCTACGGTAATGTTGCAGCTGTAACGTATCCGCAATCTGCCGCAATCGCTCCACAGCTAGTCTACTCGTATGACGGCATTGGAAATCTCAACTCGGTCGAAGATGACACTGGGTTCAATATCTGGCGTACAGATTCCGCACGAAATGTGCTTGGCGCTGCGCCTTCGTACACAATGAACAACGATGCAATATCAGTCCAAAGAAGTTGGGACCCTGTTAGCCTCGAACCAACCGGCTTATCTGCGACCGCAGAAGTGGGTACAACAACAGTTCAGCTCGAGGACTTCACGGTTAAGCGCAATTCGGCAGGAGATGTTTCCGAGCGCAATGACTACGTTCGGGGGCAGTTTGAGTACTTCGACTACGACCTTCTCCACCGGCTTGTTGGTCAGTCCATATGCTCAGACTATCCTTGCGACGCCCCGCCCGATTTGGAGCTTGAATATAGCGCTGCAGGCAATATTGAGTACAAGTCAGACGTAGGCACTTACACGTACGGCAGCCAACCAAACGCCGTGACTGACATCGACGGACTGCGGTATCGATACGACACTCTCGGACGACAAATTGAACGACCGGGGTGGACAATCGGATGGAACAGCATCCACAAGCCCAAATGGATGACGTCCGACAACGGCGACCATATCGAGTTTCTGTACGATTCAGCGGGCAATCGGGTTCGTCAAATCACATCGGACGGTGTTCAAACGACAACAATCGGCGCATTTACAGAAGTAGACTCCAGCACTGGGACAGACATATCCATAGCTGTTGTTGCCGAGGGTGTGAGTGTCGCCGACGTGCGATTCAACAACGGTACCCGCAGCCGCGTGTTCCGAACGCAAGACAATCTTGGTTCACCCAGCTCCACATTGGACGAGTCGAACACGATCGTTTCTGAATTGAGTTTCTCTCCATTCGGCGTGTCCCGCGATCCGTACGACTGGACAACGGCGCTGGCAGGGCAGTTCTCGGCAGTTCAAGATGAGGGGTTCACGGGACACCGTACGGTTTCTTCGTTTGGGTTGGCCATAACCGACATGAATGCTCGGTTCTACGATCCTGCAACTGGTCGTTTCTTGTCAGCAGATTCCGTTGTGCCAAGTCCTACAAGCACCCAAGCGTTCAACCGATATTCGTATGTTTACAATAGTCCCCTCAATTGGACCGACCCGAGTGGAAACGTTCCCTGCGATGGAGGCTGTGAAGACGCCCTATTTGTGGAAGTCGACGTCATCGCCGCTGCTGAGGCGATTGGCGAATTCTTCTCCGGCGACGGCGGCAGTGGCAAATCAGGTGGGGATTTCTTCGAGCCGAATTTCGATATCAGTTTCGGCTTGGATTACGAATTCGAGCCTGTGGAATCGATCTTTGGTGATGGGAACAACGCCCGAAACAAAGAAACCGGTCAACACAAGACTAACAAGACGGCTGAAGTCTCAAATCTCGATTTCATTGGAGATTTCGGCAAAGAGGCCGCTGTCGGCGCAGGAAAGGAAAGCGTGAAAGACGCCGCTTTTACACTCTGTGCTGCTGGAACCCGATTTGGGTGCCTTCCTCAGGAATTACTCAACTCAAAGCACATTGCGCCACACTTCCAGGCAGAAAACGCCGCACAAAAGTGGGGAGGTCAAGCCTACATTGGCGCAGCGGCGCTTTCGCCAACCCCGATGGGCAAGAGCCACTTCGTCCGCAAATTCTCGCTCGGTTTGAAGGAACGATTGCTAGCACTCCACGCCGATGAGGCGGGACATATTCTGATCGGTGGTCGTAGGTCCGGAATCTTGGACAACGGCGTGTTGGTGGCGGCTGCCGACCCGAGCCATTTCATGCATTCTACAGCAAGCAATGTATTGAACTCGTTGGACTACCGTTTGATCACTCCGAATCAACTTCGGGAGTTTCTTCACTTTCGAGGAATATCCAGCTCTCAATTGGCGAGCCGAAAGAGGTTCCTCGCCGAGAATGGGGTCAGTCTGCTCGACGGAAGGTCTTTGGCGAACAGCAGTGAGTTTCAGCGCGTGTTTCAGAGAGTCAGTGGCTATCACGGTCGTGCCGACGGAGCCTTGATAGGTGCCGCCAACGCACTAGGAATCCCTGCATATACATTGGATGGTCGACTATATAAGTTTGTACGCAAGACTATCAGTGACCCTTCGATCGCGGCACCATATCTTCTGACTCCGTGAGGACCCATGGCCACATACAATCTGCTTACTATGCACAGTGAATGCCCGGATTGCGGATTTTCGGGATTGTTTCGAATCGCCGTGTATGGCGGCCGGACGGATCCTATGATCATGCTGAGCAAGGGGGATGAGTATCCATGGTGGCCACATCGTTCACCCGCGAAGGGCGGGCGGCCCACTAACGGAACGTCAGTTATCTCGGGATATGGCGATTGTCCGTGTTGCGGACTTGATCACATCTTTGAGGTGTCCGTGGTTCAAGATGAAATACATGCCGTTTCGATCGCGTCGCCAGGTTACGACTCGAACCCCATGTTCGTGTTCGTCGATCAGGACGTCGTTTTGTCGCGATTGGAGTGTAAGAAAACGCGTGAGGTGGATTTGGTGAGTTTCAAGCGCCGGCTAGACAGTTCTGACTTTCGTCGCTTCAAGCAGAATCTCTCGGTCTCGGATGAGACCAAACCTGGCACGCTATTGCTGCTGCCGCAGCATGAGCTGCTCAATGCCCTGAATTTCCGTGACAACAAGAACGGTGAGTTTGTCCTTCACGTGATCGATGACATGTTGATCGAAGACGAAACGTTGGTGATTGAAGGAAGGGGGTACTGGGACACGCTCGACTAGTCACAAAATGACGCTGGCGGCGCAGTCATCGAGCCGGAGTAGCGTTTCCGCCTTGATTGGAATCACCGCCACGACCGCGTCGTCCGTCCCGGTCGCGAGTCATGCGACGCATGAACCGCGGCGTGTTCTCATCCCGCATTTCATTGAACGCTTTGAGCTGGTCGTCATCGAGCAGGTCGCTGGCTTTTTGCTGCGTTGTCTCGCGTGCGGCGATGGATTTCTCGCGCATTTCCTTCCATGAGTGCGCCTCACGGTTTTGCCACAGGCCGCTCATGGTGTTGCGCTCTTCCTCCATATACATCTCGAGGGATTCGCGCTGCTCATCGGTGAGCCCAGCCTTTTCCTGCAGCTCTTTCAGGTTTTCGTTTTGCGTTTCGGCCCAACGGGTCATGCGTTCCTGACGCCGCTCAGCACGCATGATTTCTTGCTCTTCACGCACCATGGCGCGAAAGCGCTCGCGCACTTCAGGGTCGTTCTCTTCCAGCTTGTCCATCAACGAATCGTCGGACAGCCAGTCGTCATTTCGGGAGTTGGTCTCGATGTATTGCCGCACCTGCGGGCGGTTCATCGCCTGCGGTGAAATCTTGGCGACCTTGCCGTCTTTGGCCTCGACCGCCGTACTCACGGGGCCGCCAATCTTTCGTGGCGTCGTGTCGACACCAGCGGCCTCCATGCGGGCCATCTGGTCTTGCAGGTCCGAAATCTCGCCGGATTGATAGAAGACCGCACCAGCCAAAACCAATACGACCAAACCCAAGACAGCCGTGGCTGCCATCTGTGCATTCATGAGTTACCTCGTCCGAATCACGCCCGTGAACGCGATGCCATTTTCGAGGCTAACTGTATCACGTTCTGGCCTCAGCCACGCAATATATGCGTGACCCGGTTTCGCCTCGAATTCTTCGACGAATTCGAACTCGCCTTGTTCATCTAACGTGGTTTCAAACACGACATTCCACGCAACTTCCGGGTAAAAGATCCGCCCGACCTCGCGCTTGTCGTCGCAGGAATCTGGCGCAACCTCCAGCACCCACAAAACCCGGTCTTTGTCAGTATTGGCCAGCGTTCCGCGCAGTCTAAACTGCGTCGTTTGGGCGGCATCAACCTCGTCACCGGGCATCCCTAACCACGTGCCATCAGCGCCGAAGAAATCCAGTTCCAGCGGCGCCCCCGTGTCACTCACAGACGTCATGCCGTTGTCCATCCCCTCGATAATCGAGGGCCAGCTGAAGTCCGACGCGAACACATAGATGGTCGGCCAACCCAGCGGCGGGTTCGAGAGGTCCCCAGGCGGCTCGATATTCACACGGTGGTTGTCACTTCCGCCCAAGGCCGTCACGTCACGCCCAAGCGAGACATCGCATAGATAGGCCTGCATCGCCTGATAGTCGAACGTGTCCCAACCCAGGCTGCCGTTGTAAATCTCGATGGCATCGTAGTCATAGGTCGTCCAATCGAACGCAACCCAGGGCGCTGGGCCAAATGGGTGGTTCAACGTCACAAAACACCCGGCGTCACGCGCTTGACCAACGATATTGGCGCTGTCGACGGTCCCGCGCGGGCGGTCTGTGAACGAGATATTCGGGTCAAACGTCTCGAGGTCCCGTGGGTAACAGCCGATATGCCCCGTCGGTTGCGTGGGCACTTCGCCCTCTTCAACGGGGCTCATTTCGTTCCCGTCGATCATCAAGAACGTCTCGTCCGTCAGCATCGCAACGCGCTGCCAGAACGGGAACTCCGGTCCCATATTGAACAGGTCCGGGTCTTCATCGGTCGTCGTAACATCGCTGCCGGTCGAGTTGCTGTGGTCAGTCAGAACCACGAAGTCCAAACCGCGCTCGATGGCCACCTCTTTGATGCGCTCCGGTGTCGAGTCGCCGCCCGTGTCGTTGGACGCGCCGGTCGCATGCACATGGAAGTCACCGCCCAGCCAAGAGCCTTCGCGCGTGCGAGCCTGCAACTCCCCGTCGGCGAGGTCGACCTGCATATCGTTGGTGTTGTTCGTATTATTAGGTGTCGAGTTTGCGTTGTTACTCCCCTTGTCGTCGGAACATCCAATGAGTGCGAACACCGCTATAAGGCACATTTTGCGTAACATTTGCTTTCGACTCCGATCTGACCAATCGCTAGGGTTCGGGCAGTGAACAGCCCACGGCAATTATGAAGTACTTCATCTTTATTTTCATCGCCCTCTTTATCGGGTGCTCGGATTCCGAGGCCGACAACGACGGCAACAACAATCAGAACAATACACAGGTCGACATGGAAGACGACCTGACAACGCCTGACATGGCTGAAGATCTGCCGCCTGAGGTCGAGTACGCGGACCCTTTTGACGTTACAGTTTTTAACGACATCCGAATTTCGTCACTGCGTGAGGACGAGAACTTCCAAGCCGCAACCCGGCCTTTGGATTTCGGCGAGGGCCCCTTTGCGTCCGTGGTAATGAAGGTGAACCTGAACACAACCTGCTTCCCGTTCGAGAAATGGTCTGAGGACCCACCGCCCGAGGGGCAGAACTTCCCGCCGTCATGTGATGCCTACGACCGAAACTTCGAATTCGTCTTGGACCCGCCTGCTGAAGAAGGCGACGCACCTGGCTTTGAGCTGGTACGCGCCATCACTCCCTTTGGCGGCCCAATGGAGTTTGAGATCGACCTGACCGACCTCGCTAACGCTAAACCCGGTGCGCACGAATTGAAGACAAGCATCACAACGTGGTCTGACGGCGCCGGACAGGTCAGCGGGTCCGCCGGTGGCTGGAACGTCACGGCGGTCGTCACAGTAACGCCTGGTGAGCCACCGCGCGATGTCGTGGATGTTGTGTCAGCATACAACGGCAACTATCGGAATGACTCCGGCGTCGTCAGCGAGACCTTTGAAGTGCCCGAAGGCGTTGAGTACATGCGCTTGGATTACACGACCACCGGTCACGGGGGTGGACCCGCGGATGAATTCTGCATCGGGCACGCTGACGAGTTCTGCCAGCGCAACCACTTCCCAAGCGTGAACGGCCGCCCGCTCGGACCGTTTATCCCTTGGATCGAAAGCTGCGAGTACATGTGCACGCTTCAGAGCAACGGACAGTTCCAGTTCTGTCTTGAGAACCCCACTGGCAGCATCAGCAGCGTACGTGCCCCACCGGCCAACTGGTGCCCCGGAGACGTCACCCCACCGATGTCGTTCGATTTCGACAACCCACCGGCTGGCGAGAACACGTTCGAGTTTTCCGTGAGCGGAGTAGCCGACGGAGGGAGTTGGAGAACGTCGGCCACGATCTATATGTACGGCGAAAAACCGGCAAACTGATCACCTGTTGATCACTCTTGATCACCAGTAACGGTGCGGATTTCCCACATTGTAGCCCGTTGTCCTTTGATGTAGGACACCTCGCAAGTATAGAAAATTACACAACTTGCGATCTTGCGTCAGCGTGTTGATGGACGGTGTCAAATCATTGACGCCGGAAATCCGCATAAAATATAGCCCATCGTTGATTCTGCGATCAGAAATCGTAGACTGAAAACATGATGAGCAACCCACTGACAAAAACCTTCCTGATTGCCCTCGCGGTCATTTTCCTGATGCCAGCAATTTGCTGGGCACAGGATGACGTGATGCACGGCGCAAAAATGAAGGTAACGTCGGTAGTTAACGGACAAGAGATTCAGGGCGTTCTGGAAAACGGCCAGGAAGTCACGGTCCGCATCATGGGCATCGACTGCCCGACCGGCAAAGCCGGCAAGAAGGCGTTGAAGATTGCCAAGCGTCTGATGAAGGGCAAGACGGTGACGCTTGAGTCGACCAACGAGCACTTCCCGCTTCTTCTGGACAACCGCAACCGCCTGGTCGCATACGTTCAACTTCCTAACGGCGAAGACCTCGCCAGCTCAATCCTCGAGAAAGGCTCCTGCACCGGCGAAATGTGGTCAATGAACCACCCGCGCCAGACTGAGTACGCTACGCTCAGCAAGTAGCCTTAGTAAGGCGATAAGTTTCTTAGTAAGGCGATAAGTTTCTTAGTAAGGCGATAAGGTTTTTAAGGCGCTCAAGAGTTTCTTAAGAACTTAAGGACCGCTGACACTCCCATTCGCATCTGGTAGATGGCTTTCAACTGCTGCGCTGAGGTGCGTTATGGAGCAACCTTTATTCGAAGATCCGTTTGAGTGGTTTGACGCCTGGTACGACGAGGCCAAAGCGGCCGGCATGACTGACCCGAATGCGATGACGCTCGCGACCGTCGGCGCCGATGGCATGCCGAGTGCCCGCGTGGTTCTGTTGAAGGAACATGACGCAGAACAAGGGTTCGTTTTCTACACAAACCTTGAATCTCAAAAGGGCACCGAGCTGCGAGCCCATCCCAAAGTGTCTCTGAGCTTCTTCTGGCGAGACATGGGTCGTCAGATTCGAATCGAGGGCAAAGCGTCCCAGGTGCCGGATGAACAGGCGGATGCGTATTACGCCTCACGCCCACGCTTAAGTCGTATCGGAGCATGGGCGTCGTCGCAGAGTCGACCGCTCGAAAGCCGCCAAACCCTCGCCGACAGGGTTGCTGAGCTTGAAGCTCAATACCCAGAAGGCGCAGATATACCAAGACCTCCGCATTGGTCCGGGGTTGCTGTCGTTCCCACCCGAATCGAGTTTTGGCAGGCTGGAGATTTCCGCCTCCACGACCGCTTCACATTTCAGCGGTCCGGCGACGGATGGACGATTACGCGGCTGAACCCTTGACGGTATCTAGCACGTCGTGGAGCTCGGCATCTTCGTCCATGACCTTTTTCACGTATGAACAGACGGGGCGAATCAACAGGTTGTGGCCACGCGCATACTCAACACACGCGTCGACAAGAACTCGGCCCAGCCCTTCACCGCGTAACGTGGGACTTACGACAGCATGGTCGACATACATCACCGCATCACGCATACGATACGTCAGCTCGCCGACCGTGGTTTCGGCGTCGACCAAATAGAAACGCCCCCGAGGGCCATCGCTGAAATGTTTGATTTCGTAATCCAAGATCCAACTCCATTGTCCCCTTTAGACGCACCGTGAGTGAATTAGTTTCGCCGCGATCCCGCGGTCTGGTCATTGCGCTTGCTGGGGTGGTGGTTTTGAGCCCGGATTCACTGCTCGTGCGCCTTAGCGGGCTCGAGCCGTGGACGATCTTGTTTTGGCGAGGGCTGTTCTTTGCAGCGTCCATGACGATCGTCGCATGGGCAATGGACAAGCGGTTTCCCCGGTTGAACAAGACGCTGATCGCGTTGGGGATCATCTCGGGGCTGGGGAACATCGCGTTTGTGTTTGCGTTGATGACGACGACGGTCGCCAACACGTTGGTTGTCTTAACGACAAGCCCGCTATTAGGTGCGCTGCTGAGCGCGATTTTCTTAAAGGAGGCCATACAGCGCTCCACCTGGATCGCCGCGGTTTTTGTCACGCTCGCCGTCGGCGCGGTTGCGTGGTCGTCTTATTCGGTCGGCAATTTGTGGGGCGATGTTTTCGCGATGGTGTCGGCGTTTGCGATGGCCACAACCTTTGTATTCATGCGGGCGAAACCGGAGATGAATATGGTGCCAGCGCTGGGATTGGGAGGGCTGATTGGCGCGGTCCTAAGCCTGCCATTCGCGGATCCGATGGTCGCGACGATGGTCAATCTTCAGTGGCTTCTGCTTCTGGGCCTCTTGGTTTTGCCGATTGCATTCACACTTTTGGCCATTGCCCCAAAGTATGCGACGGCTCCGGATGTAGGTCTGGTGATGCTCTTAGAGGCAGTGCTGGGGCCGCTCTGGGTGTACCTGGTGTTTGGCGAACTACCGCCAGAGGTTGTCTTTTGGTCAGGCGGGGCGATATTGATTACGTTGGCGATCTGGACTTTGACATCCGTTCGTGAATCTTGACCGCAGGAATGTAATCTAAACAGAGCGAGTTCCTTGGTCGCTGGCGCTACAGCGTTTCCTGACTAAAATCTTTTTAAGAGTTGTTCACGGTAGAGAGGTTTGGACATGGGTATGTCCGAAGACAATGACGGCAGTGTCGTCACTAAAAAGAAAATCAAGGTCAAGAAGCCTAAGAAATATAAGGTGATCTTCCTTAACGATGACTACACGACGATGGAGTTCGTCGTGCATGTCTTGGAGGTCGTTTTCCACAAGAGCCCTGCGGAATCGGCAGCCATCATGCTGCACGTTCACAACCAAGGGGCTGGAATTGCCGGCGTGTATACGCGGGAAGTTGCCGAGACCAAGGTCGAACAGACTTTGAAACTCGCGCGCAATGAGGGTCATCCACTGATGGTGACCATGGAACCGGAGTAGGTTCATGATTCAGAAAGACTTAGAAGTTGCCCTATATACCGCGTTTCGCGAGGCTCAAGACCGGCGAAACGAGTACCTGACGCTTGAGCACCTGCTCTACGTGTTGTGCTTCGACAAACTCTCACGACGAATTTTGAAGGCGTCCGGGGCTAATCCTGATGCGCTGAAGAAGGACTTGGATGAGTTCTTGGACACACAGCTCGAGGCGTTGCCTGAGGGCCATAATGTTGAGCCTACGCAGACGCGCGCCTTCCAGCGTGTGATGCAGCGGGCAATCTTGCACGTGCAGTCGTCCGGGAAGGACGAGGTCGATGGCGGAAATGTACTGGTCGCGCTCTTCGCAGAACGTGACAGCTACGCCGTGTACTACCTTGAGCGCCACGGCGTCTCGCGATTGGACCTGGTTTCGTACCTGTCGCACGGACACACAAAAGATTCGGACAGCTCGGACGAAGAAGAGCAGTGGTACGAAGACGGCGATTACGACGACGAAGATCGCAAAAAGGACCCGCTGGAAGAGCACTGCACCAACCTCGTTGAGCTCGCCACACAAGGCAAGATCGACCCCTTGATTGGCCGTGATGCGGAGATTGAGCGCACGATCCAGATCCTGTGCCGACGCAAAAAGAACAACCCTGTTTTGGTGGGCGAACCCGGTGTGGGTAAGACCGCAATTGCAGAGGGTTTGGCGCGGCGTATCAGCGAAGGCGACGTGCCGGCGGTTCTTAAGGACGCTATCGTTTACTCGCTGAACATGGGCACGGCCTTGGCCGGCACACGCTACCGGGGTGAGTTTGAAGACAAGCTGACCGATATCGTGGACGCTCTGAAAGAGAGCGACAACGCCATCCTCTTCATCGACGAGATTCACACCATCGTGCGCGCCGGCGCGACCGAAGGCGGCGCCATGGATGCGTCAAACATCCTCAAGCCCGCGCTGGCTGCCGGTGACCTGCGATGCATCGGTGCGACGACGCACGATGAGTATCGCCGAAGCTTCGATAAGGACCGTGCGCTGAGCCGTCGATTCCAGAAGATCGACGTGAACGAGCCATCCCTGGAAGACACCAAGGCAATCCTGCGTGGACTCAAGAAGTACTACGAGGATTTCCACGAGGTCGAGTACACCGAAGAAGCCATCGACGCGGCAGCATTGCTGGCTCAGCGACATATTCGCGACAACGCAAATCCAGACAAAGCCATCGACCTCATCGACGAAGCGGGCGCACGGTATCGTGCGTTTGATTCAGCCGACGCGAGCAACGTGATTGGCGAGTCTCAGATCGAGACTATCGTGTCGAAGATTGCGCGAATCCCAGACCTCACGGTCAAAGGGGATGACCGCGAGAACCTCGCCAAGCTTGAGGAAACGCTCAAGACGGCCGTGTACGGTCAGGACGAGGCAATCGAAGCGGTCGTGACCGCGGTGAAGATGTCGCGTGCCGGCCTGACTCGCCCCGACAAGCCAGTGGGTAACTTCATCTTCGCTGGCCCAACTGGTGTCGGTAAGACCGAGGTCGCCAAGCAATTGGCCCAAACCCTGGGCGTTGAGTTCATTCGATTTGACATGTCTGAGTACATGGAGCGCCACGCGGTCAGCCGCTTGATTGGTGCCCCTCCGGGCTATGTCGGATTCGAAGGCGGTGGTCAGTTGACCGAGGCTGTCCGAAAGAACCCCAATGCCGTGCTCTTGTTGGATGAGGTCGAAAAGGCCCACCCCGACATCCACAACATCCTGCTTCAGATCATGGATGCAGCGCGCCTGACGGATAACAACGGCCGCGAAGCGGACTTCCGCAACATCATCCTGATCATGACGTCGAATGCCGGTGCGTTCGAGATGGCGCAGGCCACGGTCGGTTTTGGAAAGGGCGTGGACGTGTCGAAAGGCAAGTCCGCCATCGACAAGATGTTCCCACCCGAATTCCGAAACCGCCTGGACGGCATCATCACGTTCAATCCGCTCCAACCTGAAGTCATGGGTCGCATCGTGGACAAGTTCATGGGCGAGCTGGAAGAACAGCTGGGCGAGAAGGAGATTACCTTCGACCTGACGCCTGGTGCTCGTGAATGGTTGGGTGAGAAAGGGTACGACGAGAAGCTAGGCGCACGCCCACTCTCACGCGTTATCCAAGACCATATCAAGCACCCGCTTGCCAACGAGATTCTGTTCGGCAGCCTGCAGGAAGGCGGAACCGTCGAGATCTACGTCAAGGACGATGAGCTCGCGTTTGCGTTCCCCGATTCTGATGATGTGGAGTCTTCCGAGGAAGAGTAGGCGCTAGTTGCCGAAGACCTGAACCCACATTGTGCCGTACTGGCCGCCGCGCTGGAATCCAACACCTAGCTTGGTGGCGCGGCTGCTCATCAGGTTTCGGCAGTGGCCATCTGAGTCCACCCACCGCTGCACTACGCCCGCAGCTTCATTTCCACCACCCGCAATGTTCTCACCAACAGGTGAGCCTTGGAACGCTGTGCGTGCGATTCGCTGCGAGAAGCTGCTTCCGTCCGAACCCGTGTGGCTGAAGAAGTTGTTTGTCGCCATATCGTCAGCATGGACTTGAGCCGCGATGTGCAGGTTCTCGTCGCCTTGAAGTGGAGGAACTGCAGGAAGTACACCGTACTGCCCACAATCCGTGGGTGTTGAGCGATGCATATTTGTGGCCTGCAATACCGCTGCGACTTCTGTGTTTTCAACACAAGCGGAGTTGAGGCAGATCATGCCTCCACCGCAAGGATTGTTGCACGCACCACAGTGGGCGTTTGAGTTTGTGGTATCCACGCATGCACCGTCGCACAGCTCTCCGCCGCCATCACAAACACAGTCGGACGCTACGCATGAACTGCCGCTAGGACACGCGTTGTTACACGCACCACAGTTATTGTTGTCGTTGGTGACATTGAGGCATGCATCACCGCAAAGCATCTCGGGCGAGGTACACATTAGCGGTGGTGGATCGGTATTGTTGGCGTTGTTATCTGGCGGAATCGTCGTGTTGTTGTTCGAATTCGGCGGCGGATTGGTCGTTGAGTTATTGCCTGTCGTCACGGTGTTGTTGTTTGCCACCTGGTTATTCGCCTGATTCGTGTCGTCATCGCTGGCTAAATCCCCTGGATTTTTCACAACCAGGTCACCGCAACCGAACGCAAAAAGCACAACAACCAAACTCACCAACTTCCGCATGCAAACTCCGACTCGATCAGACAGGCCGTTATGTTACGCAGGATCCATGCCACCCTCAAACAAGGTCAGAATTCGCAATTTTTGTGGCATCGGTGTCCCAAACCGCCCGCCGATGAGGGTCAACAGTCCCCAGATTTTCGGTCGTTGGTGTTTGGTTGTTAGTCTTTGGTCTTTGGTTTCGGTGAGCGCACCACCCCGGTGAGCGCAGCGAACACGGCTGTAGTTCTTCAAGACGGAGCGGACGTGTCACATTCTTTGTCTCAAACCGGACTTTTCACTAGGTTTTAGTCTCCTTAACGAAATTCCGATTGAGACCAGTGGGATAACCGAAATGCGTAGGTCCGTTTTAGTATCGTTCTTAGCCTTTGTCTTCGTATGCGGGTGCAGTGACGATGAGGATGCCCTTGACCCAATGTCTGTTTGCGTACCTCCACCGACCCACCAAGACTGTTCGGTGGAGCTGGACACATTGAATTTTCCAAGCGGGAGGGTTCAAATCGCAACTGAAGATGACATCCGCTTCTTCTGTGAAATCGAGTGTCGACAGATCGTCGGAGGCATCCTCATCCAAAACATAAACTTGAAGGATGTTTCATTTCTTCGGCCATACGACTTGAGTTCGCTAGTTGTATCAGTGGCTGACTCTGAACTGCTGAGTCTAAATGGAATGCAGGGCAAGGAGAGTATCGCTGGATTGAGCCTCGACAACGTGACGGGAATTCGCCACGTCGATGAGTTATCTGAGGCGACGTCGATAGGCGATATTACGATTCATGAAACGTCGATTGAGTCTGTTGAGGGACTTCGAAGCCTCCGCGATGCCAACGGGATTACGATTTGGCGAAGTCAGCTGCGAGGTGAGGTTGGATTCAAGTCGCTCACCCAAGCTGGGGACATCATACTTCAAGAGTTACCACAGGTGACACGAGTTGACCTTTCGACGCTCGACACGGTGAGAACACTGGGGCTCTCTTCGATGATGCGTCTGGATGATGTGGAGTTCCCCAACGCTGATTGGGTTGAACAGGTGAAGATCACACAAACCAGGATTCCTGAGTGTGAGATCACAGAATGGTTAGACGGACTCAGTTCCGCTCCAAGAATGGTGACCATCGAGGACAACGCGTCATGCAATTGATCAAACACGCGAAGCTGCGCGCCGTTAGCCTAACGCTTCGCTGGTGTCGGTGAGGCAAAGCCGAACCAAATCGGTGAGGCAAAGCCGAACCAAACCGGTGACCAAAGGGAACACGGCTGTAATTCTTCGAAGCGGAGTGGACGAAGTCCACGGAGCTGAAGAATTACAGACTTGTCAACGAGCACGGCGAAGCCGCGCGCAGTTAACCAAACCGGTGACCAAAGGGAACCAAATCGGTGACCAAAGGGAACCAAATCGGTGAGCGAAAGCGAACCCCACCGAAATAGATCTTTCTTTGGGGTTGTTCGTTTCTTAGACTAGATGGTGAAGAACAGCCCATGAGAAAGCTATGAAAGTCCCTGCCCTACGATTCCTTTTCGAAATCTTCGCGTGGATTGTTGCGAACGTCCTGTGTGTCGTTGTCGCAACAGGCGCGGTGGCGTTTCTGGGTAAAGAGTTCCTCGGTTGGGGACCAGCACGGCTGAGCTTCTACGTCACAGCCATGGCGCTGGCGTCCCTGACTTGGGGTAGCTGGGCGGCTTTGATTTGGACGAAGTCGCGGCCGCTTCGGGCTGGAATGCGCGGCTCCACCATCACTCCAGGCATCATCACCATCGCGATTGGCGGCTTCGGTGCCTACGTTGGTGTTGGCGCCCTTCCACTTTGGATTGGCGTGATGATTAGCGGACTCGCGATGATCGTCGTGTCCACCGGACTTTCAAAGACGGTCGGCATGCAGGCATCGCCAAATCGCTGGGTCGGACTCGCCGTTGGCGGGCTTGGATTCCCACTGCTCACGACCGCTGTTGCGGTTGGTGCTGGCGGCATGTGGTACAACTTCGTGAACGCATCGTTCCAAGACGACTTCCGAAGCCTTGCTTCGGTCGCGACCGTCATGGTCACCATCCTTGCGATGGCACTCATCTCGACGGTGATTCCATCCATCGTGAGCTCGACCCTTCAGCGTCTGAGCCACTACCTCTCGAGCCCGAACTAGCTTTTTCTAGTTTTTTCGCCGCGTCGTCTTCCGACGCGCTGTCGCTGTCTTCGGGTCTTCAGGCCAATCATGTTTGGGATATCTCGCACGCAGGTCTTTGCGCACGTCGAAGTACGACGATTCCCAGAAACCCTCTAAATCCGATGTAATCTGCGCCGGTCGGTAGTTAGGCGCCAATAGATGCATCACCACCGGCAAACGCCCTCCTCCGATCCGAGGCGTCTTTAACATCCCAAACACCTCTTGGATTCGAACCGCGAGTACAGGCCGCTCAGGGTCGCTGTAATCGATTTTGATATTGCTGCCGCTTGGCACCTGGAGTCGTTCTGGAAAATCATCCTGAAAGCTTCTGCGTTGTTCTGGCGAAAAGTTGGCTTTGATAGTGGAAATCAGCTCGCCGTCGCTAATGGCATTTGGCGAGCGTTTCCCAAAACTGACCTGCTCCAACATCGCTGTCCATCCATCCGTGCCGGGCGCAGGGAAGTCCAGTTCGGCCATCACCGACGCTGCGCAGACCAAGCGTTCGATGAAGGCTTTGGCGTCCTTGTCGAATGCGGATTCCCATGTGTCGGCTAGTTTCTGCGCCAGGATTGCGGCGATCTTGAAGTCGTCGACGCCCTTTAACGAAGCGGGCTCCTCGTGGAATCGAACACCCAAGAATCGCTTCACGCGCCGCGCGACGACCTTCTGCAATCCGTCGTCCCACGACACTTCGATGTCTTCGTCTAAGCCCCGCGGAAACAGCTCTTCAAGCCATGATTCCTGGACATGGCTAGCCATGCGCACGATGCCATTTCCAGACCGGTCTGTGCCGAAAATCGTGGCCGCCACAAACATCTCGGATTCGACCTTCGATTCGCGACCCAGTGTGACGCTGTAGCCTCCCGACGCCGCAAATCCGCTGGCACGTCGGAAGCAGACACGGTCCGCAAACCCCGTCACCAAAGCCTTCATCGCATCTTCGCGCGAGCCACCCTTGGTCTTCACAAAGTTGCCCAACCGCTTGGCGGTTTGCTGCACTCGACGCGCGCGCCCCTGATGCACTCGATAACCGGGAATTGTTGCCTGCCCACGTTGGGCCGCAGCATCCAGCATTTCGACGCGCGCCATCACGTCGGACTCGTGCGGCACGACCTTGCCACCCACGTCCGTCACGAAGTCTTGTTCCGAAACCACCGCGCAAATCTTGGCGGCTTGGTCGCCACAACCAAACTGGTCGGCACGCGCCAGGATTGTGGCCAGGCGAGGATGCAGCGGCATTTCCAAGCAGCGCTTCCCGAGGTTGGTCAACTGCGTCTCGTCCAGCAGATCCAGCTGCTCCAACAAAGCCTGCGCACGCTCAACCTGGTCACCACGCGGCGCCTCAAACCAATCAAATTCTGTCGCCGACTGACCGCTCCAAGCCACGACGTCTAACGCTGTTCGGGCAAGGTCCACTCGCCCAATCTCGGGGATGTCGAAGTCCGGAAATCGGTGTTCTTCAGCATGTGTCCACAGCCGCACGACACGCCCCGGCGCGGTACGCCCCGCACGCCCAGCGCGCTGCGTAGCCGATGCCATGCTGATGCGCTCTTCACGAAGCTCGTCGAAGCCGGTCGACTTGGACGCATGAACACGACGCACCCAGCCAGAATCCACCACACCCGTTACCCGCGGAATCGTCAGCGACGTCTCCGCGATATTCGTCGACAACACGACTCGCCGCCGCTTTCCCGGCCGCATCACGCGGTCCTGGTCCTCGGCGCGCATCGCGCCGTAGAGCTGCACGACCTCGACGTCGTCCAGCTTCAAATAGTCCGCGGCGTCCCGAATCGAACCGGAGGACGGCAAGAACACCAGAATATCGCCGCCATCGTCATCAGGGTCGTTCAGCAATCGCCGGACACCCTCGGCCACGCCTTCTTCCAAGGATTGCGGCGGCTTTTCGACATAGTCGATGGTCAGCGGGTAGGTGCGACCTTCACTAGTGACGATGGGCGTATCCAGATACTCGGACAACGGGTCGGCCCCCAGAGTCGCGGACATGACGACAATATGCAGATCATCGCGTGCTTCCTGGACTTCCTTCAAGAATGCCAACGCCAAGTCTGAATGGATCGAGCGTTCGTGGAATTCGTCCAAGATGACGACGCCGATATCTTCGAGGAACGGATCGCCAATCAATCTGCGGGTCAGAATGCCCTCGGTGACGACTTGGATGCGCGTGTCTTTCGAGATTTTCCGGTCGAATCGCACGTGGTAGCCGACCACGCCGCCAAGCGGGACGTCCCGCTCGTCCGCAATCCGCCGGGCAAGCGAGCGCGCGGCCAACCGACGCGGTTCAAGCATTACGATCGACTTGTCCGTGATGCCCGCGTCCAGCACGGCTCCGGGCACACGTGTCGACTTACCTGCGCCGGGCGGAGCTTGCAGAACCACGCGCTTGGTCGCACGAAGCCCATCAATCACCTCACCCAAAACACTGTCGATCGGGAGCGAAATCACTCGAGAATTTCTTCGTCTTGCATATGCAGCGTTTCGAGCGTCGTCAGGTACAGCCCGAAGTTGTCGGCCTTATAACCCGCGCTTTCTACGCGACGTTGCGCTTCTTCAAGCTGCTCGGGCATCAGCGCGTTCTGGATGGCGTCTTTCTGATCGTGCATCGCCCACCACAGATAGTCGGGCAGAATCTCGAAGACGTTCTCCAAGTTGTCCCGAACAAATCCCACCGGCCAGCTGCGTGTGGAGCGGTAGGGATTATAGCCAGGAAACTCCATCTTAACCTTCGCCGAACAGATGGCGCGGCCCAGATGATAGAAGCTGCGGTCAAAGGTGTATGGCGATTTGCGCTGCTCGAACGGACCGAAGTCCGAGGCCGTCATCGCCAAGTCCAGACGATGTGCCCGCTGCGCGAAGTTTCGAAGCGCGATGTAGCGTCCACCAGCCCGTGACGTCTCGCCGTCGGGTTCGTAACGAGGAATCAAGCTATCGAGGACTTCGATGGGCGAATACGCAGGGAAACTCTGGTTGGGGAATCGATTGCGTAGCTCCTTGTGATACTCACGAAGGAAGGCTCGATAGTCGAAATCGTCGAACTGTATCCCCAAGATCAAAGTCGTTCGGATGACCTGATGTGCGCCGCGCTGACTCATTCGTTCCTGCTTGCAGCCAGAGATTTGATCGTTTCGAGATCAGGAATGACGATTCCCTGTCGCCCAAGCTCGAGCAACCCATCGTCGTACAGTGAATCCAGTACCTTTCGAGTACGCGCCGGAACCACTCCTGTCAATTCCGCAACGTGCTTCGAACGCAGCGAAATCGGCACCACCACACGAGAATCTTCCGTTTCTCCGACTTCGTCCGCGACCAACTCCAGCGCTTTTGCGATTCGGGACCGCGGCGAGCGGTAAAGCAGCTCAGCCACGGGGACCTGCAATTGCTGCCGCGCCCGCATACCGACGCGCGTTGCCATCATTCCCAAATGGTCTTTGACTAGCTCTTCGAACGCTTCACGATCGACGCGGCAGATAACCGTGTCATCGTAGGCGCGAAGTATCTCTTCGACCTCCTCCCCGATGTCGCCGAAGAGGTCACCCGGCTTGAGCCGAACCAGCTTGTCGTGCAGCCCATCGTTGAGCTCAACACCGCCGCTCAGCACCGCAACAACATCGGTTGGGCGACGCGTAATCTTCGCGCGATGGCCCCAGCGCTCAAGCTTTCCGTGCTCGCGCAGCTTCAGAACGGTGTCGAACGGCAGGCGTTGCGTTAGCCCCAATTTTTGAACGTACCAAAGGTTTGGAATCGAAGTAGACATCAACGAATTTCCAAGAACTTAAGAATCCTTAGGTCCTTGAACTTCTTAAGTCCTTAGGAACCTAGGGTTTGACGCTCGATGTCCGGATCGTCACCAGACCTTCAAGCTGTGCGTACTTCTGCACTACTGTACACAGATCTCGGATGCGTTGACCATCCTCACCTTCAATCCTCTGCGACAGAACGTCCAACATCGCAGCGGCTTCCATCAGCTTATTGGGTTGGGCGCGGTTCATCGCAGACTGCAGCCATTGGTCGGTCGTAGATTGGGCCTGGCCGTCGTCAAACGCCTCCAATGCTTCGTTGGCCAGCGGGCCCAGTAAAACGGCAGCAGCGCCGTCCTGCGCTTCCTGAACGCCATACAGCGCCTCTAGCTCTTCCGCGCCGCCGGCGCGTGGTGCGAACAAACCGCCTAGCTTCACGTTACTCACGTCTCATCTCCATCCATTTTCGCAATGCGATGTCATCGAGTTCATCCGCTGCCTTCTTTGCCCGCACCGAGTTTCGGTCCTCAACCCAGGCGTCCTTGTGCTTTTGCACAACCGCGACATCCGCATGAGCGGATGCCTGAATGGCACGAAGCTCGGCCAATTTCGCCTCTTCTTCTTGCAGGTCCGCAAACAGCGCATCGGCTTTTGTGGCCGTCGTTTCCGCTTCCGCGACCAACGCAGACCGATACTCCGTGACGGCGCGAATTTGTGCGCCTGAAATCGATGCTGTTGCTACAACCCGCTGCTGCTGCGAAGAATCGCGCAGGCTCGCGGCGTGCTCCCGCATCGCTTGCAGCCGGCCCTTCATCTCGGCCACGACAGCGACCTGCCGAGCGACGTCCGCATCCGCGGTCTCGGCTGCGCGCTCCCGAAGCTCCAGCAGTGTTTGCAGTGGGTAATCCATCACATGATCGCGTCGGAGAGCATGACGACTGCCTCATCGATGGGGCTTTGCTCGTCCATGCGCTGTGTGAGGAACTCTTCCATCTGCTCAATGCAATCGATGGCGAAATCTGTATCAGCGTCGCTGCCGTATTCGTATGCGCCAAGTGCGATGAGGTCGCGCCGCGACTCGTAGTTCGACAGCACCCGCCTAAACTCGCCAGCGACCTCGCTGTGTTGTTCGTCGACCACATCGTGCATGACACGGGACAACGATGGCAGGACATCAATCGCGGGCCAGTGGTTTCGGCTAGCGAGCTTACGGCTCAGGATGATGTGTCCGTCCAAGATACCGCGAACCTCGTCGGCGATGGGCTCTTCCATGTCGCCGCCAGCCACCAAGACTGTGTACAGCGCGGTGATCGAACCAGATGCGGAATTGCCAGCACGCTCAAGCAGGCGCGGTAGATTGCTGAAAACACTTGGCGGATAACCTTGTCGTGCAGGAGGTTCACCCGCCGCCAATCCGACTTCTCGCAATGCCCGCGCGAATCGTGTCACCGAGTCCATCATCAACAAGACGTTTGCGCCTTGGTCGCGAAAATACTCGGCGATCGCCGTTGCCGTGTATGCCGATTTTAGCCGCACCAGACTTGGAGAATCGCTGGTCGCGCAGACCACGATGCTCCGCGCCAAGCCGTCTTTTCCTAAAACCCCCTCGATGAAGTCGCGCACTTCTCGGCCACGCTCACCAATCAGGCAGATCACGTTCAGGTCGGCCTGACTACCGCGTGCAATCTGCCCCATCAAAGATGACTTACCCACGCCGGAGCCCGCGAACAGACCAACGCGCTGCCCCTTGCCTAGGGTCAGCAACCCGTCAATCGCACGAACGCCCACGGAAAGAGGCTCCGTCACACGCGCTCGCTTCAGCGGGTGCGGAGACGGTCTATCAAGCTCCCATTCGACGAAACCCGGCCCGGCGAGCGGCGCTCCGCCATCAATGGGTCTGCCCAACCCGTCCAAAACCCGACCAACCAGGCCCGGTCCGCACGTGATGGTGAACGGCTTGCCGGTTGTTTCGACCTCGTCACCGGCGCCGATCCCCTTTGGGTCACCAAACGGCATGAGCACCGCCATGTCGTCCTTGAATCCCACGATCTCGGCCCGGCGCTCGCCCAACTTGGTCCGAATCGAAACTAGGTCTCCTACTGCCGCATCAGGCAATGAGGCCTTCACGACCAGACCTGTCACCTCGCGTATGCGCCCCTTGATGGTCACGGACTGCGCGCCATCGAGCTTGTCCAGGTAGCCGGCCAGCAGCGACTTGTCGTTCATGATGACTCCAGGTTCTTGCGAAGCGCCTCGAGCTGCAGCCCCAGGTCGGCCTGAATTTGACCGCCTTCGGTGTCGATGATGGCTCCACCTTTGGTCACGGACGCGTCAGCCTCAAAATGAATTGATGTGCCGTCCACACACAACTCCAATTCGGCGCGTGAAAACTCGACGATATGCATGTCGTCTGGATGAACTTTGACGACGATATGCCGCCGTCCACGGGCATGCTCGAGCGCACTCTGGACAACCTCTTTCACAATCATTGGGTCGCGTTCAACCTCACGCGAGATCACCTGTTCGGCGACCTTGAACGCCAGGGCGAGTAGGTCCCCTTGTGCCGCATCCTGAAGATTTCTGCGCTCTTCACGGACCTTGGCCAACTCACCGACGACCTCGGCATAACCTTGCGTCCGTCCCTGTTCCAGCGCCTCCTGCAAGGTCGCTTCCGCCTCTTGCTTTGCCCTCACGATGATATCGGTGGCTTCTTTGTGCGCCGCCTCTAATGCGGCCATCGCATCGTTGAGCTTCAGAACAGCCGGCCCTTCCAACACCTTCGTCGCCGGGTGAAGCAGCGGCGCTGCGTCAGCGTCCGGACCCTTTAGAATCTTGGGATAATCTACCATTCCAACTCCTTGGCCAGGGCTAGAATCCCTCGCTTGATGGCTGGTGCAGATGCCGAGAATCGCCCACGGCAGGCAACCGCCGCTAGCTCTCGATATCCATAGTTCTCGGCCGCTCGGCGCCAACGCGCGCCGCATCCCATAAGGATCACCGCTCGTCCGCGTTCTTCCGGCGATTCACCGACACGGCTGAACACACTCTTGCATGCGTGTTTTGCTGCGTGCGGCAAATCTATGCCTCGCGCCAATTGAACAAACGACTCGCCATGACGTTTGCTGATGCGAACCGCGGTGCGCGGATTGTCATCGGTGAGCGCCACGATCCAAGCGGATACGAGCGCATGTCGGTCCTCAAACTTGAGAAGGTTTCGTGCCCACTCCGGCAGTTGCATGGCTTCGGGAGGCGAGGAAGCCCTGCTCATCCAGCGTTCCATGGGAGGACCGACCTCTGGCGGAGACATCTTGGTCTCCCAGCTGGCGACTGTGGCTTCGTCTAGGCACTCGAGGGCGTCCTGTATAGCTGCACGCGAGTCGGGGTGAACCAACATGGCTTCAAACGAACCAAACCGATTCGCCATGACGATGAGCCCCTTCTCAGCTGGTGTCAGGTCGTCCACTAGGCAGGTCGCGAGCGGAAGCGAAACACAACAAATCCAAGCGCCCCGGCGAGTGCCAGTATCGCGAGCATCAACACGGCAATGAATCCCTGGAGGACGCCTTTGTTGCCCTCGGCGACGGTGACCGGACCGACCGAGATAACACGAACTTCCGGAGCCTCAGCCGTCGTATCCACCGGCGTCAAAACCACGGAAACGTTTTCAGGCATCAGCTCTTCAACTGCTCCCGCCACAATCGTCTTCACTTCCTTTTCGGCGATAGGAGGCTTGCCGTCGTTTCGAGCAGACGCTTTCAGCAGGACGCTGGCTTTGGGTTGCGGGCGCGTTTCGTCGGCACGAAATCCCAAGCGTCGCTTTTGAGGCACAACGAGGTTCACATGCGCGTCCACAACACCATCGACCGCCATCAGCGTGCGTCGTAGCTCTTGCGCGGTGGCAAATTGCATGACGACGCGCTCTTCTTCTGAGGTCGGGACAAGACCTTCACGTGGGAAAAACGCGGTGAAGCCTTCGACCTCAGGTCGAGGCAAGCCGCGGGTCTCCAGCACCTTCCACGCTTCAACTTGCACACCTGACGGCACAGCAATCACCCAACGCGTCTTGTCCGTTTCGTCCCGATATTTTGATGCTTCAATCCCGACGTCTTCGAGCGCGACGACGATTTCATTTGCCTGCGTTTCCGACAGGTCGTGATGCAGCTCGGCCGTACAACCGGAGACCACAAACGCGGCGGCGAGTAGGAACCCAATAAGGATGTGTTTCATTAGACTTGTGTGTTGAGAATTTGCTTCAGACCTGAGGTCGCGGTGTTTACGACCTTCGAGGCCAGGTCGACCTTCTGAGAATATCGGTAGGACAGCGCCTGCATGCGAATCAGCTCTTGATTGTCGAAATCGGCGCCGCGCTCTGCGCGACGAATCATGGAATTGAGCTGTTTCTCGTCGCGATGGATGCTCTTGATGGCTTTGTCCACGCGCGACGGTTGTTCGAGATGTTTTTGAAAGTTGTTGGAGGTCTTTTGCTGTGGCTGCACCGCCTGAGATTGGCTGTGCATGATGGGATTGATGCTCGACATTTTGGGCTCCAGGGAAAAGGTCAAAGACTGACTTCACCCTCATTATCGAACGCATGTTCCAAGCGTTGCGAGATTTTCCAAAATAGTTGGGCACGGGATTCCCCCAATAGAGTTTCTGCTGTGATTTCCGTGATATAACGAGCCGCTGGCTCACGCAACAGGAAAGCTAGTCCATCGCCAACCAGACTTCCGGCGCACGGCTCTTCGAGGTCAGCTCCTGCACGATATCCCGCGGCGAAACGCCCGGTCCGACGACGATGGCACGTGTGATTCCATCGTCGGCTTGGCGCTGCGTCTCGGCATGTGCGAAGCGGCGTAACATCTCGTCAAAGACAAGACCTGCCCAGCCTGGGTTTTCATCCACCAGAATGGCCGTTTGGTCTGCGCCATAAGCAGCGGTCGCCGCCAACAAGACCTGCAAGAGCGCGATGCGTTGGCTGTAGGCGGGCTCCAGCTCACCAGGGCCCCAACCGCGGTCATTGGCATGCAAAATCGACTTGATCCGGCGCCCTTGCACAGCCACCTGGATTTCGCCAACCAGTGCGGTGATGTCGTCGTTTGCCACCGTTGTGACTTTGCCCATTCTAGACAAGGCGTCCGACAAACCGGGGTCGCGCTTTCCGACCAGCACCACCTCGTCTGCGTGCTTTGCACAATAGGCCAGAACGCTGGAGACAAACCGCTCCGAGACGGGCGTTGTGACCACGACCAGACCCTTACCATCGTCGGACTCTGTAACCAGAGGCGCATCGACCCAAGACAGCGTGATGCGCTCGTCATCTGGGCGACCGACCGACTGACCGGTGCCGTATAGGACCTCGTCCTCGAGCAGCGGTGCGACTTCCGTTGGAAGGCGATGTCCGACGTCCAGATCGACACATCGTACGTTATCGATCGTCAATGCCATGGCCGCGGCGACGCCGCGCAATCCGCCCAGAAAGGCACGGAACGGGTCGCAGATATCCAGCCCGTAGCGACCAAAGGTGTCTTGCACCAAGACAGTCGGTGCGGTTCCACGTGTGGCTCCGTATTTACGTGCGCGATTTGCGATCCGCACCACCAATGCACCCGCTTCGTCGGCGTTTTTGTATTGGCGGACTCCGGAGAGCTCGATCAAGCCCTCTTCCGGTTTGACCTCGCCCCACGAAGCAACAACACGCGCTTCGCAGCGCGCAGCCTGTAGGTCGGCGGCTAGTAGCTCGGCGATGCCCATGCCGTCTCGCGTTATGGCCCATGCCCGATGGGGCGCCGAGTTTCGGTCGACGATTTCGGTCCGAACGGCTGCTGCAACGCGGCGCCGAAGCCGCCTCACCACAACGGCCTCAGTCTCTTCGATGACCTCGCCAACTTCGGTCATCTCGCCTTCGCTGTGACCTTGAAGCTCGTCCAAAATCAATTGGAGTTCTGCGGGTTCCAGGTGCGAGCTTAAGACATCGACGAGCTTCTGCTGGCTCTCTTCCATCGCGGTGATGAAGCGCGCATGGGATTCAGCGAGCGCACGCTGAAACGCGGCATGGCCCTCGGCAATCTCGCGCTGGCTAGCTTGAAACGCCGCAACCCATGCCTGAATGTCGACGTCGTCTTGCGCCATCAGTCCAGAACCAATTCGGTGGGGATTGGTCTTCGATTGTACTGCGATGCCATCACGCGTCCATAGGCACCGGCGGTTCCGATGAGGAAAACATCACCTGTTTCGCTCTGAGGCAGGCGGCGCTTGTGTCCCAGGACGTCGCCTGTTTCGCAGATGGGGCCGACAACATCGGCGACCATCGTCACAGGCTCGTTCAAACGGCTTAAGTTCACGATCGCATGGTACGCACCGTAGAGCGCCGGTCGGATGAGGCCATTCATGCCGACGTCCAGACCCACGTAAGAAGCGCTCTCGCCTTTGGATTTGGTCTGGGTGACCTTCGCCAGCAATACACCAGCTTCGGCTACGAAGTAGCGTCCCGGCTCCATCCAAATCTCGACCCCAGGATGAGCAGCGACGACATTGGCGATCGATGACCGCACTTGCTCGAGCTCCAACGCAGGCTGGCCAGCACGTTCGACGACGCCCAGTCCGCCACCGACGTTGATGATGTTCACACCACCGATCTCGCCGGCCACGGATAGCAGCAACGCCGCGGTTTCAGCCCACGTCTGGGGGTCTTTGATGCCCGAGCCGACATGCGAGTGAAGGCCGATGATCTCGACATCATGCGCCTTGCAAAGCTCGGCCAAGCGCGACACTTCGTGCAACGGAACACCGAACTTGGATTGCGTTCCGGCGGTCTTGACCTTCTTGTGGTGACCACGCCCTTTCCCGGGGTCGATTCGAACGATGATTTTCTGACCGGCAAAGGTCTCGGGCCAAGTCTCAAGCGGGTGCAGGTTGTCTAACGTGACGTAGACGCCTTTCTGGAAGCCCAGTTCGTAGTCTTCCCGAGGCGCGAAGTTTGGCGTGTACAGGACACGTGTTGGGTCCAGATTCGGCATCGTTTCGAAGACGTGATTCAGCTCCCAGGGGCTCACACACTCGAAGTTGATGCCTTTGCCTTCCAGAATCCGCAGCAAATCGGGGTGGTCGTTGGCCTTGATGGCAAAGAATGCGTGATGCACACCCAGCCCTTTCACTTCGTCGGCGCGCTGTTCGACCGTCGCGCGATGGTAGGCGTAGAGCGGTCCATCGGCGTTTTCCATCAAGTCCACAAGCTGGGCGCGACGCGCGACCCACCAAGCATCTTCATCGACTTTTTGCAGGTCTTCTTCGTTGCCGAAAAGTGCGCCCCAGGTCGGCCCCAAGAGCGGGTCAGCGACACGCTCGCCCAACAACAACGCGTGGAGCTTTCGGACCAGACGAGGCGCCTGGTCTTGGTCCACGACAAACGTCAGGTTCAGGTCGCTGGCCGCTTGCGAGACCATGTAGATTCGTTGTTCGTCGAAGGCCTCAAGTGCGGGCCCCAGCTGATGCAAGATCGAGCGGATGTTGTGGCCAACCATGCTGACCGCTGCGCACGGCCCGATGAGGCGGGCGTGGCAGACCTTTCCTAGATCGGCCAACAGAGCCTCGGTGGCAGATGGGTCCAAGACGTTGGCGGCGGGGTCAAGCGACACCGTCACGTTCGATTCTGAGGTCGCGACAAGGTCGACGGAAAGCCCGTGGTTCTTGAAGATGACAAACGCATCGGCCAGGAAGCCAACCTGCTGCCACATCCCGATCGTGTTCATGGAAACGAGAACAACACCGGTCTTCGCGCTGATGGCCTTAACCTGCGGACCAAAGTCAGGCACGTCGCTGGAAATGACCGTGCCTTCGATCTCGGGTCGCGGCGTGCAGCGAATCTCGAGCGGGATATTGTGGTCACGAACCGGCGCAATGCAGCGTGGATGCAGGACCTTCGCCCCCATCGTGGCGATCTCCTGAGCCTCTTCGTAGTCTAGCCGCTTCAACAGGCGAGCATCACCAACCTCGCGTGGATTGGCGGTGTACATGCCTGGGACGTCTGTCCAAATCTCAAGCCGCGCGGCGCCAATCTTGGCCGCAAAATACGCGGCAGACGTGTCCGAACCGCCACGCCCCAGAAGCACCGTTTCGCCTTGTGCATCGCGTGCGATGAACCCCTGAAGGATCGTCACGTCGTGCTTCAAGATCGCGGTCTGTAGCGCGGGGTCTGGCCCATACTCGCATGGCGCAGACAGAAAGTGCTTGGAATCCGACTCACCTGGCTGGCTGATGGCCTTCAGATAGTCGCGTGAATCCAGACGTTGTGCGCCCAATCCGCGGGACTGCAGGAACGCCGCACCAAGTTTGGTAAGCATCAACTCACCCATCGCCAGAATGCGGGCATGCAAGCGAGGGCTGACTTCATTGGTCAGTGAGGCGCCCAGAGCGAGCCGCTCAAGCGTTTGCAGGTCTTCTGCGACTGTCGCATCGAAATCAACCTCGAGCTCGTCAGCGAGCGTCTGGTGCTTCGATACAATAGCCTCGACGGTGGGTTTGTGTTCGCCTTTGACCGCGGTCTTCAGCAGCTCTTCCAACAAATTGGACACGCCACTGATCGCCGAACACACAACGACAGGTTTCTTGTTCGCCGCCATATGCTCACGAACAATCGATTCAATCGTCTCCCAGCGCGCCCTTGTCGAGACGCTGGTTCCACCAAACTTGAGAACTACAAACTCCATCTTGTCCTCGTTTTCACGGTTAAAACGGCCGCCTTTCTGACACGGCCGAATCGGGATTGCAAATCCACGGGTTCCAATAAAAAAGGCGGCCAGTTGGCCGCCTTGGATTCTTCGAAGCGTTCCTCGTTATTGAGGCGCGCTCGCAGGTGCGGCTTCTGGCGTCGCAGCGGGAGCTGCGGCCGGTTTGTCCGCGGGTTTGTCTTGTGGGTTAGCCTCAGGCGTTGCTTCTGGAGCAGGCTCGGCTGCAGCCGGTGCCGCTGGGACATAACCGTCTGGAAGCACTGGCACGAAACGCCAGATCTTCTGTTTTCCGTCACGGTACGACTCGAAGTAGACGAAGTTGTCCTTCGACCAGTGCGGCCACATGTCGTCGGCCCGGTGCGTCGTGAGCTGCGTCAGGTTGCTTCCGTCAGCGTTAACGATCCAGATGTTGTTTCCGCTATCCGAAGCGACAGTCGTGTCTTCGACATTTCCCTCAGCTGTGGTCGTGCGCAGAGCCAGCATTTGCGAGCTCACGCCCTTTGACGTCGTGAAGATGATCTTCTGACCATCAGGTGACCAGCTGGCTTGGATTGCGCCCCAATCTGTGGAAGCGACAAGCTGCGTGAGGCTTGAACCGTGGATGTCCATCGACCAAACACCGAACCATTTGTCGCCTGCTTGAGAGGCTTTCTGGAACAGGATCGTCGAGCCGTCTGGCGAGAACTGAGGGTTCATGCCTGGCCCAAGCTGGACGTTTGCGCCCGTGTTGAGGTCCTTGGTCCAAATGTATGGCCGACCATCAACGCGCGAGAAACGCGTGTACGCCACGAGGTTCCCGTCTGGCGAGAACGCTGGCAGGTATTCGTCTTCGTTTGAATCCGTCACCTGGCGCTTTGCGGTACCGCCGTTGGTACGGGCGATGAAGATGTCGTAGTTGCCGCTGCGGTTGGATGCGAATGCGACTTGAGTTCCATCAGGCGAAATCGCTGGCTGACGGTCAGCAGCACCGTGAGTCGTCAGCTGCTGAACAGCCTTCGCCGTTGGGTTTCGCTTCATGTACAGGTCCCAGTTGCCGTCCTTCTTGGAAGCAAAGATGACCTCTCCTGCGGGTCCAACATCAGGCTCGGCAGCTGGGAATGTCTGCTCGGTGATGATGGTCAGGTTACGGAATGCCTCACCCTGCGCCATGATTTCAGTCGAGCCCGTGTTCTGAGCACCACCACATGCGAGTATGCAGATGAGTAGAGCGGCGGAGACGCCGAATGCTACGTACTTGGTATCCATGAAAAACCCATTTGGTTCTATCTGTTGGTCGCTATGCCTATATACGGCAGCGTGAGTCATGGCAACCGCAAGAACCAAAAAGAGGTGCCCGAAGGCACCCCTTTCTGGGTGACGAGCGTAGACGAGGCTACGCCAGGAGATTGAGATGCTCTTTGATATCGAGCTGGAACTCCGCGTTGAGTCGCGATTTGTCGATGCCAGCTAGCTTGCGCAGCTCAGCATGGACGTGCCCAGGCTCGATACGAACGCCGGTGTCGGCGTTGATGACCTGAAGCGTGTTCGGGTCGACGGTCTTGAGCGAGTGGCGCTCAGTCGTCTCACCGATGGTGCGGTTGCCGCGGATGCCGGCGCCCATCAGGATCATGGAGGTCACACTCCAGTGGTCCTTACCGTTGTTTTCGTTGTAGCCAGGCGTACGACCGAAGTCGGAACCGACGCAGATGACAACTTTGTCTGCGACACCTTGACGCTCCGCTTCTTGGAGCAGGTAGTCGACACCAGTCCACACGTCGTCGAGACGAGGCAAGTGGTTCTGGTCGTGGTTACCGTGGGTGTCGAAGCCACCGCGGCTGAGGTTAACAGCCACGGACGTTCCAGCTTTGTACGCTGCAATCGCCAACTGAGCCTGACGCTGAAGTCCGTTCGGTGCTTGGTCTTCTGGCAGGTAGTCCAGAAGGCGCTGAAGGACGTTGTCGCCACCACGTGCGAGGTGCAGCGTGGCCATCGAACGCTCAAGCTTCGGCAGCTTGTTGATGCCGCGCAACGCCAGGAGTCGAGACTCTTGGGCCTCGCGGATGCGCTGGAAGGTTTCAGGCGTGTGATAGCCATCGTCCGGGTTATTGACGTTGATTGCGTTTGGACGCGCGATGCGCTCAAACACACCGATATTCGAGACGCGAGTACGCGCCACCTTACCGGCCGTTTCATCGTAGTAACCGTTCGAGATGTAGCTCATCGGCAAGCCGCGGCCATACTCGGACGCGACGAGCGCACCGAATGTTGGGAAGCCCTCAGCGAGCTTACCGGCTGCGGCGTGACGTGCACCCGAATCGTGTCCGTTCGTTTGCGTGTCGATGCCGTTGATGACGAGCATTTTCTCGTAGTGAGTCTCGACGAACTGTCGGTAGCCCGAACCCGGTGCTCCAACATCGAATGGTGCCCAGCGAATATTGCCGGTGTTTCCGATGTCAGCCGCGGCATAACCACGGTTCATGGGGTTATCATCGTTCTCGCTGATGAATCCTTTCGGGTCACAGAAAGAGGTGGGGTCCCATCCGCCGCCAGCGGCGACGAATACGAAGAATAGGCCGTCATATAGGTCCGCAATCTGCGGTTCTTCTTGAGCGCGTGCAGTTACCGGTGACGCAAGCATCATTCCGGCAGCTCCCGCGAGTTTCATGAAATCTCTGCGTTTCATATTACGTATCTCCGTGATGCTTAAGTCTACTCGTAGAGGAATTTGTAGTCGGCCAGGAGGTAGGTAACTACCGCCATCCAGGCACGAATCGTGTACGTGTCATCGCGCGTAATTCGCTGCTCTTCAGGAAGTTCAACTCCTTCGTAGTCAGTCTCCGCACGACACCTGAGTCCTCCGTCGAGTTCGTCTGCGTTCATCTTCAAGCGACCTTCCTGGAGAGTCTCCAAGTAGAGGTTGAAGGTACGCGTAACTTCTTCATCGTTGGTTTCAAGCCGCTCACCAAGGATGTGGTAGTGCAAGTGAGCAATATTCTTCCGCACTGCATTCTCCCCATCGATATCAGGGAAGCCTGCTTCATCCATCGGCGCCGTCTCAACATCCACATGTGGGAAGAGGCGACGGTCCTGAGGTTTCTGTGTGAAGTCACGAGCCGTGATGCGGCAAGCCATTTCGTTGGCCATACGCATTTGGATGCCGGCCATGATGCCGTTTGGATCCGTCATACGAACCGTGACGTCGTCGCTGTCGATACCGCCGTAGAGCAGTCGGTATTCACCACCATCGAGCAAGAAGTGGTCGCCGTTGTTGTCATCCCAGTACAAGCCAGTCACAGCTTTGACCTTCTCGTCGAGAAGCTCTGGCGTGAGCATGCGGCCCATTCCGAGTTCAGCAACAACAGGTGCCCGCTCAGGATCGACGACGTTCTTCACGCGGAAGTACTTCGACTTCATGAGCTCTTTGAACACGGTACGCAGGTTGTAGTCCGAATCGATGAAGCTCTGAGCGATCTCGTCGAAGACCTGGTCTTGAACTTCGTACTGAAGGACTTCTTCCTGATACGTCGGCGAGTCGGTGTTGGTTGGGAACAACAGTGGTTCCTGACCGGTCAAGCCGCGGTACATGTGGTGAACCATCGACGTTGCGAAGCGACGGTCGACTGCGATTTGCTGACCAAGCCATTGTGCAGCAGCGTACTCTTGTGCGCCGTTGTATGGCATTTCAACTGCATCCAAACCTGGTGGAAGCATGTTCGTGAACCAACCATCTTCTGGTGGTGCATACGAACCTTCTTCGTTCCAGTTCAAGAGAGTTCCGGCGAGCGGGTCAATCACGTTGTGACAGACGTTGCAGTTTGGATTCTCACGCGTTGGGTTGAACGACGTGATATTGGTTGGGTCGAGTGGACGCTCGGCAAGCTTCATGACGTCAGTCGCCAGGAAGAACCAGTAAACCATCCGTGAACGGTGTCGGTTTCGGTTAGTTGCCGTCGTTGGGAACCGGTTGAGCCACATGGCTGAGGAGAGCACACCCGCGTGTGGGATGCCGGGGACGCGCCCTTCTTTCCATTCGTTTTGGTCAAGCGAGTTCTCGAAGTCGATGTCGCTGACGCCATACGCGCGAGCCGTGTATGGGTTCATCACCATGTAATCGGCCGTCACGATCTCAGTGAATGGTCGGTCGTTACGTACGATGTACGAAGCAAGCTTGAGGTTCTCGCGAGCCATCGAGTCGTTGGTGTACATGCGTGCACCCTCGAGGAACTCTGCGTTCACGTTGCTGTAGTCCTTCGGATTTTCGTCATCATCGTCGATATGCCAGCGAGCGTCTGGATAGTAGTCGGTGTCCAGAAGGTCGATGGCCTCATTGCGACCGAGGTAGCGGTCGGTGAGGAACATGTCGTTGAAGATGAGCTCAAGACGTGCGTAGAACGCCTCTTCGCGAAGAAGAAGGTCAAGCTGCTGGTCCAACGCCTCTTCACCACCGGTCGCGATGGCAAAGTCCTCAGAGGCGGTGGGCAAACGACCCGCGATATTGAGCGTCGCCTTGCGGAACGTCTCATTCGGGTCAAGCAGGGTGACACCGTCGAAGTGCTCGTCACGAGTCGACTCTTCGCCGCAGCTCACTGGCTGCTTGAAGCGAGAAATCATCTCTTGGAGCGCAACATACTCTTTGCTGCCTTCTTCGAAGACTTTCGCACCTTCGTGCGGAACCTTCTCGGTTGGCTTAAGCAACAGAATCGATGTGCCCTCGCGTTCCAACGCTGCGACGTCACGAAGTTTCGTCATGTTGGCGTCCAAGAAGCCGGTCTGCGTTGCCGGCTGGAGGACGAGGTTGGTCTTGTCGGCTACACCACCTGGCGTGTGACATGACACACACCGGGTTGACATAAAGCTCGACCAGACCTCTTTCTGGAAGAACTGCTTGTCGTCGACGCAGTCATCTCCTGCTGCTTCTTCTTCGCTTGAGCAAGCGGATAGAAGAAGAGCGATGCTGCACGTCAACAGCACAAGCATCCATGACGTCTTGCGTTGTCTCATACTTACTCCTTCGCGTTCCCACATGCGAAAAGGTCCGTCGACACAAACGCCGTGGACTCTTCGCGGTTCCTGATTGAATGATGAATGGTGTTTCTTAGATGAAAGAATATTGGGATCAGCCGCACTGGTCAACTTTGAGAGCGCTTTCGCACCTACACCAACACACCCCTCCTTACGTTGGTTTTCGAAGTGTGGTTTTGATGTCTCGTGTGACATTCCTGCATCACCTGTGGACCGTTTGATCGTGACATCTAAACCACGATCCGGGTCCTGAATTGACGGGTAATCCGTCGTTTCATCCCGTGCCACCGTATTCCGGCGGCCTTACTCGATTGTGAAGCGTTTGCTTTCAGGATTTATAGATCCACGATCCGTGCCAACAAAATTGCTGTATCCCAAGGTATGATGCGGGTATCCGGGTTCCCTACATGCCCCTACTAGAGGCCTTCACACTCGGATGGATCCATGGAGTCAATCCAGGCGGAGATCAGATCAACACCGAAGAGATCGGCGGTCTGGGTGGGAAGTTCGGGCATCTTCAACTCAGGATCGGTGGATGCCATCCGGAACACGATGATGGACTCATCGGAATGCCCCGGTTTGATGTCGAACAAAAGGTCGCCCGAGCCACTACCAGCGGCGACAGGACGTCGGCAGATGCCGTATTCACGAGGCTCGTCGATGAAGACGGAAAGCTGGAGCCCGGTGGGTCCAGCCGCGCCAGAACCGTTATGGCAATGCGCGCAGTTTGCATCCAGGTAGGACCGTGCTCGCCGCTCAACATCATCATTGCCAAGCGGATCGCTGAGCGTGAACAACGTGCTCGTGTCCGGAATCTCCTGGTCGAAAAGACCCAGCTCAGCGAGGTGCTCGAGCTGGTTCTTATCTTCACCGTCGTAAGCGTAGGTGCGGTTCATCTGGCGCGTATTGGGGCCGAGCGGCTCGAAGAAGTCGTCTTGGCCGTGGCAGTTTTTGCATTGGTTCTTGTTGGGGACACGATACTCGAGCGTACGCGTCTGCCCTTCCATTCCAACCCACTCCAGATCAATCCACTGGCCGATCTGGCGCAGTTTTGCCTCGGTCTGCTCCTCGTTCCAAACGTAGATATAGGGCTGCCAACCATCCGACTCGTTGACCAGAAGTCGAGTCTCCATGATGCGACGACCTAACGCCGGATCACGTTCGTCGTGGTCCACATAGAACGTCTTGATGATGACCGTCCCCAACGGGAACGACCACTTCTCGGTGTCTGTGTAGCCAATCTGCTCGCCTTCCGGCAGCACCAGGTACCTGAGCTTCTTTGAGTCATCGGCATAGAGGGTCGCGATGACGTCATATGGAACCACACCCGCGTTGGGGATGTGTTCGGCCATGTGGCCGCCAAAAAAGCAATACTCAGCCAACGTGTCGAATGGTTCACCGTCTGGAGCGAACGCGACATCGCACAACGGCTCAACGTTGTTGACGTTGTTCGAATTGTTAACGTTGTTGACGTTGTTCGAATTGTTCGCGTTGTTGACGTTGTTCGAATTGTTAACGTTGTTGACGTTATTCGTGTTGTTCGCGTTGTTGTTGGCGTCTTCACTTGACCCGCAACCCAACGCAAACAGACACGCGACTACGGCAACGTAATGCCGGGCAGCGTTGCGCCTTCGCATTCGTTATCTCCCAAATCAGTGGAAACGTTCATGAAGTTGCCGGCGTAGTCGAAGTCACGGAATGGAACCGCGTTGCCGTCGCCGTCGACGTTGTTCATGAAACAGTTGGTCAGCGAACCATCCGAATTGTCTTTGGCATCATCGGTCGTCCCGTCCCAGAGCAGCGGCTCAAGGATGTCGGGTTCGCCAGCAGCACCAGCAATCACGAAGGCAATGGCTTGTGGATCCGTGCCATTACCCTCAAACGTGTTGTCGTGGACGTAGTTGCTCTCGGGATACGGGTCAAACGTTGGGTCGTCTGGCTCTTGTCCAATCGTAAAGTGACTGACGATCACGACACCTACCGAGATATTGCCGGTGATTTCGTTGTTGTGAATCTCATTGGCATCGCCGGAGAGAATCAGCACGCCGGTCCCTGGCGGTACCAGCTTCACGAACGCACCACGCGCGGCAAAGTTTGGCAGGTTGTTCTCGATGATACGGTTATTGTGGGCCTTCGTGTTCTTCCCAGAACCAGCGGGCAGGTCTGGCAGGTCGAAAATCAGAAGTCCACCCGTGTTGTCGTGTGCGTAGTTGCCCGTGACTTCGGCGCCGGTTGAGTTCTCGATCTCAATGCCCGCGACGTTTCCGAACACCTCGTTGTCCTTGACCAAGATATTGCTCGATTGGCCAACGTAGATGCCGGCGTCCGAGGCTCCGCTGACGATTGAGTTTTGGATCAAAACGTTCATGCACTGCACTGGATAAACCCCATAGGCACCATTGTTCTCGTCGGCCTCCGAGGTCCATTCCACGCGGACATTATCGAACGTCACACCATTCGCGCCGCTGACGCGAATCCCGTCGCCAGTGGTGTTTCGCACGGTCATTGTCGTGATGGCGAACCCATCGCTTGTCACATTAAGACCGTTTGCGCCTGAGGTCTGTTCGGTGAAATCGAGCACTGTCCCATCGCGGCTTTGTCCGCGCAGCTCGACATTGGGCACATCGAGCGAGAGCTCTTCGCGCACGTCGTATGTGCCATCCGTAAAGCAAACGACGTCCCCGTCAGACGCATCCACGATCAACGCAGTTTGAATGCGCTCAACCGTCAGCTCCGACGTGGTGCAGGGGCCGACCGTAATCGCGCAATCGTCGCTGAAGGCGGTGACTTCCGGACAAATCGGTTCGACGTTGTTGGTGTTGTTCGCGTTATTCGAATTGTTCGCGTTGTTCGCGTTGTTCGAATTGTTCGCGTTGTTTGAGTTGTTCGCGTTGTTGGTCTTTTCGTCGTCGTCGCCACATGCAGCGAACGCGAAGATAGCCAACGCGATGATGAGTCGTTTGGTGTGCACTTCAAGCCTCCCTATAGGTCTTGCACAGCAGATTGCTAACGACGAGATTACAGACTCTGAGATTCGTTGCAAATCCGCAGATAACCTTAGGGAGTGTAGTGTCGCTACCCGTCGGAGTCGATTAAATGACTCTCAACTTCTGCGCCGTTTTCGAGCGTTCGGTGCACAGGACACCGATTGGCGATCTCATAAATGCGTTGTCTCTGAGCATCGTCGAGTTCGCCCTCGATTGCGATATGCCTGTGAATACGGTCGATTCGGCGCTTTTTGCCTTCCTCTTCGATCGTCACCTTCTCGTGCTTTAAGCGCACACTCGCCCGGTCCATCGGCCAACCTTTGCGCTCAACATACATGCGCATGGTCATCGTCGTGCATGCTCCCAGACCCGCCATGAGGAACTCATATGGGCTGGGCCCCGAATCTTCGCCACCAACAGATTCGGGCTCATCAGCCCTGAAGGTATGCGGGCCAACGGTGACTTGATTGGTGAACTTCCCTTCCGAGGTTTCCGTCACTTCGACCATTCGGTCTTCGTCAGGAACGCGCAACATGGGCTCATGTCGGCTCGCCATGTACCTGCTAGCCCATGCCGTAATCACGTCGGCGACATACAGAGCATCAACCCGTTTAGACAAGAGATGGTCCGCGTCATCAAGGGACACGAAGCTCTTCGGGTGTTTTGCCGCTAGGAAGATGTCCTTCGCGTTGTCGATTCCGACGACCTCGTCTCGCGGTGCATGCATTACCAGGAGGGCCTTTCGCATGTGGGCGATGTAGTTGTGCTCCTGGTAGTCCCTCAGGTCGTCCAGGAACTGCTTTTGGATCGTAAATTCTCGGCCAGCGATGGCGACCCGAGCGTTGCCTGTGCGCTCTATCTCTTCGATGTCACATGTGAACAGATGTTCGACATGGCTTGGTTCATATGGCGCGCCGATCGTCACGACGGCGCGGACACTATCGAGCTTTGGCGCAGCCGCGAGCACGGCGGCGCCTCCCAAACTGTGCCCAATCAACAAACTTGGCGCATCGTATTCATGTGTCAAGAACTCGGCTGCCGCCAGGAGGTCATCGATGTTCGAGGTGAAATTGGTGTTCGCGAATTCTCCATCGCTGCATCCGATGCCGGTGAAATCAAATCGCAGCACCGCAATCCCTTGTTGTGCGAGCTTTTTCGTGATGCGGCTTGCGGCGAAAACGTCTTTTCCACACGTGAAGCAATGCGCGAACAGCGCGCATGCGACCGGCTTGTCATCGGGCAATTCGAGGGCAGCGGCGAGGACCTCACCATTTCCGCCGACAAACTCGATCTTCTTCGTGTAGCTCATACTTACTCTTAAACTTCGTGGTGCTCGAGCTGGTGCCGAGCATGCTTGGGGAGTTTTTGGATCGGCACTTTCAGCCCGCGAAGCACCGATTCACCGGCATTCCCCATCCCCCATGGACCCGCCAATTGGCCGTTTGCGGCCTGGACGATTCCAACGAGCGCCGGGATGTAACACAACAGCAGCAACGGGAAGAAAACCCCGCAGCTAACCATCGTCAACATCGCCGTGATGAAGAACAGTGTGAACGTAACCGCAGCCGCCTTGGCGTGGTGTAACGCAAATCGATTGTCCCGCGTGATCATCGGCACGATGAAGATTGGGATACCGAAGAGCAGACTTGCGTGGCTCAAGATCGCCATGGTCTTGCCGTCCTCGACTTCCTTGGCCACACCCTGCGTTGTGTCGCGAGGCTCAAGCCAACCATCGACGCCGGACGGCGACCTTACTTCTTCTTTTTCTTCTTGGACCAAGAGTCTCGCTCTTCTTGGCGACGCTTCTTTGTGGTCGCCCATGAACAGATGACACACTCTTCGAAGTCGTGATTACGAGCCTTACAATGCTCACGCCCGAAATAGATGATCTGAAGGTGCCGTCTGTTCCATGTATCTTCAGGAAAGAGCTTCTTCAGGTCCTTTTCGGTCGTATCGACATTCTTGCCCGAGCTGAGCCCCCAACGCGCCGCACCACGATGAATATGGGTGTCCACCGGGAAGGACGGCACATCGTACCACTGCGCCATAACAACAGACGCGGTCTTGTGGCCAACGCCCGGCAGCGCCTCAAGGTCTTCTAGCGAATCTGGAACCTCGCCGTCATGCTCATCGACCAGAATCTGAGCGAGCTTCTTGATGTTCTTGGCCTTCGTCGGCGCGAGGCCGCAAGTCTTGATGAACTCCAAGATTTCATCGACCTCGAGGTCAGCCATCTCGGCCGGAGTCTTGGCGGCCTTGAACAAATCGGGCGTGACGATGTTCACACGAGCATCCGTGGTCTGTGCCGACAGCAACACCGCGACGAGCAAGCTGAATGCGTCCGTATGGTCCAGCGGGATGGGCGGCTCCGGATAGAGCTCGTCCAAGATTTCACCGATTCGATCTGCCTTTTCTTGTTTCTTCATCACTTCCCGAAAGTCGAGGGGAGTTTGAGATAATCAATTCGCTGACCGTTGGCAACGGATGTGTTGGCCCGCTTGGGCCAAGCGAAGCCCGCGAAACCAACGCCAGAGCTTCGCGGGTGGGGCAGACGCAGGTCTTGGAAAAACTCGACTAACGCACCGCGGTGGGAGCCGTGTCGCTGGAAGCTGGGGTTGGCTTCGCGGCCAACGCATCCGCTCGGCGCTTTAGTCGCTCTTGGATCGCTGCAACACGCGGGGTGTCTTCACGATACACGTCAGCCAGGAAATTAGCGCGTCCCACCCCATCGACTCGAACGACGTAATATTCGATGTGAACTGGTACGTTCTGGTCGAGCTTGATCCAGGTTTCGGTGTCGCGTTCCAACCACAACTTCACGTCGTCGTCGTTCCACTTGCCTTCGCGGTCCAACAGATACTTAGCAAGTTCCATGGGGTTCTCGACTCGCACACAGCCATGCGACTTGGCACGGACGGGCGTCCGGAAGTGCTGTTTCTCGTTCGTGTCATGCAGGAAGACGTGATGCTTATTGGGGAACATAAACTTCACCTGCCCCAATGCATTTTGAGGGCCCGGTTTCTGCCGCAGATACGGCTCGCCGAAGTCATCTGTGGCCCATTCATAGCTGTTCTCGGCCAAGTATAATGGGTTCTCGTTCTGTTTCGGCAGAATCTCCGCGTTCAGAATTGTGTTGGGCACATTCCAAAACGGATTAAACACAACATGCTGAATGCGACCCGAGATCTGAGGGGTTGCATTCACATACTCCGCCTCTTGTGTGCGTGTATTGTTCTGCCGCGCAGAGGACCCAGTCACGACCCGAAAGCGCAGCTGCCGCTTGCCATTTTCCCAGACCTCGGCGTGGAAGTCGGGGATGTTGACGTGGACGTAAACATCCTCGGACACACGGCTTTCGCGCCAACGCTCAAGCGTAACCCGAATCTGGTCACGACGACGTTCCGCCTCGACATTCATGGACGCCAGCGTCTCAGGCGTCACCCAGCCTTCTTCCCACAGCTGATGCGTGCGTTGGTACTCAATCACCGCCGAGCGCAGCTCTTTCGAGAAGCGGTCCGTCGTATCGTCGGCAGACCAGTATCCCTCGGCCGCGAGTCGTTCTTTCAAGATGACCACTAGTGGGCTTCGCCGTCCAACCCGAAGCTTCTTCACCTTGGCGTCGAGCTGCTGCCATCCGCCTTTCTCGGCGTACTCCGAGTATGTCTGGAACGCCTTGGTCAACGCACCGTATTGATCAAAAGCAGGAGGCAAGGCTGCGAGGGTCTCATGGACCTTCGCCGGGGATTCGAAGACCGGTTTGAGGTCCCTATCGACGGTTGCACGCAGACGACGGTTCGCGAGCTCAGCCTCGGCGATCGCCGTGTCATTCTTGGGTTCCGCTAAATCCGTTGGCCACTCCGAACGATTGCGAGCCGCGGTTCGCCACGTCATATCCGTGCCGTATGCTACCAGTGCGTCTGTAAGTAGAAGGTCGAGCCGTGCCTTGGATTCGGCGATGACGCCGATGGCATCAACGCGACGTTTCACAAGTTCCTGAAGCCGCGGCACGGGGAGTTCGCCAGTCCCAATCGCCTCGGCGATGGACCGAGGTGACTTTGCAAACTGAGGATGCTGGACCAGAAGTGCGCTGAGTGTGGACTTCTCTTGATCCGAAAGATGGGTCTTCTGAATGGGCTGAAGGTGGCTATCGCCGGCGCGATGAAGCAGCTCAGTGATGCGCTCGACATGGTAGTCTTCCAGCCACAGACCATGCACCTTCTCAGACTCCAGTAGGGCCGCGTAGAGCGACTCACCCTCGGGTGAGAGCGCGGCGACCTCGGGTTTGCTGTCGACCCAAATCGGCTGTGAGTCGCGATAGCTGTACAAACGCAGAACGGATTCCGCGTCGTGAAGCTTCAGACGGTCCCGCTGGGCCTTTTCTCCCAGGATATGTCGGATCCCGATTTGGCCGGCCCTGCGGGCAGCCTCCTCTTCGAGATTCGCGGCGAGGTCTGCGTCGAATGACGCGACGAGATCCGCAAAAGGTTCAGGCGTTTTCGCCTTTTTACTGTCCTCACAAGCAACGGTGCCTATGAGTAGTGTTGCAAGCGCGAATAGCGCCAGATTTCTGAACATGTGTGTGTGGTTCATTCGCTTCCTCAAAACGTGCGGAGCGTACGTTTCCCTACACCAAGGGTATGGGAGATTTGCTCCAAGACCAGTTTTTCCCCTTCAGATGATTTGGCCGAATTGGGCCGAGCTTGCCCGCGCGTGCTTGCCGAACGTTCTAACTGGAGCTGAGGGAAAACGTATTCCCTCGGAGATCTCCAACGCGGCTGAATCGCTTGCGTTTGGTGAACCAGTGGGTTATAGAGTGCGCCTTTCGCCGCCGTCTTTCAAATTTCTGGGATGGTAGATTGGCGAGCTAAACATACGATTTTCCTGTGGTTGTTCGATGACAGCACTGCTCATCATTATTCATGTTCTCGCGAGTATCCTTCTGGTTGTTTCCGTCCTTCTGCAATCAGGCAAAGGCGGCGGAATGGGCGCCGGTTTTGGCGGTTCCAGCTCCGGAGGTGCAACTCAGGTGTTCGGCGGCCAAGGCGCTGGAAGCCTCTTGAGCCGAACGACGGTTGTGGTTGCCGTCACTTACATGGCAACCAGCCTCACGCTCGCTTACCTTTCGAGCGCACCAAACTCGGCGATGGACCTTACCGAAACGAGCGGTGAGTCCGCGGCACAAGTTGACGAGATCATCGAATCCGGTGACGGAGAAGCTCCTGCTCCTGCGGAACCGACCGAGCCCGCAGAACCTGCTCAGAACGAGCCAGCACCTGCCGAGAACAACGACAGCGCAACGAATAATGCAGCCACCAATGGTGCGGCACCTGCTGACGCGCCTGCGGACGCTCCTAAAGAAGAAGCGAAGCCGGCTGAGCCTGCGAAGGAAGAAGCAAAGCCTGCTGCAGCGCCGAAAGAAGAAGCAAAACCTGCCGCTGCGGCTCCGAAGAAAGAAGAGGCAAAGCCGGCTGCGCCGAAAGAAGAAGCAAAGCCTGCAGCCGCTCCCAAGAAGGAAGAGGCCAAGCCAGCTGCGGAGCCAAAGAAAGAAGAGGCAAAACCTGCGGAGCCAAAGAAGGAAGAGGCTGCTACGCCTTAATCGATGGCATTCATTCAGCTTGGTGTGTTATAGGGCCCCGAACTCTTGTTTGGGGCTTTGTTGTGTCTGACATATTGAATCAAGTTGAATCGTTTTTCGCGCTACCTGCCGACCAATTGGGCGCAGATGCGCGTGATTGTTTTGAGACGTTTATCGCCGCACTTGAAGCCGGTGAACTTCGAGCTGCTGAGCGCAGTGCCACAGGTGAGTGGACTGTAAATGCCGCTGTGAAGAAAGGCATCTTGTTGGGATTTCGACTGGGCAAGACCAAGGAAATCACCAAGTCGCCTCTGCAGTTTAGCGACAAAGATACCTACCCAATTCAAGACGTGCCGGTTGAGGAACGAAACATCCGTATCGTTCCTGGCGGCAACTCCATTCGACGTGGTTCCTACATCGGGCACAACGTCGTCATGATGCCACCTGCCTATATCAATGTGGGTGCATATGTGGGCGACGGAACCATCGTCGACAGTCACGCCCTGGTTGGAAGCTGCGCTCAGATTGGACAGAACGTTCATATCTCGGCAGGTGTTCAGATTGGCGGGGTCCTTGAGCCGATTGGTCAAACGCCGGTCATCGTCGAAGACGGCGCAATGCTTGGTGGCAACAGCGGTGTTTATGAGGGTGTGCGGGTCCGCAAAGGTGCGGTCGTCGCGGCAGGCTGTGTAATCACGGCGAGCACTCCGGTCTACGACCTGGTCAACGAAACCGTTTACCGTGCGACCGCCGAAGCGCCGCTAGAAATCCCTGAAAACGCGGTGGTGATTCCAGGCAGTCGTCCGGCCAAAGGTCCGTGGGCTGCAGAACATGGCCTTCACATGTCCGCGCTACTCATCATCAAATACCGTGATGAGCGCACAGACGCGAAGACCGCGCTGGAAGAGCTCTTGCGATGATCCGCATCGCGAAAGGGGCGCAGGCAATTCGGCCGACGTTGATTCGGCAAGTTACGGACCGAGCGAAACCAACGAGCATCAGCTTGGGGTTGGGCCAACCCGACCTTGAGATTTCGGAAGGTGCCGAGACGTTTGCTCGTGCACACCTCGAAGCAGGTACAGCGCCATACACCCCCAACCTTGGCCTCGCGGGCGCACGCAAGGCGGTGGGCGACCACTACGGTATCTCGGCTGAGAACGTAATGCTCACGTGCGGCGTGCAGGAAGCTATGGCCGTCGCCATCTTGGGCTTAGCCGATCCCGGCGACATGGTCCTGGTTCCCGACCCCGGCTTTCCCGCCTACGAGAACCTGGTCCGGCTCGCCGGTGCAACTCCGAAGCCCTACCGACTCGATCCAGCGACCTGGCAACCAGACCTGAGCACGTTGACGCCTGAGCTCAAAAACGCGCGTGCGATCGTCATCAACACACCATCGAACCCCACCGGCGTAAGCATCAAAAGCGAGATTTTTGAACAACTTATAAGTTCCTGTGAGGAAAATGGAACCACCTGGATATCTGACGAAATCTACGAAGATATCGTGTTTGATGGGCGGCATCGCAGCGCACGTGAGTTCGCAGAAAACGGGGTTGTGTTGAGCGGCCTTTCGAAGAGCCATTGTTTGATGGGCTGGCGGATTGGCTGGCTCACAGGACCCGCCGAAACGGTTGAGGCTTTGAAGCCTTTGCACCAACATTTGGTGACGTCGGCGCCAGTGTTCTCGCAGCACGCATTGATTGGTGCGCTACAAGACCATGACCGCCAGGTCGAGGCGATGTTGACTGAGTTTCGCGCACGTCGAGAGGTTATGTGTGAGGGTTTGGCAAACATCCCTCGCACCACGTTCGTGCAGCCCGACGGCGCGTTCTATGTGTTTCTGAATGTTGAAGCGTACGTGGAAACGACGACGCTCGACCTCGCGATCGAGATTCTAGATAGCTGCGACGTGGTCACGATTCCCGGCGAGGGCTTTGGTGATGCGGGGGCAGGACACCTGAGGTTGGCGTTCACACGGCCTATCGACGAGCTACAGGAAGCCATCGGCCGGCTGCAGCGGTTTTTCGAATCGCGATAGCCACAGATTTTTGAGAGATCCTCGGAAATCCACGGAACCTACATCGTCCCCATCATGACCCGCTGAACGCGCCAACTCACGTAATCCACCGAATAATCTAGGCTTCAGCCACGTCTCATGAAATGAACGCTAGTTGGATCGGCGTTTGCACAATGATGGCCTGACCGCGATGGGCGGTCTGTGAGGACCAGACGATGTTTACCCTAATCAACAATGCAATCATTCAAGTCGTGATCGGACTGACGCTGTCAGTGCCGGGGCTGCTTGGTTTGTTGCAGGGTACTTCGCTGGACCAGATCGAAGCCAAGTATGAGCAAGCACTCAATCAGCGCGGCCGCATTCTGAAAGACATTGAACGGCTGGAATCAAAACACCAGCGTTTGTCTGCGCGAATTGCCGAGCTCAAGCGCGATGATGTCTCCCGTTTGACGATTCGCCTCGCGCTTGAAGATTTGCTTCGCCAGAGCCAGGAGCTCTCGCGTGAGTTGGAAGGCCTTCACAACCAAATTCGGGGTGTCGACAACACCTTGAGTGGTCAGCGCACCCAATTGGTGGGTGGTATCGACCGACAAATGGAGAAGCTTGAGAAGTCATTGGCCAGTGCGAAAGCAAGCGACCGGAAAGGCATCGTCAGCGAATTGAATGGTCTTCGAGCGCAACGCCGCTCTTACGCGACTCCGCTGCCGTCTACGCCGAGCTCCGGCGAGGTCAACGACGCACTTTCGTTGGCAGGTCAGGCTGAAACCCCTGAAGAGCTTTTGGCCGCTGCCGACGAGATTGAAGACACCGAAGATCAGATCCGACGACGACTCGATGCCATCGGCACCCGCTTGGACGACCTCAAACAGTCTCAGCGGCTGCTGCGTCGTGCGCGAACATTCTCGAAAGAAGAACGCTTCTTCGAAGAGACCGACCGTGACCGTGTGATCGCCCGCTACTCGCGAACGAAGGTCACGCAATCCGACACGAATCGAGCCAATTCGGACGGTGCTGAGAATGCAAGCGGCGGTCAGGCGGCGGACGTCGATTCGGCCAATAACGCTGCATCCGATGACTTCGACAGCAATCTTGCATTCTCACCATCGAATGAGGGCGCGCGTGAGTTTGATGAGCCTGCAGCTGCACCTTCGGAGCCGGCCTACGACCCTGGACCGCAAAACGATAACGTCTTCGACACGGTTGAAGAGACGGTGGTCATCAACTCGAACGACGATGCACAACGTGCGATCGGCGCCAACGGGCAGGTTCGCCGCACCGGCTCGCTGCAAACGCAGATTCAGACGCTTGAGAGTGAGCAAAAGCGGCTGAAACGGCAGGCCGACGCGCTGAAGCGACGCGCGAAAGACCTTCGTTCGAAGGCCGACTCGCTCTAAATCACAACCATCTAAGTTGGGGCGTGACTCCGCAGTCACACTTGCTTACGACGCAATTCGTGAATAGGTTACCCGTCCGCGCAAAGGCGAACGAGGAAGCGAATGAGCGAACAGAAGGAAGTAGAATTCGATATCAGTGAGGGCCCAGAACGCACGTTGTGGGAGGAGCGATTTGAAACTCAAATCGATCTCTTTTTCGCAGAAGCGATCGACCGGGTTCCCAAATTCGTCGACCGCAATCTCAAGAGCTTTCGACGGGTCATGGGGCGCAGTCTATCACCCAGAACGGGTATCGGTGACGTGCTCATTGGTGTTCGCAACATGGCAGCGGGCGTGTCGAACACGGTCGGGGGCCCTGACTTTTCGACGACCACGTACACCCACGACGAGCTGGTTCAAGCGTTTGAACGTGAAGTCGTCAGCGGTGAAGAGCTTGAAATCTTATTGAACCGCCTCTTCAGCGAGTTTGAAGATGCCATGTGGCAGAAGGCGGAAGAGCATCCTGCCATCCAGGACAGCGAAGATATTCAGAAGGTCCGAGAACGCCTGCAAGACCTCATGGAGACTGAGATTGCGCACGACCCACTGCTTGCTCAGGCGCTGCGAACCGGTGTGAAGATCGGCGTCCCTGCCACGCTTGGTTATGTGCTGTTTGGGCGCATGGGAATGGGCTCGAACTTTGGCGATGCTGCTTCGCAGATCTACCAGCGAAATCTGGACCTCTATCAGCGGGTACTGTTGAAGGTTGGCCGTGTGGAAGTGCCCGGCTGGGTTGGTGCTGTGGGCTGGGCATCGGGCGTGATCGGGACGCTCGCGCTGGGTGGCCTTATGGAATACACTCTGAACTCAGTTCGAGACATCAAGGGCAACTACATTCGGCAACTCAACTCTGCGCACTGGACGCTTCTGAATGGTGACGGCGATGAAGGTCTGGGGATCCTGCACATTGTGCGTGGATTCGAGCGCCAGTTCGACCGCGTCCCACAACTTACAGCGCGTGTGCTCGAGGAAGAGCAAGCCTAGTCCATCCAAACAATCGGGGGGCCAATGAGCGGCAGCGACCCATTCACGATAATCCTCTCGTTGCTCGCGGTCGGTGCGGGCACGATTGTGATCTTCGCCTACCTCATCTTCATCTGGTGGCTCGACCGCTATGAACGCGAGCCCTTCTGGCTTGTGTTAATGACATTCGCCTGGGGCGCGATCGGCGGGACCTGCTTCGGATGCGCATTGAGCGCCATCCCTGCGGTTGCGCTGACCGATCTTCTGGGCCCCGAAACCGGCGGCATCATCAGCACGGTAGTGGTTGCGCCGGTGACAGAGGAGTTCACCAAAGCCTTGGTGTTCCTGGCCCTAATGCTGACCAACCATATCGACAATGAAACCGACGGCCTGATCTACGGAGCCGCTACGGGTCTGGGGTTCGCCACGCTCGAGAACCTTTTGTACTACGCCGGCGCCGCGGATGCGGAGGCGTTGCTCGGCCTGATTGTCATCCGAACGCTCTTCACAGCATTGGTCCACTGCATATCGAGCGCGCTGATCGGCATGGCAGTTGGCTATGCGCGACATCGCTCGAAGCTAAAATGGCCTATCTTCCTGACGATAGGCTACATCTTCGCGGTGATTTGCCATGGAACTTGGAATGGCCTCGCAACGATCTCTGGGTTTGGTGGCGAGGCGGGACCGTTCTTCCTCCTGATCGGGTGCGGACTGGTAATCTTGGCTTCGGGCATGATGTTCATCCTCACTCAGTACTCGTTGAACAAAGAACACAAATTCATCTACGAATACCTCGCCAAAGAGGTCGCACTCGGGACGATTCCTGAAGCCCACGCCAAAGTAATTCCATACTGGATGAAGCGACGCGGTTCCTCATGGCTGCCATCACACGTCGACAAAGAGGCATACGTGAAGGCCGCCACGCTGCTCGCATTTCGGCAGCATCAGATGGAAATCGCCTCCGATTCAGCCCGCCAAAAATATATGGAAGAGATCGCCGCCCTACGGGCCGAGGTTCGTCGGCACCTTGGCGGCGTGGCCTGAGGTCTAGCTCAGGATTTCAGCAAGCTCGTCGAGCATTGCTTTTTCATCACCCGAAATCGGGTCGGTAAGTCCGAAGAACCCACCGGCTGCGGCTGCCACGGCTTTAGCCTGCTCCAAAACGTCGCGCGTTTCGGGGTTGTCGGGGTCTTCGTCGATGAGGTGTGCGAGCACACGGCTGGTGCGCTCAAAAAAGAGTGAAGATGGCTTCTTTTCGAGCAAAAGCTCGATGAACTCGATCGCAGCTGCGTCTTCGATACCGCGTGAGGCTGCGAGTTCCATGATCTTCTCGACTTCGCCGCTGCTGATTTTTCCGTCAGCCCATGCAACTTCGATCAACGGAATCATGGGAAGGACACGAGCAGTTGCAGCATCAAATCCCAAATCGAGTGCTTCTTGAGCAACTTCTTCGGACGAAGACAGCTTGACCGCGATGCCCGCGCGTTCCTCTTTCCGGAGCGCTTCCAATTGCCGTTCGCGCCGCTCTTGGTGCGCCTTTTCAAGCTCTTTCTGAGTGATGTAGTTGTCTTCGTTCGTACTCATTTTGATTCCTTTTCACGCACGCATGGAAAATTTCGGTATCTCCGAGCCGGAAAACTATACCAGAGCCCAAGACGGCGCAAGCCGAACAGGCACGAGCCGGATTGAACTTGGTGTTGCCGCGTGGTATTCACGGCTCCTTAATTTTGATGAACTTTTGTAATTCAGGGCAATGCCATGGCCGCAAACGGTGAAGCTCCCTATCAGGGTCGCATTGGGCTTACTTCTCGAAGTTCCGTACACGTCACAAGTGACGCAGGTGGAACGTTCTCAGCGACGACGTACACGTCCATCAACGTGACGCAGAATCCGGAACTGAAAAAGGAACTTCACGAAGGTAACCTGAATCAGGTGACCTGCCCGCACACGCAGGCAGTTTATCAGCTTGCCGTGCCGATTGTTTACCATGATGAGACGGCCCGCGTGTTCGGCCTCATTCTTCCCGACGCACTTCGTCATCAGGAGTTTGAGCATCGGCGGCGCATTCTGGAATCACTCCAGGCGGATGCGGAGCCTGTTCCTGCTTATGTCCGCAATTTCGGGACCTATTTCTCGCTGGAGTCCCTGATCGCCGGTGCCACTAGCCCAAGCGCAGCGACAACGGAACGGCCGAAGCTCGACGCTCCTCAGGATTTGGAATCGAGCAAAGAGATGGCGCGCCAACGGGCCGCGCTTGAAGAAGAACGAAAGCAAATCGAAGTCGAGCGAACCCAACTCGACGACGTTCGTGAGCGTTTTGACAAAGAACGCGAGCAGCTCGATGAGGCTCAAACTCGGCTGGCTGCGGACCGAACGGAACTGGATACGCTTCGCACGGAGCTTGAGGCCGAGCGTCAGCGGATAGCGGCAGAGAAGCTCAATATCGAGCAAAGCCAGCTGCGTGCAGAAAGCGAGGGTACGGATGTTCCCGTCGAGGGCACTCAAGTTGTCACGGATGACCAGTTCATTGTTGAGCTCGACGAAGACGACGACGTTGCGATCGTGGACGATGCGGACCTGCTTGGAAGTGACCCAGAAGATCAGCAAGTCAATGCACTGACCTCTGGCGTTCCCGGCAAATTCAACGACCTCGCCCCAGGCTTGAGTGACCGCACCATCAAGATTGTCGATGGTGCTGTTGTCGCGGCTGCAAAACTTCCGCGGGAAGATGCGGAAGGATTGATGGCGTCCAACCCCGAGATCATGATTCAGCTACATGATATCGATGACTTCCCAGTGATCGGTTTGACGCTCGCTCGTTTCGAAGATGGAAATCCACAAGAGAATACCGGCTGGGCGCTGGACTTTTCGGACACGAGCCACCGTCTGATCTTGGATGAACTCGCCAAAGACTTCTCGCTGCGTGTGGGTCTGTATGGTCCAAACGGCGCGCTGCTTCGTGCGATCGAGGTGGCTGCTCCGTTGCGCGATAATCTGAGTTGGATCCGAGAAACGGCCGAGGCCAAGTTCAAGGCGGCGAAGCCGAAGATTAAGTTTGCCGCGGTTGCAAAGAAGTTCGCTGCAAAGGATTTCGAGCGGATTGGCTCGATGAAGCACAACTTCGAGAAGGACAGTTTCCTGACGATTGGAAACACGTCTGAGGCCAAGCTGGCAGCCGGTATCGTTGGCTTCTGGTCTACGCCTGAGAAGTTTGAATACCTGGTGGCAAACCGTAGCTTCCCGGCCGTGCACTTCCGCGCGATTCAAGAGCGCGTGGTTAGGGCAGCAACTGCCAATGGAATCTACATGGCCGAGCCGCTGCGCGATATCGCCGTAGAGCTGAAGCTTGCAAAAGACGAAGAGGCCCTGGCGGAGCTCTTGATCGCGAACTTCGCGGAGGTCTGCATCTCGATCCGAGCCAACGATTTGGATTCTGGTGACCAATGGGACAACTGGGACGCGCTTTTGGGGCTCGGGGATGATCTCGGGCTTTCACCGGACCCAGACGTGGTCGAGCTTGCCGAGGTGAGCCTCAAGCGGGCTCAGGAACAGGCCGAATTCGACGAGATGGGCGGCAACGTATCGGAAGTGTCAGAAGCGTCGGAAGCCGCCGATGAACCGGTTGTGGAAGTCGACCGCACGTTGATCGTGTCGAAGCAGTCGGACTCAACAGGTGTCACGTACTTCCTGCCTCAGGATGCAGTCTTGGACTCGTTCGACGATCTGGCCGAAATGCCACGTGCTGACCTCGAGCTCTTGCTGAAGGACGCCAAAGGTCGTCTAGAAGCGTCGCAAATGCTCCTTGAGCGATTCGGCTCGGCGACGGTTGCGAAAGTGATGACGACCGCCGAAGAAATGAGCGCGCCTGAAGTGGCGGCGCTCGCGCGATTTGTGGAAACCAAGGCAAATGGGCTCGAAGGCGACCTGGTCCGCACGGTCGAGTCGGGCGGACCCAGCGCCACCTTTGTGGCGGCACACGCGCTTACCGCGATGCGAAGCTCGACCGCGATTCCTGCGCTGATCGATGCGCTGCAAGATCCGAAACGAAATGGCAATAGTGACCGTTTGGTACGCACGTTGAGCCATTACGGCGACAAACTGGTGCCCGCGCTTTCGCGCGTCTTGAAGAAAGAGACGGATGATGCGGACGTGCTCATCGAGCTGCTTGCTCAGATTGAGAACTATAGCGAAGGGACGCTAAACAAGCTGTCCAAAGACCGAAGTAAGAAGCTGCGGGAAGCTGCACGAAAAGCACGCGAGCTTCGAGAGTAGATTGTAGGAATTTGAGTGTTGGGACCATCGTTGGCCCGTAGTACACTCGGCGTTACCTCAGGTGTGAAGTCCACATGAAGATCGGCATTTTTAGCGACGTCCATAGTAATATCGAGGCTCTTGAAGCGGTGATGGCCGCCTATAAAGAGCTCGACGTCGAATTCGACATGTACGTTTGTCTCGGTGACGTGGTGGGCTATGGGGCAGATCCAAACGCGTGTTGTGACATCGTTCGCGAAGTCGCGGAGTACACGATTCTAGGCAACCATGATGCCGCGGTCTGCGGTCGGATGAACTACGCGTTTTACTACGATGCCGCGCGAAACGCCTTGGATTGGCACGCCAATCAGTTGCGGGAAGAACATCACGAGTGGCTTAAGACCCTCCCCTATAAGCAGGACTGGGAGAACGTGTCGTTTTGCCACGGTTCGCCGGTAAACCTGCAGGACTTTGAATACGTGTTCAATGTCCACCAAGCTTCGCAGCTCATCCCACACTGGGACGAGCTGAAGGACGTCACGTTCATCGGGCACTCCCATCTAACGAAGTCGTTTGGGCTGCACAAAGATGAAGGCGTTCATGAACTCGAGCCACCTACGCTCAAGTTCGAAAAGGACCGCAAGTACATCGTCACCGTTGGAAGCGTGGGGCAACCACGGGACAACGATAACCGCGCGTGTTTTGGGGTCTTCGACACGGACGAGATGACGTTCCAATACCACCGTGTTGAGTACGATATTCGGTCTGCTGCGAAGAAAATCTTCGAAAGCGACCTCTCGAGCGATTTCGCAAAGCGCCTATTCTTCGGCATCTAATCCCAATCGCTTGCGCAGTAAATCCGCTCGCTCTAGGTTGGCAATCCTTGAGTGAGCTGGCGAGAATTTCGAAATGAAACAGGCATTTCTGGAGGCCTTGGAAGAGAGGCCGATCGTATTTGACGGCGCGATGGGTACGCAGCTCTACGAGCGCGGTATTTTCATCAATAAGTCGTTCGACGATGCCAACTTGACCCGACCCGAGTTGGTTCAGGCCGTGCATGAATCCTACGTATTGGCGGGGGCCGATGTCCTGACGACCAATACGTTCTCAGCCAACCGAATCAAGCTCAAACGCCACGGTCTTGAAGACAAGATCGACGAGATTAACCGAGCCGGTGTGCGCGTCGCGAAGCAGGCGGCGAGTGGACAGGGGATCTATGTAGCGGGCTCGATCGGGCCAACAGGCTGGAACCCGGCCATGGCTACGGTCTCCGAACTCGATGCAATGAAAGCTGCGTTCTGCGAGCAAGCCGAATCCCTGGTCGCCGAAGGCGTCGACATCATTGTACTGGAGACGTTCCGGCAAGTTGCGGAGATTCGAATGGCCTTGGAGGCGGTGAAATCCGTCACAGGTCTGCCAGTCGTGGCGCAGATGGCATTCGATGCGGAGCACAAGACCGCCGATGGAGCTGACGCCGAACGTGTGGTGCTCCTGCTCAAAGACGGCGGCGCCGATGTCGTCGGCGCAAACTGCCTTGAGGGTCCACACGGCATTTTCGACGTTATCGAAGCGATGGTCGGACGCGGTGTACCGGTGAGCGCACAGCCCAACGCTGGATACCCACGCAAAGTCGACGAGCGCCTCATCTATATGGCGACGCCAGAGTACTTTGCCGTCTACGCGCGACGCTTCCTGAAAGCTGGAGCACGAATTGTCGGAGGATGCTGTGGCACGGGCCCCGAGCACATCAAGGGGATCGCGGACGCAGCACGAATGATGGGTGGCGGACGGGTAACACGTAATCTCAATCGTTTGTCGCTCGTTGAGCGCTCCGAGGAGATTGGTGCCGAACCTGTGCCCGTCAACGAACGCACCCGACTCTCAGAGAAGCTGGTGCGCGTCTACGAGGACCGCGTCAAAGGCAGCTCAGCGCCGCTTGACCGCGACAACTTTGTGGTCAGCGTCGAGGTAAATCCTCCGGCGGGACTGAACCCTCGCAAGTCCGTAGAAGCGGCGAAGATGCTCCGTGAAGGGGGCGTCGACGTCATCAATATCGCAGACGGACCTCGCGCCTCGGTGCGCATGGCAAACTGGGCACTGGCTTCGCTGGTTCGAAATGAACTCGATATGGAAGTCATCCTTCACCTATGCGGTCGAGACAGCAACTTGCTGGGCATTCAGAGCGATATCCTGGCGTTCCACGCGATGGGCTTGCATAACCTGGTCGTTATCACAGGTGACCCGCCAAAAGTCGGCGATTACCCACACGCGACCGCGGTATTCGACCTCGACTCCATTGGTATTCTTCGGATGATCCAAGGCTTTAACCATGGAATCGACCCCGCAGGAAAAGAAGTCGGGCAAGTGACTCAGTTCTTCTGTTCCTGCGGCGCGGAACCGGCTGCAACCGATTACGATCGTGAGATTCGACGCCTCGAAGAGAAAGTCGCAGCGGGCGCTAAATACGTCATGACGCAACCTGTCTACGACGCCGATTTGCTGGACCGATTTCTGAAGGATATCGAGCATCTCGATCTTCCGGTGTTGGTTGGATTGCTGCCACTTGCGAGCTATCGCAACGCCGAATTCCTGCACAACGAAGTGCCAGGAATGGCCGTTCCGGAAGATATTCGGAAACGGATGAAAAAGGCGGACAGTGGCCCACCTGCACGGGCTGAGGGCGTCAAGATTGCCCAGGAGACCTTGGAGCAGGTCGCGGACCGAGTCGTGGGCGCGTACATCATGCCGCCATTTGGCCGCTACTCCGCTGCACTAGAGATTTTGAGCATCATCGATGGCTACACGCTTGATGGACGCGAGCGAGCTTAGGGAGCTACATGCCAATTTATGACAGCATTACTGACCTCATCGGAAAGACCCCGCTGATTCGACTCAGCAAGGTCGTCGGCGACTGCCCCGCAGAAATTCTGGGCAAAGCCGAGTTTTTCAATCCATTGGGCAGCGTGAAGGACCGCATCGGTGCCAATATGATCGCCGATGCTGAGGCGCGCGGTGTGCTCAGTGCCGACTCGGTCATCGTCGAGCCGACTAGCGGAAACACCGGAATCGCACTTGCCTACGTCTGTGCGGCGAAGGGCTACAAGCTCATACTCACAATGCCCGATACAATGAGCCTCGAGCGCCGGGCGCTTTTGAAAGCTCTGGGCGCGGAGCTCATCCTGACGCCAGGTCCGATGGGCATGCAGGGCGCAGTTGATCGAGCCAATGCGTTGGTCGCCGAGGACGAAGCCTGTGTGATCCTGCAACAGTTCGACAATCCGGCCAATCCTGGAGCACACGCCCAGACAACCGCTGAGGAGATCTGGACGGACACGGACGGAAACGTCGATGCCATCGTCACAGGAGTGGGCACAGGTGGAACCATTAGCGGCGTTGCTCGGGTGCTGAAAGATCGCAATCCTGCGTTCAAGGCATTCGCGATCGAGCCAGAGGGAAGCCCCGTAATTTCTGGCGGACAAGCTGGGCCTCACCGAATCCAAGGCATCGGAGCTGGTTTCATCCCGAACAACTTGGACCGCGATGTGATTGACGATGTCGTCATCATCTCCGACGAGGAAGCTATGGAGATGGCCCGCAGATTGGCTCGCGAAGAGGGAATCTTCGTCGGTATCAGTGCAGGCGCGAACGTCGCTGGAGCCATCAAAATTGGCAACCGACCTGAATTTCGCGGGAAACGAATCGTCACCACCTTGTGTGATACCGGCGAGCGATACCTGTCGACGCCGCTGTTTCGGGACGCCTAAAGGGAGACGCCATGCGTTTTACACTTCTACTCACGATCGCCCTGTCACTTGCTGCTTCGACTGCGTTTGCAGACGACCTCACGGCGAAGCAGATCATCGACAAGAGCTTGGACAATAATGCGATGGGATTTCAGGCGGGACGCGCTCAAATCCGATTGCAGATTCAAGACAAGAAGGGGGATGAGCGTGTCCGGACGATGGATGTGCAGTCCAAACGCATCGACGACCTCACACGTACACGGGTGTCGCTCCGCTCTCCAAAGGAAGTGAAGGGTCAAGCGTTTCTGTTTATCGAACGGAAGGCCGAGGATGATGTCTGGATGTATTTGCCAGCGTTCAAAGTGACTCGACGGATTGAGTCCGGCCAAAAGAACGGCGCCTTCCTGGGGTCGCACTTCACCTATGCAGACTTGGAATCGCGCGACCTCAAGGACGGCAAGTACAAGCGCCTGCCTGACGAAAAGATCGGCAAAAATGAAGTCTATGTCGTTGAATCGACTCCGACTGGCTCATCAGACTACTCCAAAGTGGTGACGTGGGTTCGAAAGTCCGACTTCATCCCACTGCGAATCCGCTTCTTCAAAAAGGGCAAAGAGGACAAGACACTCTTTGTCGAAAAGCTCGGCAAGACTGACTCGGGCAAGACTTACGCAAAGCAGATGCGTTTGCGCGCAGCAGGCGGTGGGTTCACCGTCATCGAAATCGCCGCACTCGAAGAGTCCGAAATCTCGGACACCGTCTTCTCTAAAGACCAGCTCGGTAAGTGATACGAATCATCCTCATCGCATGTTTTGTGATTGGCGCGCCGGCACTCGTCTGGGCGCAAGATGAGGAGATTATCGCCGATCCCGAAAATCAGGGCACAGAAGAGTTCATCGGCGATCCCGAGAATCAGGGAACCGATGAAGAGATCATTGGTGACCCAGATAATGAGGGCGATGAGGTCATCGGCGACCCCGAAAATCAAACCGCGACACCCGCACGTGCGCCTTCCTTCGGCGGAGATTCCGGGTTCTCATCCACATCCTTTGTAGGCAGCTACAAAAACCAAATCTGGGTTGACACTCAGTTCGACGGAGACAACGAAGACGTCTTCGAGCAGTTCACAGATCTTGACCTCCGTCTTGAGTTTGAGCCTGACTCGCAGCTGAAGATCGTCCTCGAAGGCGAGTTTCGACACTGGTGGGCATTCAAAGAGGGTGGCGAATCCGTGCGTGCTTCTTACGACGCCCGGCTTGGTGAAGCCTACGTTCTCTGGCGGCTCGACCGATGGTCGTTCACGCTTGGAAATCAGATTGTGACCTGGGGGGCTACCGATTTGGCTCGCCCTGGCGATGTCGTGAATGCGCGAGACCTGACCATCATCACTCCCACAGGAAACTTGGAGAAGGTTCCCGAGCTGATGCTTGATGTCAGCTATGCAGGTGATGCGTGGGGAATCCAGTTACTGCTCGTCCCGTTCTTCGAGGCCAATCGCGTTTGGGCCTTCGGCAGGGACACGGCGATCTTGAACGCAGACACAAACCCTTTGGTCGCCGAGCGCTACCCCATCGTCCCGCTGATTTCCTCGGTTGTTGATGATTCGCTGCAGGACGATATCCAACCGCTCGTTCAAGCGACGAAAGTCCCTGATGAACTGCCGCAGAACCTCAGTTTCGGTGGCCGAATCACTGCGACCTTAGCCAACACCGACTTCGGCCTCGCCTACTTCTTTGGGTGGGATCGTACCTCGTTCTTTTCAATCGATGAGGACCTCGTCGAATTGCTTCAAGTCGCGCAGGCGGATGGGCAGTTCCTTGAAGATTTCGATTTCATCGGGTTCGCGACCCGCAATCCGGAGGTCATCGGCATCACGGATTCGATCGGCCAAAAAGTGTCGGCAGGCGACGAACTGTTTGTCTCTGAGTACAGGCGAATCCAGACCATCTCGACCGATGTCGCGCGCTACGTCGGCCCCATTGGGGTTAGAGCCGACGTGGCTTTTCAGCCCGCCAAGACGTACTTAGATGCGGACCTCAACTCGGTTCGGCGGCCGACGCTCTCCTCTGCCCTGGGCTTGAGCTACGAGAATTTCGTGGACGAGACAGATGCGTATGCCATCACGATCGAAGGCTTTTACAACAAACCCTTCAGCCGAGATTCTGCGCTAACGGAGACGTTCGTGGATGCGTCAGAACGCGGCGCAAACGACGAGATGTTCATCGTCGGCGAACAATCGTATGGCGCCCAGGCTGCTGTGACGTGGGCAATCCCCGGTCCTGAGTTACAGATCACTTTCGGATCCGTCGCATATCTTTCAAGTTCGGATCTTCTGTTTGGTGGCAGCATTTCTCGCCGCTGGTTCACCTGGTTGCGCACTGGCGTCGCGGGATTGTTTTTTGAGTCGTACGGCCAAAATGACCGGCTCACGCTGGGGACGCTGTATGACCAAAACGACTATGTCGGTATCGAAGTTGATGGGTTCTTTTGACGCACCCTGTCTGATGACGCAGGGCGTCATAGACACCGCTTGCAACGTGGCCGATAGCGAAATATAGACACTTGCACCCTTGGAGACTTAGAAGGAGTCGTAAGTGGATATTTTCAAGTTTAGTGATGAGCTTCGCTACGGTGAGCTTCACCTTAAATCGAACCCAGATATTGGCCTGCACGCGATCGTTGCTATCCATAACCTGAAGTTTGGACCGGCGATCGGTGGCACGCGCTTCATTGAATACGACTCCACCGATGATGCGCTCTTTGACGCGATGCGACTGGCACGCGGCATGACGTACAAAGCTGCGATCAGTGGACTTCCACATGGTGGCGGGAAAGCTGTCGTGATTCGCCCCAAAGGCCTCACAGAAGAGCAACGTGAACAGATCTTTAGTGAATTCGGCGCGTTCGTGGGTTCGTTGAACGGCAACTACATCACGTGTGAAGACAGTGGAACACGCGTCAGCGATATGAACGTCGTGAAAAGCCAAACGGACCACGTGTTGGGCTACGACCCCGATAGCGGTTCGTCGGGTGACCCTTCGCCACTGACAGCATTGGGCGTTCGCCGCGGCATCGAAGCTGCTGCGAAGTTCCGCTGGGACCGAGATGATCTTCAGGACCTGAAGGTCGCGATCCAGGGCGTTGGACATGTGGGCTACTACCTGGCGAAAGAGCTTCACAATTTGGGGGCGAGCCTGATCGTCACCGATATCAACGACGCAGCGATTCAACGATGTGTAACCGAATTCGGTGCTGAGAGCGTCGCGCCCGATGCGATCTACGGTGTCGAATGCGATATCTTCGCGCCTTGTGCATTGGGTGCCGTCATCAACGATAAGACCCTGCCGCAGTTGAAGTGCGATATCGTCGCGGGTGCTTCCAACAATCAGCTGCTTGAGACTCGCCACGGCGCGATTCTTCATGAGCGAAACATCTTGTACGCCCCTGACTACGCCATTAACGCTGGCGGACTCATCAACGTCGCCCAAGAGTTCGCGGGCTACGACGCTGATATCGTTCAAGAGAAGGTCGGTGCCATCTTCGACACGATGCTCAACATCTTCGAGCGTTCTGCGTCGGAGAATACCCAAACCGATATCGTCGCGGACCGAATCGTCGACGAGATGCTCTACAACTAGCCGAAAGTGCAGTTTTGACCGCCTGTATGTTGGTGGGCATGCGTTGATGTGATAGGAGTTTCGCATGCCTACGATCTGCCCAACCTGCGGGACTCGAAATCCAGATGACGCATCGAATTGCCGTCGCTGTAAGTCGCCGTTGGCCACTGAGGCCTCCAGCGTCCTGGATTCACAGTCGGTCATCGCAGGTCGCTGGCGTGTGAAGCATGCCGCGCCCGGGACTCCGCACATTTTTGAGGGTGAAGACGTTCAGTCTGGACAGAAGGTCTTTATCAAAGCGCTGAATCCATCCGCCGCGATGGACCGCTCGGTGCGCAGTCGGTTCCTGAAGGAGTCGAAGCTTCTGCATCAGCTGGATAACCCGCATCTCATCCAGGTGATCGACGTTATCGAGGAGCTCGATACGCCAGCCATGGTGATGGCGAATCCAGCGGGCGAGCCGCTCGCGAAACTATTGGAACGCAAGGGATTCTTGCCCGCGCCAATTGCGTTCTCGTTTACGCTACAAATGTTGAGCGCACTGGATTACCTGCACTCGCAGGGCGTTGTGCACCGCAATCTGACAGCATCGAATATCCATGTGTCTACCGACGAGCGGTCGGGGCTTCCCGTGCTCAAACTCACAGATTTTGGTGTGGCGCGTTCCATCCACCTCGCGTCTCAGAACGAGGGACAGACCGGAACGCTGCTTGGAATGCAGGTTTCTGATTCCGTATCGCACCTGGCTCCGACGCCGTATATGGCCCCGGAGACGCTGAAAGACGACGCGGACTCGCGCGCTGATATCTATGCCATCGGTGTTATCTTCTTTGAATTGCTCACCGGCCGAACTCCGGTGGGGCATGGGATCAGCGACCCCGAGGCGATGACGAAGGCGGTCTTGCAAGAGACGCCGACCACCTTGCGCCTGCTGATGCCAACCGCGACCAAGGACATGGAAGATGTCCTGAATCGCATGCTCGCCAAGAATCCAGACAATCGGTACATCGATGTTTCCGAGACGCGTGCTGCGCTGTTGACGGCGGTGCAGGCGTCGATGGTCAAGGTTCCGCGCGGTGCTTTCCTACGCGGGAGTGATCCCGAAAAGGACGAGGCTGCGCGCGCGGAAGAGCAACCACAGCGTGAGATTTCGACCAGCGCGTACTTCATCGACCGTCTGCCTGTATCGAGCAGTCAATATCGGCAGTTTGTCGAGGCTACGGGTCGGACCGTCCACACGGATTGGCATACGCACAACCCTGAGGACAAGCCCCACCAACCTGTTGTGTTCGTGACCTGGCAGGACGCGGCGGATTATGCCGAATGGGCCGGGAAGCGTCTGCCGACCGAGGCGGAGTGGGAGAAAGCGGCCCGTGGAGATGATGGTCGCTTGTATCCGTGGGGTGATGCGGAACCAACTGAGACGTTGGCGCAATACGATACGGATCATCTCGCGCCAGTGACTTCCCATCCCGGTGGCGCAAGTCCGCATGGTTGCCTGGATATGGCCGGTAACGCGTTTGAGTGGGTCCAAGATTGGTACCACAAAGGCTACTACGCTGCGGCTCCGGCTTCTAATCCTCCGGGCCCATCCAACGGCAAGAAGAAGGTGCTTCGTGGTGGATCATTTGTGCACGCCAAATGGGCTATCCGCTGCGCGACCCGGGGCCGATACGCACCGGAAGAACGACGCGCAAACCACTCCTTCCGCTGTGCGTGGTCGCTCGACGACTAATGTCCGACGCATCCGACGAATCGAATATCCGGGAACGACGCTACGAAGTTGACCAGAATTTCGATGGGTGGCGCCTTGACCGCTTCTTGTCGAATCGAATGGCACGTCTATCCAGGTCGCGAGCCGGCGAGATTGCGAAATTCGGCGATATCGAAATCTTCCCACAGCGCAAGGTTAAGGCGGGCACAAAACTGCGAAATGGGGATGTAGTCATCGTCCGCGAGCACTTACCTCCAGAGACGGTTCAAGACGACGAAGTCCAGGTTCTGTACAGCGATGACGATATCTGTGTTCTGAACAAACCCGCGAGGATGTTGGTGCACGAAGCCGCGCACACGCGAATGAACACTATCCAAGGCTACCTTCACCGGTCCGGATTTCACGAAGCGGAGCCAACGCATCGTTTGGACAGAGACACCAGCGGGGTCTTGATTTGCGCGAAGAAGAAACAGTGGATTCCGGTATTGCGCGAGACGTTTGCAAAGGACCATCCCCAGAAGATTTACCGGGCGCTCGTTCTGGACCCCGATAGAATTTGGAAACCGGAAGCACGTCAAACCATCAGAGTACCACTTGGTTTGGACCCCGAAAGCGTCGTTGGAGTCCGCATGACGCGAGGAAATCTTCCATCCACAACACACGTTCATGTCGTTGGACGACAAGATGATCTGGCGGATCTGGAGATTCAGATCGAGACGGGGCGTCAGCATCAGATTCGTGTGCACCTTGCCATGCAAGGCACACCGATTGCGGGCGACAAGCTCTATACGTTCGATGACGAGTTCTTCATGAACATCACTGACCATCCAAACGACCCTGAGCTTCTTTCGCAGCTCACGTTTCCACGGCACGCCCTGCATGCATGGAAACTGCAGATCAAACATCCAGCGACCAAGGAAGAGATGATGTTTGAAGCGCCGCTTCCGGAGATGTTCCGTTGAAACTCCTGATTCTGATCACGACAGGTTTTGTTCTCATGAGTTTGTCCTCGCCACTGTCGGCTGCAGAGATTCCTTGGATAGTCTCGGCAAACGACGCGCTGAAGATGCGCGACTCCATCGATATCTGGGAAACGCGAAGTGGCGCCCGCTACACCCTTGGGCATGTCGAAGGGTCGCACCGAGTCTCGTGGAAAGACTTCTCGCAGACCAAGAAACCCAACAAGGGAAAGCTCCTCGACCATGGTGCGCTTCAGACCCAGCTGCGCAAGCATGGCGTGCGGACGGGTCGACCGATTTTCGTGCTAGGCGATCCCATTCGGGGCTGGGGTGAAGAGGGGCGTATTGTTTGGATGCTCCGTGCTGTCGGCCATCCGGCGGCAATGATCGACGGCGGGTTCGATGCCATGAAACGGGCAGGAGCAGAAACCGCATCCGGCTGGGGCACGGAGATAGCCCCCGGCGATGTCACGATTACAAAGACTATCGGATGGTCAGCAGACGCTTCGGACGTTCAAGACGCACTCAAATCCAAGGTCGCAATCGTGGACGTGCGCGAGCCGCGTGAGTATGCGGGCAAGACCCCTTACGGCGAATCTCGTGGCGGCCATGTTCCAGGTGCGGTTTCGCTGCACTACAAGGAGTTGCTTGCTGAAGACGGCACGTTGCTGCCCCGGAGCCAACTCTTGAAGAAGCTGAACGACGCTGGGATCGCGCCGACGCGGGAAGTCATCGCCTACTGTACAGGTGGAGTGCGTTCAGGTTGGATGGTGGTGGTGCTTTCGCACCTTGGTTTTGGCGCAAAGAACTACGCCGGTTCTATGTGGGAATGGACGGCAGGATCGGTCGATGACTTCCCGGTCGAATAGAAACTACGACGCCAAACGCCGGTCGACTTCCCGAAGGATCGTCTTGCGGTTTTTGTGTGCGCGTTCGTAGTTTGCGATCTTTTTCAAATCGTACGCGCCCAAATCTCCCATCTTGGCGGTGATGACTTTCACATTTAGTGAGTCGTAGTCTTCAACCGGTGGGGTCACGAGCGCCTTTTGTTGTGTGCGGATGCGTTCCACGCCCTTTCGAAGCTGCGTCGCAGGTTCTTCGGCGACCTTGTCGACCACTTCGGCGACGGTATTCAGCGCAGACTCCGAAAACTCCAGAACAACCTTGAACGATTGGTCTTTGAGTTCACCCTGTTTGACCTCGACCTCAGTGCGGAGGCGGCCAGCTCGAGCTTTGATGTCACGCTGCAACGATTCGAGTTTCTCTTTCGGATTCATAGTGTTCTCCTCAATTTGACGCAATGCGTCATGAGCAAGAACAGATATACACATGACGCATTGCGTCATCAAGAGATTTTTGACGCAATGCGTCAACAAAACCCCAAAGCCTTTATTTTACAACCAGATAAGGCGCGTCAAAACTGACCAGAGTAGCCAATATAACGGTCACCTAAAATGATTCCGCTGGATTGCTGTGGTTCGGAATCATCGGATAACAGCAGCCAGGCCACGGATGCGCCGATCGCGACGACGGCCGTCCCACCCAGGATATAGCTCATGTTGCGGAAGGTCTCTTGCTCGTCCAAAGTCTGCTTGTATTCGTCTGGCCGACCAATCGTATCGCGCTGCGAGTCCCACTCGTCGAGCTGATTCTGGCGGTCTACCGACAAGCCAAACATCGTCACTGCCCCGATGGCCAAGGCACCACCGACGCCCATGGTAACCCATGGAAGAATCGAAGGCTCCTCGGCAGGCGGTGGCAGGTCAGGCTGAATCTCGGCAAGCGTAAAGTCGAACGTCCGAAGCTCCCCGGCTTTCACCTCCAGATTGCGCATGCCCTCTTCGAACCCGTCCTTCACCAATCGTACGGTGTACTTTCCGGGATCGAGCTCAAGCTCCAACGGCGTCACCCCACGTCGCTCCTGCATATCGTTGATGTAGATCTTCGCCCCAGGTGGGTCGGTCTCAAGGGTGACTCGTGCTGTCTGTGGCGTCTCGGGCTCCTGGGGTTGTCTCAGTCGCGCGATGCGCTCCTTCACCATCTTCTCGTTGGAAGCATTTGGGTTCGCCTGGAGGTATCGCTCGTACGTGTCAGCAGCCTCAGGTTTGCCGAGTTGTTCCTGCATCTCGGCGATGCGGTAGAGAATGTTGGGCTCAGGAAAGATCTCGTATGCCGCCTGAAGCTTGTTGATGGACGTCTCGAAGTCTTTCGAATCGTATGCCTGCCTGGCTTCCGAGAAGAGTCCACCAAGCGTGACACGTTCTTCTTCAGTGAGGGCATTGGGATCTTGCGCAAACGTGATGGCGGGCATCGCGCAGACGACCGCCAACAAAAACGCGGCTAGCGCTGTTTTAGCCATTCCATGCCCTTCTTGAATTCATCATCCGCCGGCTCCGTTTCTGGCTCGTCCGGCTTCTGCGGGTCTTTCGCCGGTTTGGGCGGCTTCTTCGTTGGCTTGGGATCCGTTTTGACCGGTTCCGCAGCAGGCTCATTCCCCAAATCGGGTTTGTCTGCGACTGCTGACTCGGACATGTCGTCTCCCGCATCAGCTGTGGCCAAATCAGGAGCATTTGCGACCACCGGTGTGTCAATCTTCGTGACTGGCGACTTGACGGCCGCTGTCGACTCCGAAGGATTCATTTGAACGGTCTTGCGCTCGTCCTTCGACGTCGCGATCACCGCGATTACGACTGCAATCAACGCCACAACAACGACAATCGGAACCACCGGAGGTCCGGACTTCTGCAGTTCTATCACCGGCGGTTCGATCGTGTCCGTTTGACGGGGACTTAGCGGCTTGTGCTCATCACTAACGTACTCAGCCGTCTCCGCGTCAAAATCGAGTGTTTCGTCGACAGGAACCGGGGCGTCGCCTAGCGAGCGGCCCTTGCTCTCGAGGTGTTTTCGCGCGGCTTCGACGGGCACGGGGATTAGATTGTCTGCCGACCGGCCCTCTTGTGAATTGCCGTCATCGACGGGCATCGTGTGATCGTAGCTACCAGCGTCATCCCATGAATCCGAGGTATAGAGGGACCGAGGAAGGTCGTCGTAGGTGTCGCCTCGTTCGATCAGCCAATCGTCCAGAGCATCAATCGGCTTAGCATTCGGGTCCACCCGCACTCGCCCAAATCCATATTTGTCTCGGATTTCATCGATTGTCTTGCGGACCGCAGGTGCGCTTTCTGGGCGGTCTTCTGGGTCCTTTGCAAGCAGCGCTGCCACCAAATCCCCGATCTCAGGATATGGAAAATCATGAATCTCGGTCGCGATGGTGGGAGCAACCTCTGTCACATGCTTAATCATCGTCGCCATGGGTGTGGCACCCCAAAATGGGGACCGACCGACGATCATCTCGAAAAGCATGATTCCTAGTGCGTAGAGATCCGTTCGCGCATCGATCTTTCCGCCCTGAACAGTCTCGGGTGCCATGTATCGGGGCGTACCCATGACCACGCCGGTTGTCGTGATACGGCCGTCGCCCTCATGCGACCGCGCAATGCCGAAGTCCAATACCTTCACCTGAACCGTTTCATCGGCCATCGCCGTGACCAACGTGTTCTCGGGTTTGATATCCCGGTGGATGATATTTTCTTTGTGAGGTTCGCTGAGCGCGCCGCAGATCTGGTAGATGATCTCCAGCGCGAGTTCTGTCTTAAGACGATGGGTTTTGAGGATGACGTCGAGCGAAATCCCACGGACGAGCTCCATGACGATGAAATGAAGCCCCAATTCGTCTGCCACGCCGGAATCAAAAACGCGCACGATATTTGGGTGGGTCAGGCGTGAAATAATCGCCGTCTCCCGCACAAAACGGTCCAGCCGTTTCGTTCCCTGCAGTCCGCCTGGCTTGATTAGCTTGAGTGCGGCCTCACGGCCGATGGAACGCTGTTCCGTCAGATACACCACGCCCATGCCCCCCTCACCGATGAGGGAGTTAAGCGAGTACTGCCCATTGATCTCAAACCCGATGAGGTCTTCTGGGGCAAGCAGCACGCGCGTTGTTTCGGTGCTGGTGTCTGTCATAAATCCAACAAGAATTAGCGATGAGGCCCAAGGATACGGCCAAAACTACGCTCAATCAATCTCGGCACAATACGATGCGGTGGGAGGATTGCCGATGCAGGTGGACGCCGACCGACATTCGCGCGACTGCTCACATGCGTACGTGCAACGACGGTCGCCAGCAAACGGCTTACACAGACCATCAGTCGCGGTTTCCAGACCGCAATCGGAGTCCTCATCGCAGGGATTGAAGTAATCTTGGAATGCCTCGCAAGTCACAAAGCGCTCGGCAATGGTGCAGACCGTGACCATTTCTGCCGTCGAGACGGTCGATCGTGTCACCAGATTCTGGTACGGGCTCGCACATGGAAGATTTCCAGCCTTGATGGGCAGGCAGAACGACTCTGTTCGAAGCCCGTCTCTATACTCCATGCGAACACAGGCGTGGTCTTCCAAGCATTCCTCGTCCGCGACACATTCCTCGCAAGCCCCGATCGTCTCGATCCCTGTCGCAGTGCAGAGATTCGTTGAAGGATCGCAGGAGGTCACTCCGCATTGGTTTTCGCCCGGAACACACTCTACACATGCGCCGTTTTCGCAGACTCTGGCGTTGTTGAATCGAGTGCAGTCAGCGTCGGAGGAACACACCGTGCAACTGCCGCCGTCACACACCGGCAGCTCCTGTGAACAGTTGTTGTCGTTGAGGCACTCGACGCACGCTTGTCCAAACGCGCAGTCGCCCTCGCGACATCTTACAAGTCCCGGATTGCATTGGATGTCGCATTGCGAGTCATCGCAGACCGCCTGACCATTTGCGGCGGTAGGACATGGCGAGCAACGGTCGCCGCAGTGGGCGATTTCGTCATTTGCGACACAACTTTGTCCGCATCGATGCAGCCCCTCCTGGCAAAAGCACTGGCCGGAGCCTTCATCGCAGATCCCGTCCGGGCCGCACTGCATATCAAACTCGCAGTCGAGGCAGTCACCAGTTCGGGTGTTGCAGACCTTTCGTCCGCATGCATCCTCGACCACCCGACAGTCCGAAGGTTGATTGTTGGTGTTGTTTTGATTGTTCGCGTTGTTGCGATTATTGGACGCACTTTGACGCACGCATACCTTGTTCACGCACGCTTCCCCGACAAAACAGTCTGAATCGTTGGCACACGCGGGAAGTTGGGCATCACAACCCAACGACCCCACCATGCCGAACATCAGCAGTGTCGCTAGACACCACCGCAGTAGTTCATTTGGCATCCAATCGGGTCCACAAATGGGTCTTCGCTACATTCAGCGCTACTTGCACAAGGAATCGTGCAGATAAGGTCGAGGTCAAAGCCGACCAGATCACAGATTCCGTCGTCCAATCCGGCGGCACCGCATTCACTGTTCTGGGTGCATGATTCGCCGCGAGAATCGATCGCCTCGCACGTCGTCAGGTTTTCGTTGATACCGCAATAGTCTTCAGCCGCGGCCCCGCTCACGCTCGCCCGGTTGATAGTGATATTATACATGTCCGGACAATCCCCGGATGCCCTAGTTTGCAGGCAGAACGCTTGGTTTCGCGTGGCGCCAGCGAAGTCCATCGGAACGCATCGAGAGTTCGCCAGACATGCAGAATCGGCGGTGCAAGGCTGGCAGTTCTCAACGCTGCCTACTGGAGTCTGCGTGCACATGCCCGTGGCAACATCACACACATTACCGTTGCAGGCCGAGTCATCGGCGCACTCAACACATGTGTTCGTGTCGGTATTGCAGACCGGAGTCGCTCCCAGGTGCGAACAATCGTCGTCGATGGTGCAACCTGCGCAAACGCCGGCGACCACATCGCAACGCGATGCGGCGGCGTTGGGGCATTCCGTGCTCTTGGTGCATTGGACACAGGCGTCTTCTGCGGTGTTGATGATGAAATCTTGGTCGCAAGACAATCCACAAACACCCGCTTCGCAGGTTGCGGAACCGTTTTCTGTGGTCGGACAGGGGTCGCAGCTCGTGCCACATGATTCGGTGGACGTGTCGTCGACGCAGCTGCCTGCGCAATCGTGAAATCCACTCGCACACTCGCAACGGTCGAAGTCGTTACACAACGCGTTAACACCACACTCCTCGTCGAATGAACAGTTCACGCATTCGCCGGTGTTTTCATTGCAGAGCAGGCCTGCCTCGCAGGCGTCTACCCGGCAATCCACGCGGTTGTTCACATTGTTGACGTTGTTGGAGTTGTTGGAGTTATTGGCGTTGTTGATGTTGTTAACGTTGTTGACGTTGTTCGCATTGTTGGCGTTATTCGCCGCGTTGTTTCCATCGTCACCGCCTGAACATCCAACGAAGAGCACGAGCGCTAAAAGCAAAATCAGAAGCTGCATGGCTTGTTCCCAAAGACCGAGAGTTGTTTCGACAGTAAACGCAAGCCACTGCCCATACAAGACGCGCGCGTGCCCATTGATTTCACTGAGTGAGGCGGAGCCCGGCTAAATTGCTACTTTGCAACGACTTCGATCTTGCCGGTGCCAAGTTTCAAAATGTACTCGATATGCGTGTTCGGTTTCACTTCCACCTTTGCCCGCAGTCGCTGCCCCAGATGCTCAACAACGACATCGTAGGCGCCCTCTTTGAGCTTCACGTTCGAAGCTCCCTCTACACCGTACTCCGTGTTTCCGATGTAAAGCGTCCCTCCGGAGGGATCGAGGCTTATGGAGATGGTTCCTGACTCTCGATTCATGACTGGTAAGAATGGCCGAAGCTCGATGGTGCCGACGCGTTCCAACGAGATGATTCGGTCCACGACATCGTGGTCCGCCCCATCAAAAATGACCTCAAGGCGCTGATTTCGGGAGTGGCTCTTGGTGAATGGCGTAATCCCCTTCGGCTCGCCATTGATCTTAACCGTCGACCCCTTTGGAATCCCAGCGTAGACAACTTCGACGTAGTTTTTCCGTCCCGAATCGAGCGCGGGTAGCGTCGTGTTGATTAGGTTTTCGGTACCTGGCACCAGCCGGATGAGGCCCGAATACTCATACCGACCATCTGCCTTTAGCCAGACGTGGTGGTCAATATCAGCACGTAACCCATCCAATGTCGTGGGCGTCCGGCCCATCTCTTTTCCGTCGACGTAGATCGTCGCTCCACGCGGTTCAGAGACGATGGCGAGTGAGGCTGTTTTTCCATCACCCTCCAATGGCTCAAGCTCGAAGGAAAGCGGCGAGGCGCTGCCATCACCATTGACGATCTGCACCTTAGGCTTATGCCCGTCGAGGTAGGCTGCGACTTCGTTAGTCTTGCCTTTCAGCACCTTGATTCCGGTGGAGCCTTTCTCGGCTGGAAGTCCATTGACCACAAAATGTGCGTTGGGTGGAGTGCTTTCCACCGCAAGGTCCACTTTCTCGGGTGGAGGGGTGTCATCCACCTCCAGTAGGGCTGGGTCAATATTGGTGCGCTCCGCTTCCTTTGCGAGCTCATTTTCAGATGTCGCATTGAGCACGAAAACCAAAGCCATCACGCCGATGGCGCCGATCAACCCGAGGATTGCAAACAGTCCAGTTCGGTCCTTTTTGGGGACGACGAAATCATCCTCGTAGTAGTCCGGCGGGCTGATCGCACTTTCCGGTTCTGCCTCGACAGCAGCAGGCGGTGCAGCAGCAGCAGGAGGTGCGGCAGCAGCAGGCGGTGCGGCAGCCGCAGGAGGGGCGGCAGCAGCAGGCGGTGCGGCAGCGGCAGGCGGGGCGGCAGCAGAAGGCGGTGCGGCAGCAGCAGGCGGTGCGGCAGCAGCAGGCGGGGCGGCAGCGGGCTCAGGGGCCGGCTGAGGTTCTGAGGCAACCGGTATCTCGGCAGACGCATCGGGCGCCTTGTTCGCCCCTGGAGGGGGTCTTAAGGCCGGCGGGCCAGGCAAAACGACTTTCGGAGCTGGCGCTGGCGCAGGCTCTGGTGCAGGTTCGGGCTCAGGGGCCGGGGCCGCCTCGGGTGGAGGCGGAAATGCGGCTTCTGGCAGCGAGGTTGGAATGGGGATCGGTTCCGTCGGCGGAGCCTCTGGTCCCCTCTTGTCCTCGTCAAAAGATGGAATCTCAATCTGTACCGTCGCATCATCACCGGCTGGAAGCTGCTCCATCTGCCGCCGAACTCGATCGATCTCCTCTTTGGCGACCAAGAGTGTTGAGTCCTCATCGTCATCGGTGAACGCATCGTCTTCTGCGGGTTCTGGCGTTGTCCCAAGAGCGTCGTGGTCGACAATGATCGACGGAGCCGTTTCGTCCGCTTCGCTCGTGACCGCGCTTGGTGGCTCGGAAAACTCTTCTGGTGGAGCTGTCACAACGGTCTTGTCGACCTCTTGCTCCGCATCCGGCCGCTTGGCTTCTGCGGTCAAGCTCAGCGGGTCACTCAAGTCTTCAAACACCGCTCGAATGTAGCGTGCGATGTGAATCGCACTGACTCGAGCCTGGTTTTGCGCCAACCAGTCCTCGAGTACCAATTGCAGCTCTTCGGCTGATGCGTAGCGGTCTTCGGGATTCCACGAGATAGTCTTGAGGATGATGTCTTCCAAGTCAGATGGGAACGATGGGTCGACCTCGCTCGGCTTGCGATAGTCCCCCTGCGTCATCATTCGAATGACGTCCAGATCGGTCTCGCCGTCATAGAGCCGATGACCGGTCGTTGCCTCGTAGAGCACCACGCCCAGTGCGTAGATATCACTGCGATAGTCGACCTCGGACTTCTCGAATTGCTCGGGGCTCATATAGGCAATCTTGCCTTTGAATTGGCCTTCCTTGGTATGTCCGAGGCGGTCCTCGGCCTTTGCGATACCAAAGTCGCAGATCTTTACGTGGCCATCTGAGCTAACGAGGATGTTCTGGGGTGACATGTCCCGGTGAACGACATTCATCGGATTGCCAGACTCATCCGTTTTGACGTGGGCGTAGGCTAGTCCGGCCGCGGCCGATGCCACAATGCTAACGGCCATGTTCATCGGCAACATGTTGTCGGCTTCCGAGCCCTGGCGAAGAATGCGTCCCAGGTCACGACCATGGACATACTCCATGGCGAGGTACGGATACTCTTCTTCCTGACCCATCTCGAAAATCTGAACAATGTTTGGGTGGTTGAAGCTCGCGGCAATCCGCGCCTCATCCAAGAACATATTCAACGCATCAGGTTCATCGACCAAATGCGGGAAAATACGTTTGATAGCAACGGCTTTTGAAAACCCGCCTTCTCCGCCCTTCTTTGCCAAGAACACTTCGGCCATACCGCCGGTGGCAATCTTGCGGATCAACTCGTATTCGCCAAATGCTTCGCTCATCGCTCACGCTCACTAATAGTCCGTCGTGAGACGCTAACATGACTACCGTGTCTCGTCGAAAAATCCGCGCCAAACCACCGTTAAACCAAGCGTTTGCGGGAAAAAAACACGCCAAGGCAGAGCAGAAGGAAGACAACTATAGACGGGCTGCTAGGGTCGGAAATCGTCGCACACCCGCATCCTTCCTCGGGTTCGTCCGGGTTGCCCCCCATATCTCCCATGTCCATTGTGTCCGGCTGCCCCGTGAAGACGATCGCGGTCGCCCGGCCTAGATTGGTGTCGATTATCTCGACCTTCGCCCAGGTTCCGGGCAGTGCCGGCGAGGTGGCGGTTGACGACCACTCCGTATCGTATTCTCCGTCGTAGTCTTGGTCGAAACGAAATCGCAGCGAATCACCATCCGGATCGGTCGATCCAGACGCGTCCAACACGCCATCCTCATGTATCAAGACGGCAATCGGGTTCGCGTTCTCAGGCACGGTTTCATCTGGGGTCAACGCAGCCGCGGCGTCTATTCGACCATACCCCCATTCGGCATTTGGAGCTCCCTCCAAACCGACGGCATCCGCCGTCTGAAAGAGCACCTGCGCCAGATCGCTGAGCGAGGCGTCGGGTTGTTGCTGCTCAAGGATGGCGAGCGTCGCAGAAACATGCGGTGCCGCGCCGCTGGTGCCGCCAAAACGCGTGAACCATGACACGCCGATTCCTGAGTCCCGAAGTTCAGGCGTCGCGGCGAGCGCAACGCGAGGATTGTCTGGCCCAACCAAGTCCAAGACTCGGTCGCCGTCCAGACGCGGGCCGACACCTGAATACATCCGCAGCCTGCCGACATCCTCGGGAGCAAAGGCGCCGACTGCGAGTGCGACGTCGCTTGTCGAAGGGTGTGCGACGGAGCCGTCACGCGTCGGGTTGGTCCAGCCGATTCCTGGACTCCAACCGCTGAATCTATCTGTGACTCGACCCAGGATCTGCACCGCTGACGAGATTCCGGCAATTCGCATAGCCCACTGGCCTTGTTCGAGTCCGCCTGATTGATTGAGGACAATCAAGACCGTACCGTTTCCTCGCGGCGTTATGTCGAAAGATGTATCCACTTCGGCCTCCCCGATACGCTGGACAGCCTGATTGGGCGTCAGCGCGAGCGTGGCACCGGTTGGGTCCTCGACCTCCAAATCGAATTGTGATGTGCTTGTCCATTGCAACAGCACGTATGCGACCGCAAATGGGCGTAGTTCGCCGCGAAACTCAAACCCTTCGCCCACATCGAAACTGAGCTCAGTTGGTTGGTCCGTCGTTAGAAATAGGTTCTTGCCCGTCGAAGCGAGGTTTCCGACCGGATTGACATGCAGGACTCCGTCTTCAGCAAGGGCCTCCATCGCGGCGTCAATGTTGGTGGAGCCGTCCTGAGCAGCCGTAAACGGATTCGTCCATTCGTGAAGCAGAATCTGTGGCCCTTCGATTTCGGACAAGTATCTCGCCTGCAGACTCGTATCGAAGAAGTCTGAGTTGAACCCGCCTCCAATCGCGAAGAGGTCCAATTCGGCACCCGGTGCAATTCCAATCTCGTCGGCGTTGTGGAAGTTTGGCTGCCCTCCCACGGCGATGCTGGCGACGCCGGTTCCATGAAAGGCAAATGTCTCGGCCTCTGAATCAATCGCATCGATTAGATTCTGACCGCGGACATACTCGCCGTCGACATCGACAACACGCGCAATCTTCGATGTTCGCAGAAGCACGACCTTCTCGCCGACCGACAACTCGCCGTCTCGATTGACGTCGTCGACAACGAACATTGGCTCGCCGTAGCCAGGGTCTTCTTCTGCAAATCCCTCGCTTCGTCCGAAGTTCCGTCGTTCATCGCCGTTGAAGTCGATATAGAGCCAATCTGTGGCTGGCTGCAGCAGGCCGTCGTTGCCTTCCACTTGACCGTCGAACGTCTCGAGGACCGCACCGTCCAAGACCCTGGCGGTCTCATTTGATGTGGCGCTTCCATCGTCGTTGTAATCGATGGCATCTCCTGAAGAGAAAGCGCCATCGCCATTGGTATCGATCCACGCGAAGTACCCGCCATCAGCGCGAAACAGATGCGGATGATGAACATCGACCCCGGAGTCGATGTGACTCAAGCGAACGCCTTCGCCGGTCAAGGACGGGTCGATGGTACGGACGGTTGTGACGCCCACGACCCCGTTGGTCGTAAGCGGTAGCAACGTCGTGGGGGCCCAGGACGGTTCGACACGAACCACGTTCGGTATTCGTAGTTCGCCAACGGCGGCCCATGGAACCCATGCTGGGTAGACCGAGTTCGCGACAGGCCGCCCTAATTCAATCCCACTGGCGACGAGCTTTGCCCGCTCAACCTCGGAAAACGGCCGATTGACTCGAATCGTCACGCCAAGGCCGTCGAGGCGTACACGTTGCGGCAGTGGTTGGGAAAATATGGGGGCCTTTCGACCGAATCGAGCGATCTGCCGCTCCAAGAGGTCGATGACCGGGCTGATCTGTTTGTAACCCGAGGCTACCGGTATCTTGTTTGGTGCCGGAGCTTCTTGGGCGTGTAACCCAAGCGCGCACAGGAAGACTGTCGCCCCAAACATGTGCGGTAAACCGCGCATCGTGCTCCAAAATGTGAAGCTAACAGATCCGAAATCCACAGAGCAAAAAAGGCGGGCAAACGCCCGCCAATTGCTGAGTTCGCAGACGCTTATTCGACGTTGCGGAACGCCATGCAAACTGCCGTTCGGTCATCGCCGCCCATGTTTGCGGTGAATCCGACCTTTGGAGGCGTCGGGATTTGGTAGTCGCCGCACTGCCCTTTCATCTGCCGGTAGATTTCGAGGACCTGCTTGACGCCCGTGGCACCAACAGGGTGTCCGAATGCGATGAGACCGCCACCCGTGTTGATGGGGTGCTTGCCGTCGATCGCGGTTTCGCCAGCTTTCGCAAGCTCGGCACCTTTGCCGGGCTCCGCAAAACCGAGCGCCTCGGTCATCATGACTTCGGTGATCGCGAAGCAGTCATGAACTTCGCAGACCTGAACGTCTTCGGGATTGATACCTGCATCTTCGTAGGCTTCGGTCGCCGCAATCTTAGTGTTCGAAAGCTCCGTGAAGTCTTTCACATCACCAAGTGGGCTAGCGCTCATGCCGTAGGACAACACTTCAACGCAGTCCGCTGGCGTCTTACCAAGCTTCTTGAGACCTTCTTCGCTAGCAAGAATCACAGCTGCCCCGCCGTCGCTGACCTGCGAGCAATCGGTGACTTTGAGATAATCTTTGAAGTCTTCGTTGCGAAGGAACTGCGGATTGCTATCCGAAGCCTTGGAAGCATGCTCCAGGTCAACCTTCACCGTACGCATGTGCGCGTATGGGTTCTTGTTGCCGTTTCCGTACGCTTTGACCACGACATGTGCGATGTCTTCTTCCGAGACGTCGAACTTGTCTTGGTAGTGCTTTGCGCGGCGCGCGAACATAGCTGGGAACGTGAATTCATCGAGCTCACGCTCGGTTTCCCAGTGTGCAGCACGGGCAAGGAATCCAGCCCCGTCTCGGGCGCTGACGGTAGTTTGTACTTCTGCGCCAGCAGCCAACACCACGTCGCAACCGGCTTGGATTGCGTCGATTGCCGATGTGACAGCCAGACCGCCGGAAGCACATGCGCCTTCCAAGCGTGCGAAAGGCTTTCCGGCCAGTGCTTCAGCCGCGCGAGTTGCCATCGCGCCCAGGTGCCCCTGGTTCGAGAACAATTCACCAGCGAAGTTTCCGACGTAACCGCGATCGATTTGCGCCGCGTCCACGCCAGTTTTTTCCAACGCACCTTGGATTGCTGTTGAAAGATGACCCTCAAGCGTTGGGTTGTCTTTGGTCCCAAAGTCAGGGTGTTTCTTCCAGATAAAGTCCGGATGATGCTTACCAATAAAGGTGGTGAGGTCACCGCCCACTACATAAACTTTTCGTCGCAATTTCACCGTATGGCTCCACGTAAATGTTGGTCTGCCAGATAGACGTACACGCAGTACCCTGTCTTGCTCACGAATTCAACGATCTTGGGACAACAGACATTTCCCGCCAGAAGTATCAATTGACTTGACTTTGTGGCTGCAAATCCACATATCATCCGGCCGCTAAGCCAAGTTTATCGTTTTTAGGAGTGACTGATGGCAGACAACGAAGAACCAGAAATCGACGACGAGATGGAAGACGAGGAACTCGACGACGACGCGGAGATCGATGTCGGGGACGCTGACGAAGACCTTGCGGTCGACGATGTCGACGACGATGTGGATCTAGACGACGAGCCGAAGCCAAAGTCGAAAAAGAAGCGTAAAGACGAACCGCTTACGGAAGTGAAGTACGAGGACGCTGTCCGCGTAAATCCAAAGCGCGCATCAGCTCTGAAGAAGACCCGCAGCCTTGTCGAGAGCATTCTCGAGGACACCAAGCTTGAGTCCGAAGAAGAGATCAAGAAGGCTTGGGAAGAGCTGAATGAGAAGGTCGATACGAAGAAGGCTCGCAAGTACGAGTTGAACGAAGATTTTCAACTCAATGACGCGATCAAACACAAGAAGTTCGGTGTCGGATTCGTCAACCAGAAGCTTTCCCCAACCAAGGTGGAAGTGATTTTCGAAGACGGAATTCGTCGACTCGCCTGCAATCGCTAGGACGAGCCATTCCGTAATCTACTGGGCTGAACCTTCGGGTTTGGCCTTTTCTTTTTCTGGTGGCGGGGTTTCTGACGGCGGGTTCGCCGCAGGTGGCTGAGCGCCAGCAACGTTAAGATCCACGCCCTCGGCTTCCTTGATCTTATTCTTACGCAAGGCCTCGGCCACGGTGAATGAGTAGTCGATCGCATCGTTGATAGACATCCAAACATTCACAGTGACGATGTTGCGCTTGATCACCATCTCTTCGGCTTCGTACTTGGGCGCACCCAGAGTCTTCAGCACAGATTCATTGGTTGGAACGCCAGTAAGTTCCATCACCGTCGCAACCAAGCCCTGATGAATCACCTTCTTGGTCGATGAATCAACGACCTTCATCTCGGCTTCGTTCTTCTGGTCGATCTTGTCGTCGAAGATGTTCTCAATCTTGATTTTGACCGATTGCTTTTCTTCGTTCCACCGGTCCTCTTTGACGAGGTCGGGCTTTAGATGCTGATGAAATCGTTCCTGCACCTGCGTGACGTAGATGTCTTTGCGCAGCGCAAGCGCCTTGTCCTCGGCCATGGTTCGTTGCCCAGGCAATGTTCGAAACGACAGAACTTGCTCGAATGCTTCGGCGGCGTCTCGTTTATCGCCTTTCTCTAGATGGCGTTCGGCCTTCGCCATGTAGAAATCCACACCTTTTGAGTTTAGGACATTACTCTTAGGGTTCTTTTCGAGCCCGTTTTCAATGATTTGGCGGTAGAGCGCTGGCTCTTCCTTAACATCCAGTTTGTCTAACCACTCGCGGTACAACTCTGCGTACTGCTGCTTCATCAACTTTCGCAGCAACTTCTCCTCAGGACTGCGAGGAGCCGCGCCGTTGATGAAACCTTTGGGGTCCCAGATTTCGTCGAGCGCTTTTTCAGCCTGCTCATAATCACCCCGCAGGCGATGGACTTCTGCCATGAGACGCTTTGCCTCAAGGTTAGTAGGTTCCTTGGCGAGCGCTTGTTTGAGTGCCTTCTCAGCACCATCCGGGTCTTCTTTCGCGATCGCAGCGCGCGACAATTGCATCGGGTCTTGTTTGCATCCAATCGTATTGAACGCGAGTAGTCCGAGGAGCAACGTCAGCAATAGGTGTTTCATCTCAGCCTCCTGATGGAACGCTACAGCGCCGAGTTCCATATCGCAAAAAATCCGCGCTCAACCGTCGGCCAGAACTCGTGAAAATGCGAACGCCATCATCGCATTGAACGGCGCCAACATGGCCACGGCGATGGTGGTGTCCTGGCTGATGAATGGCGCAATCAGAAGTGCCACCACAGCGCTTGCAGCCATAATGCGCCAACACCACGCATTCCAACGAAGTGCCTTCGTACTTCCGAACATCATCGCTACGCCAAACGGCAGCGCCAGGAATGTGAGGGGGCTCGCCAGCAAGATGTTGGGGTTCCAGTGCGTTATCTTGTGTTCGGTGAACAAGTACAGGGGAACTATCAGGCCCGGAATTCCGAAGAGTAAACCAACAAACACCTGGTGGAGTCCAAGCAGCACTCTTGGGGCGCGTTTCTCCCTGTCTTTCTGCCACCAAAACGCCAATCCGATACCTGCACCACCAACAAACAAACCAAAGAGCAAAGCCCAGGGCCAGAACGTGGACGGGGCCTCAGGTGGCGCGCCGCGTGACGACTGATAGAGAATCTTCTTCTCCAAGACCAACGGAACGGTCTCACCGGCTTCATTGACGTACTGCATCTCATCGACACGCATTTCTAGCTCAGTCGGGAGAAACATCTCGTCCCATTGTTTGATGGGCACATCGATTTGGTCGTTCATCCAGAACGTCAGCAACACATCGATATACGCGTTGCGTTGGGTGTGCCGTCGCGTGTGCTCGCGCAAATTAAACCGCGCCGGCTTGTCGTTTGCAGTTTTGAACTGTCCACCTGTCGCCTTGTCGATGACGTCACGGACACGCGTGGCGCAGTTATCGAAATAGTGGTCGTACATGTAGTAACGATTGTCGGGATGAATGTTCCAATCCAAATACTTGGCAATCTCCAGTCGTCGTTCCGGGCTAAGATTAAAGGTCTGCAACCGAACGTCTCGATCCAAGGATTTATAGATACTCACAGTCCGAGGGAATGACGCCTGACCGACCCAGAACTCGAGTTTTCCCACCAGAAACTTGGCGAGCATGTCTGGCCCAAAACTGAACATTCCGTAGTTGTAGACCCGTTCGTCCCCAATGCGGTTATCGCGCACGTAAAGCGCCGTATGCCCAAACCAAGACGGGATATCATCGCCGCGGCTGAAGGTGAGCAATCCGATGGTGAGGTCTTCGCCATTGCTGATGCCGTTACCCCAAGGCGCAGGGCCGCGTTGGGCGTGCGCCACGCTCGTAAAGAGCATCAGCGCTGTCAGCAACGTGATTATGAAACGTATTCTAATCAAAGGTGTAACCCACGTTCAGGTGGAACTGACCATACTTTTCCCCCGGGCGGCGATTCAACACGATGCCGTAGTCGAGGACAATCGGAAGTTGGTCGAAGATCAAAGCACGAAGACCAAGCCCCGCACTTGCTCGCAAACTCGACTGCAGGCTGTCGCCAATACTGTCGGTGCACGAGCGATTGGTCGTATCACCAGGGAAACAGTCAGCTAGCAGACCCGCGTCGAAGAACGTTGCCCCGTAGATACTAAACTGGGCGAGGATCGGATATCTGAGCTCGGCATTATAGGCCATGTAAAACTCACCACCCGTCGGTACCTGATTTTCGTTGATTGGTCCCAGGCTATCCTCATCGAACCCGCGAACACTTCGGACGCCGCCCAGGAAGAACCGCTCATCAACTGGGACCGGCGTCTCTCGACCCACGATTGGGAAGACCTGGCCGTAGCGAACACTCTGAGCAAACACCACAATACCCTTCCAGAACGGCACAAATAGCGACGCGGCCGTATCCAATCGCAGGAACGAATCCCCAAAGAAGTTCTCGCCGCCCTGCCCGAACGCATCACCCGAAACCAACGCAGGTTGTGCACGCAAGAGGTATCCTTTCGTAGGGTTGAGCGGGCTGTCGCGCTGGTCGTACGCCAGGTCGGGTTCGAGCTTTCCGCGAGTCTGGCGAGGCGAAAAGATGCGTTTATTGTCAATCACCGCGCCGTCTTCCTGGAAGGTCGCAACCTGTTTGAATTCGATGCCTAGCTTGAAGAACAGACGGTTCAAAAGCTCGGACAAGTCCTTGCGGAAATCAGCGCGAACGCCCCATTCCTCGCGCAGAATCTGGCGATCCACGACGCCCAGTAGGTCCAGTAGATAGAATGGGCCGAGTGTGAAATAGAGTCGCTCGATACCCGTCAGGTCTTTCAAGAAGCGCGGGTGGCTATAAAGAAGCTCCGCGCCCAACAGAAAGTCTGCGGAGTCGATACGACTTGGGTCGACGCCACCGGCGCCTGAATCGGCCAACTCAATCAACTGGAAGATGTCGACGGCAGAAACAACGCGCGGCTGAATCCCCTGGGCCGAACCAAGAAGGTTTCTGTTGGTGTATTGGGCCTCGCCAGTCAGCAAGAACTGACTGCTATCCGCGAATGGCTCGCGCAGCTCAAAACCGAAACGGAAGTCCAGAAATGAGGTACGCGCTTCCTCGACATTAATGAGTAGTGCGGCCTCGGTTTCAAGCGTGCCTTCGGCTGCATCATCCAGCCCGATCGTCTCGATGCTTACGGAGTCGAACACGTTCAACTGCCGCAAGTTTCCCTGCGCTGTGATGACCTCTTGGGTGTCCAAAAGATCGCCACGTCGAAGCGGAATCTCGCGATGAATCACGTGATTCTGGGTTTCGAAGTTACCTTTAAGAAGACGTGGGCCAGTCCGTACCAACGGTCCTTCGTCAACCTCATGCCGTACCCGCATCGAGTTGGCGTTCACGCCACCTTGGAATTGGCATGAAGGGTCGGCGACCGCGACTCGCGTGCACATATACGTCTTGTTCGCACCAACCGCCCAACGGCATCGTCCCTCGAGTTCCTCAACCACACGAGCAACGCATGTGCGCGGCATGCGGGGCGCCTCACAAGCCACCTGCTCACCGGTCGGCAAGAAACACGACGAACGGACCCGAGCCAAAGGATGCCCAAGCTCGGAGTACTTGCCGATGAGCTTGCCCTGGTCGCTCTTAAGATTCAGTGGATAGAACGGCTTCGAGGTCGTTGTGTTGAGCCCTTCCAACAAGGTGCCATCCGGGAGTTTTCGGTTCCCATCGACATCCACGCGTTCGACCAATGTTGGCGCGCCTTCATCGATGAACACATGGACCCGCAATCCATCGTCAAGTTGCTCTAGCGCAAACCGCTCAACGAGCGCCTTGTTATAGCCCTTCTCTCGATACAGGCCCTCGATCCGACTGAAATCGCCAAGCAACTGGTCCGTCTGTAGATACCCGCCAACGTCGAAGAGTGCGAAAACGCGTGTTCCCATGACCTCCAAAAACGTGTCGGAGTCGATGGTCTTATTCCCATGAAATTTGATCTCACGAATCTCGAGTTCCGGCCCTTCCTTCACATTAAACTCGAGCACACGGTCGAGATCGTCGCGACGAATCTCCTGTGCGCTGACTTCGGCGAACGGGTATCCGCGCGTCTCATACAACTTCCGAATTGCCGCTTCGGCCCGCCTAATCTCTTCGCGATCGACGTAGCCGCTTTCAAAGAATGGGAGTTCTTCGATGAGATCTTGGTCCACGAAGCGCTCGACCCCGGTAAACTTCAAATCCCAGTGAGGCCCCTCCAACATCTCAACCAACAACGTGACGCAATTCGAATTCTTGTCGAATTGAACGGCCTTGCTCGCCACACGCGCCTGGAAGAAACCCCGACGCCGGTACTCCTGGACAAGTTCCTGCTGGCCCGTCTTAAAGCCCTTTGTGGTGAACGTTGTGTCGTACAGATTTAGCCGCTGCGAAAAGAACGAACCATCACTGAGCAGCCATTCTCGGGCCTCGACATAGGGCATCGCTTTGACACCTTTCAAACCCACATCGCAGATCTGACGAGCCTTGCCCTTTTTGATACGAAACTCCAAATCGACCAGATGTTTCGAACCCTCGACAGGTCGGGCGAAGAGCTCGATCGTCGTGCCAAAATAGCCATCGCGCTGGTAGATGTTTTTGAAACTCTGCAGCTGCGTTTGGGCTTTCGTTTTATCACCGCGATAAGCCTGCCCCTGCCGATAAACCAAGACCTTACGCAGGTCGGACTCAAACGGCGGTGTGTCCAGCCCCGTAAACGTCACCTCGCGAATAAGCGTCGCGCCCGTTCCAATAATGGTGATGAACACGGATTGGTCGATGAGTTCTTTGCGAACCTCCAGCTTCGAAAAGAAACCGGTCTTCGCCAGCCGCTCGAGCGCAATTCGCATTCTCTCAGACGCGTAGTTTTCTCCAACCGCGAGTCCGGTTAAACGGGCAAACTGTCGAGCGTTTGCCGGGTTTTGACACAGTGGCAAGTCACACTCGAACAACACCCGCCCAATCGGCTTGCCGGCGAGCGACACATCCATTGCCTCGCGCTTTGCGTCTTCGGCCTCGGGTGTTAGTCGCGCTTCCTTGGGAGGCTGAGTTGCCTCCAGCGTTGTGGGTTGATTCTGCTTGCCGATCGTGGGTTTGAAGGTGTCGACGACAGCGGGTTCAGGCTCCACTTCGGACTCTTCGACCGGCACGTCGAGGGCCTCAGCCTCTCCGACCGCGGAAGATACGCCCGAGATTGCCGCTTCGATTGCCGTCGGCGCCGGTTCGCTTTCATCCTGAGCGAACGCGTACGACGGCATCACAAAGAGAGTCAGCGCGAGCAACGCTATGGTCCATCTTGGACTCATCAAACGCGAGACACCGGTTGCAGCCCTTTAGGGCTTAGAAAGCCGAGCATCGGCCAAAAAAGGTTCAATCGATGAAGTACCGGTAACGAAGCTTGAAATCCAGAACGAACGTATCGTCTTCCGTCCTTGAACTCTCGCTGACCTCCGCTGACCAAGCATCCGTAAGCTTGTAATTCAACTGTGCCCGCTGGCCTCCCGTGGCTTCAGCAAGCCCTGTATCAACCTGCAAACGCCACGAGACGCGACGCGACAGACGGTCTCCAATCGAGGTTCGGAGCCGGTCGACACTCGGAGTAATCGTGAACTCCTCGACGGCAACCACGTCCTCAACGGTACCTTCGATCCAACCCAGCACAGGCGCCAGAGCGACCTCCAACGTCGGAGACGACGCGCTACTTGCCGTCAGCTGATCCACGGTGCAACCCGTGAGGATGAGGCTGAGGATGTCGCGTTGGTCCGCGTAGGGATTCGATTCAAACTGCACATCGAGCTTATCCAATCGTCCGCGCACATTGAGCGTCACTGAGTAGACACGTTGCTCTTGGTCACCCACCGTGCCCGTCAACGTCAGTGGCGTACGCGTCTCGTCGCCCAAATCCGGTTCGCGACAGCGATTGGCAACCTCCGCATCTGCGATGATGTCGAATGTCGGGTTGTCAGGACTTCCCAGGAAACTCACCTGTCCGTTTCGGACCTCGAATCGCTCCCCTTGGAACGTCACACGACCGTCGACCACATCGACGTCGCCAGTCACATTCGGCGAGACAAGCGTGTTGCGGAGCGCCACATCGACCCGGAGCTCAAGGTCAAGCGCCAGGCGGTCGATCTCACTTTGAATCCGGAATCCATCCCGCGCGCGAAGCTTCACATCAAACTGCATTTCCTCAAGCATCGGGAATCGCTCGACCAATCCGGCCTGATACCGGTCGGTGCTCCGACTGAACGCACCCAACAATCGATTCGTAAACTGCTCTTGGAAGATCGAAATGTTCTCGTAATAGAGCCCGTCTAGCACATCGACATCCCCTGTGACCTTCCACGTCTCCGGCCGCTCCAAGTCGGGAGCATCGACCCTCAAATCCGCACCGAATGTGAGGTTCGCCACCTCAGGCAGACGATAGGACATGGCATCAGCTTGCACTCTGAGCGCCAGATCTCGAGGGCTAAACCCGTCAAATCCTGCGCGGCCCAACACGCGATACGAACCCTGCAGGGCTCGCCCACGAATGGGATCACGTGCGTCAATCGCCAAGCCGTCTTCCTGAAAACGCACCGTCCCGCTACGAATCTCGATGGGGTCACCCAAATCACGGAGCTGCAATTGCGTGGGTGAGAACTTGACGAATCCCAGCACCTCCAGATTACCCGGCGTACCGCGCAGGTTCGTATCCAACGTCAGCAGCCCTTTGGTTTCAACGATCCACTCCGGGAAGTACTGAGGGAACGTCACACGAAAGCTGTTCACCAACGCGAGGTCCAAATCACCCGTAATCGTCAGGTCGAGGAGGGCTTGGTCCAGGAACATACCGCCCTGCACGGACACGTACTTCCCATCTGCACCGATCGTCGCCTGCTGAAGCTGGACAAGCTCACCGTCGTTCAAACCAACGATAACAGGACCTTGGTTTTGGAACGTACGTCCCAACGTAGTCAGCTTGAAGTCGTTCAGGTCCGCCAGGACCTGGTAACGCGAGAAGTCCTTTTCGAGGTAGAACTCGACCATGCCTGTGGCTTCAATCTCTTCGATAATCTCGTTGTCACGAAGTTCAGCTACCGCGTCGCTCACGCGGATATGGTCGAGCCCGAGCCGCACATAGAACGGGCTTTCGTCGTCGAGCGGCAGTTCAAGGTCCACTGTGATCCACGGTAGCAGCGCGCCCACGAAGTGAATCGTGTCCTCCAGTGTATTGGCCACGAGCGTCAAATTGCCGATCTCGCGTTCATCAACTTTGAGCCTCTCGAATCCGACGTACCCGCCGACCTGCGGTTTGCGTGGACTACCGGAGCCCTCTAACCGGAAGTTGCCAATCCCCTCGATCGCGTACGGGACCTGCTCCTGCAGCGCAACGATTCGCTCCAAATCCAACTTGGCGCCGGTCAGGTCGAACTCAGCCACATCGTCCCTAAGGTCGTAGCTTCCTGTACCTTCGATTCGCCCAGCGACACCCGCGTCGATGACCGCTCGTTCGAGATCCGCCGACCGTTTACTGAACGTACCGAGCACCTCCATCTGGCGCAGTGGCTGACCAAAGAACTCGCCACGGTCGATCCGGGCGTCGAGGTCGACCTCGGGGTCTTGGATCGTCCGCCGCACATTGCCCGCAAGGAACGCTCGACCCCGTGGACCGACCACGTCGGGCAAGAGTGGCTTCAAGATCCGCATGTCCAAATCTTGAATATCGAAGGCGAGATTCGTGCGATTTCGCGCCGGAAGCAGATAGTCGGTCGTGGTCTTGTTCGTCTCTGGATCAATCGTGCCCGCTGGATTACGCAACACGTCGATCCACCCTTTGATGTTAAAGCTGCCGCGCTCGGCCTCGAGCGCCAACTGAGGCAGGTTTAGCCGTCCCTTCTCCAGCGTCCCCCTCGCCTTGAGGGTTCTACCAGATAGCTCGGTCCCCACATTTATCGTTGGATTTGAGAGCTCCGCCTGCCAATCGACGGTCGGGTAGTTTAGGCGCCCTTTGGCCTTCAGGTTGGCGGACAGAGAGCCCCCGACCCCTGTGAGCCCATATCCCTGGGCAAGTCTTCCGAAATCGGGCGATTCGATGCTGATCTGCGTATCGGGGCTGTTCTTCCACGGTACGAGCGTATTCTTCTGCCAATTCAGGAAGAGATTTTGAGTCCGTACTGTGGCGCCATCCAGAAACATGTTTAGCCGAGGAGCACCAATCATGTCGAAATTGGCCCAAACATACGCTCCTTTCCCAACTCGAATTCGGCTGCCCGGTAGAAATCCACTCGCCGTGCGATTGATGACGAGGTCATCCATGAGTTTGATGGATGCGATAGGCATCACCGCCTCATTCACCCAAGCGAGCGGGTCTTTCCCGACTTTGTAGTTTGGCTCGTACGGTACATACCCAAGCACCGAGAATTTGCTACTAGCCCGGCCTGCCAGCCACGGATAGTCGAATCCAAAATCTGCCACGACCATTGAAGGGTCCGTGTCCTTGATCTCCAAATCTCCGGAGTAAATCCCGGTGAACATGCTGAAGAATGCGCTCAGCTCGACCGTCCCGCCATGGACGTCACCCGTGAGATTGTCGATCGAGACGATGTCATCAACCAGATGCCCGCGTCCCACAACGTTGGTCGCCTGCAGTCCGTATGCATCCATGTACGGCGCCTGAAGCTCGAAGATGCCACGGATTTCTTCGAGGGAGCCCTCGACGGCAACCTGTGTGGTCAGCTCGGCGTGCGCGAAGTCGTTGACGAAGTAATGCACGCGCTCAGCCTGAATCGGCAGATAGATTTCACCCTGCCCCGAATAGAGCATCTTGGCGCGTTCGTCTGGACCTGAGTCGGGGAAACGCATGTCTCCGGATGCGTTCACCTGCATGCCATCGCTTTCGAACCGCAGACTTTCGACGTTGAAGCCCTCGTTGGTCCAGTGCCAGTTCTTGAGCGCGAAATCTGTAACGTGCACATTCCAGTCACCCTGCGATTCTCGAAAACGGAACAGCCGGGGTTTGAAGTTGAGCATCACATCCGCGATTCCCAAATTCTCGACATGCATGACCAGGTTTTCGCTGATATCGACGCGACCATCGGGGATGTCGACGTTCGGCACATCGACGCGCATGAAATCGAGGTCAAACGAGTAAAAACAGTCTTCGCATTTGATGTCGCGCAGCGTGATGCCCGCCAGCAGGCTCGGCTCTTCGGGTTTCTCTTCTTCGTCGTCTTTTTCAAAGAAGATTGTCAGTAGGTCCACACGAGCGTCTTCCTTCTCGGGTAGACTCATCCGCACACCGCCTCGCCGGACCAAGATATCTCGGACCTCGATACGCTGAGCCAATAGCACCAGCGGATTGAGCGTGGCATGCGCTTCGTCGGCACGAATGACTTCCGCACCGTCTGGACTGAAGAGGCTGGCCTCGTAGATATGGAAGCCAATCATCGTCGGTTCGACCTGAATCTCTGTGACGGAAAGACTGCCGGGCAGAGCCTGATTGACTTGAGTTTGGACCTCGTCGAGGAAACGATTGGAGTTGACCCCCAGGTACAGCAAGGCATACAGCGACACTAAGATTGCCGCTGGAACGAAGAAGATCACCGGTATTTTTACTGCACTCCGGTAGACCTTGACTTCGATGTCTTGCATCAACATGCTTCACACACCTACGTCGAGACCGCGCACACTGCGCCATGATGGTTATAACACACGTGAATCGGCCCTCGCATTTCTTGCCCCAATTTTGCGCATCGATTTTGATGCTTGCAGCGTGCGGCTCTCCGTCATCGGAGAGCACGTTGCTGCAACGGCAGACGAGTCGCACTGAAATCGATGGGGACACGCGGTTGACGGTATTTTCAGGAACATGGCGGCTATCCCGGGATAACAGAGCAATTGCACGGTCGTCGGCACCATCGGCCACGCTTCGTGTCACTGGAGGTCCTGACGCGACGGGAACCGCAGATATTCAGGTGTTCAACGTTCATCCAGAGTCCCAACTCCAGGTCATCAGTGCGCAATTCCCCAACTCCGGAGAAATCAGCGGGTGTCCCACCGAGTCGGCCCCGTTGCTTCCCTGCCGAGAATCGCAGGAGTCCATCGGTGACCCTTGTGTGGATGCGTCAGATTGCCCCAATGGCCTCGATTGCGTGAATCAAGCCTGCGCCACCTCGGCTGAGTACGAACAGATTTGCGCGGTGCCTCAGTGGTCTATCGACCCATTGGACAGCACCGCAATCAACCTGGAGGTGACACCCATGCCGTGCACCACCGTGGATTACAGCCTCACGCCCCCTGCAGGTTCATTTGACGTCATCACGTTTGCGGTCGTGGGTTCGACCGAATCCGTTGAGAAGCTCTCCACAGTCTTCGACGATATCGCGACTCAAGATGTCGACTTCGTCACCATTCTTGGAGAAAACGTCGAGACGACCGAAACAGTGAGCGTTGATGCGCTCGACCGAGTCATTCGCAACTACGATCTCCCCGTGGTTTTCGTCGCTGGAGAACGTAGCGTGGCGGTCGAAGATGGTGCGTACGTTGTTCGACGCCTTGGGCCGCATGAATACTCGTTTTCGCTGGGACCTGCGCGTTTTGCCTCTTTCTTTTCGGCCACGCGAGACCTCGGTCAGAACGGTCTAACGCGGCTTGAAAACGTGTTGCGCCAAGCAAGCCGAGCAAACCAAGGCCCCTTCTTCGCATTCACACACACTGCGCCATTGGACCCCAACGGCGTTCGCGACTTTGGGTTCAGAAACCGAATTGAGGGTGCGCAGACGATGTCGCTCCTAAACCAGTTCGATGTGAACTACTTATTCGCCGGACGCATCAATGGCTCCGACCAAGAAATGTTTGGGCCGACCGAGGTGATGATTACCAGCGCTGCTGATTCATCCCTACGATCGGCCAACGAGTATCTGCTGGTCCGCGTGGACTCAAGCGGCCAAGGCGACCGCGTTATCAATGGCGTTGGAGTTAGCGTGACTAAACGCTCGCTCTAACGCATCACATCATGGTGCCGGCCGGCACCGTGCAAGCGTTCGCTGTTGGGATGCAATCCGACATCGCACAGTTGAACGACAGGCATTCATCATTTGTGAAGCATGCTCCTGACGCTACACGTGGCTTACACGTAGAGTCGTCAAGGTCGCACCAGTGCTCGCGATCGCACTCTGCGTCGAGCCCACAGGATTCGCCGTTTGTTCGGTATGGCTGGCATTCCAAGTCGGTTCCAGCATCGTTCACGCCGCAGAACAAACCAGGGGCACACAACTGACCTTCAAATGTGCAGACCTCGCCCTCCTGATAGAGGAGCTTCATGGCCGTACAAGTGCCCGCACGACAGAAGTTGCCGGTAGCACACTGCGTCGAATCAGCGCATGTTCCGCCTGCCGCAACCAGGTCCATGCATGTCATGGAGTTTGGCTCACAGAACTGCTGTGGTGTGCAGCTGCCGTCCTCTCCGCAGAACAAAGATGCAGGGTCGTTTGAGCTACACGTGCCGACACACTCGTCGACAAAGTATCGATTACAGAAATTTCCGATATTGCAGTCGGCGTTGGAACCGCAGGCTTCGCCTTCGGCGGTAAGTCCCACGATGGCGTCTGCACAGGTCTGAACCTGCGAGCGCGGTGCAAAGATCGACCTCGCGATGATGTCGCAAGAGGTATTCGCGAATGCCATTGGGCAGAATCCAGCTTCGACGTCGAAGAACTGGGCGCGACCTTCGTCAACGGCCAGCTTGTAGTTGGCCGGTGCATCACGGTCCAGGTGCTCTTGAACACAGTCACCAACGGTCGCCAAGCGAGCCCCTCGGATGGCACGCAGTGCGTCTGCGTCATCCCGACAGTCGAAGAGCTTCTCACAATAGGCGACGACGATATCGTAGACAGCCGTCTCGATTGCGTCCGCGCTGCCATTCGACGGCACCGTACCTGTGTAATCAGTGCTGTCGGTTCCCGGATCCACGTCGTACGTGTCCGTGAAGTTATTGATATTGTTTACGTTGTTCCCGTTATTCGAGTTGTTGCCGTTATTCGAGTTGTTCGAGTTGTTGCCATTATTGGTGTTGTTACCGTTATTGGCGTTGTTCTCGTTGTTCCCGTTGTTTCCGTTGTTTCCGTTGTTTGTCACCAGGTTGGCTTCATTATCGGAACAACCAATCGCAAACATCAGAAAGGCACACAGAGCGAACCATCGCATCGTCAGAACTCCAAATTGGGGAAATCGTTGAATTGATTGTGGGACGAATCGCGAAGAGTTTCAACAGATAGTTGAGTTCGTCCCCAACCCCGCGGAATTAGTTGGTCTTAACCGCGTGGACGACGCTGTGGTCCTGAATCGAATCGGGGTGAGTCATGATGGTGAGGAACTCATGACCGCGTGCGTATTGGCGAAGGATCGCGTCGTCGCCCTGAAAGTCCGCGTACTGTTTGATCGTGTCAAACGCGCGCGTCGCTTCCGTTGGCTCCCAGCCGCGATTTCGCATCGACTGGTCGTAGAATCGAGCCATGTCGGTTGGGGAACGCTTCCCAACGTAGACGTCCTTTCGGTAGGTGTTTTCCGACAGGTCTTCGAAGGCTGTGACGCGCACGCATCCTGGACATGCAGGAACTTCACGATTCACGTTTCGGTCCTCCGACTCGCTGTCGATGAACATCTTGTCGTAGTTGAAGCTCTCGTCACTCCAACTCGCCGAAACAAGCGTGTTGTGAGGTGTTTTGAAAATCTCAACCGACTTGTAGGACTTGAAAATCTCGTACGGCTTAGTCTTGTCGTGAGTCTTATCGAGCTTCATCAGGTCGTCAGTGCTTCGGACTTCCGAAGCCGTCTCCATACCACCCAACATGATGTACTCGTCGGTCACCATCATCGGCACCATTCCTCCGGTCATCCCGGCGAGCATGATGTCGTCTTGGTTCTCTTCATTGATGTCGAGATAGACATCCTTGTTCAGACCCTGGTCCCGGAATGTCCGCTGGTAGTCTTCCATCACCATGAGCGGCGGATCTTCGGTCTGCTTACTTGAGAAGAAGACGGTGTTCCCATTGAGATCGAACGGCCGGGGCTTGCTGTGGCCCAGGACATCGAGTGCTTCGACGAATTTGGTGCGGGGAGTCGGGTCCGCGATATCCAATACAAAGATATCCGCTTCTGACTCTTGGACTTGAAGGTCGGGGTCGAATACGCCAAATGCAAACGCGAGGGCCGCAATGGTCGCTCCTGTGACCGCGAGCTTAATCCCCATCCACGCGACGTGCTTAACTTTATCAAACGTCATCGGTTTTACCTTGGGGGATAGAAATTGCTGTTGAGAGGGCCATCGGGGAGATCTGGAACCGACTGACTTCCGCCAGGATAGGGTTGGCTCCACTTGATTCCCAAAATCTCTTTGTACTGCCGGGTGCTTTCCATCGTCAGTCGCGTCAATGCCGTCGGCAATGCTGCTGCTTCCGCACCTTTAAGCGGGAATGGCGGCACAAGGCAGTTGAAGTGAGCTGATGTTCCAATCGAACGACCAGCCACGGTAATACTATCACTCGACTTCCAACCAACCGCGCCATACCGCATACCGGCGGCCATCGCGGGACGAAGACCTGAGCCGGAAATCATGGCGTTGAGCACACCAAGTGCGCCTCCACCGGAGTTATTGAAGTTACCCACGCGTTCATCAACTAGATTTCGCGCTAGCTGCGAGCCACCGATAATTCCGTTGGAGTTGGCTGTTCGACGGCCTTCGATGTAGGCCATGTCCATAAGAAGGTCGGCTGGCATCGTTCGAAACGAAGATTCACCCCAGTGACCTCGGAACGCCATGTTTCCGTAGGTCAAGCCTTCCGAGGTCAT